>CAMWMD010000043.1 GCA_947175265.1 uncultured Porphyromonadaceae bacterium | reverse complement strand
GCATACCAACAATACAGCGAGAGTTAGCCCATAACGGTTCCCCGGCAGCATCTTTTGAGACGGACGAAGATCGCCTCTCCTTCCTCGTCCGCATCCCCTGCCACGAAGGAGAAGAAGGTGTATCGCCAGCCCTGTTTAACGACAAAGAAATTACCAAAGAAACCAAAGAAATTACCAAAGAAAATCCCGAAGAACTACTTGAGATAGCAAGGTCAAGAAATATCTCTAAAATTCAAGTTAATTTACTGAACTTCATTATAGCAAACCCCTCGGTGACCCTCCAAGTTCTCTCATCAGAATTAGGTTTGACAGTAGATCAAATACGCTATCAACGCAAGCAACTGGAAGCAAAAGGCATATTTCTTTGTCGTAAAGGTGCGACAAAGAAAGGGACTTGGGAGATCCAACTTGTCGACAATCCGTAACCAAATAATTCAGCCCTGGATAAGCTCCTGATTTAGTTGTGTATGTCGCCGATTTTTGCTAATTTTGTAACTGAAAGCAGCAAGCCATGAGTGGCTTGGAGATGGAGACTGAGACAGTCTTCGGATAGAATAAAAAGGACAATGGTTTTACTTTGACGATGGATAACTTTGCCTACGGCAACGTGTACCTGCTTCGCAGACATACACTAAGTTTCCGCTCGTGATTTGTAATTCAGTCACTTACAGAAATTGAAGTTGAACCATTTAAACTGTAATTCCTTGATTCAACGATAGTTTACCACACTGCATCGGCAAATAGATAACAGACTGAAAAATAACATAATTAACTAACAAATAACACAAAACGCCTCTTTTCAGGGGCGTTTTTTATTGGTCAAAATGTCCGATTATTGCGCATTTTGATCGATTTTAACGCTTTCTTGTATCGCGATTGTACCGTATTCGTGGTTTCTTGTCTCGGCCTTACGAGGTTGTAGAGTGTTGGGACACTCTGGGACACATTGGGACGCGCTCGGACACTTTTGTGTAACTTTTAACAGAAATAACCGATGAGCAGTACAATTGGCATCAACAAGATTTGCGAGTGGTGTGGCAAAGAGTTTATAGCCCACAAATGCACTACTTGCTATTGTTCCAAGCGATGTAGTGAACACGCTTATAAGTCTTTAAGACGAGAAGCCCATGCAAAGAAAGAGAATCTGATAACACAAGAGAAGAAAGAAGATAAAAAGAAACCTCTCGGAAATTATTTTACCCCTCGACAATGTGCCGTCTTACTTGGTATTGGAAAGTCCTCTGTCTATCGCTGTCTTGCAGAAGGACTAATTCCTTGCATCCGTTTGAAGGGAAAGACCCTTATCAGCCGGGCGAGCATTGATAAGATGTTTGAGAACCCTCCTGAATATATCAAGAGGGAAAATATTGGAGCCAATATCACATCTCTCCTTGACACTGTCATAACTCGGAAAAATGCTAACAAATCAAGGATTTATCTTCTCGGCACCTCTTTTGGCGCCCAAGGTGGATGGTGTATATTATCGCAATATCCTGATCTGTTTGCCGTCGCTCAATTAGCATCTGCCGCTCCCAAGAGATATACATTGGAAAATGTAGTCAAGACTCCTATATATTTCACGTTGGGTGGAAACGATATAGATAAGGCATCTAAATATGAATCTGACATCAAAAGTATACAAGATGCCGGAGGTGAAATAGTCTTTACTATCCTTCCCGGTCTCAATCATCAGCAAGCATGTGACGCCGCCTATACTCCGGAATCTGTAAGTTGGCTGACGAAACATAAAAATAAATAGAATCATCTGTCACAAACGAGTTGTCAGCAATGGCAACTCGTTTTGTTTCAAGTATTCGATATTTAATCGTTGACTCTAAGTCGCCGAATCAGCCAATCGGATACAAGTCCTACTACATAATCAGGACTATAATTATAAGAATGGTCTTCCCCGGGAATAAGAATGAGTTCACTGTCCTTTAAGTCTTTATGGTACCGTTCAGCGTAGGTATAAGGCACCACCACGTCTGCCATTCCGTTTATGATAAGGGCTGGTCCGGTATATTTGGATGCTGTTTCGTATATAGGTAGCGTCATTGCGGTCTGGATATAGGGACGACCGACCGAATGTCCACCGCTAACTTCGTATGTCGGTTGATCAAGGTGCCATGGGTCGAAATGCCCACCGTGAGTCATGCCTCTAAGCGCATCATCACGGAGGACGGATGCTGCTGAAAGAAGCACCTCACATTCGATTTGAGGATAGCCACATTCTCCTGCCACCATTGAGGTAACGACACCTCCCTGAGAATGTCCGAGTAATGATATATTCTTAGTTACCGGAAGCTGACGCACGTAGGCAACGACATTTATCAAATCTTCAATCTCGTTTGGTACGGTCATATTTTGAAATTCACCTTCGCTTTGACCGCAACCATTGAAATCATATCGCAATACACCAATTCCATTCTGGTTAAGCTTTTCAATTATCGGCTCAAAAAGATGGAACGTCATGTCTCCTCCAAAGCCATGTGAAAAAATTACCATGGGGCATTTTTCTCCATCTTCTAATTCCGGGAGTGATAGTTTGGCCGCCAATTTCCCTTGAGAGCCATTGATGAAGAATAATTCATTATTAGGTGTCACTTTAGGTGGAGCAACGGTTTCATTAGGAGCAACGGTTTGCTGTGATGTAGAAACTGATGTCGCATTGGTAGTGTTTGTTAATCCTAATGCCATAATAAATATTGCTATAATTGTATGTTTGGTATGCTTATCCATATACCTAAAAACAACTGTAAGTAGATAATGTTTAAAATTTGCTTGTCAAGATTGCTCTTTCATAATCTCTGAAGTAGGGATACAGGCGATCCCCATATTTTCCATATCAAATATATTGGCATTTGCGACGTCTTCAGTCATGGCCGAACAACAATCCGTAACAATTGTCGTGTTGTAGTCTCGACTCATTGCATCAACAGCTGTTGTGCGTATGCAGTTGGGGTATTGAGTGCCTGTGATATAGATATTCCTCACTCCCAATCCACGGAGGACTATCTCAAGATCCGTACCCATAAAACAGCTGAACCTCTGTTTGGTAATTTTTATATCTCCCTTTTGAGGAGCTATCTCATCGGGCATCTCTGAACCCACGGATCCCGGCAACAAGTATGGATGCCCATCCTCAAAGAAATGACGTCTGAACATATCCGCATCTATTCCGGACACACGATGGATACGGTAAACATAAATCACCGCCCAGTCATTAGCTCGTCCAAATTCAAGAAATCTCTTTATCGTTGGTATCGTTGCAAAAGCATTTGCATTGAATACCGGCGCATCGGGAGTCAACCATTCCTTCTGCATATCTATTACCAATATAGCATTCTCTGCCTGCGTCAGCATTCCGTCAATCATATTTCCCATGATTCTTCAGTCTTTTCCGTTCAAAGTTTTTGCTTGTTCCACTAAACGTATTCCCATGTCATAACAATTTTTCTCATCTTCCGGGAAAATTGTTTCGTGGCGTTTCTGGATCTCCTCGGCATCAAACATACTTGCCTCCATCTGCGAGTAGTCTTTGAATTGTTTGGTGCTGTAGCAGTTGTATTGCTCGGCATATCCGAAAATGTAACGGAAGTTTTCTGTAGTCGTTCCAAGTGTGGTCTCATAATTCATAACTCCATAAAACTCAGGAGAGCTATTCATGGTGAATATCACACCGGTAGGCAGAATCTTCTTCATCAGACTCCCCTCATGCTTACCACCTTTTGAGTTATATGAGGTAGACGGATATAGAAGCCTCTCTATCATTGATCTCAGCATACCGGTTGGATAGCCTAAATAGTTCGGAGAAGCCACTACAAGAGCGTCGGCTGCAAGAATCTTTTCAAGAACCGGGCGCAATTCATCCTTGATGGCACAAAGACCATTACATGTATTCCCCTTTCGTTTACAAGCGAAACATGAATAGCAGCCTTTGTAGTTCAAACCATATAGATTGATCGCCTCTGTTTCCGCCCCCACACTTGCAGCTCCCTCAAGGGCTTTGTGCATCAGCGTGTCATCGTTCCAGCCTTTTCTCGGACTGGCATTTATTCCTATAACTTTCATTTTGTCTGAGTATTGATGTTTTCATTAGAACAATATGAAATATCGGTTTGTTTGAACATTAAATATTCCATTTGGCTGCAAGTCTGTTCCGTTATGCCAAAATATTCAAATTAATATGAGAATCATAGATCTGGACACAGTAACCGATGGGAATCCAAGCGGACGACGTATCTCAAAAGACTTGTTTCTATATCATGGGACATGGCATGATGAGGATGCTCACTCGTTCCGTCTGGATACCCTTTATATCTGTTTTGTTGAAAAAGGTGAGCATTCCTTTGTGCTCAATTCTCAGCACTACACTGTCAGGGCTGGTGAATTGTTAATCTGTCATCCCAACGACTTTTTCTCGGAATTGAGATATTCGAAAGACTTTTTAGGATTAATGTTGTATACGACCCTCAGTTTTGCTTCAACGGATGTGGATCCTCTTAGCTTTCAAGTATGTCTTAGGACACTTCGCTATAACCCGATCATTAGTCTGTCACAACAAGACAGCGATGTCCTAAGACAATATTCGTCGCTAATAGAATCTCGAAAATTATTTGAATGCGATAATACATCGGTTACTTCTACGGGGAAAATATGCCAGGCAATGTTAGGAGATATTTTTGGCTTTGCGTCCAAGCAGCCAAAAGCCTCGAAAACGAACAGTCAGAAAAGACCTTCCATTATATTCCAGGATTTTATTGACCTTCTGGCCAGTATGAATAAAAAAGAGTTAAATGTTCGTTATTATGCAGAGGCATTATCCCTTACTCCTAAATATCTTTCAGCTGTATGTAAGACTCAGAGTGGAAAGACTGCAATTGAATGGATTAGAGAATATGTGATGAACGATGCACGGCGATACCTTGTAGGAACCGATTATTCCGTTAAAGAGATTGCATCACATTTAGGTTTCTCAAACTTTTCATTCTTTTGCAAAAGTGTAAAGAAATTTTTTGGAATGACTCCATTGGAATTAAGAAACAGTCCCCTTGACAGATAAATCTTTCTCACTCCGCCATTTTTGCCGAATGGGATAAAATAGCAAACGACGCCATCCGCCTCGCCCTCTTCTACTGCTGGCAAGACGGAGAAAACTTCATCAAAATCGAAGGAAGTAAAGGCTTCACCCCCTACACCCTCTGCCTCTGCAAAATCGACAAATCCAACCTCCCCACCTTCCAGTTCTAAGCTGAAAATAGCTCTACACCCGACAAATCTCATATTTGCCCCGTATAGAGCTACCGTTTTCGTGCTCAGGCTCTTGCATATTCAAAAATAAATTGATAACTTTGCGTTAAAATTTAATTTATTTGACAAGGATGATAAAAATAGAACGTCAAAAACTAAATAGGATAAAAGCTGTATTGGCAGAAACAGGTCGTACAGGTAAATGGCTCGCGGAGCAGCTAGGAAAAGACCCAGTAACTGTCTCTAAATGGTGTACTAACACATCTCAACCTGATTTATATACACTTCAAAATATTTCGTGTTTATTAAAAGTTGACGTTAGAACACTTATAACCAATAATAACAATCAGGATTAGATTTGAAATTCTCCTTTTTGTAATATGTATTAAAATCGAATATTCTAAATGGCAAAAAAAAGGATAGAGACTATACGTGTTTTTGAAGGTTTCGCTGGTTACGGTGGAGCATCCTTTGCTATGAAACGACTTAATAAAATATTACCTAATACACGATTTAAAGTAGTTGGATTTTCTGAGATTTGTCAATCTGCAATCGATTTATATAATGCAAATCATTTTGATACTTCTAACAACCGGCCTCTAAAAAACTGGGGCGACATAACCGAGATTAACGCAGCAGAACTACCTGATTTTGATATGTTTACTGGAGGATTCCCTTGTCAGCCATTTTCAACAGCTGGGAATCGTCTAGGAGAACTAGACCCAAGGGGGTCATTGTTTGCTGATATCGTAAAGATTTGTCAAGAGAAAATGCCAAAATACATTTTTTTAGAGAATGTAGTCAGTTTATGCAGAGGTAAATGTAAACCAACGTATGAGGCTATTCTTGATATCTTTAAAGCAATTGGGTATGATGTTAAAACGGCTATTTTAAATTCCAAAGATTATGGTGTCCCGCAAAATAGACAACGATTATGGTTTTTTGGAATTCGCAACGATCAAGGTGGTTTACCTGAAGGGTTCTCTATGGTTCCTCCTGTGCAGGAATTAACACATTTTATTGAAGACTATTTAGACAAAAAGCCATCAGAAGAATTATATCGAACACAGGCACAAATCGATCACATAAAAGACATTCATAACAAGCCAATTGACTACTTTCATGTTAATGAGCGATTGTGTTATGACTATTATAATAAAAAGATTCGTTTTGACCGCATTTGTATGACTGTGACACCACCAAATCATAATGTCGTAAGAATTGTAGAGCCACCAATAAATGGTAGGGATAGATTCCGAAAGCTTTCAACTGACGAGCATTTTAGACTAATGGGATTTACAATAGATCAGAATTATCGTGAAATTGTATATCCTGAACACTTAACATATATTGCATTAGGAGAACGTGCAGGCAATGGCTGGGAGATTAATTTAGTTACTAAACTCCTAGATCACATTTTTAAACAGCTCAATCATGAATAATTATGTATGAAGAACTTGAAATAAGAGAGGCTCTTCCCGAGGCAGCATCTATGATTGAAACATTCAGGGCTATTGGATATAGTCTTGAAACAGCTGTTGCTGATATAGTTGATAATTCAATTACTGCTGGATCTAACCGAATCTACATTAACCGCATTTGGGCCGGTGGAAATTCTGTCATCACTATTAAGGATAACGGTTGTGGAATGACTGATGATGAGCTTATACAAGCATTGAGACCTGGAGCCCAAAATCCATTGATACATCGTGATGAAAATGATTTAGGCAGATTTGGATTAGGACTTAAAACTGCATCGTTTTCTCAGTGTAGGAAATTAACTGTTATCACCAAGAAAAATGGAGAGACATCTTATTGGACATGGGATTTAGATTTTATTGCAGAATGTAAAAAATGGAACCTTATAAAATGGATGCCGAAAGAATTTGAACATTCTTTGGATGAAGTCGACTCAGGAACAATAGTGATATGGTCTAATTTAGATAGAATAGTTGCCTCAGATATATCTAAGGACAACCTAAATGCTAAGGAGAAATTCTCTAATTCACTGCAAAAAGTTAGAGATCATCTTTCAATGACTTTTCATCGATTTATAGAAGAACGTCAGATCTCTATAATATGGGGGTGTCATGAAATTAAACCTTGGAACCCATTTTTCCCACTTGAACCAAAATGCCAAACTTTCCCCATTGAGTATTTACATGGTAACGTAACAATGCGTGGTTACGTTCTACCACATAGGATAAACTTCTCAACTGACAAAGTATATAATAGTGCTAAAGGCTTGAAAGGTTGGAATGGTCAACAAGGATTCTATGTATATAGAGGGAAACGTCTTCTACTATCAGGTAGTTGGTTAGGTATATTTCATAAAGAAGAAGCATACAAGTTAGCAAGAATTATGATTGATATTCCTAATAGCCAAGATGCAGAATGGCAAATTGATATAAAAAAATCAAAAGCGCAACCTCCAATTAATATAAGGGAACAAATAGAACAATATGCAAAAAGTGTTCGCAATGCAGCGGAAGAAGTTTTTAGACATCGAGGTAAAATATTACGTCAACGTAGTGGACAAGAATTTCATCCATTGTGGCTTGAAAAAATGAAAGATGGAAAATGGTCATATATTGTTAATCGCAAGAATCCGACTATTGCCACTATAAAGCAGATTGCATTACACAACCCTGATATAGCTATTGAAACGTTGTTAAAACTAATAGAATCAAATGTGCCGACTAAAACTATTTTCATTAATGAATCTAAAGATGAAGATAGTACCGAACCCCTTACCTCATTGGACAATGATGAAGTGAAGACCCTTATTAAGGCTCTTTACGAATCATTTATTGCACAAGGACGTTCTTCCTCTCAAGCAAAAGAAGCTGTTAAACGAGTTGAACCATTTAATTTCTTTGAAGATATAATTGATAATATCAACGATTTATAATGGAATTTAATCAAGTAATAGAAATTTGCCGAACTCTTATCGGAGAAAAATATACTGCAACTGATCAAGAAATTGATAATGCAATATCTATGGTATCAAAGATGGATCCCAACATCCCCAAAGATACTATAAAATTACGATTACTTTCACTCTATGCGCTTCCAATAAAGCCATATAAGACTCTACTTGACCAAAATAATCCAGGTGGAGGATGGTTTAGTTCTGAGGACTTTCTTCGAAAGAAAACAATTAAGTGGGATTTTTGGGGTAGATATATTGACTACCTTAAAAAAGTTGAAAAGTACCAGCCTGGTATAATCCATCAATTAGACAAGTTAACTGACGAGATTTTAGACAATTTGTTCGATCCAAATGAGTCTGATACCAATTTCTCGAAGAAAGGACTAGTTGTCGGTCAAGTTCAATCTGGTAAAACATCAAACTTTATCGGCCTAACTTGTAAAGCTGTAGATGCAGGTTTTAATGTAATAATAGTTTTTGCTGGAATGTTAGATGATCTTCGGACTCAAACACAATCAAGGTTAGAAAAATGTTTCCTCGGATTTACAACAAAAGACATAAAGAAAATTAACAATAATGAGAAAATAGGCGTTGGTCTTATCAATCCAAAACCTTTGGCACACGCCTTTACTACAGTAGTTTCTGATTTTAAGGAGTCTACTATCAATTCCTTAGGTGTTAATTTTCATACTAAAGATCCCATTTTATTTGTGGTAAAGAAAAATGGGCGTATTTTAGAAAATCTCAGGAAGTGGCTTGCAACTAAAGATTTAGATGCTAAATCCGTTTTATTTATTGACGATGAGGCAGATAATGCCTCAGTTAATACATCCAAGGACCAAAAAAAAGCATCAACCATAAACCGTAAAATTAGAGAAATTCTTGATCTTTTTCGACGTAACGCTTACATTGGATATACTGCGACACCGTATGCTAATATATTTATTGACCGGAATAACGAAAATGATTTGTTTCCACGGAATTTTATTGTAAATTTACCAACCCCTCCTGCATATTTGAGTCCAGAGAAAGTGTTTGGGTTGGGCGATGATGAAAATCCTCTACCTATTGTAAATATTGTCAAAGATTATGCTAACTTTATTCCTGACAAACACAAAAAAGATGAAATTGACACTTTAGAATTTAAGAATATTCCTGAAAGTCTAAAGTATGCTATAAGGTGCTTTATTCTTTCTTGTGCTGTACGTATTCTGCGAGGACAAGGGAACAAACATAATTCGATGTTGATTCACCTGTCAAGGTTTCAAATATGGCAAAATAGGATCAAGAAACTTATTGAACGCTGTTTCAGATTCTATCGTGATGAGATACTAGCAGATGATACCGAAATCTATGAGTTATTTAAAAACGACTATGAAAATAACTATGTTTGCAAATATGGGAAAGAACATATTGAATATAAATCATATGTTCAAATTACCAACGAAATAATAAACTCTGAACACAAGATTCTAAAATCTGGTATTACCGCGCAACCATGGGAAGCTGTAAAAGCTCAATTGTATCGTGTAGTAGACAAAATAGAAATCAGAGCTCTCAACGGAGCGTCTGAAGATGTGTTGACCTACGAGGAACATAGTGAAGATGGTTTATACGTTATTGCCATCGGCGGTGATAAATTATCTAGAGGATTGACTTTGGAAGGTTTAACCATAAGCTATTTCCTTCGTGCATCAAAAATGTATGATACATTAATGCAGATGGGAAGATGGTTCGGATATAGACCAGGATATGTTGACTTATGTAGACTATTTATAAGCGAGGAAATAAATCACTGGTTTAAAAATATAACTATTGCTAATAATGAACTTAGAGAAGAATTTGACTATCTTTGGGAAAGCAAAGGCAGCCCGCAGCAATACGCGCTCAAGGTTAGAACCAGTCCAGGATTGTTAATAACATCACCACTCAAAATGTTTTCAACTAAAGACGTCCAAATTTCTTGGGCTTCTACTCTAGTTGAAACATATTCTCTTATTAGAGATAAATTTACGAGAGAATACAATTTTAAATTAACCGACTCACTTATTCGTAGTCTCGGATCACGATATAAAAGACAAGGTAAAGATGACCCCAGAGGTTATCTTTGGATAGATGTTCCAGTTGAACGAGTTACTGAATTTATTGAGAATTTCAAGATAGCTGAAACGTCTCGTATTAAAATGGATCTCACAAGAATGAGTGAATATATTAAAACGTGTTCCTCCCAACTTGGAGAAATGAAGACTTGGCGTGTATTGGTTAGGAATAATCAAGTGAATAATCAGAAGCTATTCACTAACTCTAAATATAACTTTGGAGATGGTCTCATTACAGGAATTTGTACAAATCGCACTAGGGTTGGAATACCAGATCAAGATGACCATGTCTACAATTTAAAAAACTATCACCTAATTTCAGGACCCAAAGATGAATTTATAGATTTTGATATTCTCGATGAAGGCACATTATATTTATCAACAGCACTAGAAGAAACTAAATCTATAAAAGAGAAACTTCACGCACAAAATTCTAATATCAAAGAATGGGTTGAGAATTACCCATCACCAACGCTGGTTCGTCAAAAATATAGACCGGCCAATAAGCCACTACTAATAATTTATCCGCTAAATCCAGCTATGGCCAATATTTACGATTCCAATGGTAATCTAAAAGAAAATATTGATCAATATAACATTGATGACACACCTTTTATTGCGTTTGCTGTTGTCTTTCCCAATAGTAATAATTCAAAAGGCGTACAATATAAGGTCAATGAAGTTAGAGACTTAATGGAAACCGAAATTAATTTCGAATCCGAAAATGATAATACTTACCCTGATGAATAATTATATTTATAAATCATGGACTCGACTCGAATCCGAAAATCATACGGGATTGGTTAAGAGATTAATTTCTCGTAATATTCCATACCAAATATATTGCATCTACGATTATTCTAATAAATCGTTTGGGATTGGTGTGTCATATCCTAAGAATATTAAAATTAATTTAACTCCGTTCTCTTCTTTGAGCCGTCTAAAAATAGAGGTTTTTGAAGATACAAGTTTTAAGAATAACCTGATTCTATCAGTATTGCTATCCGAATCGGATAAAAAAGATTTATTTTCATATCTTTGTGTAAATATGATAGAAACTATAGCGGTAGCTAGAGATATATTTACGGCAACCCAGTTGTTTGGCAACACATTGTTACGCTGGAAGAAGTTATTTGAATCAACTCTTACAGACATTCTTTCCAAAGAAGAGCAAAGAGGTTTATATGGAGAACTAGTCTTTTTAAGGGAATTGGTTAAGCTCCATCCTTTATCCCAATATGCTGCAATACAAACATATATTGGATGTAGTCATGCCCCACATGATTTTCAAGGAAACTCATGGGCAGTAGAAGTCAAAACTACTTCTACAAATAATCCACAGCTATTAACCATCAATGGTGAACGTCAATTAGACGATTCTATGACTGGTATTTTGTTTTTATGTCACTGCTCTGTTGAAGTAATCAAAAATTCAGGAGAAACTCTTCCAGATATAATTACCGAGATCAAACATATTCTGAAATCGGATTTCGCAGCATTATCTTTATTTAATGCTAAACTTTTCGAAGCAGGATATAAAGAGGAATTCAATCATCAATATGCAAATATCGGATATAAAAATAGATTCATCAGATATTACCATGTGCATGAGAATTTTCCCAGAATTATTGAAACAGACTTAAGAGAAGGAGTGGGAAATGTAAAGTATGAAATTTCCTTGCCCCAATCTGATTTGTATAGAGTAACAGAATCTTTCGTTTTAGATAAATGTACGTTAGACAATGACTGAACTTGATGAATTTTATAAATCTCTAAAATCAGAGATTTTTACACGCCAACTTTCGGAAGAAAATGGAGCTACTCAAGAGCAGGTATTTACACAAATTTGCCTTGATATGCTAAGTGAGGCAAAGGAAACGGAGAATGCTGTTCTTGCATATGATGAAAAAGCATTAGGGACAAGGAATCAACATAAAGTTAATGCTTACTCAATTTCTTTGACATCTAACACACTTGATTTATTTATTACTGTATTTTCTCCAAATGAAGATATTGAGACAATTGATAAGCAATCCGTAGAGCGTGCCTGTACCCGTGTGGAAAATTTTCTAACAAAATGCTTATCTGGGAAATACGAGAATGAGATAGCTGAAACATCAGCTGTCTTTGAGTTGGCACATCTACTAGGTAACTCTAAAAAATTAAGAGAAAAGTTAATTAGAATTAATAGGTATATCCTTACAAACAAGAAATATAAAGGGGAAATTCCTATTGCTAAGGAGTTTAATGGCTATACATTATTTACGAATGTCATTGATTTAGAAAAATTGTATAGCATTTCAATGAATTCTCGTTTACCTATTCATTTAGATTTAGAAGAAAAAGGCGTAGCCATTCCATGTTTGCCAATTCCTACAGGTATTGATGAATACGATGCGTATCTAACTTATCTGCCTGGGAATTTTCTATCATTTTTATACAAACAATATGGATTTAAACTATTAGAACAGAATGTAAGATCCTTTCTCCAATTTAAAGGTGGTATTAATCGTGGAATAAGAGATACTGTTTTGAGATCTCCTAATATGTTCTTTGCCTATAATAATGGAATATCAGCCACCGCAGACTCAATCCTACTTGATGAAACAAAAACAAAGATTTTGGCAATCAATAATCTTCAAATTGTTAACGGCGGACAAACAACGGCTACACTCTTTCATGTTTCAAAAGATGCAGGAGAAAATATTTCAAAGGTGTTAGTACCGATGAAACTTTCTGTTATCCATGAAAAAGGGAATACATTTGAAATCATAAAACATATATCAAAATTCGCCAATACACAAAATAAAATTAATGATGCTGATTTATCGGCCAATGATCCTGTGCTTGTTGAGATTGAAAAAATTTCTAGATATATGTTAACTCCGATAACTATATCGTCGACTCATCAACATTATTGGTTTTTTGACAGAATTAGCAGACAGTATGAAAATCTAATGGCGCAAAGCTCTAGAACAAAGTCTGGGAAGAAGGCATTTCTTTTGAAATATCCTAAATCTTGTAAATTTACTAAATATGAATTGGCCAAATATTATAATTCTTATTTTGAATTAATTGAGAACGGTAAGATTATAGTTGGCCCACATTGCGTTGTAGATGGTAATGAAGTAAACTTTCGAGCATTCAGGGACATTGTTATGCCTTCATTAGAGGTTGATAAAATCTTTTATGAAGACCTAATTGCAAAAGCCATACTATTTAAAGAGGTCGACCGTCTTCATGGGACAAAAAGAAGTAAAACTCCACCAATCGGAGATATGAAACAAGTCATGGTTCCATATAGTATAGCCCTACTTAAAATCGCCACCAACAATTGTTTGGATTTAGGTAAAATCTGGCGTAATCAGAAAATATCTACCGAGTTATCTGATTATATGTATACCTTGATGGTTCGATTAAATAAGTTTCTCATAGAAACTTCGCCAAGAACTAATATTATAGAATGGGCTACCAAAGAGGAATGTTGGAAATTCGTTAAGGAGGAATTCGTTATTCCGGATATCTCTGTAATAGCAAATGATATTGCAAGTCAGGCTATTATTGAGGAAAGGTATTCTAAACAAAACTTATCCAATCAGGAATTTTTGGGGGCTTCAACCTCACTCATAAAAGCAATACCTAATGATTTATGGCTGAAAATTGCAGAATGGGGAAAAGACTCTGGTTGTCTAAGTTTACAGGACCAGAATTTCTCAAAAAATATTGCTCATAAACAAAAATATGGCTATAAATTAAGTGAATCTGAAACATATAGTGCCATTGACATTTACGGCATAGTCAAACTTAATAATCCAGAATTATTCATTGAGTTGGAAGAAATGCCTAGCGATAAGCTCAATAATTTTGATGCAAACATGATAACCAACATGTTAGCATGGGAGAAGTCCCCGATTATCCTAGAGAATTGGCAATTTAAGATTTTACAGAAGTCAATAAAACTTAGTTCCATAAGTGAATTCCAAATGTATGAATTATTATTTCTGGTAAGTATCCTCAACCAGCATGGGTTTGAAAATCATACAAATTGAATAATGTGATATGAGCGAATTTGACGAGTACATAGTTCACGGCGAACCGGGACAGAAGGAGAAGGCAGATGCATGGCAAACGGCAATCGGGCTTCAAGATGTAGATGGGTTGAAGGTTTCATCCTATCTACTTGATACTGCGCGTCAACACATTGCAGGAGACTTTACCATTGATGTTTAAAAAGTAAACCTCATTAATATGTTTAATATTAAAGAATAATGGATAAAGATCTTGACATACAGATTGTGAAGGCTCTACGGGCTTATTTGGCTTCGGGGGTGGAGGATCAGGTGGACTATCAGAAGTTCTATCTCTACTCCATAGTGACCCATTCAACGGCTATTGAGGGATCTACTGTTACTGAAATAGAAAATCAACTTCTTTTCGATGAGGGCATTGCTGCAAAAGGGCGTTCACTGACAGAGCAGATGATGAACATCGATCTGAAAGACGCTTATCTACATGCTTTCAAAATAGCCTCCGAGAATCCAACATATACTCCACAGCTATTGCAACAGCTATCGGCACTTGTGATGCGTAGGACAGGAAGCGAATACTCTACTATTGCCGGACAATTTGATTCATCTAAGGGCGTGTTCCGCCTATGTAATGTCAGTGCAGGTATCGGAGGTAGAAGTTATCTTGCCTATAACAAAGTTCCACGTGCCGTGAAGGACTTCTGCAAATGGATAAACGCGGAAATTGCCAATATAGACAAGACCGATATAGCAGCTTGCTATCGTCTGAGTTTTGAGGCTCACTTCCGACTCGTAACTATTCACCCTTGGGTTGATGGCAATGGACGCACTACCCGATTGGTAATGAATATGATTCAACGCCAGTTGGGTCTTATTCCGTCTATCGTAAGAAAAGAAGACAAGGGAGAATATATCCAGTCATTGGTTGACAGCCGTGAGAATGACGATTCCACTATAGCTCAGGATGTGATGCTTCGACATCATATTGCCAACCTCAACCGCCTAGTTCTACAGTATAAAGAAAATGACACTGTAAATCTGCAAGCTGACACTGTAAATGACACTGTAAATTCGCAAAATGACACCGTAGTCGAATTGAAGGAAGGTTTGAAGAGGATCTATATAGCCATTCAAAACAATCCGGGAATTACCCATTCACGACTTATGGAAATCTTTAACATCTCCGAATCAACTGCCAAGCGAGCAACCAGAGATCTTAAGAAACTCGGTTACATCGAAAGGGTAGGTTCCGACAAAACCGGTCGATGGGTTATTCTTAAATAAACGTTATGAGCGAATTTGATGAGTACATAGTTCACGGAGAACCGGGACAGAAGGAGAAGGCTGACGCCTAACAGTCGACACTATGGGAAGAAGCGGCTCTATAGTCTGATCAACAATCTATATAATCTAACTTTAATATGATAACAGATAAGGAATATCCGGCAACCCATTCCATGTCAACAGCATGGTATATGGTAGATGCAGATGGTAATGTTGGCCTGATGGCCTTTGACGATAATGGTCCTGTCCCCGAATTTAATCATGTCAAACCTGATTTGTGTATTTCTGATATGGCTTTTGGGCAAGGATTCTCAGAAGATTGTATGTGCGTAGGTATTCATCTGACTCCAGCCCAAATTTATGAAATATGTGGTGAGCCGAGAAATCTAAATGAGGTTAATTTATGGTTTAAGGTCATCCTGGCCATTGATCCGGCATATATCCCGGAATTTCTTTTATTGTGTGAAAATGAGGATATTACCAATTATGGATGTATATTGCCGGAAATGAATCTTTTTTATGTTGATGCTTTTGAGTGCATTGACTCAAATCATAACATCATTGCCGGGTCTACTTTGGCCATGATGCTTAATGCTGGTATGATCAAGGCAATATATCAAGTACCCGAATGGGATGTCAATTCTGAATATGACCAATCCGCCGAATCGGTAGTATTTACTAAGAATTTTGAAAATGCTCCATACTACATCTATTGTCAGTCTTATTGGTCATCAACTCCTCAACATCGAATGAATGTCCCCTCTACGCCGGTAAATATTTCTCAAATAGATGAACGTTTCCGCAGAAAAATCCTAAATGTGCCTATCAGATTCCAGGACGCTGAAGACCTACAGATAGCTGAATGGTATGTTTGTGGATCTAACGTTAAGGTTCTGGGCATTAATAACGCGGGTTATTCGCTTTTCCCCATTAACAAGCATACTAAAAAATATTGTCTCACGGAGCCTTTTCTCATTGACTTTTTTGAATATTGTCCTAAACAGAAGAGTTATAAATGCCAAAGATGTAACCTGGACTGCGCAAGAATTCTAACTGAGATAAACACTCTTACGCCAACTATCCTTTATATAAAGGCTCCAACAAAAGATTATCGTTACTTTAAACGGCTCAATTTGCCTGAATATTTAAAAGCAAAAATGACCCTATTCAGCTATATTCCCTCTTTTCCTCATAAAGATCCGAAATATTTTATGTCCATCGATGGAGTAGCGCATATGATGACGGTTGAGAGCCTTACCCAATTATTGGCTTTATCTAAAGGTTGGTTCGAGAATGTTGTAAAGGTTATAAATCCTCATATTATTATTATTGATAATGAGGCTTTACCGGTTTTTGCTGAAGTCTTTCTTATATCAAACAATGAAGTGACGATCAATAATTCTAAATATCCAATTTCCCCTGAAAGTGATGTAATGGATCATGAACACTACATCAAATCTCTTGCTCAACAACCTTATAGAGGCCAAATTTTCAGGATGTCCTATACCGAACAAGAGGTGGAGGAATTGAAACGAACCGGTGGGACCTTTGAACCGTATTAATCTTTGTATTATCTTTCAACCTATTCGCCATGATTGAAATACTTTCCATAGATCTGAGTAATTATTGTAGCAAGGGTTGTCCTTTCTGTTATAATAATAGCAATTCCATAGGAGAAACAGCATGGAAGCTTGAGGAAGTAACAGAATTTCTGAAGGACTGCATTGCTAATGGAATCAAAGCGGTATCCCTCGGGGGTGGAGAGCCATTTGAATACGATGGTATCTTTCAGTTAATCGAAGCGATTTATCCTCTTTGCTATCTTTCCGTCACTTCAAATGGATTGCCTTTGGAGAACGAATTGATCTGGCATAAACTGATTAAAACAAAACCCGATAAAATTCACCTCACAATCCATAATCCCGATGATGAATCGGAGATAAAAAGAGTTCTTAATCGTCTTGACTGTCTTAAAGAAATTGGAGTTAAACCGGGTATCAATCTTCTGGTTGCGGCTGATAAACTCAGTGCGTCAAAATTGGCATACAGGATGGCTTTTAAATATATTTCCCCAGAGCAAATAATCCTTGTACCGCAAAGATTTTCCCACACTCCCACCCCTAAACAACTCTCGGAAATCACAGCCGGACAACCCTTTCAGAGTCCGTCTTGCTTATTGAAATGTAAGGTTCCGGGTAATTTTGTTTCAGTTTCGTGGGATAAAAGAGTAAATTTTTGTAGTTTTGCTCAAGGGAAAGAGCCTCTGAGAAGCATGGACTATAAGGGATTGATAGAGGCAATGTCTAAAATAGAATTTAAATCATGCCTTTGAGTGTGTATATTAGAAACAACAATCTTCAAAAATTTAAGGGATGGAAAAGAACGAAAGAACTTCAGGAAATAATCATCTTCTGATGTATCTGCTTCAAAACAGAGCAAATGACTTCATCCGCGTGTTTGAAGCACAAAACAACAGATGCTTCATGGGAATATATTCTCTTTATCGTGTGGCGTACGCAAATAAAATTATCCTCCGAGATGACCACTGGTCTGTAAATTTTATTCCCGTTGTCGAGAAAGCGCGTGGAGAGAATCAACGTATAATTGATTATCTCGCTTCCATAATCCCGATACCTGAAAATTTCATAGACGATTTTAAGATGTCACTTCAGTCATTTGCATGGTTTGATAAAGAAGATGATTTCGAATTTATGCTTGATGGATCTCTGGAGCATCTTGAGAAAATGGGGTATCGTAAAATTGACTGTCTGCTCTATGAGGCCGGGCTGAAATTTAATTTTAAGGAATTCGAACGTCTATTGGCTCTTGGAGCCGACCCAATTAATGATAATACCGATAAATGATGAGGATCTGTTGAGGCAGAGAAAAGTGGAATCCAATCGGATTGAGCTTCGGCAAGGCTTGAAGATAGGGTCTACCGCTCTATCTATGCGTTTACCAACGATTTCGGCAATATCGGTAGGATATATCTTGTCAGTATAGAAGACGTAAGTGTCATTAAGAAATATGCTAAATAATGGATAAGAATCTTGACATACAGATTGTGGAGGCTCTGAAGGCTTATTTGGCTTCGGGGGTGGAGGATCAGGTGGACTATCAGAAGTTCTACCTCTACTCTATCGTGACTCATTCTACCGCCTATCGAGAAAATGACACTGTAAATCTGCAAGCAGACATTGTAAATGGCACTGTAAATTCACAAATTATGGAATTTTTCAAACTGCCAAGCGAGCAACCAGAGGTCTTAAGAAATTAGGTTACATCGAAAGGGAAGGTTCTGACAAAATCGATAAATGGATTGTTCTGAAATGATAGTATGATGACTATGAATAATATAAAGAAAGAGATTCAAGACTGGATCAATGCCGAGGAAAGAGCCGGACGAAGCATTGATGAGAACCGTCTAAACCAGTATATCCAGTTATTGACGAGACGGCATAACAACACTCCACGCGATGAATTCAACGGGTTGACTCCTGAAGAAATGAACAACATCATGTACTTCCCTTTCAATAGTCAATGCGTAGTTGAACTCAAGAAACTGGATAAGGAGCAATATGAGAAGATTCCACTTGTAAGACAAACATTGTTTCTATTAAACATACTTAGCCAAAAGGAACTTAAGCTCACTCAGCGTGGATGGCTCCCTTTAAAGGTTGTTGCCGAAACCTACCGTCTCGGACAGCCGGAGTGGATAGTTGAAGAATACGGAGCAAAACGTTACTATGAGTATGAAGTAGGTTCTGTATGGATGGCAAGGATTATACTTGATCTTCTGGGATGGATAAAGACCCGGAAAGGAATACTATCTCTCACAGCTAAGGGTAAAAAGGCTTTGTCAAATATTGATACAGCCGCAAATGAGATTCTGTTTTTCTCCCTCACAGGAGTCGGTATGCATACTTTTGATGGATACGAAGAAGATAAAATAGGAAATCTGGGAATGGTATATAGCATCTGGCTCCTTAATAAGTATGGCTCTGAATGGCATTTTGGAGATTTCTATAAAGAGCAGTATCAAAAAGCATTTCATTTTCCAGGCAATTACAACGCCTACGAAACTCGCGTTTTTAGTCGGCTGTTTTACTGGCTTGGTATAGTTGAACAAAGACTCAACAGACAAGTTGGACCACCATTTGAAGATGAATATAAGAAAACGGATCTTCTTTCAATTATTTTCTCATTCAAAAAGGTGTAACAAAGAACTTCATAACTTTGTTGCCATAGTAATAAAGACTTATCTTTAACATAAATATATTCATGTCAAAGACAAAACTGAAGAAGTACCTGCTATCCCTTACTAAGGAACAGGTAATAGATATGATGCTTGAACTTTATGGTGCAAGCAAAGAAGCCAATGGTTGGCTGGAATTCTATATGGAGCCAAACAGTAAAGCGGAACTCGAAAAATACAAGAAGACAATCAGAAGTCAATTCTACGGAAGAAATGATTATCCCAAAGACCCCAGTTTCAGGGAATGCAATAAGCTTATTACGGCATTCAAGAAACTTGTGCCGGATCCAAATGCCATTGCCGACCTCATGCTCTACTATGTCGAACAGGGTTGCAGCTTGACAGCACAGTTTGGCGACTACGAAGAACCATTTTATACCGCCTTGGAGAACAACTTCAATAAGGCAGTCAAATTCATTGCAGAGAATGGTTTGATTTCAGAATTTGCACCGCGAATCAAGAAGATGATTGAATCTGTAAGGTGCTGCGGTTATGGTTTTCCAGACACGCTTTGGGACATGTATTACGAATATGCCGACTAAGAATTATGAAAGTATCTGAGTTAATTAAGGAATTACAAAAATGCCATCCGAATGCCGAAGTATGGCTACCTAATATCAATGAGTTCAATATTCCGGGATATTGCGTAATGGATCATCTAATGTCTTTTCAATTTAATGAAGTCGAGAGCGATATAATCGATAATCCGGGAAAGATAGACCAACGATTGCTGAAGGATAAGAAAGATGATACACCCATCATATATCTCGGATCGAAATATGACATTATCAGATAATTGAAACTTTGTCACCACCGTAATTATTACTATGGTGACAAAATAAATCATATATTTTCTACATATCTTCCAAAGTAAACAGACGTGTATCTATCAGATATTTTGATAGGATGCTCGTTTTGATGCAGTCAACTTTCTCCATGAAGGCTTTGTGGTCGTAGTTGCGTTGTTGACGTTTTACCTCGGCCACAATAGCTGTCTTCCCATCAATTGAGAGTGCCACGATATCTATCTCGTTGGCTTCCTTCTCCTTCTTACGTTCCCACCATGAGCCGATATCAGAATACCTATGGCTTTCCATCATTTTCAGACGGAACCATTTTTCAAGCGTAAGGCCTGAGAAAGTCGGGTAATCAGAGAGGACGATCTGACGTAGATAATCAAAGTTGTTAAGCTCTACCAAGGTCTGGTTCCGGTCAACTTTGCAAGCTCCATCAACATCTGGAATAACGACTTGAACGACTTTATCTCAGAAGGCACATAACAATCAAGAAACGATGAAATCAGTCCGGCAAACTCTTCGCACAATGCAGCCTCGTTTTTTTCTACTTACGAATAGATATACAGTAGGATATTCACCCTGGGTTGCACGCAGAGCAAGCGAAGTCTTGCCGATACGACGCCGACCGGTTATGACAGTCATCCTCGACCGAGAGTCAAAGGCTCGTCCTTGGATACGTCGCAGTTCCTCTATTTCTTTTGTCCGATTATAGAATCTCATGCTTTATTACCGTCGTAATTATTACCACGGTAACAAAATTAATAAAATTTCCTCCACTGACCAAATTTGATTTGCAGTCTTTAGTTCGACCTATCCAAATATTTCATTGCCGTCGGCAAGAAAATCAAACTTTCAGAATATAGATACCTGGAATTAATTGAGGAAGTCCGATCCGGCTGCACGGAATTGTCCCGATATGATATAAAAGAATAATATTGCCAAGATAGATTTCTATGGCATAGTTGATGGCGGAGTGAAACTTTCTCACTCTGCCATTTTTGCCGAAGGGGATAAAATAGCAAACGAAGCCATCCGACTCGCCCTCTACTGTTGCCGGCAATCCGGCGAAGACTTCATCAAAATCGAAGGACGTAAAGGCTTCACCCCCTACACCCTCTGCCTCTGCAAAATCGACAAATCCAACCTCCTCACCTTCGAATTCTAACCCTGATGCAGCTCTACACCCGGCAAATCTCACATTTGCCTTGTGTAGAGCTACCGTTTTAGTGCTCAGGCTCTTGCCTAATCTGATTTTTCTTTGTAATTTTGCATATAACATCAAGAAATTGTCCCATGGCCACAGAAACAAAAGATATAGAAATAGAACGTATAAATCGTCTCAAAATAGTTTTAGCCGAAAAGAACCGTAAAGGTAAGTGGTTGGCTGAACAGTTGGGCAAAAATGAAGCAACAGTATCTCGCTGGTGCTCTAATACAGCTCAACCATCACTTGAAATGTTGGTTAAAATTGCATCTATACTGAAGGTCAATCCTCGTAGTCTTATTAACGATGAAATCATTGATTGATTATGGCAAAGAAAGCGACTAATAAGAAAGATACAACGAAATCCATTGAGCAGATTCTTTGGGATTCGGCTAATGAATTGAGAGGCAATCTTGACGCTGCCGAGTATAAATCGGTAGTGCTCGGACTCGTATTCCTAAAGTATATCAACGATTGTTTCAAAACCAAATATGATGAACTCGTTGCCGAAGGTGAAGGTTTCGAGGAGGATGCTGACGAATACATAGGCGACAATATTTTCTTTGTTCCGACGGATGCGCGTTGGGATAAGATTGTAAATGCGGCTTTGACTGCTGAAATCGGAGTTGTCGTTGATAAGGCGATGGAGGCTCTTGAGCGAGAGAACAAGCAACTCAAAGGAATTTTACCCAAGAACTATGCCCGTCCTGAACTTGACAAACGGCGTCTCGGTAATGTGGTTGACATTTTTGAGAATAACTTGCACTTTACCGGTGGTGAAGCGCGCGACGTGCTCGGGCGAGTTTATGAATACTTCCTCGGTGAGTTTGCCCGAGAAGAGGGTAAAAAAGGTGGCGAGTTTTACACCCCGGAGTGCGTGGTACGCACTATTGTAGAAGTAATTCAGCCTTATAAGGGAAAAATCTTTGACCCTGCGTGTGGTTCGGGTGGTATGTTCGTGCAGTCATCCAAATTTATTGAACGCCATCAGGGTAACGTGAATCAAATCTCTGTATATGGTCAGGAACTGAACTCAAATACTTGGCGATTAGCACAGATGAACCTTGCCATCCGTGGTATCGAGGCGAACTTCGGAAGCTCTTACGCAGATTCATTCCACGATGACAAGCACCCGTTCCTCAAAGCCGACTTCGTAATGGCAAATCCTCCTTTCAATATCTCAAAATGGGGAGGCGACCAACTTAAAGATGACCCGCGATGGGTGTACGGTATTCCGCCGGAGGGGAACGCCAACTTCGCATGGATGCAACACATGCTCTATCATCTTGCTGACACCGGACGCATCGGACTTGTACTTGCCAACGGCTCACTCTCCTCCGAACAAGGCGGAGAAGGTGAAATCCGCAAGAACATCATCAATGCCGACTTGGTTGAGGGTATCATTGCCATGCCGAGCCAATTGTTCTACAACGTCCAGATACCTTGCTGCCTGTGGTTCCTGACTAAGAAGAAATCACAACCCGGCAAGACTCTTTTCATTGATGCCCGCAACATGGGTTATATGAAAGACCGCACCCACCGCGAACTTGATCCCGACACCGACATCAAGAAAATAGCCGATACTTTCGAGGCATTCCGCCGTGGCGGAGACGTTGAGGAGAAGGGCTTTGCCGCAGTAGCCACCACTGCCGACATTGAAAAAGAGGGATTCGTTCTGACTCCCGGCCGATATGTTGGTGTAGCTGACGTTGAAGACGACGGCGAACCCTTCGAAGAAAAAGTGTCGCGCCTCACCACCGAGCTCCGTGATCTCTTTGCCCGCTCCGCCGAACAAGAAGCAGAAATCCGTAAACAACTCGCCTCCATCGGCATAAACCTCTGACAATTTGACATTATGACATCATGACATTATGACATCATGACAATTTGACAATTTGACAATTTGATAATCTGACAATTTGAAAAACTGACAAACTGACGATATGATAAAGTTTAATTCGGCTCCATCATATTTTTGGCTTAACGCCTGGGTACTGGCTAATATCATTGAGCTTGCGACTCAGCGTTTTTGCGATAAGTATGTAGACTTTAAGATTGATCCCGGCCATCGGCTCTACGACCAGATGACGCAGGCGGCAAGATCTATTCGGGCAAATATAGCCGAAGGCTCGGGGCGTCATGAGACATCGCTGGAGACTGAGATGCGGTTGACAGATGTGGCTCGAGCAAGCAGTCATGAGTTGATGGGCGATTTCATTAACTTCATGATGCGTCACTCTTTGACAGCTTGGCCCTCCGACGACAAGCGTTTTCTAAGTGTGATTAATCTTCGGTTTGATAAACCGGAATATGGAACCAATTTCATACAAGATGCGATGAGTCATATTTCACGACAAATGTCGCGGTTTGATTGCTTTTTAGTGCGCGGCACATCCTCAGATGCGGCCAACTGCCTGGTGACTCTATGTTTGAAGGAGAACGCTATGCTTACAAGTATGCTTGTTGCCCAACTAAAAGATTTCAAGGCGCAGGGCGGATTTGCCGAGAATCTCACCCAAGAGCGACTTGATAGTCGGCGCGAACAGGCGACGGTAGAAGGTGCACCTCGGTGTCCGCAATGTGGGAAACCGATGTTGCGTCGAACCATTCAGCGTGGTAGCCGTCAGGGTCAACAATTCTGGGGATGTTCGGATTATCCTAAATGTAACGGAACTCGAAATAACTGACGCTATGAGTGAATGGAAAGAATACCGCATAGGAGAAATTTGTGAAACTCAAACAGGACCTTTCGGTAGTCAGCTACATAATGAGGATTATGTGGCAGTGGGTACTCCGATTGTCACTGTTGAGCATTTAGGTTGCAAAAATTTTACTACTCAAAACTTGCCCTTTGTTTCAGATGAAGATTCAAAACGATTGTCTAAGTATACTTTGAAAGAAGGTGATATAGTTTTTAGCAGAGTTGGCTCTGTCGACAGATGCAGCTATGTGAGTGCACCTTATGATGGATGGCTGTTTTCAGGGCGTTGCCTCAGGGTGCGTCCGAAAGATAATGATGTGTTAGATAGTCAATTTCTATATTATCATTTCTCAAACGAAAAAGTTAAAACATTCATTCGTAATATAGCAGTTGGTGCTACGATGCCTTCAATTAATACTAAATTGTTAAATGAAGTTCCTATTTCCCTTCCTTCTCTTTCCGAACAAAAGAAGATTGCAGATATCTTGTCATCGCTTGACGAGAAGATTGAGACCAATCGGAAGATAAATGCGCGGTTGGAGGAGTTGGCGCAGGCAATTTTCAAGTCGTGGTTTATCGACTTCGAGTCCTTCGGCGGCAAAATGCCCGAAGACTGGTCGTTATGTAAATTAGAAGATATTACAATTATAAATTCTGGGAAAAGGCCTATTGACAAAAAGACTGAATCTATCTTACAGCAATCCTATCCAATAGTTGGAGCTTCTTCTATTATGGGATATACTTCCAGTTTCTTATATAATGAACCCATTTTAGTTATAGGAAGAGTTGGAACTCATGGTGTTGTTCAAAGATGGAATGATAAATGTTGGCCATCGGATAATACTTTGGTTATAAAAAGCAAATATTATAATTTCGTATTTAATGTCCTAACAAGTCTTGATTACAATTCGTTAAATCGAGGTTCAACTCAACCTTTAATAACTCAAAGTGATATTAAGCAAGTTGAAATAATATCAATAGTTCGTTAATTTTAGAATAAATCAGGCAGAGTCTCTGACCCCAAAGAAC
>CAMWMD010000042.1 GCA_947175265.1 uncultured Porphyromonadaceae bacterium | reverse complement strand
TAGGCTCTAGGCTCTAGGCTCTAGGCTCTAGGCTCTAGGCTCTAGGCTCTAGGCTTATAAGAGATTAAAAAAAGGGCGCGATGATTCGCGCCCTTTTTTTAATCTCTTATAAATCTTATAAATCTTATAAATCTTATAAATCCTCGCGCTTTGGGCCTAATGCCTTGAGCCTTGGGCCTTGAGCCTTGAGCCTAATGCCTAAACTCTAACGCCTAAATCGACAGTCTGCGGAGGGTAGACATCAGTTCCTGGTTGATGGGTTTGTCGTTCTTTATCGCCTTTGTGAAGGGGACGTAGACAATCTCATCGTTGCGGATGCCAATCATCACGTTGCGCTGGTCTTCAAGGAGGGCATCTACGGCTGCCGCACCCATGCGGGAGGCGAGGATACGGTCGAACGCTGTCGGCGAACCGCCGCGCTGGAGGTGCCCCAGGATGGTGACGCGCACGTCGTAGTCGGGGTATTCCTTCTTCACCCTTTCTGCAAGCCCCATTGCGCCACCCGTTGTGGGAGACTCGGCAACGAGCACGATAGAGGAGTTTTTCGACTTACGGAAACCTTGCGCTATCAGTTCGTCAAGCTGGTCTACCTGAGTTGAGATCTCCGGGATTATGGCAGCCTCCGCACCTGAGGCAATGGCGCCGTTCAGGGCAAGGAATCCGGCGTCACGCCCCATGACCTCGATGAAGAAAAGGCGCTCGTGGCTCGTGGCAGTGTCGCGGATCTTGTCGACACAATCCATGATGGTGTTGAGGGCAGTGTCGTATCCGATTGTAGAGTCAGTGCCATACAGGTCGTTGTCAATGGTGCCGGGGAGGCCCACGATCTGGAACTGAAATTCATTTGCGAATATGCGCGCACCGGTGAGCGAACCGTCGCCACCAATCACCACGAGAGCGTTAATACCATGACGCTGAAGCACGTCGTATGCGCACTGGCGTCCCTCCTTGGTGGTAAATTCCTTACAGCGGGCAGTCTTCAGGATTGTACCGCCACGCTGAATGATGTTAGACACATTCTGTGTGGAAAACTCCTCGATTTCATCCGTGATCAACCCTTTGTAACCACGTTTGATACCGAATACCTTGAAGCCCGCGTAAATCGCGGCTCTCGTCACGGCGCGGATGGCCGCATTCATGCCGGGGGCGTCGCCTCCCGATGTCAGGATGCCGATGGCTCTCTGTTGTTCACTCATACGCTCTATCGTTTTATCAGTTTCCTTTCTTTTCTCCCTTATCCACACACCTTTTCCCACTTTCCAATCACAAAGGTAGTATTTTGTCGGGAAGTAAACAAAAAAATGGTTAAATTTGCAAGTATTTTCAATCTGAGGCCACAAATCAATTAGATTAGCCTCCAAATCTACTCCTCACGCACTCACTATGAAAGAAGTAAGAAACGTAATCTTCGACCTGGGCGGCGTCGTCATAGACATCGTCCGCGACAACGCCGTGGCAGCCCTTGAGGCGCTCGGCGTGAAAGATGCCGGCATTCTGCTCGGGGAATATGCCCAGAAAGGGGCATTCCTGAAACTCGAGACAGGGGAAATATCCTCTTCCGAGTTTTTCGACCTCCTCCTCCCCCTGTGCCGCCCCGGCACCACGAACACCGATATCCGGGATGCCTTCGAGCACTTCCTTATCGACATACCTCTCCCCCGTCTTGAGGCGCTCCGGGCATTGCGTGAAAGGGGTTTCCGCCTCTTTGTCCTCTCCAACACCAACCCGGTGATGTATCATCACTGGATCGACAGCCATTTCCGTCAGGAAGGATACTCAATCAACGACTATTTCGACGGCATTGTGGTATCATTCCAGGAAAGGACGTGCAAACCCGACCCTCAGATATTCACCAATCTCGTGAAACGTTTCAGACTAAACCCTGAGGAGACGCTCATGCTTGACGATTCGGAGGCCAACTGCGAAGCAGCCCGCAGCATCGGGCTGCAAGCCATCAGGATAGACAACGAAGGGAAAGACTCCATGCTCAATGTATGCTCACGCCTGCTGGAGGAGGGTCCGGCGAAATGAACGGGACGGCAGCCGCTGTAGGGACTTTCGACGGCATCCACCTCGGTCACGCCGAAGTGCTTCGTGTCGTGCGGGAGGAAGCGGAGAAAAGGGGTCTGGAGCCCCTCGCCGTGACATTCGACCGCCATCCCCTCACACTCATTGCCCCCGAACGCGCCCCCGCCGCCATCACCACGACGGAGAGGAAGGAGAAACTCATCCGCAAAAACGGGATACGCCCTCTCGTGCTCCCTTTCAACGAGGATATGCGCTCGACGACCGCCTACGAGTGGATGCGCCTCCTTCACGACAGTTATGGAGTGAGGCTCCTTGTGGTGGGCTACGACAACACATTCGGGTCAGACGGGGTGAACCTCTCGATAGCCGATTACCGCGAGATGGGCAGGGAGATAGGGATTGAGGTAATGGAGGCCCCTTACGTCGCGGGAGTCAGCAGTTCGGCCGTACGCAAGGCAGTGGCAGCCGGCGACATAGCGGAAGCGCGGGAGATGCTCGGCCGCCCGTTCTCCATTTCGGGGATAGTGGTGGAGGGTAACAGACTGGGGAGGACGATAGGGTTCCCCACGGCCAACCTCCAGCCGACCCCGGGAATTGTTGTCCCCGGCAAGGGGGTCTATGCCGCGAAAGCCATCCTCCCCGACGGCAGCGTGGCAGACGCGATGGTGAACATCGGTGTGCGCCCCACGATAAGACGGGGGAACGCCCCGACGATAGAGGCGCACATAATCGGCTGGAAGGGTGACCTGTACGGACAAAGGATAAGGCTTGAATTTTATGCGCGGCTACGCGACGAGCAGCAGTTCAACAGCATAGATGCGCTTCGCAAGCAGCTTAAGACTGACCTCGCGGAGACGCTGAAAGCGCTCCCCGCCGCCAAAAGCGCCACAAAAACCGATAACACCAAAAAAATTTGAGTCTTCTCAGTCTCTGTTCCGCCGTTTATCGTTATATTTGCATAATCACAAACAAAGCGGGACGCAGCCGGCTACCTGCCCGTCCCGACGCCTAAAACATCGAATACTATGGATAAGATAGAGGTCATCAACTTTGACACCACCCCCAGCCTCGTGAGCCGTTATCTCAGGGAGATGCGCGATGTGGAAATACAGAGCGACCCGGTAAGGTTTCGCCTGAATCTCGCGCGAATCGGCGAAATCATGGCATACGAAATATCGAAACGCCTCAGATACGCCGAAGAGGAGGTGACAACCCCCTTAGGTCATGCCCTTTGCCATGAGATGACCGATAAGGTGGTGATAGCCACGATACTCCGTGCAGGTCTCCCTTTCCACCACGGCTTCCTCAATTTCTTCGACCGTGCGGAGAACGCTTTCGTCAGCGCCTACCGCAGATACAGGGAGAAGGGAGACCAGTTTGACGTGCTTGTGGAATATATGGCCAGCCCAAACCTTGACGGGAAGACCCTTATCCTTGTAGACCCGATGCTCGCAACGGGGAGCTCGATGGAACTCGGTTACCGCGCCCTGCTCCGTAAAGGGGTTCCGGCCGCGATACATGTGGCCTCAGTGATAGCATCAAGGCAGGCCATAGACTACGTCTGCGATGTTTTCCCGAAAGAGAAGACAACGGTATGGACTGCGACAATCGACCCGACCATAAATTCCAAGAGTTTCATAGTGCCGGGTCTCGGCGACGCCGGCGACCTAGCCTTTGGTGTGAAAGACGAAAACTGACCACCGCAACCCTCCTTGCGTCATGATTCTCAAAAATATCGACATACTGAATTTCAAGAACATCGCGTCGGCCACGCTGGAGTTTTCTCCGGGGGTGAACTGTCTGCTCGGTATGAACGGGATGGGGAAAAGCAATCTCCTGGAAGCCATCCATTTCCTGAGTATGGTTCGCCCCATGACAGCACTTCCCGACAACGCACTCATACGCCACGGGGAGGATATGCTCATAGTCAAGGGGGAATTCGAGGCTGATGCGGGGGGGAAAGACTCCATAGCCTGCGGCATCACAAAGGGGAAAGGGAAAAGCCTCAAAAGGAACGGGAAGGAGTATCAGCGTTTCTCGGAGCATATCGGACGGTTTCCTATCGTGACGGTCACTCCGGGAGATTCCCAACTCGTGAGCGGCCCCGGTGAAGACCGCCGCAAACTCATGGACATGGTTATATCGCAGGCACATCCCGAATATCTCGTCTCCCTCATACGCTACAACCGTGCCTTAGAGAGCCGCAACAGGATGCTCCGTGCGGGAGTGCGCGATTCCTTGCTCTTCGAATCGGTGGAATCATCCATGGAGGAGGCAGCGGCACTGGTGCATTCCATAAGGGGGGAATGGGTGAAGACGATAGCACCCTTAGTGGAGGAATGCTACGCCCGCCTCTCCGGCAACCGGGAAGCCACGGGTATCGAATACAGGAGCCAACTCAACGGCTCTCCGATGAAGGAGGTGCTCAACGAGAGGCGCGCCAAGGATGCGGCGCTCGGATATACCTCCGGGGGTATCCACCGCGATGACCTGGAGACCAAACTCGACGGCTACAGCCTCCGCAAACTCGGGAGCCAGGGGCAGGTGAAGACCTTCACCGTGGCACTCCGCCTCGCAATATTCGATTATCTCAAGAATACCAAGGGGATGACTCCCCTACTCCTCCTTGACGACATTTTCGACAAACTCGACTCCTCCCGCGTGGAGAGAATAATGCGGGAAGTGACCTCCTCCGACACTTTCGGTCAGATATTCATCACCGACACGAACCGGAAGCATCTCGACGATATCCTCGGAGGACTCAACGGAGAAAGCCTCCTCCTGAACGTGGAAGAGGGAAGTTTCCGACCCGTCACAGGGAGCAAGGCATAGCCCGAATCCGCCGCATCATAAAAACAAAGAAATCCAAACGCAAACTTTATCCAGAACCATATAAGACGTTCATGAAGAGAACCGAATCACAAAGCATCGGCGACATCCTTCGCCTCGCCCTTCAGGAAAACTGCATGCATTCACGCCTTGATGAATGCAAGGCCGTGGAGATATGGGGGGCGGTCATCGGCGAGTATATAGCCTCGCAATGCCGGCGTCCATACGTGAGGGAGGGGGTGATGACCGTAGGGGTGCCCAACGCACCGCTCAGGCAGGAACTCTCCATGAACCGGTCCCGCCTCAGGGCGGCTATAAACCGTGAGATAGGGCGGGAGACAATAACAGAAATACGTTTCACCTCATGAATCCCAACGAACTACCAAATCCGGATATTTTCCGTCATTCCACCCCTGTGCAGATCCGCTTCAACGATGTGGATGTGTTGGGGCACGTCAACAATACCATCTACTTCACCTTCTACGACACCGGGAAAGCACATTATTTCACCGCGGTAAGGGGTGAACAGGTGGATTGGAGAAAGGTCGACACCGTGATAGCAAACGTGAACTGCGCCTACATAGCACCAATTTATTTCGGCGAGGATATCGAGGTGCTGACCACGTGCCTCTCCGTGTCGGAAAAGAGTTTCCGCCTCCTCCAGATGATACGTGAGAAAAACACAGGGGCGGTGAAGTCGGTGTGCGAGACGGTGATGGTGACATTCGATGCGGCAACCCAGACAGCGAAACCCGTTCCGGAAGATTGGCGCGCATCTCTGGAGAAATACGAACAGAAATCATTCAAGAAAAATCATAACCCCATATAAAAATGGCAACACTCTCAGGGAATGAATATCTAAACCGTCTTCAGGCAATCCTTGAAGCTGAAGCGGAGGCTGTAAGAGACATCCCCCTTTCGGACGCATACGACAAGGCGGTGGAACTCATCGTGGAGCACGTCAACCGCCGTCATGGCAAACTCGTGACCTCCGGAATGGGTAAGGCCGGCCAGATAGCCATGAACATCGCCACGACCTTCTGCTCCACAGGCACGCCCGCCGTGTGTCTCCATCCCTCGGAGGCGCAGCACGGCGACCTCGGAATCCTTCAGCCCGACGATGTGCTCCTGCTTCTGAGCAATTCAGGGAAAACGAGAGAAATCCTTGAATTGATCGACCTCACCCGAAACCTATACCCCCAAATTCCGTTTATAGTGATAACGGGAGATGCTTCCTCGCCGCTTGCCGAGGCAGCCGACGTGACCCTGTTCACGGGTGGCGCGCCCGAGGTATGCCCGTTGGGGATGACACCCACCACATCGACCACCGTGATGACAGTCATGGGCGACCTGCTCGTGGTGAGCGTCATGGAGCGTATAGGCTTCACCGTGGAGGAATATGCCAAGCGCCACCACGGGGGCTATCTCGGACACAAGTCGAAGGAAGCCTCCACCCGCAAATAAGAATCATTCATGCGCCCACTCCACGCGGCGCCAAAAACTATTGTCATGACTCAAATTGAAATGCCCCTGAACCTCGGGAAGTTTGACAAGTCATCACCCGACCTTCAGATCCTAAACGAGGCCATCGCCTGCCGCGAGGCCGCCGCTGTGTTCGTCGAGCAGGAGAAATGGCTCGACGCTATGGAAAGGACAGTCACAGCCCTACGCGCCATGCGTGACTTCTCCGACTTTGACAATGTGGAGTTTCGCGCACTCCTTGTCTCCCTGATATTTGACCTCGCAGAAATCCACTTCGCCCTGAAAGATTACAAACAGAGCGAGAAGGAACTCGAGACACTCTTCAAGGTGCTTGACAATCTGGTGAAACTTGATGAGGACCGTTTCGGGAAGTTCCACATCCTGGCCATGGAACTCTCCACACGAATACTGCGCTCAAGGAAGAAAGCCCTCGACCTGCTCGTGAAGCAGCAGATGAACGCCGGAGCGTTGTATGAGAAGGTAAACTCCGGTGTGGCCGCGGCAACCGACAAACTTGTCGACACACTGCGCAACGTCGGCGAACTCCTCGCCTCGACCGGCGACATAAGAGGAGCCTTGAAATTCTATGCCGAGGCTGTGAAATACTCCAAGAAACGCACCGGCAGGGTGACACGCAAAGAGGTGAAGATGACTATCGAGATGGCAGAAGTCATGATGAGGGTAAAGACCATGCGCCCCCGGGCGTTGCGTCTGCTTGAGGCAATACTCCCCCATGCCATATCTCTGGAAATCGTGGAACTCGAGGAGGAGATAATAGCCCTGAAGAATGTGCTCGAGAAGGAGCAGGAGAATGAAGGGACCTGGAAGCAATTCGTGAAAAAACTCACAATCGCTGCCAAATCAAAGTTCAAGAAGACACCCGCACAGGAGGAGACTCCTGAAGAGAGTGACATTCAGGAGACCGAGGAGAATCAGGAAACAAAAGAGGAAAATGTCGACGATACTGAACACTAACGGGGAGGCACTCGCCATACCCGCTCTCTGCCCCGAGCAGATATCCCCCTTCTACATCATCACGGCCGACTGGAATCCGGACGTGACCCATGCCCTGCGCGACGGAGCCGCCGACGTGCTCCGCAAAGCGGGAGTGAGCGAAAAGAACATCCGCCTCATGTCGGTGCCCGGCACGGTCGAACTTGTCAACGCCGCAGGAGTGGTGGTTGAGAACGCCTCGCCGGCAGCCGTGATAGTGATAGGATGCGTGATACGGGGCGACACACCCCATTTCGATTATGTGTGCCAGATAGCGGCACAGGGTGTGGCCTCACTGAATGCCCGCGGGAAGGCACCCGTGATTTTCGGGGTGCTGACGGTGGATAATCTCCAGCAGGCACTCGACCGCGCGGGAGGGAAACTCGGCAACAAGGGTGAGGAGGCAGCGGCAGCCGCCGTGACCATGGCCAATTTCCCCTTCCTGCTCCGGAGAAATTGAGACGGTAAGTTTTACCATAACTTAACGTTTCGCAACTAATATTTAGGTGCTGAAAAACGTTATTTTTATGATAAATATAAGAAATATCTCAAAAAGAGAAATTTCTTATGCTTTCATGTCAACAATTTCGATAACATAATTGTCTAAATTTTGGGTTATATACATTAGTAATTTCTAATTACTGCCCCCGATACGGAAGCCGGGTGCCGACTTCGTACGAGGACGGTACCCGGAATCGAGGACAGGGAAAAACCGTTCGCCGTGAGGCGGGCGGTTTTTTTGTTTCATTTTGTTGCTCTTTCCTACAATTTTGATTAATTTTGTAGGCATTACCACTCTCCTCGTGCCTTTTCCTATCTCGAACTTTCGCCATGAACACATATACCCCCCCGTCTCCGGCCGAAGAAGACCGCATTATCGAGGAAGCCTATCAGGACGTCCTCCGGGCTTACATTGCCAGCAACCACCGGAAAAAGGTGGAAATCATCGAACGGGCTTTCCGCTTCGCCAAAGAGGCACACCGCGGAGTGAGGCGCAGAAGCGGGGAGCCTTATATACTCCACCCCATCGCCGTGGCCAAAATCGTGATTTCAGAACTTGGCCTCGGCTCCACCTCCATCTGCGCGGCTTTCCTTCATGACGTGGTGGAAGACACAGAGTTCACACTCGATGACATCAGGAACGCCTTCGGGCCTAAAATCGCCGAGATTGTCGACGGGCTCACCAAAATCTCAGGCGGTATTTTCGGCGACCGCTCCTCAATGCAGGCGGAAAACTTCAAGAAACTGCTCCTGTCGATGTCGAATGATATCCGCGTGGTGCTCATAAAGATTGCCGACCGCCTCCACAACATGCGCACACTCGGCTCCATGAGGCCTGAGAAGCAATTCAAGATCGCCGGGGAGACATTATATATATATGCTCCCCTCGCCCACCGTCTCGGACTTTTCAAGATAAAACTCGAACTGGAGGACCTCGCGTTCAGATACGAGCACCCCCAGAAATATGCCGAGATAATGGAGAAACTCTCGGAGGGGGCCGACCACCGTGAGGAGATTGTGGAGAAATTCGTCGGTCCGGTCAGGAAGAAACTCGATGAGGCGGGATTCAAATATGAGATAAAGGCGAGGGTTAAGAGCGCGTATTCCATATTCAACAAGATGAGGAATAAGAATATCCCCTTCGAGGAGATTTACGACGTATATGCCGTAAGGGTGATATTCGAGAATGATGATGATGCCCTCGAACATATCAAATGCTGGCAGATTTACACCTTCTTCTCGGAGGGACACCGTCTTCACCCCGACCGCCTGCGCGACTGGATAAGCACCCCGAAGGCCAACGGATACCGAGCGCTGCATCTCACGGCCATGGGCCCGGAGGGGAAATGGATAGAGGTCCAGATAAGGTCGAGGAAAATGGATGAGATCGCCGAACTCGGTTACGCCGCACATTGGAAATACAAAAGCGGAGTGAGCGAGGAGGAGAGCGAGCTCGACGCCTGGATGAACACGATAAAGGATATCCTGGCGCACCCCGAACCTAACGCCATAGATTTCCTCGACACCATAAAACTGAATCTCTTCGCATCGGAAATCTACGTCTTCACGCCGAAGGGCGACCTGGTGACGCTTCCGGCCGGGGCTACAGTGCTCGATCTCGCCTTCGCCATACATACACATCTCGGGATACACTGCATAGCCGGTAAGATCAATCACCGTCTCGTGCCCCTCTCCCATAAACTCGACAGCGGCGACCAGGTGGAGATAATCACCTCCGACTCACAGTCGCCGCAACCGGAGTGGCTGGAGTTCTGCAAATCGGCCAAGGCACAGACCCGCATACGCTCGTTGCTCAGGAAAGATGAACGCCAACTGACGGCAAGAGGGAAGACCATATTCAAGGAGTTGATGGAGAGCGAAGGGATAGAGCCCTCCAATGAGTTCATCACCAAGGTGCTCGCCAACTATCAGTTGAAGACCCGCGAGGAGTTATACCTCATGCTCGCCAACGATGAGATAAACCTCTCAGCCAAGGAACTCACCGACATACGCTCCAGAAGGAGTTCGATGTGGAAAAGGCTCCTTAGGAATCCATTCTCCCTGAGGAAGAAAAACTCCCCGAAGAAGCATCCCCCCGTCAACCGCAAGGAGACCTACATACTCCATCCCGATGACAAGCAGCCGAACTTCATCACCGCCCCCTGCTGCACCCCAATCCCGGGTGATGATGTGCTCGGATTCGTAGAGGAGGATGAGTCGGTGGTGGTGCATAAGGTGAGTTGCCAGGAGGCTATGCGCCTGAAGAGCGCCTACGGACCGCGGCTCCTCGCCGTGGAATGGGGGAAAGGCTCCGACAGCTTCCTCGCCACGATAAGCATCGACGGCATCGACCGTCTCGGTATCCTGGAGGAACTTGTGGCGACTATAAGCCAACGTCTCGGCATAAATATCCGGAGCCTTAACATAGAGGCCACGCATGAGGTGTTCCACTGCAAACTCACAGCCCTTGTTGACAATGCCGACACCGTGGAGGAGATTTGCGTGGCCTTGCTGAAGATAAAGGGGATAAAGTTCGCACAGCGCATCTCATGACCCCACCCCGCTATCTCCCCTCATGAATCCTTAACCCTTAACACCCGTCCCGACCAGAATCATGTGGCAGAATTTTTTCTCTCGAATAAACCTTATCCGCTTCGGACTTGCAATCATAGCCGTTGCAATGATTGTGCTTGTGCTTCCCCGCACCGACCACCAGAGTTACAGTTATGAACTCAACCAGCCCTGGAAGTACCCCCTACTGACGGCTGATTTCGATATGCCCATATTGCGCGACTCGGTATCGGCACGTTCGATGAGAGACAGCATCGACAAGGTGTTCATACCTTTCGTGAAACGCAACCCTGCCGTTGAGCACGCCAACATAGAGCGTTTCTCCACCCTCATAGCCCCGAATACGAACGTCGTGGAGCGCGGATTGCTCGTGAATCTGCTGAGGGAGGCATACAGCCACGGAATAATGGACGGTTCGCTATATGCCCTTGTGGACAGCAAGGGGGGAACCCATACCCTGCGCCTTGTGGAGAGTGACGCCAACGATGAGAAAACCGTCACGGCTCTCGATGCCTCGAAGATGGCCTCTCCGGCAATGGCTTTCCGCCGGATAGACTCCCTGTTCTCAATCGAGACTCATGCGGAGAACGGTAAACTGTCGCCCGAAATAGGGAAAGCCCTGAACATCTGCCTCAACCCGAACATAGAACTCGACTCCGCCACCGATTACAAATACCGCAGCCAGGAATACCTCAACGTGACGGGAGCGACAGGGGTAATCAAGAAGGGACAGCGTATCGTAGACAGGGGGGAGATCATCACCCCCCAGATATTCACCAACCTGAACACGTATCAGGAGATGGTGGCCTCACGGCAGTCGGAGACGAGCCATACATATTTCGTAATCGGCGAGGGTATGTATCTGGTAATCGTCATCACACTCCTCTACATATTCCTCTGCATATACCGCTCGCGCTTCTTCGGCAACGTCAGGAAAATGACGTTCCTGATGTCGTTCATCACCCTTTTCGTGGTGTTTGCAATCCTCATGTTCGAATATTTCGCCAACGGGATATATGTCGTGCCCTTCGCGGCTGTGCCGGTGATAATCCTCGTGTTCTTCGACTCGCGGACGGCTATCTTCGCACTCATAACCACGGTGCTCCTCTCCGCAATCGTGGCCACATACCAGTTCCAATTCATATTCATGGAACTGACAGTGGGATTGGTGGCCACATTCAGCATACGGCACCTCAGCCGGAGGTCGCAACTGCTCAGGACGGCCGTACTGACATTCACGGCATACGTGGTGACCTACTTCACGATCTCGCTCATCTCGGCAGGCAACCTCTCCCTCTTCGCTTGGAAGACAATAGGAATTTTCGCCATAAACTCCGTGCTCCTCTCTTTCGCCTACATCCTCATCCTCGTGATGGAGAAACTATTCGGCTTCACCTCAACGGTGACTCTCGTGGAACTCAGCGACATCAACAGCCCGCTGCTCCGCAAACTTTCGGAGGAGGCTCCCGGCACATTCCAGCATTCCATACAGGTCTCTACAATAGCAGCAGATGCCGCAAGAGCCATAGGGGCGAACACTACCCTTGTCAGAACCGGTGCGCTCTATCACGACATAGGGAAACTTTCAAGCCCTATCTTCTTCACGGAGAATCAGCATGGGGTGAATCCTCATGCAGGACTTGACCCGACGACGAGCGCACAGAAAATCATATCACACGTCACCGCCGGGCTGGATTATGCCTCAAAAGCAAATCTTCCGGCCGTGATACGTGAGTTCATCTCGGAGCATCACGGCAAGGGGCTGACCAGATACTTCTACAACACGGCGGTAAATGAGAATCCCGATAAGGTAATCGACAAATCGGAATTCCAATATCCGGGGCCTAATCCGCAGAGTAAGGAGACTGCCATTCTGATGATGGCCGATGCCGTGGAGGCCGCCTCAAGGAGCCTCAAGGAGTACACTCCCGAGGCAATCAACAACCTCGTGGACAAGATTATAGACTCCCAGTTGCAGGAAGGATTGCTCAAGGAGGCGCCGATCTCTTTCCGCGACATAGAACTCGTGAAACAGGCCTTCAAGAAGCGACTCTCCACAATCTACCACTCCCGCGTGGCATATCCGGAGATGAAGAAGGATACAGCCTCCGCCTCGGCAGAGAAGGAGAAAAAGGAGAAAGAGGCAGCCGCAGGAAACACGGATAACGTGATTACAATCCCGGAGGATGCCGGCGAGAATAATGAGGAAAACCAATCTCCGTCTTAAACGTTTTCTTATTAGGGAGGTCTTATTTCAGGAGAGACCTCGTCTCCTCTCCGCCCATAACCCGAAATTATCAATCAATCTCTGTGATGTTGAAGAAATTATCTAAATATATCCCCCATCTTCTTGTCGCGGCGTTGGCTCTCGCGCTCCCGGTCGCATACGCCCAGACAAGCGTCCCCACACCGGCTGCGGCCAGCAAAAGGAAAATCACCGTGGAGAAGCCTGACCTTGACAAAATCCGGGAAATAACCCTCGACCCCTCCAGCCCGTTCTATTTCCCGAAACTCAAGGCGAAGTATTCCCGCAATGACACGACGATGACCAATGAGGAATACCGGAACTTCTATCTCGGCTACATGTTCCAGGAGGATTACGACCCTTACCGCACCTCTCCCTATTCAGGTGTTACGGATGATCTCCGCGCAAAGGCCACACACACGAAGGAGGAGATCGACACAATCCGGAAATATGCCGAACTGTCATTGCGCGACAATCCGTTTGACCTTCGCCAGATGTCGTTTCTCGTGCATGTCCTTAAGGAGAAAAGGAAGGATATGAGCGCGAAGATATGGGAATACCGTCTGGAGCATCTTTTGGGCGCGATAAAAAGCACCGGAACCGGTGAGGATATAGAGAACGCCTGGTATGTGATATATCCCATGCATGAGTATGATATGGTGCAACTTCTCGGATATGAGGCCACGGATGCCGAATATCTTGACCCGGGCATCGACTATCTAACGGTCGAGGCCGACCCGGAGACCAAGCGCCGTATGCGTGACAAGGTGGCCAAGGGATTTTATTTCAATATTGAGGTGCCGCAGGCTCAGTATGAACTGAAGCATCCGGAATCGGCTGCCGACGAGCAGCCGGCCGAGGAGGAAGCTCCGGACCCTGACGAAGTCCCGGCTGAATGACACCATTCCGCCCCTCTCTCGCGTTTTCATGACCTTTTTAGGGTAATTATTCACCGCAGAGGGATAGATGTGAGATTTTGGAACGGATTTTGCTGTACTTAATCAAAACAAATATATTTATACTATGTCAGAAAAGAAAAAAGAAGTTGTGGAGCCCGGTAAGTTCGTGGCTTATTCATATAAACTTTATAACGATGCCGACGGGGAACTCCTCTTCGAGACCCCCAAGAACGCATCCGACTATATGATATTCGGCGTGAGCCATGAGATAGTCCCCGGCCTTCAGGCTGCGTTGGAAGGACTCTCGAAAGGCGACCGCTTCGAGGTCACTCTCCCCCCTGAGGCGGCTTTCGGCCAGAGAAGCCCGGAATATCTCCTTGAACTTGACAAAGAGATTTTCATGCGCGACGGCAAACTTGCGGATGAGGTCACTGTAGGGGCTAAACTCCCTATGATGACAGCCGAAGGCTATCGCGTGGAGGGCACAGTGCTTGAAGTCGGCGATAAAATCAAGATGGACTTCAATCACCCCTTTGCCGGGCTGACCGTCACATATAAGGGTGAAGTGGATGAGGTGCGCGATGCAACTCCCGAGGAACTTCATCCCGTGGGCGGCTGCGGTGGCGGTTGCGGAGGTTGTGGCGGTGGCTGCGGCTCCGACGGAAACTGCGGCGATAGTTGCGGAAGCGATTGCGGCTGCAACTGATTTTTGAGAATTTTCAACAAGAACGGTACAGTTCGTTTTTTACGGATTGTATCGTTTTTTTTATTTCCCCATGCAGTATTTTATATTATTTCCCGTCTATATATAAAATACCCCGGATTCACTGAATGGAAAATGCCGAGCTCATCCAACGTTGCAAAGAGGGCGATAAGGAAGCCATGGAGTTTCTTTATCGCCGCTATCGCTTTACGATGATGGGTATAATCCGCAGATACCTTCATGAGGATGAAAACGCCGAGGACGTGCTCCACGACGGGTTCATCCTCATTTTTTCACGCATCGGAGAGGTGAGGAATCCGGCCTCGCTTAAGGTATGGATGGCCTCCGTGTTCAAGAATCTGTGTCTTGACTATCTCGCTTCGCTTGATGTCACCTCCCTGCTTGAAGAGGAGCCTGATATAATCGATGTGCCTGAACTTGATGAAATCATCCCTTACGAGGAGTTGGTAGGGATTATCAACAGATTGCCAAAAGGGTATAGAGACGTGTTCCGTCTGGCTGTACTGGAGAATAAGTCGCATAAGGAGATAGGGAAGATATTGGGCATCAATCCCCATTCATCCTCCTCCCAACTCTTTCATGCGCGCCGTATGCTTCAGAAAATGGTGACGGAGCGGAAACGTGAGCTCGGGCTCATCTCTTTGCTCACGGCAATCACCACGGCCCTCCTCATTTTCAGCAAAAACGAAAAGATGCTGATCTCTCCTGATTCTTCCGGAGAGATAGCCGGTGTAACGAAGGTTATCAAAAGTCACGGCGACAATACTACGGCAAAGCCTGCAACACAGAATAATCTACCACTTAACATACTTAAGGCTACCGGAAATAATACTTTTCCATTACCAACCAACACCGAACCGGCTTCCGAAAATGGTATTTTACCGGAAGAGACAGACCGCACTCCTAATAATTTATCGGATGAGACGGCCGATAATTCTAATAATTTATCAGATGGGGAGGGGGGCACTCCTTGTGAATATCCCGAAGAGGGAATTTCCGAAATTCGGAAAGAAGTGGAGAAAGGAGTGCAAACTGAAAAAGCGGAAACTGACACCGTTTCCGCCGAACCCCTTGAGAAACTGAATTTCTCCTACAGTGAATACCCGACTCCCGGAATCCTCGCATCCGGAAAGGGGGAAAAGAGAAAAGGGAGCCACGGGTGGAATTTCAGCATGGGCTATAATTTCGGAGGATTATCCTCCCTGCAAGTCGGCGAACTGAGTGTATCGACACCTCCTCCGGAAGGCTCTGACTTTACTAATCCGGGCGATGTTACGATAGGGGGCGGCGAAGATGATGACGAAGGGAAAAAAGATGAGTCGGGGACGGAGACACGTTCTCGTGGTGCTTCCAATCTTCCTCCCGGAAGTTATCCGGAAGACGTGGAGAACGATTTCCCGCTCACCATATCTTTCTCCATAAGTAAGCGGATTACTCCGAAACTGAGTCTGACCTCCGGCTTGGATTATACCCTCGCCAACACATCTTTCCACCTCATTACCCCTTACGGCGACGCAAAAAGGAAAATCAGGACGCAATATATAGGCATACCCTTTAAGATTAGATATGAGTTCCTCACCGTATCACGTCTTTCATTATCCGCAGGTGGAGGGGTGGCAATAGATTTTCCTGTAAAGTCGGATATGACTGAAAATAAGGAATTTTCCATCGGGGTCACAACTGTGCCTAATACGAAACCCCGCACCCAGTTCTCTCTGTCGGTGGGCGCGGGGATACAGTTCAATTTCAACAGCCATTTCGGCATCTATGTGGAGCCTTCCGTGAGGTATAACTTCAAGAATAACTCACCGCTCCCAACCTACTGGCAGCAACACCGGCTCGGATTCTCAATACCTTTCGGCATCCGTGCCGGGTGGTGACGTCACCTTTTCCTCTTCTTGCCGCTGCTTTTCTTCTTTGAGGAGGTCTGCTTGGAGGCGGCAGCCTTCTTCGTGCCCCCCTTCTTGGACGACGACTTGACGCTGCCGGAGCCTTTCTGAGGTATCTTTATGCTCTCTCCGGCACGGAGGTTATCACTCTTCATGCCGTTGGCACGTTTGATTTCCTCTATGCTGACGCCATATTTCTTTGAAAGCGATGAGAGGGTCTCCCCACTCTTGAGTTTATGGGAGGCGGGAGCAGCCGGAGCCGGCTGAGCCTTCTGCGTTTTTGTCTGTCTCTGCGACCTGGTCGTCTCCTTAGGCACACGGGCAGGCTGATTCCTTCCCGATACCGTGGCTACGGTATTCTCCATCACAGCCTGCGGACTGCCGGAGGCGATGCGCAACTGCTGCCCTACCCTTACGGCATTTCGGCGGAGATTGTTCGTACGTTTTATATCCGCTATCGTCACGCCATACTTGTCGGCAATCGATGATAATGTCTCGCCTGACGCTACCTTATGTATCACGAGAGCCTTGGAATCTTTATTTTTCCCTGAAGCCGGTGTCTGAGCCGTCACCTCACCCATATCCTCGGGCCAGATCTGGGTATCCTCCACGGCCACCATATTGTCGGCTACAGTCTCACCCGGCTCCACGACACCCCTCTTTCCATACTTGTCGGCCTCGAAATTGCGGATATCATTCTCACTCATGAGATAGGCATGTATCTGCTGGGAAGGGAGGATAAGGGTATAGGGGGAATCAGGTGTGCCGGGGATAACGTCGGCCCTGAACTGCGGGTTCAGTATCCTCAATTCCTCCACCGGAATATCTATCACGTTTGAAATCTGGTTGAAGTGTATCCTCTCCCCTACCTGTATGGTATCCATCACGAGCGGCTTCACCGGCAACACGGGTGAGATATTGTGCTTCGGATAATAATTCATCACGTAATTGGCAGCGATGAACATGGGGACGTAACCGCGTGTCTCGGCCGGAAGATAGGAGTATATCGACCAGAAATCATGGCTCTTCGGGTCGCCTCCGGCTCGGCGGATAGCCTTGTTGACAGTGCCGGGACCACAGTTGTAGGCCGCTATCGCAAGACTCCAGTCGCCGTATGCGGCATAGAGGTCCTTAAGATATGACACCGCCCTTTCCGACGCCACGTAAGGGTCGCGGCGCTCATCCACCAGTGAGTTCACCTCCATGCCGAGACCCTTGGCCGTGCCGAGCATGAACTGCCACAGGCCGGCGGCTCCATGTTTGGATATGGCATTCGGATTCAGGCCTGATTCTATCACCGGAAGATATTTCAGCTCCAGAGGTAGACCCTGCTCCTCCAAAGCCTGCTCGAAAATAGGCATATAGTACAGACTCAGACCGAGCAGAGCCGAGACCTGCGCGCGCCCCTGCTTCGTATAGCGGTCGATATAACTGCGCACCACCTGGTTATACGGCATCTCTATGACAGTGGGGAGGGCAGCCAGACGTCTCACCATCTCCTCATCGGAGACTTCGGCATCCGGTTCCGTCTCGTAACGGGTATCGGTGGCTGTGTAATTCTTGACAAACCAACTTTCCTGAATTTTCCGGGTGTCGGTCTCGAAACTTTCAGGATACACTATTGAATTGTCCGTAATGCTGTGCTTCAGGTCGAGCACATTCTGTTTGTTGTCATTCTTCGCGTACAACCCCACTGAGGAAGCCGCGAAAAGGGCGATGAGCAGTAGTTTTTTCATTGTTTCCTGTTTTGGGAGAGGTCTTTTGTTTTGGAGAGTCAGAAATTGAAGGCCCAGTTAAGTCCGGCACTCACCTTCCGGTCGCCGGGATTGACTATCAGGGCCGGGCTCCAGTCAATGGAAAGATCGGGAGATATGTCGAAATGCGCGAGGGAGGCATCCACGTACGCATCAATCATGCAAAGGAGATAGAGCCCTACGCAGCATATTATGCAGAGGTCGCGGTTACGGCGGTAGAAGTCACGGCGCGACTTCAGGGTGTTGGCGAGCCATGTCTTGTCAAGGTCGGCCTCGTTGGTCGTCGGCGGGAAGAAGTTCATATACGACTTTGTGGAGGGGTCGTCGTCCATAATATCGCGGTAGCCCTGCGTATAATCTGAAAGCTGACTGTTGTTCCAACTTGTGGCGTAGCCCAGACCCATGAATCCTCCCACTATGATGGGTAGTTTCCAATATCGGCGGTTGTAGATCTGCCCCAATCCCGGAAATAGGGCCGACATCCAGACAGCCCTGGTAGGATTTGGATTGAATTCCTTTTTTCCGTCAAGACCGTAAGGATAATCATCGGCAGTGACCACAGTCTGAAGGGTATCGGCTGCCTCTCCGTCGAGTGAAAGGGGCTCTCTGACGAGCATTTCCGCATCAAGATACACTGCGGAATCAGGATTTTCCGTCGTCTGCGGAGCAGTCTGGGCATTTGCCCCTAAGCCTACGAGCGCAAGCAGCAGCGACATGACTGTCCGTGCTGCCGGAATACTCCATATCCTCGCGTGTCGGTAGATATCTGACTTCATTATCTGCATCCCTCGGTTTGAATCATTGCTTCATTTTCTCGAAGAGCTCCACAATTTTGGAAAGTTCCTCGTCAGAAGTGAATTTGAACGTGATAGAGCCCTTCCCGTCGGCACGGCGGGAGAATTTCACCGGAGTGGGGAAATATGAGGCGAGATCATTGGCGAAGGCATCGTAGCGTCCGTTGTCGTGTGCCGGAGCAGACGGGGCGGAGGGAGCCGAAGGTATCTCGGGGTCGCCCATACTTCTTGCCAACTCCTCGACCTTCCTGACCGTCAGCCCCTCTTTTATTATGAGGTTATACAGTTTCAGTTGCTCCTTGGGGTCGGTCACCGACAGGAGGGCACGCGCATGCCCCATCTCAAGTTTATGGTCGCGCAGTCCGAGTTGTATCTCGGCGGGAAGTTTCAGGAGGCGGAGATGATTGGCTATTGTGGCCCTCTTTTTTCCGAGACGCTCCGAGAGGCGGTCCTGGGTGAGTTCGTACGTGTCGATGAGTTTACGGAAAGCCAAAGCCACCTCGATAGCGTTAAGATCCTCACGCTGGATATTCTCGATAAGGGCCATCTCCGTCACCTCCGAATCAGAGGCAGTGCGCACGTAAGCGGGCACGGAAGAGAGGCCTGCAAGTTTGGCCGCCCTCCAGCGTCGCTCTCCGGCGATGATCTGATATGTGCCGTCGCCGGCATCGCGCAGCGACAAGGGCTGTATGACACCCAATTCCCGTATCGATGTGGCCAGTTCCTCAAGGGTCTCCTCATCGAATGTGCGGCGCGGTTGCTCCGGGTTCGGGTATATGAGGTCTACCTCGATTTCATTTATGGCGGAAGATCCGCCAGTCTGTATGTCGGTCATTGAGATGAGGGAGTCGAGACCCCTCCCCAATGCGTTTCTTTTCAATGCCATTATTGAATCGTGTTTTGTTATCAGGCTTTCTTACGTCTGTTGCGCGCTATGAGTTCGCGTCCGAGTTGGCTGTAGGCAATCGACCCCCGGCTCTCGGGATCATACAGTATCACGGGGAGACCGTGGCTCGGAGACTCCGAAAGCTTTATGTTGCGGGGAATCACCGTCGTGAATACCATATCGCCGAAATGACCCTTAAGCTCTTCGAAAATCTGATTTGCCAGACGCAGGCGGGCATCATACATCGTGAGCAGGAAACCCTCGATTTCGAGTTGCGGGCGGAGCCGGCTCTTTATGATGCGTATGGTGTTGAGCAGTTGTGAGATTCCCTCAAGAGCGAAATATTCCGCCTGCACCGGTATTATCACCGAATCGGCCGCCGCGAGGGCGTTGACCGTAATCACGCCCAGCGAGGGGCTGCAGTCAATAAGTATGAAATCAAATTCCTCTTTCAGGGGCTCGAGCACCTTGCACAGTGCCTTTTCCCTGTCACGCCTGTTCATCAGTTCCACCTCAGCACCCACGAGATCTATACGGGAGCATATAAGCCCCAGCCCCTCGATGCATGTAGGCACTATCGCCGAGTGGGGGTCAGCCCCGTCTACAAGACATTCATACACCGAAAATTCCGCATCCTCGGGATTCACACCCAGACCGGAAGTGGCATTCGCCTGTGGGTCGGCATCAACGAGAAGCACCTTTTTGCCATCGGCGGCAAGACAGGCTCCGAGATTGAAGGCGGTGGTGGTCTTTCCGACACCACCTTTCTGATTGGCGATTGCTATGATTTTACCCATTTGTTATCTCTGCTATGGTTAGGGTGTGCAAAGTAATGAAATTTATCTGACAATTCACAATTTTTTATATTAAAGTGTCTTAACAGTTTCTATTTTTTTATTGACAGGCTTGTCAATGCCTTTCGGAACGCTATGACCAGCAATATTGTGGCACAGGCCAGGGCAATCGAGAAACTGTAGTAGACCCCTTCGGCCCCAAGGTTAAACCCCTTGGCCAGAAGCAGGAGCGCAGGTATGCCTACGGCGATATAACTTATCACCGAAATCCACAGCAGTGGCTTAACCACCGACGTTCCACGCAGGGCGTTGACAAACGTGAGTTGCGCTCCGTCGCAGTATTGGTAGAGGATGAGTGGCGCCACGAGGGGAAGCGCGGCCAGCGCCACTTCCTCCTCAGGGGTAAATATATGCACGAGATTCTCAGTGAAAAAGAAGAATATCACAGAGGCGAACGTGGCGAGGAGCAGGACAAGGTGAAGGCCGGCTTTGGTGATCTGCCTTACGCCGTCTATGTCTCCCACTCCGGTGAAGTTCGCGACACGTATCGAGGTGGCCCACCCGAAACCCATGTAGGTCATGAATCCCAGTTGGGCGATGGTATTCATCACCTGATAGGCGGCGAGCTGCACCTTTCCGAACCAGCCGCTGACTATTGCGCCGACAGCCCATAGTCCGCATTCCACGCCGCTCTGTATCATAAGGGGATAACTCGTGGTCCAGACCTTCATGCGTCTTCCCCCTCCGGAGGGGGTCTGCTTCATCGCCTCCCAATAGGCACGGTAACGGCGTCGGCGTGCCACTACTGCCACAATAATCAACGCTCCTACCGTACGCGCCACAAGTGTGCTTATCCCGGCTCCCGTAAGGCCGAGTTCCGGGCAACCGAACTTGCCGAAGATAAGGAGATAGTTACCTCCGATGTTGAGGACATCGCAGAAGAGTATTATCCACATTGGGGTGGCCGTGTCGGTAGTGCCGTTGGCCATCTGCTGGAAACAGTTGAACACCGACATCGGGATAAGGGTGAACAGCACTATCAGATAATATTCCCGGGCTATGGGAAGTAGTTCGGGATCCTGTCCGAATCTGTCAAGGAAGAAGTAGACTCCCGTCATTATGAGGGTAAAGAGTATGGAGATTACCACGTTTACCTGAAGCGCGGCCCTGAGCACGGCTCCCCCCTCCTTATGGTCGCCACGTCCGTATAGTGCGCCTATAAGGGGAGTCACACCCCCTGCGAATCCCATGAGCATGACTATCACCACGACAAATAGGCTGTTGACAAAAGCCGACGCGGCAAGTTCGTCGAGTCCGTATGCCCCCACCATCATGGTGTCGGCGAAGTTCACGACAATTACTCCCAGTTGAGTTATCAGCACGGGTATTCCGAGCCTTATGAGGCTTTTATATGACTGAAGATAGGACTCCGGTGTAAATCGGCGTATGAATGTTTTCCCTTTCATGAATAAGGTGTTGTTCTCTTTTACGGCCGCAAAGTTAGCCATTATTCCCCAATGTTCCAATTCTGCGTTCTCAATCCGGTATTTAGCAAGCAGCAGACGTTGATAAATCGGTGATTCTGAACATTACACTCCGCGCTATGTTATTATTTTTGTATAACAGACACTTACTATGGAAAAAGATAATGATTCAAAGGATAGAGAGAGGATAATTATTGAGAACATACTCACCCGCACCAGCGACCGTCTTTTCGATGCCTCGAAGGGTGTGGAGGATGATAAGGTCGGTACGATACTCCGGGCGGCCATGTCTGCCCCTACAGGTGTCAACCGTCAGCCGTGGCATTTCTATGTGGTGACCGACAAGTCAATTCTTCTGGAATTGTCGGAGGCACTACCCTATTGCAAGATGGCCAAGGATGCCGGGGTGGCCATTGTAGTGTGCGGCGACAGAAGGAAATTCCTTGAAGGAGTCGACGACACGTTATGGGTTCAGGACCTTTCGGCCGCTTCCGAGAACATACTTCTTGCGGCTCATGCCTTGGGTCTGGGAAGCGTCTGGACAGCCCTCTACCCTCACCCCGACCGCATGGAGAAAGTGAAGGGTATGCTCGGCATGGAGGAGGAGTTCGTCCCCTTCAATGTGATTCCCCTGGGCTACGTCAGGACACCCCACAAACCCATCGACAAGTGGAATCCTGAGGCTGTGACATATATAAAGTGATTCATCCTCATATTTTATCACTCTGCGGGAGAGCCATAGGCCCTCCCGCAGTATTTTTATCGTGCAAGCTTTTAATTGAATGCACTTAACCCGGATTATTCAACCAAACATACTGAAATCTGCAACAAACCCGTATTATTATTTTAAAAATTTTATTTTTATACATAAATCATTATATGCAAAATACAGAAAGTTTAGTCGTTTCGTATTAGCAATCATCAAGGGAACAACCCCGATTTTTATATCAATTTAATTAAAATTTGGTAATTAGAAATTATTTTTATAGTTTTGTGGAGACAATTATCCATATTCTCCTGATATGGATAAATTGTGTTTCTCTATACCATAATTATAATCATCATGAAAAAATTTTTTCTTTTGACTGTGTCAATTCTTCTGACCGCCATCTGTGCCATGGCTCAGGAACCCCAAGGTAAACCTAACGTCTTCATCGACTACTTCAGCCGACCCAATTCAGTACGGTTCGCATGGGCGGAAGCAATACGCAATAATGTCATGGAGGGTATCCAGAAGACTAATCGTGTGAACCTCATCGATGTGGATTCCAAGAGCGTGCTAAATATAGAAAAAGAGCGACGTATGCAGGAAAATGCTTCCGCAGGAAATGATCTTGAAAGGATGAAAGTAATGTCGGAGGAGGGAGCCAATTTCCTTATTCAGGGAGTTGTCACTTCTATTTCCACTTCTGAAAATAGAGACTCCAAAGGGGCTATAACCAGTTATTCAGCCTCAATCAGTTTCACTTTGAAGGTGATTGATCCCAATAACGGAACAACAGTATTTACCAAGACATATACACTGCCAAAAAGTATCATCGGAATACCATTGACAACCTTCTTCAAATCAGCATCAAGCGAGGATGAGGCAGTGCAGATAGCCGCCGGTGAGGCTGCCAAACAAATGAAGAAATTCGTTGAGGAGGCATTCCCCACTGTCGGAAAAATCATCGAACTTGATGAATGCAGGGGAAATGACGCGAAGTCAGCCTATATAAATCTCGGGGCAGACAATGGAATGGCCAAAGGCGCCAAGTTTGAGGTGCGCGTAAAACGCATGATAGGAGGCAACACATCCTTCAGACTTATTGGCGAGGCTGAGGTGACTGATGTAGAAAGTGAGAATCTTTCAAAATGCAAGATAAAGAGAGGCGGCAGAGAGATTTATGATGCTTTCAATTCCGGTCAGGATGTTATAGTTCGTTCCATCAAATAAATACGGAAAATAACATATTCAGATCATGAGAAACCATTCATTCTTGAAAATCATAACATTGGCTATGATGTGGCTTGCCGCCACAGGCATAGCCAATGCCATTCCCACCACTGCCGAAGTCACCCTTGACGGACAATCCGGCTCAGAAGTAACATTGATTTCGGCCGCCAACGCCTCCAAAACAAAAGAGGCGGAGGAACTTGCCGTGAAACAGGCTTTCTTTGGCCTCATAAACAGAGGAGTAGAGGGTCTGCATTCCGGACAACCGATGCTTACCACCCCCAGTAAGGAATTTGACTATACTTTCTATAAAGAGGCGAAATATCGCAACTACCTCACCTCCACACCCGTGCGTCTGGACGAGACTAAAATCGGTTCTGACAGGAGAGTGAGGATGAAAGTGACCGTGAATATCGAAAAGCTGAAGAACGACCTTCTGGCCTCACATCTTTCGGTGTCGCCGGCATGGCAGGACAAAGGGAAAACAGGCCCCACCACAGGTTTGAATCCTACAATCGTAGTGGTGCCTTACGTGCGTTCAGACGACCAGAGTTTCCAGGGGATGAAGAATCTCATCGACTCCAATCCCGCCATGAAGCATGCCGTGAATTCCGTAAGTTCGCAGTTTGCTTCCCACGGATACAAGACCCGCGACTTTGTCACCATGCTCGCCAATTCCAAGACCGACGACATTATGCATGACGGCACACAGACCGACGCACGCACAATGGTGATTCAGCAACTTCCGGCCGACATCGTGGTGACAGTGGATCTCGACCTCATAAACAACGCCGGCAAAGGACAATGCACACTCAATATCGATGCTGTGGAACGCCAGACTGCCCAAAAGTTAAGTTCTGTTTCCCATGCCAGCGGCCAGTATATGACCACAGATTACATCGCTCTTACCGATTATGCCCTCAAGAAAGTGGAGAACCAATTCTTCACTCAGATTAAGGATGCATTTGCTCAGATGGTGGAGAAAGGGCGTGAGATGAAACTTGAGTTCCTTCTCGGTGAGACAGTATCCGACTGGGATTTCGACAGCGAGACTCCGGTGACTGAAGAGGATTTCAAGGAAGAACTTGAAGAGTGGCTCCGCTCCAATGCGAATCACGGAGTCTATGATATGTCGCAGAGCAACGACAAATTCATTGCCGCAAGCATCAATATCCCCCTTTGGGATGCCGAACGCAACCGCAGTTACACAATGAGCAACTTCAATTCTGCCCTGAGGAAGTTCATGAAACGTCACTTCGGCGATTCCTACAAGGCGAAAGTCACTGCGATGGGTCAGAAACTGATCATCACCATTGAATAAAACAGCATGATGTTACAACCTTTAAATCAATTCATATTGAAATCGGCCGTCGTTTGTGCTGCTGTCATCGCTGCCGCGTTTCCATCTTCCGCACAGGTGAATTTCTCGGTGAGTCCTGTCAGAGTGGAAGGAGGGCTTACGGAGGCAGCCGCCACAGTAGTCTATGACAAGACCGTACAGATTCTGACGCGCAACTCGGCGTCGGCCTCCGGGGCTGTCGATGTGTTCACTGTTGAGCCCGCCCTCTCTGTCACCGGACAGTCGCAGACTTCCGGCCTTGTCCGCGATATATCGACCGTATCCGGCGAACTGGTGCTCGTGGCAAGGAATAAGGTTGACGGCGCACGATACTATTCGGTGACAGTGCCTCTGAAAGCCGCCTCCAAGTCAGGGAACAGCGATGCCGTTCTGGCGCTTGCCAACTCAATAAAGCCCACGGATGCCGTATTCACACGCTTTGTACGTGTGGCAAGGGAAAAGGTCGATGAATACTATTCCGACCACTGTTCCGAAGTGCTGGGAAGGGCCCAGACCTTGGCCGCCTCCGGAAAGACTGCCCTCGCCATGATATACCTTACCGGCGTGCCGGCATCCGCTCCCTGCCATGAGGAATCTGTGGAATATATCGCGGCTCTGCGTGGCAAAATCGACGATGACATTGCCAAGGAAGAGGCCAAGAGAGAAGCCAAAGAGGAACGCGACTGGCAACGCTGGAAAGAGATGAATTCAAACCCGGAGAATGCCCCCGGCGGCAATACGCCTGCACTCTCACAAAGGCCCTCACCTGCCGGAAATTACGGTATCTTCATAGAAGACCCCAATTGGAAATTCACAGTGGTGAAGGCTGAATATCTCCCCACTGCCCGCAAAATAAAAATCACAGCCTCGATTGAGTATGTCGGTAAGAAATCCCTCTCCGGAGAATGCGCACTCGGATTCCGACAGGCCGTGGATGAGGAAGGCGATAACTATGAGCGTTGTTATGTGGAGGGCTCCAAGTATCGCAGTTTCCCCGACGGGGTGCCTGTCAAGGTGGAATATTTCATAGAGGATGTAAAAACAAATCCGGGCATTCTGCAGTTCGTGGGGCTCAGTGTAGATTACAAGAAAATTGAGATACGCAATCTCCCCTTAAGCCTATGAAAAGACTTCTCTTGCTCCTTATCGGGACATTGCTTCTCTCCCAGGGAGTGTGCGCACAGAAAGCAAAGGTGATTGAGAAAAGTGAGAAATCCGCGCCCGGATGGCTCTACAGCCAACCTGACGATGGGATTGTGGTGGATGTCGAGGCTTCCGATCTGAGTGCCGCAAAGGATAAGGCTCTGGAAGAGATCGCACGGAGAATCATTATGGCCGTGGCAACGAATGTCGTACACAGCACCTCCTCCTCGGCCCGTCATGAAAACACCGACGGCAATGTCACCGAGACCGAGACATTCGGATTTGACACACGCATAGCCTCGGCGCGTATCCCGTTCATAAAGGGTATCTCGCTGACGGAGGCCAAGGGCACATATTGGGAAAAATGCAGGGAAAACAAATCCAACCGCATTTTCTACCGTTACGCGGTGCTCTATCATGTCTCTTATACCCATCTGACGCTGCCGACGAATAGAGAGGTTTAGATCTAGGTGGTCGCCGTATCATTAAAAAAAAAAGGGGGGGGGGGGGGGGGGG
>CAMWMD010000041.1 GCA_947175265.1 uncultured Porphyromonadaceae bacterium | reverse complement strand
TAAAGATATAAAACCCCTGTGCTGCTGAAGGCTACTGTTCTCCTGTCAAAAAGGCGGTAGCCACGAGGCCCGAGGCTCAAGGCGCGAGGCTAAAGATATAAAACCCCTGTGCTGCTGAAGGCTACTGTTCTCCTGTCAAAAAGGCAGTGGAGATGGGGTATACAAAATCATCTTTGTAGAAATGATATTTGAATAGGCAGCCTGACATTCAATTGTCAGACTGCCTATTCGTTAAAGTGTAGTGTTTGGAATATACTTAGGTTTATTTTCCGAAGAGGAAGCGGAGAGGACGGCTGACGCGCGCTGCCCAGGCTGTCTCTTCGTGTGGGGCACCATAGTCTATGTAACTGTCAAGATTCTGACCATACTGATAACCCTTCTGTTGCGCAATGAGCAATGCCTTCGTTTCCCAGGGCCCGTACCAGGCGTCGATGGTGGAGGTTCCGTGATCGAAATATAATCTGTGGGTAGCGGGGTCAGGAAGATGATTTTCCACATACGACATCATGGCGTCGCCGAATTTGTCGCCTGCATTCAATGAGCCGTACCAGTGGGTGGAGAGGCATGCGGCACTTCCGAACGTCTCGGGATACTGCGATATAAGATAGAGCGACATCAGGCCTCCCATGCTGGAGCCCATTACGGAGGTATGCTCAGGCTCAGTAAGGGTCGGGTATGCGGAATCTATATACGGTTTCAGGGTCTTGACCACAAATTCGGCGTACTCATCGCCATCTATGGGCTGACCTTTGAGTTTCACTTCCTCCATCAAGGCCTCAAGACCGGAGTCGGCCACCGCCTGTTCGGGCATCAGCTGAGAGACCCTCTTAACCGGGTCGCTGTGTATCCCCACAATTATCATCGGTTCAATCTCCCCGGCCTGTATCATCCGGCACGGAGTGACGTCCATTTCCCACGATTGATGATTCCAGGTCGTTGCCGCGTCAAAGAGATTCTGACCGTCGTGCATATAAAGGACGGGGTAACGTTTCTCACGGTCAAAATTTTCAGGAAGCCACACGTCAATATCGATAGTGTCGTTCAACTGAGGAGCCACCATGCTGATTCGCTCAATCGAACCGCACTCTGCCTTCTGAATGGGATCGGCTGCGGAAACTCCGCCACAACCGATCATTGCCACAGCAAAAGATAATAACACTTTTCTCATAACTTATATATCCGTAATTTCTACAATATTAAATAAATTCCAATTTAGATTTTAAGTCATCGCTAATTGTATTCCATCAAGACTGATATGGTTCTACTATCCAATCTGTGATGGTGTTTTCTCGTGAGGAGAAGTTGGCGCCAATCAAAAAGACTGTTCTTCTATCAGAACAGAAGGGAACAGCGTAGCCTCTGTCTTTGATTTGCGCCAACGCTTCCTTGGCACTTCCATCAAGTTTAAATTCAAAAATATAGACGTATGATGCCGTCAATACTTGCATGTCGCAGCGACCGTGAGAGGATTCTACCTCCGTATGAATCCTGAAACCTAACAATTTGAACACGATAGCCAACACATTCTGGAAATGCAACTCTTTATTTCTTTCAACTCCGGGAGATGTATCTGCAATGAGGCCTCTGAGTTTCTGCATGAATAATTCGGGATGACCTTGATTTACATCGGATATGAAACCGTACTGATTAAACTCACGGGGAGCATCTTTGAGATTGAAAAAACAGGCTGCCAATGATTCCCAGAAGGCATGCCGCACCTCTTCGTTCGGGAAACCCAAAATATAGGAATTATCATCTTTGGAATATCCCTTTATCGTCAGATAACCGGCTTGATATAGAAGAGGGACACTGTCGTTTTCAAGTGATGTTATATCACTCAATACACTCTCACTTCTCTCGGCACCCTCAAGATCGTTGAACGGAAGCGATGTCGTCTTGAGAAGATTTATCAGATGGGATGATGAACCGGAGGAAAACCAATAATCTTTTGTTTCCTCCTCATCAAATGCCCTGAGGACACTATAGGGGTTATATATGCCTTCTCCTTTTTTCGCAAAACGGTAGCCATCATATTTCCGTTTAAAGAGAGACCAGGCCTCCTCTTCAGACATTTCGTTTGAAATGGCAAAATCCTTTATTGATTTTTCAAAGTCCCTTGTGAATTCCGTCTCCGAAAACCCGCAGATAGCATTATATTTAGGATTCAATGATATGTCGGTTATATTGTTGAGTCCGCTGAATACCGACACTTTCCCAAATTTTGTCACCCCCGTAAGCATTGCGAAGCGGATATAGGCATCGCTTTCCTTTATCACAGAATAGAATCCGCGTAAGTCTGATTTTATCTTTTCCTGCACCTCGGTCTCCGCTATGCAGTCAAGGATTGGTTTATCGTACTCATCAATCAATACCACGCTCCTTTTTCCCGTCTTCTGCTTCGCATAATAGAGCAGATTTGAGAAACGCTCCGATATACCGCCACAGGATTTGATACCGTATTCCTCTTCCCAACGCGACAGGAACATATTGATTTTCATTGCGAGTTTTGAGGGATCATCGTAGTTTGACGCGCTGAGATCAAAACGGAAAACGGGAAATGATTCCCATCTCTCTTCGAGTTTCTCAATTTCCAACCCTTGGAAAAGGTCACGTTCCCCTTGGAAATATGCCTCAATGGTAGACGTCAAGAGACTTTTTCCAAAACGACGGGGACGACTCAGAAACACATACTTTGAGGAATTTACCAACTCAAAGATGATAGCGGTTTTATCCTCATAGAAATAATTCTCTTTAATTATTTCGGGGAAGGTCTGGATGCCTACGGGATATTTTATCTTGGATAGAGCCATTTCGTGGTAACTTTAACTTCCACAAATTTACAATTTTTTTGGCTATAATGAAAGAAAGAGAGATAAAAACGACATCCCCCATATAGCACTTTCATTTAAAAGCATCTCCCGGGAGGGAATATCTTACGGATCCGTTCCGGGGGTGGAACGTATTGCAGGATATGGTAGGATTTATAACAGATTAAGCGACAAGGGATAACAGAGGAATTTGAGGGTAAAATACCTTAAAAATATGTTAAAATCGTTCCGTTCCAAAAAATAAAAAAGTGCAAAAAACTCAAATTTTCCGTGAAATCAAGAGAAAATCGGGAGAATTATGAGTAAGATTTAGATCAGTTTGAACTGCAAAGAAAGTAACAGGGATTTAAACGGGATGCTTATTCTACAAAGATTATTATTGGGGATACCGGTTGCAGGAGGTGTTTTATTATCCAAGTTGGGAAAATGTGGGAATTATCACATTTTTCCAACTTAAAATGTGAAATATATCACATTTTACTAACTTGCATCTTTTATATCCAAGAAATTATTCCTAACTTTGAGGTCTCATTAGAAGCTTAATCTTAGGTTATGGATATTGAAAGAGATATTATAGAAAGACTTAAGGAATGGAAAAAATCCGCCTCGAGAAGACCCTTATTGATTCAGGGAGCCAGACAGATAGGGAAAACATGGGTTATGAAAAAATTTGGGGAGACGTGTTATTCCTCTTTTGTCTATTTTAATTTTGATGCCAATGAGCCGCTGAAAGAGGAATTCAAAAGGACTAAACAGCCGGAGAGAATCCTGGAAATTCTACGTCTGTATACTTCCACAGCGATTAAGCCGGAGGAAACACTAATAATATTTGATGAGATTCAGGAATGTCCGGAAGCATTAAATTCTCTTAAATATTTCTGTGAAGATGCTCCCGCCTATCACATTATCGCGGCAGGTTCATTATTAGGAGTGGCTATACACAGACACAAAGGCTTCCCGGTTGGAAAAGTAGATTTTATAAAAATGTATCCCATCTCCTTTAGCGAGTATCTCCGGGCCGTCAATCCGGAAATATGGAAATTCATTGACGAGACGACTGAGATAAAACCTCTCCCGGCAATCGTCAACAGTAAAATGTGGGACACTTATCGGCAATATCAAATCAGTGGCGGTATGCCTCGTGCGGTAGTAGCTTCTCTCGAGAATCCGGGGCAAGAAAAAGTTATCGCCGAACAACGTGAGATACTTACTTCCTACTATTTTGATTTCTCAAAACATGCACCAGAGACAATTTTTCCAAAAATAGCAGCAGTATGGCGCTCCCTGCCTTCGCAATTATCGAAAGAAAACAGGAAGTTCGTATATAAAGTTGTCAAAAACGGAGCAAGAGCACGGGAATACGAGGATGCCTTGACCTGGCTTAAGGAAGCCGGACTTATATATCAAATTTACTGTTTATCAAACCCGGGACTTCCTTTGAGTGCATTCGATGATATAGGTTCTTTCAAAATTTATATGCTGGATGTAGGTCTATTGCGCGAACTTGCAAATATTCCTCCTACTATCTTCACTACCGACAGTCAGAATTTTATAGAATTCAAAGGGGCTTTGACGGAAAATACAGTACTGGAGAATCTGCTTCCGGCGATAGATCAGATGCCACGCTATTGGGTATCTAACGGTATTGCCGAGGTGGATTATATCATTCAGAATGGGCTGGAGATTATTCCTGTAGAAGTGAAATCATCAGTCAATACCTCTTCAAAAAGTCTGTCGGTATATATCGGGAAATATAAGCCATCTACAGCCGTCATCCTCTCGGGAAAGGAATTTACTGTCAGTAAGCATAACGGAGAGACAAGAGTAATCAACCTGCCTCTTCCAATGACAGGATGGTTGCCCAAATTTCTTAAATAATTCTTGATATGCAAAAAAGGAAGGCCTCGGGTGCCTTCCTTTCTGTTGGTTATGAGTTTTTAGTTTATCTTGCTATTAGTTTGCGGGTTGAGCCATCGGAATATCGGACGATGACGATGCCACGATAATCTTCTCCTACCCTCTGTCCGTTGAGGTCGTAGCGCCCGGTCTCCACTTTCTCCACGTTTGCAGACGGAATCTCATCCACTCCGGCCTCCGAGGGATCAAACCCTTGCAGATTCCAGAAATTCTTCCAATTCTCAGCCTGCTGATACTTCTCCAAAGCATCCTGCGGCACCTTTACCACGACATTCATATACTGCTTGTTGGAACAGTCAGGCAATGTCGGCGGTTCAGTGCCATAGCATACGATTGTCTCCAATTTTTCGCAATTTTGGATATCCTCAACCTGAACCTTCTCAAGATGCTCACCGAAAGAGAGAGTCTTTACATTCGGCAACGGCATAGGATATTCCATCTGTCGGTCAAAGAATACTTCTTCGAGGGTTTCTGTTAGTTTGGAATCCCAACTCGTTTCAATGTTTTCATGGTGATTATTACTATAATACGATGACACCAACAAATCAGCAGAATATTTTAAAACTAATCTTTTAAGATCAGCAAATGTCCAACTCAATGTCCCCTGATGTTGAACTATTTCCTTAACGTTACCCGGAATTTCTATTGATTCCAATTTTTTACAATATCCAAATGTACCATACTCGATAAGCTCTAAATTTTCGCTCAACTTTACGCTCGTCAGTGAACTACAATCACAGAAGGCTTCCGCTCCAATGCTCTTTACTGAGTCAGGTATCGTTACGCTCGTCAGTGAACTGCACCCGGAAAAGGCAGAATTACCGATGCTCGTTACTGAGTCCGGGATTGTTACGCTAGTCAGTGAACTGCAATCCTCGAAGGCATAATCACCGATTCTCGTCACTGAGTCAGGTATCGTTACGCTCGTCAGTGAACTGCAATAAGCGAAGGCATACGGTCCGATGATCGTTACTGAGTCAGGTATCGTTACGCTCGTGAGGGAACTGCACCCATAGAAGACATACCAACCGATGCTCGTTACTGAGGCCGGGATCGTTACGCTCGTCAGTGAACTGCAACCATTGAAGGCTGCACTATCGATGCTCGTTACTGAGGCCGGGATCGTTACGCTCGTCAGTGAACTACAACCATCGAAGGCACGGTGATATATGCTCGTTACTGAGGCCGGGATCGTTACGCTCGTCAGTGAACTGCAATAAGCGAAGGCATACGGTCCGATGATCGTTACTGAGTCAGGTATCGTTACGCTCGTCAGTGACCTGCAATAATCGAAGGCTGAATTACCGATGGAAACAACTGTAAGTGTTTTACCATTGAAAGTAACAGTTGAAGGAATTACCACATCACCTGAATAATTTTTATCTCCAGAAACTACCATACATTCCAAGTTAGAAAAATCGGTAACTGTGTAATAGATACCATCAACCTCAAAGTCGTATGCGGAGGCTGAAAGGAATGAGAGCATGAATGCTACTATCATTCCGAATTTTGTAAATGTTTTGCTCATTTTTTAGTTTTCTTTTTTTGATTTGACTGTTTTCTTTTATTATTCCTATTTTTCTTCTTATACATTTTTTTCTCCTCTTCAGTCATATTGTGTTCTCCCAATATGGTCTCGACTAAATATTTCAACTTTAGAAAATTACATTTTCCAACCATATTAATTTTCTTCTTATATTCATCCTGAAACATTAGCTGCAAGGTTTCTTTTTCTAGTTGAACCCTATTATGAGCAAAAGCATTACGTAAATGATATAATAAAGAAAAAGCTTTATTATTTTTATTATCCGTAAATCTAAACTCATCGTACCCTATATGGGATGGATAATCAAGAGGATTTATGGTTATCGAATAGCTATTCTGCTTCCCCTTATTTATAATATTTTTCACTTCAAGATTTGAAAAATTCTTGACTATCTTATCTTTAATCTCTTTATCATTTTCTATAGCTACTATGAGTTTATGAAAGAATCTAAGATGAGCATCTTCAAGAGTAGAATTAGATTTACGATCCAGTCGTTTGTAACTATTATTCATAATCTGGCCTATTCAAAAAGATTAAATTATAGTAGGCGATTGCCTCAATCTTTCCTTCTTCAGTTTCTACTAATGCGTATTTCTCAATGATAGTTCTATCACATTTTGAGGTATCATGAACTTCAGTCCAATCATGAAACCAACCCTCTCTCCACTCACAATCTTTCAGTAGTTGTGCTTCTTCCACTTCTGTTCTTTCGTCGTCAAATCCCGGATACTCTTGTAACTTGTACTTTACTTTTCTCAATTTTAAGTGATTCATAATAATTGTAATTCCATTGACTCACCTAATGGTGGTTAGGTTAGAAAAGAAAAACGTGCGAGTCTGTACCTGTTGCTCGTTCCCACACATAGAGGCCTTCGCATTGCCCGGAACAGTTGGAACGAGCAACGGAGAAGCCCACACGTATATATGAATGGCAACGCCAAAGATGCAACACTCTCGTGCTACATCCTTGTCGTGACAGTTCACACCACGGGCATCTACCGTTGCTTACTCTTGACTGTTCCATGAAAGTTGCGAAGTTTCTATGTGTCAAAGAAGTAAAGCGACTGATAAACGCTTTTCCACAATGTCTTGCACCCTTCCCTCTACCCCAAACCCGGGCTTCAGGCAGGTCGCATTGCAAAATTAATAATTATATTTTAAAATCCCAAAAAGATGATTTGTTTTTAGGTTATTTTTAAATCGGAAGTATAAAATAAGTGGATTTTATCTTTCAGATTTAAAAATTTAATGTCATCATTCTTTTCTTGAGATACGGCTCTACGGATATAAGAGGGATATTGGTCATCCAGTCCTGATTTTCATACCCCAACATGGAGAATCTGTAGCCGTGCAAACCGGTGCCGGCATTGTCGACGATTCCTTCCTATTGATGCTTTCCATTCAAGCAATTGTTTGTAAACTTCTCTCTTCACTATATATCAGATATTTAGGCCTCAAATTTACATTTATTTTGGGGAATATACACGCATTTGCTACATTTTTATTGGGGAAAATTAGGAAGTTTTCAACACTTTTATTGGGGAATACCAATTTTCCCGTAGAGGAAGCGAAGAGGCTGGTACATGTCTACTTTTTGAGGCTGGTACACTGGGCTATGCGATTCCCCAATAAAAATGTAAATTTGCGAGGTAATTTATTTATTTTCAATGGAAAGATCTATTTATAAGGATTTAGTAGCCTGGAAACATTCAATGCATCGTAAACCACTGATGCTTTACGGAGCACGGCAGGTAGGGAAAATATAATTAATGCTCATCGGTAATTCTGTCTTCTCGGAATTTAAAGGAGCATTTACCGAGAATTATGTTTTGGAACAAATGGTGGTATTCCCTGACTTAAGTATAGGTTATTATTCGAAAGAAAACTCCTCAATGGAGATAGATTTCATAGTTCAATCAGACGACCGACTATTACCTATTGAAGTAAAGGCGGAGAAGAACGTAAAATCCAAATCACTGCGTCAATTCATCACTGTTGACAATACAGGGCGCGACTTATACGGCTATCGGTTCTCCATGCAAGGCTACGAGCGACAGGATTGGATGTCAAATATTCCGCTCTACGCAATAGAGCCCTTTTTGCATCATCTTTCCTCTTGAGAGATGATGAAAAGTTCCATCAGCATACCACCCATTTTAAATAGTGACACTCATCCATTTGACTCATCGTAATCAACCAGAATGTCGGTATCACTTTCAGACATCTCTTCACCACGGGAATATGAGCCGAATTACCAAGCCCGAAGAATAGGCTTTGTTATCATAAATTCCCGTATTTTCGGGATTAAGGTTTTAATTCATTCATACTTAAAGAGGATAACTATAAACTTATGATTCTTATGATTCTTATGATTCTTATGATTCTTTGATTCTTATGAGACTTATGATTCTTATGATTTTTTGATTCTTATGATTCTTATGATTCTTATGAGACTTATGAGGGTTGTGGGGGTTGTTTTGGGCTTTTATTGTTTATTGGGGAGGGGGAGGATTTTAATACCCGCGTTGTTGGCGGCGAGCCCTTGACATTGCTTCCTTTATTCCTCCCTCCGCGAGAAATTCGGCCTCTAACCTTTTTAAGGTTTTCGCCAATAAAGCATCAATTTGCCTTATCTGGGTAATCATGATATTTGCAACTGTCTCATCACTTCTTTCACGACATTTCGCTGCAAAAACAATGGCATTGTTATTATTAATGCAATATTGCCGGGTCTGTATTGTGCGCGGGTCTTCCTTATCCCAGATGTGCATCTGCCTTTGACGCAGAAAATCCTGATAGTCTTCCAAAAGTTCTCTTACCGAACCTCTTGCCACCCCCAACAACTTTATACACATTTCCGCAGACACAGTTGCATCACTAACCCCTTCAACAATGTTTTGTTTGCATGAGCGGGCAGCCTGTCTCATCTGGTCGACAGTTCTTGTAGGCGCTTGAAAAGCCCTGTTTATGAATAATTCCGTCACATCGCAGATGATTACTGCCTTCTTATAGACATGCCATTCGGAATAATCACCTGAGATCTTGAGAAATCTATTCATGAGACTTAAGTATTTTTGAGAATGAAAATTTTTTATTGGAATTTTGAATCTTATGAGTCTTATGGGTCTTATGGGTGATTTATGGGCTTATGTGATTTATGTGACTTATGTGGCTTATGGGTTTTATGGGTTTTATGAAAACTATAAGAATCATAAGACCCATAAGATTCATAAAAACCATAAAAACCATAAAAACCATGAAATTCATAAGAATCATAAAGCCCCGGTAAGCCTCATAAGATTCAAAGAAGATTACTTTGCGAAGGCATTCCAGCCTTGGGCCTTGAGGGGGATTTCGGCGCCGTCGCGGGTGACCATGGCGCAGCCTAATTCGGGCTTGGTGATGTAGCCGATCATTCTTACCCCTTTCATTTTTTCTATTTTTTCGTGGTCGGTCAGGGGAACAGTAAAGAGGAGTTCGTAGTCCTCGCCGCCGTTCATGGCGGCTGTTACAAGATTCATGTTAAACTCCTCTGCCATGAGGGCTGTCTGGTAATCGATGGGGATCTTATCCTCATATACCCTGCACCCCGTGTCGGAATCCTTGCAGATGTGCAGGAGTTCGGAGGAGAGACCGTCGCTTACGTCCATCATGGCGGTGGGCTTAATTCCCTGCTTGCGCAATTCCTCGATGATATCCTTTCGTGCTTCGGGTTTCAGTTGACGTTCGAGGATATATTCCTTACCGGCGAAGTCGGGCTGGAAATCCTTCTGCCCCTGCCCTACCCGATTCTCACGCTCAAGCAACTGCAGACCCATATAAGCAGCCCCCAGATCACCGCTCACGCAGATAATATCTGTGGGCTTAGCACCGTCGCGAGTCACCACATCTTCCGGTTTCGCCACACCTATACAGGTAATGCTAATCACCAGACCTGTTACACTGGCACTGGTATCACCTCCCACCATGTCGACACCATAAATCTCACACGCAAGGCGGATGCCCGAATAGATTGCCTCCAGATGCTCAACAGTGAAACGGCTCGACACGCCTATGCTTACAGTAATCTGCTTGGGCGTACCGTTCATGGCATATATGTCGCTGAAATTCACAACGGCTGCCTTATAGCCGAGATGCTTCAGCGGCACATAGCGCACATCGAAATGCACCCCTTCAAGAAGAAGATCGGTCGTGACAAGCACATCCTTGTCGCCGAAATTCATGATAGCGGCATCGTCACCGACACCCTTCTTGGTCTCCGGATTCCTTAGAGGGAAATCCTTGGTGAGATGATCTATCAAGCCGAACTCACCTAATTCATTTATTTCAGTTTCCTTATTTTCCATAAAAATAATATTTTGGGATGATTGGGGGATTGGAGCGATTGGGGCATCATCTACCCCCAAAACATCTAATGACCTACTGACCCTACCGAGCGAGACGGCCGAGCATCTCCTTGATGATGTGTGTCATCACAGGCTGCGCCTTCACGGCAGCCTTCTGCACCTCTTCATGGGTAGGCACCTCCGTAATGTCCTTTCCTCCCAGGTCGGTGATTACCGAGACCCCAAACACCGTCATTCCCGCATGGTTGGCTACTATTACCTCCGGAACCGTGGACATTCCGACGGCATCTCCGCCGATGATGCGGAAATATTCATATTCAGCGGGAGTCTCAAAGGTAGGCCCAGGGGTGCCTACGTAAACACCATGCATCAGACGGATGCCATCTACCCGTGCAATATCATCAGCCATCATGATAAGACCTTTGCTATATGCCTCGGTCATCGCCGGGAAACGCGGACCCAGGTCGTCATAATTCTTTCCGCGCAATGGATTCTCCGGGAAGAGGTTTATGTGGTCGGTGATAATCATAACGTCGCCCACCTGAAACTCCTTGTTCATACCCCCTGCGGCATTACTCACGAAGAGGGTCTGCACACCAAGTTTCTGCATCACACGAACCGGGAAGGTTACCTCCTTCATCGAGTAACCCTCATAATAGTGGAAACGGCCCTGCATCGCCATTATAAATTTTCCGCCGAGGTTGCCGAATATAAGTTTTCCGCTGTGTCCCTCCACGGTAGAAACCGGGAAATTGGGAATTTCCTTATAATCGAGTTCCTTCTTTATTTCGATATGATTCACGAGGTCGCCGAGACCCGTTCCGAGAATTACAGCGGTGTCAGGGGCCACCCCCACTTTCTTCAGGATATAATCCGCGGTCTCGCGGATCATTTCAAGATAGTCTTTTTCCATAGTCAATAAATTTTTGGGCTAAAAGAAAGGGGCGCTCCGCAATGGAACACGCCCTCTGCTCTATAATAATAAAACGTTACAGTCAATAATTTGTTCCGAGGTAACTTTCCGGCTGTTCCTCCGGCTCCTCCGGTTTCGCCAGCCCTAAGGAATCCTTCAGTTCAGCGATGAAATCCTTCTCGTCAAGACCGTTTATCATCTTGACGGTCACGGGGAGATAGAATGTGAAAGGTTTCAGGGCCTTCGGGAAATAAGGATTGTGCATGAGCCTTACGGCATCTTTCTCCGTGGTGACAATAATCTTGCGCTCCCCCGGGAGGTCGCGGAAACGTGCGGCTATGCTGTCGATGTCGGAGCGGGAGAAGTCGTGGTGGTCCGGGAAATGGTCTACCTTCACCTTGAAAGGGTAATTACGGAAATGACGCACGAAGTATCGGGGATGTGCGATACCGGTCAGCAGTAGCACACCGTCGTTAGCCGTCAAACCTCCGAGAGAGGCATGGTAAGGAGCCTCGTCGGCAAATACCGGGGACAGCGCACCGTATTCGTACCGGGAGAAGAAAAGTTTCTGGAAATTCATGAGGTCCAGGTCATTCTTAGTGATACGGAAATTTATGGGCATGAGGTCGTCGGGACATTTCGTGACGACCACCATATCCGCCCTGTTCACGCCGACCTTACTCTCGCGGAGACGCCCCAACGGGAGGAGATGATCCTTATAGAATGGCCGGTTGTAGTCGGTCAGGAGCACGGAGACCTTCGGTTTCACCCAGCGGTGCTGGAACGAGTCGTCAAGCACTATCAACTGCAGGTCGGGGAAAAGACGCATAAGTTCGGCAATCCCCTTCCGCCTGTTCTCACACACCGCCACCTGCACCTTCCGGCCGAATTTCTGATAAATCTGGAAAGGCTCGTCGCCTATCAGATCAGGGGTGCTCTTTGGATTCGCGAGCACGAACCCTTTCGTCTTCCGTTTATACCCTCTGCTGAGGACAGCCAAGTTGCACTCCGCAGCAAGGTTGCTCACGATATATTCCACGTGCGGAGTCTTCCCGGTTCCACCAACTGTTATGTTTCCGACTCCGACTATCGGAATATCATATTCCTCCTCCTGAAGGATTATCCTATTGTCGAAAAGCCAGTTTCTCACCCACGTCGCGAACCCATATAGCCACGACAACGGGGTGAGCACATAGACCATTATCTTATCCTTGTTAGTCTTCACTGCTTTTCCTCACTTATATTTATATGTTTAGCATGAATCAAAGGGGTCTGGCCTCGATAAAGCGGATATCGAACTCCGGCATGAGGGCCTGAACAGGTTTTCGGCTCAACACTTTTCTCGCATATTTCACCAGAAGGAGGTCATAGTTACCCTCCACGGCCTTCGCCACCGCTCCATCGGCATTCATATCCGCCATTTCGGGAAGCATGTTCCAGAAAGAATTCTCAATCTTAGGATAGGAAGCCAGTGAGTAGTTCTCGCCGAGGCCACATTTCTCAGCCACCCATTCCACAGATTTCTGAAGATTGCCAATCTCATCCACAAGACCGAGGCGGACCGCATTCCCGGCATCCCAGACACGGCCTTCACCGATGGAGCGCACCTTCTCCTCCTTCATCTTGCGACCTTTGGCTACCCTTGCCACAAATTTGTCGTAACCCTTCTCGACATACTTCTGCATAGCGGCCAACTGACGCTCATCCATAGGTTTGAAACCATTGGGGAACTCCGCCTCCGGATTTGTGGCCACCTCCTGAGGAGAAACCCCGAGTTTATCCATCAATCCCGCCACATTGGGGATAAGTCCGAAGATACCTATCGACCCGGTTATTGTGAGTTCGTCGGCGAAAATCCTGTTGGCGCAGCATGATATCCAGTAGCCACCGGAAGCCGCGTAATCACCCATCGACACAGCCAAGGGCTTCTTCTTCGACTGGAAATAGTCGAGCGCCTCACCAATCTGCTCGCTACCGAACACCGCACCACCGGGGGAATTGACCCTAAGCACCATACCCTTGACGTTGTCATCGTCGGCGAGGCGAGTGATCAGGGGCACGAACTTCTCGAAGTTGATTGTGGCTGCCCCACCGCCATCAACAATCTGACCGGAAGCATACACCACGGCAATCTGACGCTTGGAGGATAAGGCTGAAGCCAGTTCAGCAGGGTCGACCAAAACGGAGGGCTCCACGAAATTGAGTTTCTTTACATCCTTACCGAGTATGCTCGCAATCTGCTCATCCATCTTACGCTCGTAAAGGAGTTTGTCGACGAGACCCGTCTTCTCCACCTCTTTTCCCGACTTCAGGAAAATGAAATCACGGCTGACAAGGGTATCAATGGCTGCCGCGCTCACCTTGTCGGCGCGACCGTCGGAGATTGTCTCCCTGATGTAGCGCCACATATTGCTGTAAAGGGTATCGAGCTGGGCACGCGCCGGCTGGCTCATCTCCGTAAGGATATACGGCTCGACCGCCGACTTATAAGTGCCTACCTTCACCACCTGGAAAGTGACTCCTATTTTATCGAAGAGCCCTTTAAGATATAGCGAGGTGCCCCCTATACCCTGGAGTGCGATCTGGCCGGCGGGATTCATATAGAGATGATTAGCCGCTGTTGCCACGAAATAGTCGCCGCTCGAATAATAGTCGCCATAGGCGATGACAGGCTTACCGCTCTCGCGGAATGCCTTTATCTCCTCCCGGAGGGCGTTGAGAGTGGCGAGTCCGGCGGATACACCGCCGCATTTCAGATATATTGCGGAAATGTTGTTGTTCGCCTTAGCCTCGCGGATAGCCATGACGAGATTCTCGAGGGTCTGCGGGCGTGAGATGTCGCGACGCATAAGCGAGATATAATCTATGTCGAGAGGAGTCTCGCGTTCCTCGATCACACCGTTGAGTTCAATCGTAAGGACGCTACCTTTCGAGACATTAGCAGACACACCTGAGGAGGCACCCAGTTTGGCCACAATTCCGACCGCCACAAGCACCGCCACCACTCCGAAAAGCACAAGCGCAATCCAGGCTCCCACGAAAGATGAGAGCATATTCATGAAAAACCTTTTCAGCATCGTAGTTCCATTTTGTCAGATCAGCAGCGCATCATCACGCCTTGATGTTATTTATCACCTCCTTTATGGAGCCGGCGAGAGCGTTTGCCTCCTCCATAGTAGCAGCCTCGCTGTAGATCCGGATGATAGGCTCCGTGTTAGATTTGCGGAGATGCACCCAACTTTTGGGGAAATCAATCTTCACGCCGTCGATATCCGTAATCTTCTCATCGGAAAATCTCACCTTCACGGCCTCCAGAATGGCATCCACGTCAATGTCGGGAGTCAGCTGAATCTTATTCTTCGCTATGGCGTAGGCGGGATACCCCTTCTTGAGTTCACTCACCTTCTTCCCCTCCTTTGCGAGAAGCGAGAGGAAAAGGGCCACGCCCACGAGGGCATCACGGCCGTAGTGCAGTTCAGGATAGATTACTCCCCCGTTTCCTTCACCGCCAATCACGGCGCCGGTCTCCTTCATCTTTGCCACCACATTGACCTCGCCGACAGCTGCGGCATTGTAATCGCAACCATGTGAGGCCGTCACATCGCGCAATGCGCGGCTGCTGCTGAGATTGGAAACAGTGGAACCGGGGGTATGACGCAAGACGTAATCCGCCACGGCCACAAGGGTATATTCCTCCACGAACATCTCACCGTTCTCCATCACTATTGCAAGGCGGTCGACATCAGGATCGACTACGAAACCGACATCCGCCCTACCCTCTTTCATGAGATCGGAAATCTGGGTAAGGTTCTCCGGTATAGGCTCCGGGGTATGGGCAAATTTTCCGTTAGCCTCGCAGTTGAGTTCCACGACCTCCTTCACGCCCAAGGAACGGAGAAGAGCGGGGATGACTATGCCACCCACGGAGTTGACAGCATCCACGGCCACCGTGAATCCGGACTTCGCTATAGCCTCGCAATCTACAAGGGGGAGAGCCTTCACCATCTCGATATGGCGCATGGCCCAGGTATCATCCTTATACTCATGCCCGAGGTCGAACACCTCCGCGAAACGGAAATCCTCCTTCTCGGCAATAGCGATGACCTGCTTACCCTCTGCATCGTTCAGGAACTCACCACGGTTGTTGAGGAGCTTCAAGGCATTCCACTGCACGGGGTTATGGCTCGCGGTGATGATAATGCCACCGTCGGCGCCAAGACCCGTCACGGCAATCTCCGTGGTTGGTGTGGTGGCAAGTCCTATGTTAATCACGTCGAGCCCCATCGCCATGAGCGCACCTGAGACAAGATGGCACACCATCTCACCCGAAAGACGAGCATCGCGTCCCACCACAATCCTTTTTGCGGCAGGGTTGTTCCTCTTTATGAATTCAGCGTATGCCGAAGTGAATTTCACGATATCCACGCCGCCGAGCCCTTCGCCCGCGCCGCCTCCGATCGTACCTCTGATGCCGGAGATTGACTTTATGAGTGACATAACTTATATTCTTTAATTATATGGGATATTGACACCTTACGCTCAGCAGGGCATCAATACTCCGGTTTAAAATATCTTACATTAATATAGTAGGGGTAACAATTGAGTTGGTCGCTCATGAAACCGTTGCGGCTTTTCACCACGAGATTGACCTCGCAGTCATAACTGAAGAAGCGCATCGGTATCTGTATCCCTGTTCCCCATGCCGTTGAGGCCGGTATGGTGGTGTTCTTGTAGAAGAAATAACTCGGTTTGGCCAAGTTATCGGAGTTGCCGCTCTCCATGTCGCCGTATCCCTCGTACATGGCCTTTATGTTCTTGCGGAGGTAGCGGAAATATACCTGGTCGCCGGCTTCAATCTTCTCAGCCGGTTTGCCGTCGGCACCCAACTGGCCTTTATTGATCACCTGCATGTAGACGGTGCCATCCTCATCAAGTTTATAGAAAGGGGCATCCCCCCCTGTCTCAAATGATATTGAATCGGCCGGAATATCGATTGCGACACGGTTCTGGGCAAGAAACCAGTTTACAGCCTTCTCCTCGTCGCGCAGAAGTTCAGAATAACTCTGGGTCTTGCTGCATGAAACAGAAATCAGACCGGTCAACGCAATCAGAGCGAAAAGCATCTTCTTTAAAATACCGGGTCTCGCCGGCAAATTTGGAGATATCATTTTCTGTGTTGTGTAGTTATATTAATTTTCTTTTTACGTATTAAATGAAGGCAGCCGGGGGAAATGGTCATTCCTTCGGGGCCTTCAGATATTTGTCGTATTTGTCCATGTTTTCCAAAAGGAGGGCGCGGCATTGCTCGAGAGTGCCGTGGAATTCCCCGCCGGCTGCCTGAATATGTCCGCCGCCGGCGTAGAGGTCCTTGCATATCTCAGAGACCGGAAAGCCGTCGCAACTGCGCGCCGAAACCTTTATGCAATCCGGATCCTCGCGCATAAATATACTATAGACCAATCCTTTCACTTCCAAGGGACGGTTGACGAGCCCCTCCGTATCACCTCGCTCGTAGTTGAAACGATCCAACTCCCCACGCGACAGGGTGATGAGCGCGGCCTTGTGGCGGTGGAACACCTCAAGTTTCTCCGAGATGGCGTAAGCCTCCAATTTCAGGCTTGACAGCGAGCGAGTGGTCAGCGCCTCCTTCACGATGCGCTCCTTGTCGACCCCCTTTCCGAGTAGCCGCATAAGTATGTCGTAAAGGTCGGGATGCTTGCAATTGACGGCGAAATTACGGGTGTCGGTTATGATACCCGTGAGCAGAGAGGTCGCGCAGTCGAGATTCACATCCTCATAGAGCCCCATAGCGGCGATAAGCCTGAATACGAGTTCACACGTCGACGACATGTCGGGATAAGAGAACGACAGGTCGGTGAAAGTGTCGGGTTCCTGATGATGGTCAACGAGAACCTTCACCGCAGGAGAAGCGAGCATGAGTGGAGCGAGGTTGTCCTGACGCGAGGGTGTGTTGAAATCGCAACATATCACAAGGTCGGCCTCAGCGAACATCTTCTCGCAATACTGCGGATGACAAGTGTAGACCCCAATTTCCTTGAATCCGGGTAAGAAAGAGAGGTTTGCCGGTGCCTTATCAGGGACAATCACCGATGCCTCCTTCCCGAGAGTACGCACTAAATGCCAGAATCCCAGAGTGCTGCCAATGGCGTCGCCGTCGGGACGCACATGACAGGTGAGAACAATCCTTTCGGAACGTTCAATCAGGCGACGAAAATCCTTCGCCTTACCGCTGTCGATAAGTTTATCCATTTTCCTTCTTAACCCGCCGGAGCCTCAGCGGAAAAACGTTGCGAGGCAATAATTTGGGCACTTCTCATTAATTTCAAGCCACAAAGATACAAATTATCTCGCAAATTCTATCTAACTTTGTGTCCAAATTTAGTTATTTAACGCATCCGGCCCCCCATTCCGACGCAATGGCGGCACGGAGGCCCCCTTACTACATATCCTGTTATGCATAGTGCAGAAGAGAAACAGACAGCGTTTGCAAAAGTGCTTGAGGTGCTTGACACACTTCGTGAAAAATGTCCGTGGGATGCCAAACAGACCAACGAGTCGTTGCGCCCCAATACCGTTGAGGAGGTGTTCGAACTTGTCGATGCCCTCGCGGGGAACGACACACCCAACATAAAGAAAGAGCTCGGCGATGTGCTGCTCCACGTGGCATTCTATTCCAAGATTGCAGAGGAGAAAGGTGAGTTCGACATAGCGGATGTCTGCAATGCCTTGACTGATAAATTAATTTTCCGTCATCCCCATATCTACGGAGAGGTAAAGGCCGATTCGGCGGAAGAGGTGATACAGAATTGGGAACAGATAAAACTGAAAGAGAAAGGGGGGAACAAGACCGTTCTTTCCGGTGTGCCCTCCGCGCTCCCTGCACTCATAAAGGCCAACCGCATTCAGGAAAAAGTGGCCAATGTAGGTTTCGACTGGGAACACCGTGACCAGGTGTGGGAGAAGGTAAAGGAGGAGACCCGTGAAGTGGAGGCAGAGATAAAATCGGGCTCCAAAGAGGGTCTTGAGGAGGAATTCGGCGACCTCCTTTTTGCCGTGGTCAATGCCGCGCGTCTTTACGGAGTGAACCCGGAGAATGCGCTTGAGAAGACCAACCGCAAGTTCATCTCCCGGTTCTCCCACATAGAGAAGCGTGCCAAAGAGGCGGGGAAGTCGCTCAAGGATATGTCGCTCAGCGAGATGGACGAGTTATGGAACGAGGCTAAAACTTTGGAAAAATAATAAGGGCGCGACATGGTACTTTGCATCACCGAGAAACCGAGTGTAGGGAAGGATATCGCCCAGATATTAGGGGCCTCCACACGGCGCGACGGCTATTTCGAGGGAAACGGCTACTGCGTAACCTGGACATTCGGTCATCTCTGCACCTTGAAGGAACCCGCCGACTATACCCCTGACTGGAAGAGGTGGGCTATGGCCTATCTCCCCATGATACCTCCCCGATTCGGAATCAAACTTATCGACTCCCCCTCGATAAAACGACAGTTTGAGACAATCCGACGCCTCATTCTCCAGTGTGATGAGATAATCAACTGCGGTGATGCGGGCCAGGAGGGTGAATTGATTCAGCGTTGGGTAATGCAGAAAGCCGGCTGCAATAAACCGGTGAAAAGGCTTTGGATATCCTCCCTGACCGATGAGGCGATAAGGGAGGGATTCCGCAATCTCCGCCCGGAGAAAGACCTTGAGCCCCTTTATCTCGCAGGACTCTGCCGGGCAATCGGAGACTGGGTGCTCGGGCTCAACGCCACCCGCCTCTACTCCCTCAAATATGGAGCGAGGGGGCAGGTGCTCTCAATCGGCCGCGTACAGACACCGACACTTGCCCTCGTCGTGAACCGCCAACTCGAGATAGAAAACTTCAAACCTAAGGATTACTGGGAATTGAAAACCCTATACCGGGATACCCTATTCTCAGCGACAGGAAAAAGTTTTGACTCTGAGGAGAAGGGGAAGGATGTGGTGGAGAAACTTAAAGAGTTCCCCCTTGAGGTAACCGATGTATCAAAAAAGGGAGGTAAAGAGGCTCCTCCCCGTCTTTTCGACCTTACCAGCCTCCAGGTGGAATGCAACAAAAAACTGAACTTAGGCGCAGAAGACACACTACGCACCATCCAGAGTCTTTACGAGAAGAAGGTCACCACCTATCCCCGTGTTGACACCACCTATCTCACGGACGACATGTATGGGAAATGCGGAGGGATTCTCAATTCGCTGAAGGATTACCAGATGCTCATGGTGCCCCTCAGAGGGAAGAAACTCCGGAAGAGCAAGAAGGTGTTTGACAACTCCAAGGTCACTGATCACCATGCCATAATACCGACCGGTCAACCTCTGCCGGAAGGGCTTTCCGCCAACGAGAGGAATGTGTTCAACCTGATAGCGTTGAGGTTCATATCTGTGTTTTTCCCCGATTGCTCTTTCGAACAGACCGTGGTGAATGCGAAGGTAGACAAAACTAACTTCAAGGCTACGGGAAAGGTAATACTGGACCCGGGTTGGAAAACGGTGTATGCCGGAGAGAGGAAAGGCGACGACAGTGAGAAGGAGGAGAAAGAGGATGAGGGCGGAGCGGTGCTCCCGCATTTCGAGAAAGGGGAATCAGGCCCCCACTCCCCGCGCCTTGTGAAGAAGACCACCCAGCCACCGAAATATTATACGGAGGGAACACTCCTGAAAGCAATGGAGACGGCAGGAGCATCCGTAGATGACGAAGATCTCCGCGAAGCCCTGAAAGCAAACGGCATAGGGCGACCCTCGACAAGAGCGGCCATAATAGAGATACTCTATAAAAGGGGATATATCGTGAAGGAGAGGAAATCCCTGCGGGCCACACCGGCGGCTTTGGAACTTATATCCTTAATAAAGGAGGAACTTCTGAAAAGTGCCAAACTGACGGGTATCTGGGAGGGTAAACTCCGTCTCATAGAGCAACAGCAGTATAGCCCCACGGAGTTCATAGACGCCATAAAGGAGATGATTTCCGAGATAACCCTTTCCGTGATGCGCGATAACTCCAACCGCAGGATTGTGGCCGAACAGAAAACGGATACCCCTGCTGATAAAAAGGAGCAACCGAAAAAGAGGGCCAAAAAAGGGACAGCGAAAACCAAGGGCGCTAATGATGCCGGAGGGGAGGCTGAAAAAGATTCGGGCATCTAACAAAAGAGGGTCACCGTTTGTTTTATAGATAAAAGAATATCTCAAATGCAACTGACTACAAATCTTATCGTACAATATATCCTTGTCGGCCTTACCCTTTTAGGAGTGGCCGTTTGGGTGATATGGAAAATTCTCGAGATCCGGAAGGATAACACCCGTTCGGCATGCAGTTGCTGCGAAATAAGCAAGTCGTGCGCCAAGAAAGGTATCGTGCAGAAACATAATATGATGAAACCATGAAAAGAATAAAGATATGGAACGACTCCCCTTCTTCGAAACAGTTGGAAGAGATCTGCGACTGTCTTGATGAGGGGGGAATAATCATATTCCCTACCGATACACTTTACGGAATAGCATGTGATGCCCTGAACGTCAAGGCCATTGACAGACTGTGCAGAATAAAGGGATTGAATCCTGACAAGACCAATCTTTCCATCGTCTGCAACGACATATCCATGGCCTCAGAGTATGCCCGTTTTGACAACAAGGACTACCGGCTACTCCGAGACTATACCCCGGGGCCGTACACATTCCTTTTCAAGGCAGCCTCTTCCCTGCCAAAGGCATTCAAGGGGAGAAAGACTGTGGGGATAAGGATTCCCGACTGCACGCTTGACAGGGAGATTGCCGGACAACTCGGGCGCCCCCTGCTGACCACCTCCATAGAATTTGAGGATGACGACTACGGGATGAACCCTGATCTCATAGCCGAGTCATACGATGACAAGGCCGACCTATTCGTGGAGGGTGAAGAGGGAGACCTCGTGCCCTCCACCATAATCGACTGCACGGGCGACGTCCCGGAAGTGGTGCGCTCAGGTAAAGGGGAGATAGAATTGTGACGAATAAATAGGCTGTTTAATTTTGCTATTATGGAATTATTTCCTTAATTTTGCAAATACATCTTTTGTGCCGGCAGCGGCATCTTAGGACGACAAATAGCATAGAAATTATATAACCTTAAATATTAACAAGTTATGTCAAAAGTAACAGTTGTTGGCGCCGGTAATGTAGGCGCCACCGCAGCAAATGTGATCGCACTCCGCGAAGTGGCTGATGAAGTAGTGATGATCGATATCAAGGAAGGTGTATCCGAAGGCAAGGCTATGGATATGATGCAGACAGCCAACCTTCTCGACATGAACACACGTATCTCAGGAGTGACAAACGACTATGAGGCAACCAAAGACAGTGATGTTGTAGTGATCACTTCAGGTATACCCCGTAAACCGGGGATGACCCGTGAGGAACTTATCGGTGTAAATGCCGGCATCGTAAAGCAGGTGACTGAAAGCGTTCTCAAATACAGCCCGAACGCTGTTATCGTTTGCGTTTCCAACCCTATGGATACAATGACATATCTTATCCACAAGGTTTCCGGACTTCCCAAGAACCGTATCATCGGTATGGGTGGCGCGCTTGACAGCAGCCGTTTCAAATATTATCTCAGCAAGGCCCTCAACGCTAACCCCAACGAGGTTGAAGGTTTCGTAATCGGCGGTCATGGCGATACCACCATGATTCCTATGAAGCGTTTCGCAACTCTCCGCGGTATCCCCGTGACTGAGTTCCTTTCTGACGAGGTTCTCGACAAAGTTGCAGCCGATACTATGGTGGGTGGTGCTACACTTACCAAACTTCTCGGCACATCAGCATGGTATGCTCCGGGTGCAGCAACAGCAGAAGTTGTTGAGGCTGTAATCCACGATCAGGATGCCATCATCCCCTGCTCCGCACTTCTTGAAGGTGAATATGGCGAGAACGATCTTTGCATCGGCGTTCCCTGTGTGCTCGGCAAGGGTGGTATCAAGAAGATTCTTGAAATCGACCTCAACGAAGAGGAGAAGGCTCTCTTCAAGAAGAGCGCAGAGGCAGTACACAAGACAAACGCTGCCCTCCCCTGCTGATTTTTTTAGCATTATCAAGACTAAGGATGTCGCTTCCGTCATGGAAGCGACATTTTTTTGTGTCCTCATAAATCGATCAGCGGGAAATTTCCGTCAGCGGGAATAGAGATGGCGTCGTGATTAAGTTTGGAATGAAAAAATGTCTCCGCGTACTCTCTACGCGGAGACACCTCTCTGAATTTGCTCAGAATATAATCGATACTTTTCCTTATGCTAATTTAATTACTGAAAAATCTCTGATTATGAAATGCTAAGAAGTTGATTATGAAAATACTGATTCGCTGTTTATGAAACACCGTGATATTTTTTTGGAAAACACCGATTTAGAAGAATGATTCTTGTCATGATTTCTTCCGGAAAAGTACATATTAATACAGACCGATTTTTGTTCTTTGCTGAAAATTAAAACACCGTGTAAATCGCTTCATTCCTTGGGAATGTGGGCTGCGGGCAAATATATCGTAGTAGGTCCCCGTCAGCCCGATCGTAAATCTGTTTCATTTGGATGAAAGGGCAGTAATATGGAGTCGTCATCACGCAAGAGTGCGTATCAGGTCTCCATGATGGGGCAGGAGAGAATAAATTTATATGAGGGATGGGGGATTTTCATAATCTGACAGCCACGGGTATCAAAATGACATCATTATGACTGTATCTATTGCCGGATGTAAAATTCCAACGAGGCATAAGGGCATCTGGTGTATCCAGACAATTCAATGAGTGTTGAAAAAATGAAGAGAGAAGAAAAGAAATAAATTTTTTCATAACGACTGAAGTTAAAAGATTGGAGATTAAATTGTTGATTAAGTTACATTTTCCTTTTGAGGGGTTTGCGGCTTCGGAAGTTAATCATGATCCTATCCGCAGGCTCCTCTCGGGAGCATTAGAAAGCGAGAAGATTCCGTTCTATTTGGATTAGCACTATCTTTCGTTGTGTATTGACATCATTACTAAGCACTTACCCTTCCGTTTCACCCTCCTCCGAGGGGTCTTTCGTCCGGGTTCACTTTTATAACATTATTTCATAAAAATGGTTTTATCACTTGCTAAATGTTTTTCAATATTTTTTTCACTTTAATACCTCTTTTCTCATTTAATCGGCATTTCACACTGTATTGTTAATGGATTTTAACATAATTAATATAAAGAAAGATTGGCCGCAATGCGAAAATCGCATTGCGGCCAATCTTTTAGGGCTTCTCTCCCCTATCAGTTCATCAAGATATATTCCACTATAAAGGAAATAATCATCAACACCCCGAATATGGCAGCGCAAACTGACAGTTTGCTACCTGCATCGGGAGCATACTTATTCATATAGACCGCTATAAGTTGACAAAACACCATCATGAACGCACAAAACTCATCTGCAAGAGTCCAATATTGTGTCGTCCAACTACGCATCGTGACGATAGAGGCTATCACGAGGAAGAACACAACTATGAAGGCACACCAGGCCAGAGTCTTTGACTGCAATAAATTTCTCATTTTCCTAATTCTTCAAGAATTTAAAACAATACTGTTTTCCCGATTCTCCCGAGATGACTACCAAATAAAGTCCCGAAGCCTCCTTATCGAGGCTTAACTCCACCGTCCCGGTATCACCATATTGATGACGGTCTACCATCATACCCTCCAGATTATATACCCTTGAAAGGATAACCCTCTCCGGCAACACCACGCGATAGTTGCCTCCCGTGCCTCCTGTGACCACAGGCTCTACAGGTATCAGCCGCTCTTCATATCTTCTGTCAATTTCCGCCCGCTCCTCTTCGGTACGTGTCAGGAAACATTCGAAGAAACTGAAGGGAGCCTCATCCGACAGATCGACCGGCTTACCAGTACCCTCATCGGGCGCTCCGGGATTTGAAAATTCTATCGCCTTATGACGGAGACGAACGTCGTCGCTCACCTCCTCAAGAGACATGTTGAACCAATCATCCCCTCCACCCGCAGGGGAGAGCAGGCCGGAGATGTAGCCTTCGAGATTTATCCATGCCTCGGCAGCCTTCGCGGGGACCCTTCCGTCATGCCTGATATACTCTATATCGCGGGCATACCCTTCCATCACCCCCTTCAGCACACCCTTTACATCCTCCTGGCGAAAATTTCCCGTTTTCGAGAATCCCAGTATCGGGAATGCCTTATTGTCGGAGGCGATGACCACAAATCCCCCGGCAGGGTTATTGAACAGGAAAAACGGCGGGAAAAGACGGTGGGTGGTAAGTCGGCGCCCATCATACACGAGTTTCGGCGACATCTCCGAAGCGATACCCGCCGCATAAAAGAATTTCCTCGCAACCGTCTCCGCCTGCTTGCGCGACACCGTCTCCGCCGAAGAATAGAGCGGACATATAAGCATGGGGATGCCCACGAGCACCCCCACACCCTTAAGAATTTTTTTCAACAGTCTTTTCAACATTTCAATAGATTCGATTTACTCCTCCGCCGACAGCACCTCGGCCTCAAGTTCATCATCCTTGGCATCCTTACCCACGATATTGGGAAGTTCAAGTCCGTAATGATTCTTGGCGTCGAGGGCCTTGAGGATGAGACCCAGGATGAGTGCCAGCACACCGAGGGATGCGAAGACAAGCATCGGGACAGTGTAATTGTATTTCATGGGATCGTCGACCCCGGGATTAGTGGCGGCGAGCACCGCACCGATAATCATCGGGAAGGCGTAAAGCCCTATGTTCTGAATCCAGAATATCACCGCGTATGCCGAACCGAGAAGTTTGCTGTCAACGAGTTTCGGTACGGAGGGCCACAAAGAGGCCGGCACGAGGGAGAAGGATATGCCGAGAAGGACAATGGCAGTGTAAGCCACGGCTTCCGATTGTGTGGCGGGGAGGATGAGTGCGAAAGTGAGATGACACACTATCATGAGTATCGCACCGAAGATCAGCATTGTGGCACCCTTACCCTTACGGTCAAGGTAGTTGCCGAGAATCGGAGTCACAGCCGCGGCACCTAACGGGAAGACGAAGAATACGAAACCGGCCTGCTGCGCTGTTACGCCGAGATTACACTGAAGCATGTTTATGGCATATTTCTGGAAAGGGAAAATAGCCGAATAATACAGCACACACAGGAGCGCCACCAGCCAGAATACCTTTGAGGATAGTATATACTTCAGGTCGGAAATCTTAAAAGGATCATCCTTGACCTCACCATTGGAGCCCATCTCCTTCTCCAGCCTCTTATCCATGAATGAATAGACGATAAAGGAGATAAGCCCGATGAGGAGAAGGAACACACCGAAAGCCATCGGACGCGATACGCTTATGTTGCCATGAAGAGTGGCCAGGAAGGGTGAGCCAAGCACCACCACAGCCACGCCTACACGGGCAAGTGCCATCTCAGCACCCATAGCGAGCGCCATCTCCTTACCTTCAAACCATTTCACGATACCGCGGGAGACAGTGATACCCGCCATCTCACATCCGCAGCCGAATATCATGAAACCAATAGCCGAGAGTTTGGCAGACGCGGGCATACCGTCGTAGAACGGGGTGATGTTCCACCATGTGTCGGGAAGATTGACGAAATGATTCATAAAGTTCTCGAGACCGCTTCCGGCGAATGAGTCGGTCAACGCATAATAGTTGACGAAACCTCCGGCGAGCATCACGGAGCCTGACAATATTGCCGTGAAGCGCACTCCCATCTTATCGAGGATAACGCCTGCAAAAATCAGGAAGAACACGAAGACATTCAGAAACGTCTCCGATCCGGCAAAACGGCCGTAGGCTGACGGATCCCAACCTTTGGTGCTTTGCAGATATTCCTGCAAGGGGGAAAGGATATCCATGAAGATGTAGCAGAAAAACATTCCTGCCGCCAGAAGCACAAGTGCCGTCCAGCGTGCCCATGACTTGTCACGCAGCAGCACCGGGGCGTCTTGAGTAGAGTTCGTTTGTGTTGACATTGTTGTTTTGGTATTGTTCAGAAAAATATGGTTTGCTAAATCGTGCCCCTTGCGACGGGGTCGTAAACTTTGCAAAATTACATATTTTCCCGCAATCTTCCAACCGGAAATGCCAAACAGAAAGGAGGGGCATACCGGATAAGCCCCGGCATACTCCTCCCGGATGTCGATAATGAGAGATCGTCTGTTATTTCCCGCAGTCGCAGTTGCAACCGAACTGTGCCTTGACACTCTTCTTGAATGCCTCGAACTGAGGGCCGAATTCTGCGAAGAGAGGGCTGTCGCTGTTCTTCTTGATGACATGGTGCATGAACCTCATCGCAAGCACAAACTCCTTCGCATGCTTGTCTTTTGCAAATTGGCCAGACTGCATTGCCTTCTCGACCATAGCGGCTATGTCATGATGGCCTCCGAAATTGAAATTGAGCACCTCGGCCATTTTTCCATCCTTGGCCTCAATCATGTTGACATAATAAGATTTCTTCTCTTTTTCCATAGTATAACTGTTTTTATATGCCGAAGTTGTTTAAACTTTTTACGGGATTTGTGTTTTATATAATATTTTCTTGAAGAGGA
>CAMWMD010000040.1 GCA_947175265.1 uncultured Porphyromonadaceae bacterium | reverse complement strand
CTGGGAGAGCTGGGAGGACTGTGAGGATTGAGATTTTAGGGAATTCCGGGGTCATTTTTGAATTTTTGGGGAGATTATTGGATTTTTTGGGCGTATGCGGTAAAATTTTTTGTTTGAGGGGTGGATTTTTGGATTTTATTTTGTAATTTGGCTTCTCATTGTTTTATACAGTTTTTTATACAAGTTATTGGTTGGAAATTATTAATGTTTGAATTTTATGGTTGAGGATCGCTTTATACCGCAGCGGGGCTTTTATCGTAGTTTGCGGGTTTATCAGTTGGCCGAGATAATTTATGATGTCACTTTTTATTTTACTGGTAGATTTCTTAGGAATGGCGACCGGACGGTTGATCAGATGGTGCAGGCTGCGCGTAGCGGTAAACAGAATATCGCTGAGGGTAGTTCGGCGGGTTCTACGTCCAAGGAGACTGAGATAAAATTGACTAATGTGGCCAAGGCGAGTCTTCAGGAACTTCTGATAGATTATGAGGATTATTTGAGGGTGCGTGGATTGGAGAAGTGGGATAGCAGGAGCGAGAAGGTATTGCAGACCAGAAATTATTGTAAGGGTCAGAAGGATTCTTCGGAGATAATCAGGAAGTTGCCGGAAAGATCGGATGAGACTATTGCTAATATCGCTATCACTCTGATTCATCAGACTGACAAGTTGCTTTACGGTTTGATTGAGAGGCAGAAGCGTGATTTCCTTCAGAATGGAGGTATCAGGGAGCAGATGAGCAGAGCGAGAAGGGAATTCAGAGGAAAGTGAATTTTTTTGGGGAGGACTGGGAGAACTGAGAGTACTGTGATTTTGGAGAACTGGGAGAACTGAGAGTACTGTGATTTTGGAGAACTGGGAGAACTGAGAGATTTGGGAGCACTGTGATTATCAGTTCTCACAGTCCTCACAGTCCTCACAGTCCTCACAGTTCTCACAGTTCTCACAGTTCTCCAAAATCCCGGCGTTCCCGGCGCTCAGAGGGCGAGGGGTGTGTAGGGGAGGTCGAAGGCTTCGGCTACAGCTTTGAAGGTCACTTTACCGTCGTCGACGTTTACGCCCTCGGCGAGTCCCGGATCACGGCGGCATGCCTCCTGCCAACCCAGGTCGGCGAGACGCAAGGCGTAGGGTAGGGTAGCGTTTGTCAGCGCGAGAGTTGAGGTATAAGGTACAGCGCCCGGGATATTTGCCACGGCATATTGAATCACTCCGTCAACTACAAATGTCGGCTCGGAATGAGTAGTGGGATGAGTAGTCTCGAAGCATCCCCCTTGGTCAACAGCCACGTCCACCATAACAGATCCGGGACGCATGAGTTTCACCATATCCTTAGTCACGAGATGCGGAGCCTTGGCACCCGGCACGAGTACAGACCCGATTACGAGGTCAGTCGTAGGCAGTTCGGTCTCAATATTATGGCGGGATGAATAGAGGGTCTTCACATTCTTGGGCATAACGTCGGCACAGTGGCGGAGTGTGTTGAGGTTGACATCAGTGATTGTCACGTCAGCACCGAGTCCGGCAGCCATGAGAGCGGCATTGCGTCCTACGACACCGGCACCGAGCACAAGCACCTTAGCAGGTTTCACACCCGGCACACCACCGAGAAGCACCCCGCGTCCACCTTGCGGCTTTTCAAGGAAACGGGCGCCTTCCTGAATCGACATTCTTCCGGCCACCTCACTCATCGGGATAAGCAACGGGAGACGGTGGTCGCGGTCGGTGACAGTCTCGTATGCGATACATACTGCGCCACTCTTTATCATAGCCTCGGTCAATTCAAGATCGCTTGCAAAGTGGAAATAAGTAAACAGCACCTGCCCCTTGCGCACGAGAGGATATTCGGGGGCGATAGGCTCCTTCACCTTTATTATCATTTCCCCACGGGCATACACATCTTCAATAGTAGGGAGAATAGTGGCACCGGCAGCCTCATATTCCTCATCGGAGAACCCGCTTCCCTCGCCGGCAGTATGCTGCACGAACACCTCGTGTCCGTGGGCAACAAGTTCTTTAACACCGGCCGGGGTGGCACCCACCCGATTCTCATTGTTCTTAATCTCTTTTGGAATACCGATTTTCATAAGTAGCGGAATTTAAGGTTGTTAGAATATCGTAAAAATAGTTTTGCCAAAAAAAGAGGCGTCGGAAAAATCGACGCCTCAAATATACATAAAATATGCAGCCCGTTCAAAATAAAAACGGATGTTGTGCAACACTGCTCTACAACATATATCCGCTATCACCCTCTCTGATAAAGGTAACGCTTGATGCTCCGTTTGGGAGTCTTCTCAAATTCCTTCTCCACAAGTTCGTGGCGGCTTATCCGGCTGAACGATTCGAGTTCCTTGTTCACATCCTTAAGATTGTTCTCCATCATCTTATCGAGAGCCTCATCACTAATACCCTTCTGTTTCGCCTCATCATAATTCGGGAAAATGAGGGCCACGAGTTTTCCGCCGTCGTCAATCACGAGCGATTCCTCCACGAAAGGCATATTGTTTACCTTCTGCTCGATCTCCTCCGGATAGATGTTCTGTCCCGACGGACCGAGAATCATCGTCTTGGAGCGTCCGCTGATGGAGATAAGCCCATCAGAAGCGATCGTGCCCATATCGCCCGTATTCATCCATCCGTCGGCATTCGGGAACACCTCAGCCGTAGCCTTCTCATTCTTATAATACCCTCTCATCACGTTGGCACCCTTCACCATGATATTTCCGGGTATGTTTTCCGGGTCCGGGGAATCCACCTTCACCTCCATACGGTCGACAATCCTTCCGACTGTATGGGGGCGCGTCTCCGTAGGGGGTGCGTAAGTGATCAGCGGGCCGCATTCCGTCATGCCGTATCCAACGGTTACGGGGAACTTAATCCGGAAGAGGAATTTCTCGACATCGGCATTCAGCGGAGCGCCACCGATTATGAGTTCCTGCAATTGGCCGCCGAACACGTCGATAAGTTTCTGCCTTATCTTAGCATACACCTTATCGTTTACGAACGGTATGGCGAGAAGGAATTTCATCATAGGCTTCTCCAACTCCGGGAACACCTTGCTCTTGATGATCTTCTCAAGCACGAGAGGGACAGTGATGATAAGTTTAGGGCGCACCTCCGCAAAAGCCGAGAGGAGCACACGCGGCGAAGGAGCCTTAGTTAGGAAGCAGCAATGGCATCCTTTCACGAGGGGGTGGAGCATCTCTATTACCATACCGTAAAGATGGCCGAGCGGAAGCATATTCACCATGCCGTCGCCGGGCTTCAGGAAATGGAGATGGTCGATGCAATAGCGGATGTTGCTCCAGATGCTGAGATAGGGGAGCATGACCCCTTTCGGAGAGCCTGTCGAGCCGGAGGTATAGTTTATCACGGCCAGTTCATCCGGAGAGTCGCGGTAAAACTCCACATCCTCCTTAGAGAACTCCCTTGGGAAACGCTTGCCGAAAATCTCGTTGAGGTCATCGCGTGTCTTCTCAAGTTTCTTGGAGCGTGAGAAAGCAATTCCCTCCTCGGAGAGGAAGAAAGCAGCTGTAAGCCCCTTGAGTTCCTCCTTATCGAGAGTCTTCATAATCGCGTGGTCCACGAAGAGGAGTTTCGCCTCGCTGTGGTTTACGAGAGAATGAATGTTCTCCGGTTTGAACTCATGCAGGATAGGTACGGCCACGGCGCCGTACGTCAGACAACTGACGAACACAGAAGCCCATTCGGCGGAATTTTTCCCGCAGATCGCCACCTTGTCGCCCGGCTTTATCTCAGCCGCCTCGAAAAGGATGTGCAGTTTGCAGATATTTTCCGCGAGTTCCGAGAATTTATATGTCTTACCCCCCAGATCCGAGAGAGCCATTCTTTCCCAATTGTTTTTCACCGCATCTTGAAGCAAGCGGTTCAGCGATTTTTCGCCGAATGGTTTGATAGTGTCAGTCATCTGTATAGTTTTGATTATTAGTTACGATTATTTTTCCAATACTTTGCCGAGATAAGTGTCGATCTGAGCCGGGGTTTCACCTCTGCTTACGATTTTGCCGTCAGGGCCGATCAGGATATGATGAGGTATTCCGGAGAACCCGTAAATCTCGTAAGGTTTACGCTGTGTATTGAATAGCACGGGCCAAGTGATGTTATGCTTGTTGATGGCTCCCTTTGTATCCTCCGGGGTATCGCGCACGGCCACGCCCACAATTTCAAAACCCTTACCGCCCCACTTTTCACGGAGCGAAGCGAGCTCGGGGAGTTCCTTTATGCAGTAAGGGCACCAGCTCGCCCAGAAATCCACAAGGGTATATACTCCCGGTTTCACCAGAGAGGAGAAAGCGAGGGGTTTTCCGTCGGCGGTCTCACCCTCGAAATCGGTGAACTGTTTCCCCGGAGAAGTAGCGGCCCGGAGGCGGGCGAAACGCAGGTAATGCTCCGTCTTGGGTGAATTCTTAAGTACCTCGGGAGCCAGCGCGAGCATACTGTCGGCCTTCTCGATAGGGGCATATTTAAGCCACTCGATGCCGAAATAGGAGCCTATCGGATTATCCTTGTTCTCATTGTATTTTTGCTCCACGAAATCAAGGTAGAGGGGCATGTCATCGAGATTCTCGATTGAATCGAGAGTGGCGATGAGTGAGGCGAAGCGGTCGTTGAGGGGGGTGCCGGTAGCAGCCGAAGTCGAATCGTTGAGCACGGCGTTCCCCGGCTCTGCCACATAGAAGGCCCTTGTGCGGCCGTCTACCATTACGGCGGCAAACACGGGCTCATCCACGTCGGCATCAATCTGGAGCGAGCCGTTGGAGAATACTCCGGAGGCTATCTTTGCGGAATCAAGGAAATTTGTGAGTTCCACTTCCTGACCCTCGAATTTATCGGGAAGGGAGACTGTGAGTTTCGGTTTCCCGGCACATCCCGTAAGGATCAGTGCCACGCCGAAGAATATGGATGCAAGTTGTTTTTTCATGAGTGGAAATGTTTACAAGGTTAAAACGCCATTAATGGCTTCATTGTGCGAAGATAAGGAAATTTTTTGAAAAAATGCTGAAAATTCTTGAATTTTAATTCCGGAGCATACAATGAAAAAGGATTCCCGTCGTCGGCGGGAATCCTTTTTCATGAGGTCTTAATATTGGAGCATCACTTCCGAGAGGGGAATCTTACCTTCGATATACACCACGGTGACATTCGCTCCTGTATTCTGGGTTATCACCATAAGATTTGTGATATACTTCCGGTCGCCTGAAAGCCGGCCGAGCACGTCATACCTGTAGTCGCCCTGTTTGTTGGTCGTGAGGGTCTCAAGTTTCATGCGCGACTTCAGCGAACGTATTATGTTCCATAACTCCGTGTCAGTTCCGTTTTCGGGCGTGTAGACGGTCTCGATAGAGTTGATGTCGCTTGCTTTTATATTGAGATCCGAGTTTACGACCTTATCACCCATCATAGCCAGCATGGAGGGGGAGACGTAGGTATAGTCAAAGCCTTCCCGAGTTGACACGGGAGAGAAATGAAGAGTCGGGGAAGCCGCTGAAGCAGCCGATATCCCTGCCAGGAAGATAATGATAGCCGATAGTAATCTGTACATATAGGGAGATTTATTTTAATAACGATATTTTTAATGATTTCATATAGGTTGGGTAGGAATAGAAGGGGCGGCTGAATCGTCTTCCGGCCCTACGGTGGGGGAGAACGCCACAGACAGAGATTCCGAAAGGAGAGAGATCGAACGGAACACGTTGTCTATTCCGGCAGAGAGAGTAGTCAGCGGAAGTTTGAGCGACTGCTCCGGATTCACTGCCGGTAATATTTCAGGAGGGAGCAGGGGGAAAGTCACCTGTTCCGGCATTTCGGCGGAGGCAATCAAAGGCTCATCCGGTATCTGCGGAGAAAAATATTCCGTATCATCGATCTCCTCATCCGCAGGAATCACCTCCTCTTGGGGAGCCTCAATCTCCGGCGTGTCGTCAGGCATTTCCTCGTGGGCTGCTATATGTCCGGCTTGCGCGATATGCGGTTTTACCGGAGATGAGGCCGGAGAGATAGTCGGCGTAAGGGTCTGGGTAGTGTCAGCAGTTATGACCGGGGCTCCCTTCACCGCGCTTCGGGAGGAATCAGCCGAGACGGTAGATGCCAAGGATGTATTCGTGCCCGTATTCCCGGAAGGGGCATCAGGAGCGGTAAGGAATCTGATGCCACCGGTAATGACCGTAGCCACGACAGCCGCGGCCACGCCCGCCCGCAGCCATTTCTTGGTCCGGAAGGGGCGCCTGCCTGACGTTCCGGCGGAGGCGAGGTTATGGATGTGTCCCTCGAGCCTTTCTTCAAGCCCTGACGGAGCCATCATTTCGAACTCATCCATCGCTTTCTCCGACATATTTCGCAAGGCTACCACCAGAGCCAGGTCGGCCTTCAGGTCCGGATCATAGGTTGCGGCAGAGTGTTCGCCCACCGAAAGAAGACGGTCGGCGGTTTCATTTAGAATCCGCGTTTCCTCCGGAGTGATGGAGGCATCATAGAATTTCCGTATGAGCGACTTGAAAAGTATCAGGTCATTGTTTTTTGTATCCATATCGGTTTCCCTTTCTGTTTGAGGAGAATTAGTTGAGGAGAGAATTTCTCTTTGAGAATAGACTTTTGAGTTTGCGTCTGGCCCTTGAGATGATCACCCTGACGTTCTCATCCGAAAGCCCGGTGGCCTCGGAAATCTCTGAATTAGACAGCCCGGCGAGGCTGCTGAGTTCCATCACCCGCCTCTGTCCGGGCGACAGTTGCCCGAGCATGTCGCCGATCGCTTTCATTGAATCCTTCTGCTCCACAGAGGCTGCCGGCGACAGGGAGGAGTCGGGGAGATCGAGCAAATCCTTGTCGATCGGTTCGGCGGTCTTAGGGCGGCGTGACACCATATTCAGAGCCATGTTCCTGACCGTCACCGCAGCGTAACCCGGGATATTGTCCATCAAGGGGAGACGCTCCCTGTTTTCCCAGAGACGGGTGAAGGAATCCTGAAGACAATCAGCCGCGTCGCTTTCATTCCGCAGAATGGCGAAGGCGCAAGCATAAAGTTTTTTATGCAGGGGCATGATTATGGTCTTGAATTCCGTTTCAGTCATCAGTCATGGGAGGGAATGCGTTTTAAGAAACCCGGGGAGGGCCGGTTTTATCCGCTTCCTATACCAATGACACAAAAAGGGGAGAAATGTTACACTTCTCCCCGAATTTTTTATAGAGTCTTATCTCTGTCAGTCTTTATTTCAGCGTGCAACCGGCAGGAGGTTGTATCCCATCCTTGTGGCATCTGTCTACGATGTGTGAAATCCTCTTAGGTGTGGAGGGGTGGGAGGAGAACATCTGCGACAGCCCGGCTGATGATGCTCTCCCTTCCATTGCCCCCAATTTCTGGAACGCCATAGCCATAGCCCAGGGATTCTTTCCGTTGTACTTCAGGAAATCGTAGCCATAGTCGTCGGCATTGCTCTCCTGTTTCTGTGAGAACTTGGCGTTCACGAGGCTTTCTCCGAGTTTTCCGAGTTGCGATGAGGTGAGTGCCGCGGCGGTTGAGCCTGTGGAAGCCACACCGTCAAGCAAAGCGGAGGTGAGCAGGGAGTTCTTGAAGGCATTCTTAGTATCCTTATGTGCCACATGCCCTATCTCATGCCCGATGACTCCGAGCACCTCATCGTCGGTCATGCGGTCCATCAGACCGGAATATACCCTTACGCTTCCGTCCGCGCAAGCGAACGCATTTATATCGTCGGTGAGGTACACTTTGAAATTAAGGGGTATTCCGTCTACGGAAGTCAGACCCTGGGTAAGTTTGGCGAGACGCACGGAATAAGGGCTGTTGGCGGGAGCCACCTTGTTCTGTTTGTCGGAATAAGCCACGTATTCCCTCACATATCCCTGAATCTGGGAGTCGGAGATTGTGGCTGCCTGCACGGCCTTGCCGGCGCCGCTCATAAGGGAGTCCATGTTCAGGGAGGAGCATCCTGTGAAAGACACAGCGGAGCAGCCGGCCAAAATCAAGGCTGCGGCATATATGCGGATTGAATTCAGTATTTTCTTCATAGCGGTAATCATTATTTATGAGAATATAACGCCTCTCCGTCGGTTTTCGTTCTGAGGAAATACTGATTTCGTAAGGGAGTCTCTATGCCTCCGTGATTCTTTTTATTACCAATCCCGCCAGAGTAAGGCCGAACATAGCCGTGATGTGATGTATGGAGCCGTTGATTGAAGCCTTCCGGGTGCTTCCGTAGCCCGAGAGTTGCGCCGTATCGTCCGGCTCCGGTTCCCCGAGGTTAGGGAGGAGTTCGTCGCTGAATACGCAGAGGAATTTCTTAGCAGGGAAACGACCCTGACGCTTGAACCTTTGCCGCAAGGCACGCGCGAGGGGGCACCCCTTCACGTTGCGGAACTCAGCCACCTGCACGCGGGTGGGGTCAAGTTTTAGCGCGGCACCCATTGAGGAGAAGAACGCCCCTCTTGAGCGGGTAGCCATTTCTATCAGTAGAGCCTTGTCGCTAAGTGAGTCGATACAGTCGATTATGAAGTCGTAGTCATTAAGGTTGAAACTCTCCGCGGTCTCGGCGCAGAATACCTCCTTACGGGCCGTTATGTCGGCATAGGGATTTATCTCAAGGAGAATCTTTCGCAACGCCTCCACCTTCACTTCACCGACAGTGGCGGTTGTGGCCATAAGTTGGCGGTTGATATTGGTGACGCTGACAAGGTCGTTGTCTACGATGGTGAGATGCCCGATGCCGGAGCGGATGAGGCTTTCGGCACACCAGGAGCCGACGCCTCCCACTCCGAAGAGAATCACGCGCGTTGCTCCCATGCGAGACATGGCGGAGTCGCCCAGCAGCAGTCGGGATCGATTGAATATGGCGGGGTTGTTCATTAGAAACGGGGTTGAAAAATGTATACAAATTTACAAATAAAAAAGTATTAGAAGCAATGATTTGGAATTTTTCAAAATATTTTTTGTAATTTTGGAGTCAAATATGAAAAGAGGGTCTGCGCCTTATTCTCCTCCCCTAAGGTCTGCCCTCAGTTAAATCTTCTATTATGAACAAGTTCACCAAAATAGTAGCCACAATTTCCGACAAACGATGCGACACCGAGTTTATCCGCTCCCTCTATGAGGCGGGGCTCAATGTTGTGAGGATGAATTCGGCCCATCTCAACTATGAGGGTTTCGAGATGATCGTGTCAAATACCCGTGCGGCATCGGAATCCCTCGCTGTCATGATGGATACCAAGGGGCCTGAGATACGCACCACCGCCACCGTAGAGGGGGAGGTGATATCATTCACGACGGGACAGAGGGTCAAGGTTGCGGGAAATCCCGACGGCCTCACTTCCGGAGAGGAGATCTGTCTATCCTATCCCAAGATAGCGGAAGTGCTGAAAGTGGGAAACCGTATCCTTATTGACGACGGAGAGGTAGCCTTCAAGGTCGTGGAGGTGAATGGGGATGCCTTAATTGCCGAAGCGGAGAACGACGGTGAACTTGGGTCACGCAAAAGTGTGAATCTTCCGGGTGTGAGTGTGGATCTTCCGGCCGTCACTGAGCGCGACCGCGTCAATATCGGTTATGCCGCCCGTCTCGGTGTCGACTTCATAGCGCATTCCTTCGTGCGTTCGGCCTCCGACGTCAAGGAGGTGGAGGATATCCTGAAAAGCCATGGAGCCAACACCAAGATTATATCCAAAATCGAGAATCAGGAGGGTATAGATAATTTCGACGAGATTCTGGAGGCAAGCTACGGCATCATGGTTGCCAGAGGCGACCTTGGAATCGAGGTTCCGGCGGAAAGGATACCGGGAATACAGGCCATGATGATCAACAAATGTATCGCGGCTCATAAGCCGGTGATTGTGGCCACACAGATGCTCCACTCCATGATCGAGCATCCGCGTCCCACACGTGCTGAGGTTTCAGACGTTGCGAATGCAGTCTATCAGCGTGCCGACGCCATGATGCTTTCAGGAGAGACTGCCTACGGAAAATATCCCGTTGAGGCCGTAAGGGTCATGACAAGAGTTGCCAAGGAAGTTGAAGCCTCCTTGCGCAAGGTGATGGACGTTCCGCCGCTCCGGGATAGCGCGATCCGCTCCTTCCTTTCGCATGAGGCGGTGGTCTCGGAGAATATCCTGGGCACTAAGGCTATCCTTACTGATGCCTATAAAGGTATGTCGGCCCGTTACATAGCCTCTTTCCGTGGCAACATACCGACGTTTGCCATCTGCCACAATCCGAGTGTGCTCCGTTGGCTTGCCCTGAGTTACGGCGTGACAGCCTACGCCTCAGCCCAGCAGGGGCTTCACGCCGACCGCCATTCCGTGGAGGCCGTGCGCAGGATAGTGGCCGACGGACATCTTAAATATGACGATCGCTTCGCTTATCTCACAGGCACCCGCCGTGGACCCCGTGCGCTTGAGATCCTTACTCCCGTAGAGATTTTTGAGGAGGCCTCCGGACATGAATAAATGACTTTAAAATCTATTAATCATCAAAAATAATTATTATGGATAATGTGAATATCCCCAATCCCCCTCAGGTTCAGCCGAGCAACTATATGGTGTTCGCTATCCTGACCACACTCTTCTGCTTCCTGCCTACGGGCATCGTAGCGCTAATCTATGCTTCACGTGTAGATTCCCTTTGGTTCGGACGTAATTATGGCGAGGCATACGAAGCATCCCGTAAGGCTAAGAACTGGTGTATCATCACAGCCTGTGTAGGAGCCTTCATCATCATCATCAGCATGACAATGTGGGGCACGCTAATGAAGGTGCTTGCCAATAGCGCAGGTCTTCATTGATGCTGTAGGGAATGCGTGCTGACAACAAAAGACATTCAGGATTAATCACTGTCACGGTCATCGTGGCAGTGATTCTTCTTCTGTGTCTGTACGGCATGGTCGACCCGCAGGATACGCAGTGGGGAAAGTATTTCCCGAAATGTCCAGTCAAACTGATGACCGGTCTGCAATGTCCGTCGTGCGGTCTGCAGCGGTCGCTTCATGCGTTGCTTCATGGTGATTTCTTGGGGGCTTTGCGCTGCAACTGGTTCATAATATTCTCGCTCCTTTATTTAGGTGGAGTTCTTGCCACTCGACGGTGCTCATCCCGTTGGCAGTCGCTCCATAATTTCTTCTGGGGAAGCACAGGGGCGGCAATCTATATCACCCTTTACCTTCTCTGGTTCGTCATACGCAATGTGCTCGGAATATGAAGCCACACTCCGTCATTCCAAAAACGAAAAGAATAGTCCCGATAAATCATGACAAGAGATTTATCGGGACTATGCGTTATTGGATTGAATCTTTCCCTGAGCGGGCTATCTCTTCAAGTTGCTGAGGCGTGAGCACGGAATGCTTCCGCCCGATCCGGATACCGTTCAATTCAAGCGGTTTCAATTTCCTCGCGGATTTGAGTTCCGGAGGAGTGATCATTTTAATTTCATTCATGGTCGGAAGTGTTATTCGTGTCGCTGTTTTCAATAAGGGGCATCACTGCATTCAGAGCCAGCATCACGGCGATATAGGCTGCACCGAGCGGTAGCACCAGAGGTGATAACGGCCATGCCATGCCGAGCCAACCGCCGAAACAATAGCAGAAGAAAAGCAGCCATAGGGAACCCTGGACACAAACGCAAAGCGTACACCATTTATGCGCACGGAATCGTTGGTACCAGATGCTCCAAGCCGTGAACGGGAGGCAAATCAGATTGCACAGGGCAAGCCAGGGAAGCATCCCGGGGAGGAGCAGCAGGGTAAGGAGGCTCACCGAGAAATAGGCGAATCCCACCTCGCTCCAACCGAATAGCCCGAAGAATTTCGAAGCACTCGTCTTGAGGATACTGTCGCATCCACCGGCCTGCAGCACACCGCAGACCCTGTCGGCTGCCGGATTGTGTATTTTCACCGATTTCTGCACGAGCAGATAGGTGAAATATAGTCCGGCCATATCAATCACGGTAATTCCTACCGTCGACCATCTCATGTAAAGGCCATTGGCTATGAATAGCCAGAGGAACAGAAAGGCGGAAGCAGCCAGAAGCACCCATTTCTTCGCGCGAATAAAGAAATCCATCCGGGCGTGCTTCCCGTAGTCCGGTTCCGATGCTTCCGGGGAGGGGTAGGATAGGAGCACCTTACCGTCGAAGGCATCGATGAATTTGTCGAAATCCATTCTCTCCTCCACCCCTTGCGAGAGATATTCCACCTCCGTGGGGGCGACATCCTTCACTATGACAACTCCGGCCGGAGTGTCGGCCAGAAAGGGGGGAGTGAGTTTCAGCAATTCCGTCTTATCTGTCAGTTCATATCCTTCCGATTCTATTCCATATTCCTGCAACAGTTTGGAGAGGCCGAAAAGCGTCTGGAATGGCATCGTCGCCAGGCGCTTGCCGGAATATCCCGCAGTATGGGGCACACCGAGCAGGGTGAGGTAATCGGATATGAGTGTATGGCCCGTCTTATCTGAAGCCATTGCGTAGGGTATCAGATGAACGACTGTATCTTCTCGAGAAGATACTGCCCATCCATCTCTCCGCTTTCGCGCCAAACGGGTTTCCCGTCACGGTAGATGATAAACGTAGGAGTTGCGGTGACCTCCTCCACGTCAGCGAGTTTTTGATTGAGGTCTATATCAAGCTGATAGATGTCTACCACTCCGTTGAGGAGTTCCTTTATCTGATCTATGACGGGCATCATCTTCTTGCAGTGGGGGCACCACTCAGCATAAAATTCTACAAGCACCACAGGTGTGGATTTGATTGCATCAGTGTATTCCATAATATAATTATTTTAATAGATTCTCGTATATTAAAACATTCGTGTATCTAACATGGTTTATACAAAAACAGCAAGAAACAAAAATGGACAATAGAGAAAAATCTATTTATAAGGTGACTCTTATAGGGACGCTTGTAAATCTCATATTGATCGTACTGAAATTCATAGCCGGTTTTCTGGGCCGCAGTTCGGCAATGGTGGCCGATGCGGTGCACTCCCTCAGTGATTTCGTGACAGACGTCATAGTCATAGTCTTTGTGAAGATAGCGGGTAAACCACGCGACGAGAGTCATGACTACGGACATGGAAAATTCGAGACCTTGGCCACATTGATAATAGGTATCCTTCTTGCCGTAGCGGGTGTGGGATTGCTGATTCATGGTGTGGAACTGGTGCTCAAGAGCCTCCATGGGGAGATGCTTGAGCGTCCGGGTTGGCTCGCTCTGATTATTGCCTTGGTCTCAATCGTATCGAAGGAGGGTCTTTATCATTACACGCTACGGGCCGGACGCCGGTTGAATTCACAGGCTGTGGTGGCGAATGCGTGGCATCACAGAAGCGATGCTATTTCTTCGGGCGGAACATTGGTCGGCATTGCCGGAGCAATGTTCCTGGGTGAGAAATGGCGCATATTGGATCCTATTGCCGCGATTGTGGTGAGTCTATTCATCATCTGGAGCGGTATAGCCATCATAAAGCCCTGCATATCCGAACTCCTTGAAGCCTCTCTCCCCGAAGAGGAGGAGAAAGAGATTCTCGACCTCGTGCTCGGGGTAGAAGGGATAAAGGATGTGAAAAACTTGAGGACACGGCGTATCGGTAACGGTATAGCCGTCGACATGCACGCGAAGATGGACGGCAGCCAGACCCTCTCGGCAGCCCATTCCAAAGCCACAGCCGCCGAAAAAGCCATCCGAGGCCGTTTCGGAGACAACTCCATCATCAACATCCACATGGAGCCCTGGAAATAAACCAAGCAGCCTAACTGATCAAACAATCACCCCATAATCTCCGTTGAAGGCACACAAGGAATACCCATATTCCGAATGTCAAATATGTTGGCATTCGCCACCTCCTCGCTCGCTGCCGAGCAGCAGTCGGTCACTACCGTAGTGTTATAGTCGAGGCTCATAGAGTCGACCGCTGTAGAACGTATGCAGTTAGGGTACTGTGTGCCCGTTATGTAGACGTTTTTGGTGCCCAGGCCACGGAGGATTATGTCAAGATCAGAACCGAAGAAGGCACTGAACCTCTGTTTTGTCACGGTATAATCGCCGGGTTGAGGAGCGATCTCATCCGGTATGGCGGCACCCTTTGTGCCCGCTATACAGAAAGGATGACCCTCCTCGAAGAAATGTCGGCGGAAGAGTTCGGCATCCACACCAGACGGGCGGTGAATGCGGTAGATATATATTACGGCCCAATCATTTGCACGACCGAAATCAAGAAATTTCTTTATGGCCGGCAATGTCGCGTAAGCCCCCTCAACGCGCATTGATGCGCCGGGCAACACGAAATCATTCTCCATATCCACCACCAAAATGGCATTCTCGGCATGGGTGAGCATGCCGTCGATCTTATTGTTCTTTTCCATAATTATAATTTAATCATCTATATAAATCAACGTTTGCTTATTTCGCAATGTTCATGTAGCCGATGGTCCTATTGCGCGCAGCTTTCGGTTATCACAGTAATTTTTAAGGTAATATTACAATTTTTTATAAGTTTCCTTTGCCGTTTAAAAGTTTTTATATAATTTCGCAGTGTATTATGACACTAATACACTATTTATTCGTCAATGATTGATATGATACGACTTAAAGACGTCAACAAGACATATCAGGGTGCTGTGCCTCTGCATGTGCTCAAGGGTATAGACCTTGAGATAGGGAAAGGTGAACTCGTATCCATCATGGGTGCATCGGGTTCGGGAAAGTCGACATTGCTGAATATTCTCGGTATCCTCGACAACTATGACTCCGGTGAATATTTCCTTGACGGCACTCTGATAAAAAATCTGAGTGAGAACAAGGCTGCGGAATACCGCAACCGTATGATCGGGTTCGTGTTTCAATCTTTCAACCTCATCAACTATAAGGATGCGGTGGAGAATGTGGCGCTCCCTTTATTCTATCAGGGCGTCTCGAGAAAGAAGCGCAATCGCCTTGCCATGGAGCAACTTGAACGCATGGGATTGGCCGAGCGTGCCCACCATCTCCCCTCAGAGATGTCGGGAGGCCAGAAGCAGAGGGTGGCCATAGCGAGGGCGATGATTACGAATCCGTCGATCATACTCGCTGACGAACCTACCGGTGCCCTCGACAGCCGAACCTCCCACGATGTGATGGGTATATTCCGCGAACTCAACAGGGAGGAGGGGAAGACTGTGGTCATCGTGACACATGATCCGGGAGTGGCCGAGCAGACCGACCGGCTGATACGAATATCCGACGGCCTGATCGTCCCTGACGGCAAAATCATAACCCAGCAAAACGATGAGCCGGCATGATAGATCTGTTTCATGAGATAGTGCAGGTGATGAGCCACAATAAACTGCGCACCGCCCTGACGGGAATTGCGGTGACGTGGGGTATTTTCATGCTCATAGTCCTGCTGAGTATGGCAAGGGGGGTGACGAACAGTTTCGATGCGAACATGTCGTCGCGCAACATGGCCATAATAAAGATATGGGGAGGGCAGACTTCCATACCCTACAAGGGTAACCGTGAGGGGAGACGCATTTCTTTCAGAGATGAGGATATGCAGAGGCTGAAGATGGAAAACTCCAATTTTGTGGATGATGTCACCTCTGTCATAGATGGTGGGGGGGTGATCTCGACGTCCGGCGGAAGTGTCAGCCAGACCTATTCAGGTGTGTTTCCGTCATTAAGGTCGCAATCGAATATAGGCGACCTCACGCAGGGTCGCTTCATAACGGCGAAAGATATGGAGGAGAAGGCTAAGGTGATGGTCTTACCGCAGTATTATGCCAGCCAGTTGTTCCCACCCGACGGAAAGGGGGCGCTCGGAGGGCGCGTGATATGTTCCGGCCTATCATTCCTTGTAGTGGGTGTGTATGAGAGCGAGAGGAAAAGGGATGTCTACATACCCTTCACCACGGCAAGGATGATGAGCGCGGACCGTCTGAACCTCGGCTCCGTCACCATCTCCCTGAAGAATGTCTCCTCCGAGAAAGATGGTGAGGAGGCAGAGGAGGGGATAAAGAAGACCTTGGCGTCAATCCATAATTTCGACCCGGCCGACGACAACGCCGTCTATATCTCGAATTATTATACGAATTCCTTGTCGGCGAAATCAGCCATGGGTATCCTTGACGTGAGCGTATGGGTGCTGGGTATCCTGACATTGCTTACAGGAATAGTCGGGGTGAGCAATATTATGTTTGTGACGGTTAGGGAGAGGACACACGAGATAGGTGTCCGCAGGGCCATAGGCGCAAAGCCGGTGAAGATCCTTACACAGGTGATAACGGAATCAGTGGCCATAACGCTGCTTTTCGGGTATCTGGGGATTGTGCTCGGGATGGTAGTGAGTCAGGTAATAGCACATTTCTTGGGGAATGACGGCATTTTGAAGAACCCGACGGTAAGTCTTTCGATAACTTTCGAGGTGATGGCGGTGCTTGTGGTGGCGGGAGCCCTCGCGGGCCTTTTCCCTGCCCTGAAAGCGTTGAAAGTGAAACCCGTCGAGGCATTGCGCGACGAATAAACGGGAGGAAGATATGAAACTGGCGATTTTTGATATTGACAATTGGAAAGAGATAGGGGCTACGCTCTCCAGAAACAAGACGAGGACGTTCCTCACGGGATTCGGCATTTTCTGGGGTGTGGCCATGCTTGCCATGCTCATGGGCGGGGCAAGCGGCGGTGAGGGGTTGCTGAAAAGGAATTTCGCGGGATTCGCCACCAACAGCGGAGGCATGATTCCGAACAGGACGACGATTCCTTACAGCGGCTATCAAAAAGGGAGGTCATGGAGCATGGATATCACGGACGTGGCAGTAATCCGCGAGGCGTGTCCCGAGTTGAAGGAGGTAATACCTACATTTACGAAATGGGGAGTATCATTCAGGCACGGCAAGAACTCTTATTCCGGACAGATAATCGGTGCGGAGCCGAACTATACGGCTATGCTGACCCCGAAATTGTATTCCGGTCGCTTCATCAATGAGGCGGATGTGGCTGGCGAGAGGAGAGTGGCCGTCATAGGTAAGAAAGTCGCCGCCCAACTTTTCCCGGGAGTCGAAGACCCCGTAGGGGGATTGGTGGAGGCGGCAGGCGTGGCCTATTCCATTGTTGGTGTCGTGGGTGATGCCTCGGAGATTTATCTCAACGGGAGTCTTGACGAGAGTCTCGTCATCCCCGCCTCTACATTCAGGCGCGCCAACGGCTACGGTAATAGCGTTGACTTCATCATGATGGTGGCCAAGGATAATGAACGTCTTTCCGACATCATACCGAAGATGAGGAGGGTGCTCTATCGGCGTCACAATATCCATCCCAACGACGAGGGGGCGTTATGGGTGATAAACATAGCGGAGAATTTCGAGCAGGTGGATATGCTCTTCTCGGGTATCGACCTGCTGGCCCTCTTCATCGGGCTTTCCACGTTGCTTGCCGGAGTCATCGGTATCGGCAACATCATGTGGGTGATCGTGAAGGAGCGCACGCAGGAGATAGGGATCAGGAGGGCTATCGGAGCCAAACCGAGGGATATAATTGTGCAGGTGTTGTGTGAGGGGGCGGTCCTCACGCTGGTGTCAGGCATGGCCGGACTCTGTTTCGCCGCCTTTGTCCTGGGTATCATGCAGCATGTATCCAATCCGCCGGACGCGGTGACGATGGTGAAATTCCAGATGAGTTTCACGGAGGCGCTCACCATACTCGGACTGTTCATCGTGCTCGGCATTCTGGCAGGTATGATCCCTTCCCTGAAGGCCATGCGCATAAAGCCTGTTGAGGCTCTTAACTCCAAATGACATTACATTAAAGCCAACAAAACAACGGATAACATAACTATGAAAAAATTCTTCAAAATCCTTCTATGGGTTGTGGTCGGTCTGATCTTTGCCGGCACTTTTGTCTATCTTTACCTTAACTCACAAAATAAGGATGAGGTATATTCCTTAGAATACCCCGCGACACAGACAATAGAGAAGACAACTGTGCTGACGGGAAAGGTGGAGCCCCGTGATGAGATAGACATAAAGCCGCAGATTTCCGGCATAATAAGCGAGATTCTTGTCGAGGCGGGAGACCATGTGAACAACGGCGACATAATAGCGAAGATAAAGGTCATACCCGAGGAGGCGCAGTTGTCATCGGCTGAGAATAGGGTGTCGGTGGCTCAGATCTCTCTTGAGGAGGCACGCCTCACGTTTGAACGGACAAGCCAACTCTATGAGAAGAAATATGAGAGCAGGGAGAAATATGAGGCCGACAGGGCTGCCTACGAGCGCGCGAAGCGCGAACTCGACCAGGCGCGTGACCAACTCACAATCGTGCGCGATGGTGTGTCGGCAGCTAACGCTCAGGGCTCCAACACGCTCGTGCGCTCCACAGTCACGGGAATTGTCCTTGAGGTGCCTGTGAAGGTCGGGTCGTCGGTAATCCAGGCCAACACATTCAACGACGGCACAACAATAGCGAAAGTGGCTGACATGACCGACCTCATCTTCAAGGGGAAGGTCGACGAGACCGAGGTGGATCTCCTGAAGGAGGGGATGACCGTCAACATCAGTGTGGGTGCGATAGCCGGCTCCGAATATCCAGCCGTCATCGAGAAGATAGCGCCTATGGCTACCGATGATAACGGCACGAACACTTTTGAGGTGAAGGCTGCCTTGAGTGCCGTGGAAGCGGCCAATCTGAGAGCCGGTTATAGCGCGAATGCAAATGTGGTGCTCGAGAGGGTGGAGGATGTATTGGCCGTGCCGGAGAGTGTGGTGGAATATGAGGGTGACAAGGCATTTGTAAATGTCCTCACCGATTCCGTCCCCTCGCAGAAATTCGAACGCAGGGAGTTTACCGCAGGTCTGTCTGACGGAATACATGTTCAGGTGAAGGAGGGAAAGATTACAAAAGACACTCCTCTGAGGGGTAATGTGGAAAAGAAATAACGTGAGGTCATGAAGATTATAAAGGTATTATCGCTTTTCGCGCTGACTCTGGCAGCGACATCTGTCGCAAAAGCGGAAACATGGACCCTTGACAGTTGCATATCATACGCCATACGCCACAATGTGGAGGTGCGTCAGCAGGAGATGAGGGTGAAGGAGGGTGAACTTGCCGTGACCGAAGCGAAAGACAAGTTTCTCCCTACGTTGGATGCGGGGGCTTCGCAGTCGTTCAATTTCGGACGTGGACTTACGGCCGAGAATACATACGCCAACCGCAATACGTCGAGCACGCAATGGAACGTTGGATTCAATCTCCCTTTATTCCAGGGAATGTCGGAATACAGCCGGCTGAAGGGGGCAAGGCTTTCTCTCAGTCAATATCTGCTTGAGGTGGAGGCAGCCAAGGATAACCTCACGCTCAATGTCATATCGCAGTATCTCCAAGTGCTATATTCGAAGGAGATGGCCAAGGCGGCCCGTTCGCAGGCTGAGTTGTCGGCATTTGAGGTGGAGAGGCAGAGGGTGATGGTTGAGGCCGGGAAGGTGGCTGAGGCTACACTCTATGATGTGGAGTCGGTGGCGGCTCAGGACAGGCTGCAGGTGGTCACCGCCGACAATGACGTGCGCACGGCTATTGTGAATCTTGCGAATCTCCTTCATCTCCCTTCACTTGACGGCTTTGATGTGGCTCCCCTTGAAGGTGGGGAGGGGTATCTTCCTTCACCGGAGGAGGTATATTCCGCCGCCTTGGGTTCAAACAACGGCTTATTGGGAGCGAGACAGGCGATAAGGGTCGCCGATGAGAATATCTCGTATGCGAAGACGGGCTATATCCCGACATTGAGTTTTAACGGAGGCCTTGGCTCAAGCTACTATAATGTGGCCGGCTTGCCTAATGATGGATTTGCCGCTCAGATGCGTCACAATTTCTCCACCTATATCGGGTTCTCGCTGCGGATACCGCTGTTTGACGCCTTCAACACCCGCAACAGCGTAAGGCGTGCGAAGGTGCAGAGATTGAATGCACAACTTGCCCTCGAACAGCAGGAGACGACTCTGTATAAGGATATCCGTCTTGCCTATTGGCAGGCAAGGGGGGCGCATGAACGATGGCTAACATCTGCGGAGACGCTTGAAAAGGCACAGTTGTCGTTTGAGGCTACCCGGGAGCGTTTCAACCTAGGCCGGGCTACTCAGGCAGACTACGAGCAGGCGAAGAATAACCTGTACAAGACACAGGTGACACGCATACAGGCGCAGTATGAGTATCTGATACGTCACCGCATACTTCTCTTCTATGCCAATCCGGCGAACGTGGCAGGTAGAAGATGAGGAAGGGGGATGGTCAAAGGGTGGTCAGCACCCTCGCCAATCCTTCATAGAAATCGTCTGACTGGTTGAATTTTCCGCTGAAGGGGTATTTACCCTCACGGTCGATGAATCCCCATTTCCCGTTGCGTCCGGTCCTTACCCTCGCAAGGCCGTCGTGGAATGGTTCCGCCTGAGAGAATTTCGGCTTTATCACAAATTCCCCCTCCTCGGAGACATAGCCGTATTTATCATCCATCTGCTTTACGGCCAACCCTTCGCTGTAATGGAGAATCCACGGTTCGTCTTTACGCTGAAAATCGGGTATAGGTGTGCCTGTCTTGTCGATGAAGATCCATCCCCCATTCTTATAGACGCGTGCGATTCCATCCTTAAAGTCTTCGGCAGCCTCAAACTCGGGAGGTATGGCAAGATTACCTCCCGGGTCAATATATCCGTATTTCCCCGAGGTTTCCACGAAAGCAAGCCCGTCATGAAATTCACCGGCCTTGCCGAATGACGGCGGGAGGATGAATTTACCTTCGCGGTCGATGTAGCCCCACTTGTCGTCGGTCATGACAGGGGCCAGTCCGCACCGGAATGAGCCTGCGCCGATGAATTGAGGCTCGATTAGGTAATTTCCTGTTTTGTCGATATATCCTCTTTGATAATCGATCCTTACCATTGCCAACCCTTCACTGAAATTACGTGCTTCATGAAAACTTGGCTTTATCTCAATCTCTCCGGTTTTGCCGATATAGCCCCAGAGTAATTCTTTTCCCATATAAAAAATGTTATCCTGTTTGTATCTCTACAATAGGATAACATTTTATCTGATTGATTGTTTCTTGAATTTTTACCGACCACCTGATTATTTCACCATTCTCTTCTCAATCTGTCCGCCCCGTCTTATGATATATATCCCCGGAGCCGAGGGTGAGGATGCGAGCCGGTTGCCTGCCATATCAAACCATTCCTCTGTGTATTTCTCTCCCGTGCCGACGGCTTCAATCTCCTTTACAGAGGTCTCCACATTGTTGATATGGAGGAATTCTTTCCATCCTGAGGCTGCCACATACTTATCCACCGATGCAGGGGGCACCATAAGGAATGTATTTTCAAGTGTCTTTTTGTCGAATGCGTTTTCTCCAAGAGCAGGGGGTGTGGTGGCATTGCAGTTCACCGCCTCAAGGTCTCCTATATTGTTGAATGCCTTAAGCCCGATAGAGGTGACGGTGGAGGGGATGGTGAGAGCCCTTATTCCGGAGCCATATTGGTCGCAAAATGCGAAATTCCCTATTGTCTTCAATCCTTCCGGAAGGTCAAGGAGAGTTAGGTTGTTTCCACAGAATGCCCCTACTCCGATATTCCTGACTGAAGAGGGGAGGGCAAGCCACTGAATGCTGCATCCGATAAAGGCGGATTCTCCGATTTCGACCACTCCGGGTCCGTAAAAGTTGAGGATAGTTAGGCTTTTGACGTTGTCAAAACACTTCGCACCGATCACCGTATTGCTATCGCCATTCTCGAAAGTGACCTCATTAAGGGAATCACAACATGCGAATGCGCTTTCCCCTACTGACTGAAGAGAGCCGGGGAGGGTGATTGATTTAAGGGCTTGACAGTTCCAGAATGCGTGGTCGCCTATCGTCTTGATCTTTTTCCCTATGGATACAATCGTAAGGTAGCGGCAGTCGGTAAAGGCATGGTCATTGATGGTCTCTACCGTGGCAGGTAGAGTGACGGAGGTAAACGTGCCGCCGTTTCCGCAGTGTGCAAACGCTTCCGTACCGATCTCTTTCAACTTGTTGCCGAGACTCACCACGCTCATGTAGTCACACTCGGAGAAGGCATTTGCTCCTATTGTCTCCGTATAGTCTGATAGGGTCACTTTCCTCAGATGGTTGTCCCACCGGAATGCACCTTTCTCTACGGTAGTGACCTTCAATTTGACTCCTCCATACTCCACTGTGGAGGGTATCTCCAGATTGTAATTCTTTGTGGCTTCTTCTGCCAGTCCTGTGCATTTGGCTATTTTGTCGGTAGTGTTGACCTTGTATTTCAGTTTACCGATAGTGACCTCTTTTGCTGTCGCCGAAAGGGTGCATACAATCATCGCGACGAAGAGGATTGACGCCTTGAATCCTCTTCCCTTCAAACCATATTCCATAATCGATTAATTTTGTGGCAAAATTAGAAAGATTTAGTTTTTACAGGTGTTGAAAAACGACAAAAGGGTAATATTCCGCGACCAAATCATGTATTATTTAATTTTTGCAGTTGTGGAGGATGAATGACGGCCCGACTGTATATGTAGCGCCACTGAAACGAATTTTTCCCCTTTGGGAGATACTTTTTCACGTATTGAAGGCATCAAACAGCGGTAAGCGCGGCAGAAGCCGATATAGGTGGTGAACGATAAAGTGGGAAACTTTGCTTGAATTAATTTCTGTGTCTCATATTTTTTATTTTATTTTGCAGATTCCATAGAAGTCGTATAGACTTTTTCTTAAGTGAGATTTCATCAGATTTTGGAGATGATTTTGTCACTCGAAAAAGGGAAGTTTATCGGGCTAATTAAAAATACAAGTCCCGTAAGGGGATTGAATTACTTCATTTTAGAGTTTAACTCGAAGAAGTGCCGATTAAACGTATTCAAGGACCTGAACAGGGAATAAAAGTGAGATATGAAAAAATTAATTATAATCCTTCTAATTATGATTGGAATGAGTGCTTGTGGAAATGCACAGGATAGGAGTTACACCGATATGAACGTTGAGAATTTTTCCAACTATATCGGCAAGAAAGGTGTCCAACTTGTTGATGTGCGTACTCCCGAGGAGTATGCTGAGGGGCACATCGCCGGAGCCTTGAATATCGACATTTTCGATGATGATTTCATCTCGAAGGCTTTGAAAGATCTGGATAAGTCAAAGCCGGTGGCAGTCTATTGCCGGAGCGGAAGACGTTCGGCTGACGCTGCTGAGAAACTTTCTAAGAATGGTTACGACGTGACAAATCTCTTGGGTGGAATATTAGCCTGGGAGGAGGATAAGAAACCGGTAGAAACCGATTCGACCCTCTCAGACAAGCACGAGTCAAAGTAAAGACCCAAAACCCAACACTCCAAAAGAGCATACAGCCCATAATGGCATACAGTCCCAAAGGGTGTATAAATCAAAATGGAGTATAGGTCAAAAGTAAGAGGGTAGCGGACATCCATGCAGTCCGCTACCCTCTGTAATATTACAGCCGTATTATAAGAATCTTATTTTACGACCTCAACACGCGATTTACCGTTGACAACATGTATGAACATCCCCTTCTCAGGACGGTCTACCTTGATGCCCTGAAGATTATACCATGATTCCTTGGTCTCATGGCCGATTTGAATCTCATCCACACCGGAGTCAGCCAACTCGAAGGTCGCTATACCATGATTACTGTCGACGGTCATCTTAACCCAGTTTCCTTCCCAGACGTAATCGTCGCCATCTATAGAAGTGCAGGGACCCCAGTTTCCTAACCCTCTCCGAACGATCGGGTAAGAAACCGCACCGTTGTTAAGAAGCACGGGAAGGCAATAAAAATCTGCTTCTGCGGAACCCAGGCTCGCTTCAGCCGACCATCCTAAAAGATCTGAGAAGAAGCGGAATTGTGGAAGTGCGTCAACTCCTGAATAGTCTACATCCTTATAAAGATAATACGTTCCTGTGAATACGCCCGGCGCGGTCTCCTCAAGTCTCCAATATTTATCATACTCATTTTGATTGGAAGCCGATGGAGACATGAAACTATTCTTGACGCCGTCGGGTGCGGTCATTACATCTCCGCATACGTAAATCTTATCAGCCTTGAACGGGCCGCCCACGTAGTTCAAAGTGATCACAGCTGTAGAGGTGAGATAATTGAAATCTATTTTCATTGTGCCTTCATACGGGAAATTCCAAGATATGGGTTTTCCTCCTTTGACTACACTTATTTGTGCTTTATTGTTGTAGGCGTCTAATCCAAAATCTTCAAGTGAGCCCTCAATACCCCAGCAGTTTTCAGGATCAGGGTTGATGCTGTTTTCTGAGGATATGGATATGGCCACATCTTTACCCTCAACAGAAGCAAATAAGTGGTACCCGGAATTTACATTGAATTCGTAGGAGTTGTGGCAGGATTTGTCACCATTGCTATCCAATATGTAATACATGGGCGCAGGCTCCGGGATGAAGGGGGTCTCCGTGGCATAGACATTACACGTTGGCATGATGCTTTCATCGAATGGGAGGTCAAAGTAGAGGTCAAGTTTCCCACCTTGCCAGTCTTTGAGGGTCATAGAATATTTATCTTTCTCATTGAGATTATTCCACGCTCCCGATAAGGAGATATTTCCCTCCCTTGTGATCTCTTCTCCATTGTCGTTGATTTTTACACTATAGAGAGTGAACGGCAAATTTTCGTTCGGAATAAAGAAGGAGTGGTTTCCTGTTTTGGGGTCAAACTGACAGATGCCGAATTTGATGACTTCTTGTTTTTCAAAATCAATTCGCTGAGACTCAACAATTGATGATGGTCTATACGTGGTCAAGTCTGTCACTTTGATTGCTCCGTTAGCTGAGGTTGCAGTCGGAAGAGTCCAGCCATTGAAGTCGCCTATGATGTAGAGGTCGGGTATAGCGGGGCGAGCCGGTTGATTATTCCCTGTTATTGTGATGGTTGGTTTCCAGTCAAGTTCATCGGGAGATTCCCATCTCACACTGATTTCCATATAGCCCCCATTCCAGTTGTCAATTGTGATATTGTTGTTTCCGTGGAAACCATTAATGAGGGTAAGGGTGAGATCTTCACCGGAAAAGAGATAACTGTTGTCGACGTAGCGGAGCCGGTAGCATGAATCGTCAAACCATGTGCCCCCGGGTTGGGAAAAGAGCGAGAAGGCTACTTTCCCCGCAGGAAATTCAAATGAGCCGGTATAAACTCCATCTCCATCTTCATCTGTGAGTTTATATTTCCACCCCCCGGCATCCGCATTCGTGGGGATTTCCCAGTCGGTCATGTCGCCGACAAGATAGAATGCTTCGTTAGATGGTTTGACAATTTCTTCAGGTTGGTTGGACCCTTTTAATGTGAGTCTCGGAAGCCATGTGCCGTCTTCCTCCACCCATTCGGCGGATAAGGAGAGTGTACCGGGCACCCAATTGCCAATGAGGATGTTGCTTGAACTCAATCCCGGTTCGAGGATGACACTCGTGCCATCCTTAAGGAGGATAATGTCCGAGGAGTAGCCATAATAATTTTGGCTGTCCCAACCTTCGGGTTCGGAGAACAGTTTGAATTCGGCCTGTCCGGACCCAATCTCATATTGGCCTGTATAGATACCGTCGCCGTCTTCATCGGTAAGTTTGAAGTTGGAGTCATCCCTGTCAGGGGTAGTCCATTGGTTCATGACTCCAACGAGGTAGAAGGCCTCATTTTGCGGCTTTTCGGCTGCCGTCATACTCATGGCAAACAAGGCAAGTGTCCCAAAAGTAAGTAGTTTTTTCATAATTATTCATATAAAGGTTAGCAGTTTTGCAAAATTAATAAAACGATTATATCTATTTGCTTAACTATTATTTATTTAATGTATTTTAACAAATAAATGAATTAGATGCTTATTCAGGAGTTTTGTTGGTGATGGATATCACGTAGGGGAGTCGGAGAAGTGAGGCGAGCAGACGGAGGGTCTTTACTTTATCCTCAGTATTACCTTTCATGTTTAGCCAAAGTCCGTTGTCGAGAGCCTTGTAACTTGACGGATACCGTTTGTTGATTTCTCTGAGCACCAACTTTTCTTTCAGATGAGTGACGTTTAACGACATAGCCCTCTTGATGCCGATCTCATTGATGACAAATTCCATAGCATCACTTCCGGACAATACTTTCTCTGAAGCATCAGGAAACGAAAAGAGCACATTCCGAGCGGTGGCCTTAGCCTTACTTCTCTTCTTAGGTTGCAGCAGTTCCTCAATCTTAAGTTTCCAATCTTCATCAGTCATCTCAGGCAGAAGGGAATGATAAAAGTCTTTTGCCACTCTGACCGCTTCATTACATCCAAGTGGCCAGTTCTGACGATAGGGAAGAAGCTTTTTGATGAGGAGCGGATTAGCGATAATTGAAAGTTTGCCGTCTTTGATGTAGGGCTTGGCATAGTCTGTGAAGTCGCTTTCTGGAATGCACCAGAAATCGTCTGGCATCTCCAACCCTTCGATATTTATAGATGGGTCGAGAGCATAGGCAGAGTGCAGATACTGAAGGTAGCGAATGAAATATTTCGGCATCTCCTTATATTCGTAATGGTCTTTCCAAAGGGTGTTGAAAAGGAAATCGAGTTTTTCCTGAAACTCGGATTCTGTAGAGCAACTGAGGAGAACATTAAAATAGGGTATACCCTTTATGCGTGAAAGATACGTACCGAATTGGCGATATAGGCGGTCGATTTCTGAAATTTTTCTCCCTTCAGCGAGGAGGTATAATTTCAGACCGGCACGCAGTTTGAGATCATAGTAGGCTTCAAAGATTTTCATGATAATGTGTAATTCTAAAGTTTAACCGTCAAGTTGTAGCAAAATACAGTTGAGTCGTCGGTAAGGAAGTCTTTGGTAATTATGCGAACTACGCAAAATTACATAATAATTTCAAGAAATCCTAATAAAAAATAATCTGATGTCGAGTTAACTCTCGCCATATCGGGTGGAGGGTTCTGCTGCCAGAGGTGTAGCGTCATTCTCATCGGGGTGTTGGTATCCGATATTTTGTGAACCGGTAATCTGATTATAAAGGTTTGTGAGTGTTTCCTCTCTTTTGGCTTTTGTTTTGATTTCGCATTCCCAAATTCTTATTACTCTCCACCCGGCAAGTTCGAGATCCACATTGTTGGCATAGTCGCGGGCAAAGTTCATCGCTACCTTATGTCGCCAGAAATGAACATTTGATTTCGGCAGACGGAAATATCGGCATCCCTCATGCCCGTGCCAGAAGCAACCGTCGATGAATACGACCGTCTTATATTTCTTCAATACGATATCGGGAGAACCCGGCAATTTCCGGTTGTTGACACGATAACGCAGACCCCGGGAGAAAAGATACCTACGTACGATCATCTCCGGTTTGGTACCTTTCCCCTTTATCGCAGCCATGCAACGGCTCCTCTGTTCCGGTGTCATTCTGTCAGCCATTCCAAACAGATAGTATACAGTTATTATATATGCCGGGATGATTTATACCACTCTTACAATTCATCCACTCTTAAAAGATTAATCTTACTGGTTGAAAAGCATCCTTATTTGTCAGTAGCGTTCTTACGTATGGTATCACAAATAATTTTGCAACCTGCTTTTGTCTAGTCCTGAAAAATCTTTAACTCTTTAGTCAAGATTTTCAGGACCAGACACTTTATAACTCATCACTCTTACTTATTACTTATTACTTCTTTTGGTGTCTTACTCGCTGAATTTTCTTGTCATTGTCATCATACATATACGGCGATTCC
>CAMWMD010000039.1 GCA_947175265.1 uncultured Porphyromonadaceae bacterium | reverse complement strand
CCGTGGAAGTCTTCGGTGAGATGGGCAACCATTGGAAGTCGGGCGATGGTCAGTTTTGGAAAGGTTACTATTGGGACGGAGGTGTTCTCTACAAGCATCGTCTTGTCCGATACAAGAACGGAATGCTCCGCTTCCGTTTCGGGCCGGAGTTCGGTGCCGTCGAGCGTAAGTTCTTCCTCGGTATCGAGGGAGGGTTTGAATACAACTATGTATTTCAGAACGGCTGGGAGTTCTCGCTGATCCAGAAGAACAATGTCAATTTCATTCACGGGGACACGTTTAGAAACGGTCTATTAATCGGCTTAAAAATTCCATTCTAATACTAAAAAATATGCTTGAAGAAAATAAATTGGATATTGTCAAGATGCGGCTTGGCATTATGGTCAAGGCAATGAAGCATATAGATGAGTCTAAGCTTTCAAATGCCACTATACTAATGATAATTAACGCCATTGATGTTATTGCATCACTATCATCGGATTTGATGCGCTCCTACCTATGGTATATCAAGAAATATGGAAGCAACGGTTTGGAAAACCTGGAAACAAACGCAGGGTTACTCCAAGAGATAGCAAATGGTCAGGAGGAACTTACAGAGTTCGTAAATCGCCTATCAAACGAAGTAGATATAAGGGAGTTATTCCTTAAATAAAATTCCACTATGGCTTTTGAGGAAACCAAGGAACAACAGCAGATGTACAACTACTTCCGCAGTTGCATCTACTTCTTCCTGATTATCGAGATCGTGATGAACCTGCCGATTACGGCTGACAATAAGATAACTCAGTTCATCCTTGACCTTTTCGCACGTTTCAAAGTATTCAACTCTGTTGCCGGGTGCAAGATATGTGAGCTGATCTGCATCTGTGTGGTGGCTATCGGCACCAAGGCGAAGAAGGCTTTGAAGTTCAATCTGAAGACGATGGTGATTTATCCGGCTCTTGCCGGAGTCACCCTTGTCGGTCTATGCTTCATCTTCCACGGAATGGACTGGGGTATGAGCTGGATGGGATTCCCTGCAAACCGCATACTCTATGCTTTCTGTTCAGTTGTCGGCACAATGCTATTTCATCAGGGACTTGACGGTATCGCCAAGTATTACAACCATAAGGTCGGTGAGGACAGATTCAATTTTGAGAACGAATCATTCGAGCAGTCAGAAAAGATTATGGAGACACCTTATTCTGTGAATATCCCTATGCTCTACTATTGGAAACGCCGTCTGCACAACGGTTATATCAATATCGGGAATCCGTTCCGGGGAACATCAAGGGCTGAGAACGGCTGACCGAAGCAAACTGATCTTGATTCAAAAGTGAATGTAACAACTTAGTATCAAACAGTTTGCAGATGAAAAGAAATTTCAGATCTCCAAAAGCCACATTTCCCTTCTCAGGGATTGTTGGGAACACTCTTGGGCAACTTGCCCAAAAGTTGCCCAGACCTCACAAAGAGGGTCGCCATCAGACCCGGTTACGTCTATTCGTCACTTTTTTGGCTCCATACGTCCTGTTTTCCGCCAAATCCGCCGTTTTTTTCACCAAAATCCGGAATTTTTCAGGCAGTATCGCAGAATTGTGTCCAAATCCTATTATGGAACGTCCGGTAGCGTTTACCTTTGCAGCCGCAACCGCAGGAAACTTTATCAATTCTAAATTCCGGACACTATGAAAATTTCCGTTTACTTGACTTCCGCACAGAAAGGCTCAGCCGACATTAGGCTGCGTCAGGTATGCTTCCGTGTCCGTGAGGGCGCGGCTGACCTGCGTACACGCACCTCCCTACTTGCCGATCCCGAATACTGGGACGAGACCATACCCGGCTACCGCAACACGTCAAAACTGACCGCGAGGGAAATAAAAGAGCTGAATAAAAAGATTGAGGACATAACGGTGCTGATACACGAGCAGTACAGCGAGAACCGCGACGGCTCATGGCTCCGCAACCTTGTGAAGAACTATCTTGAAAACGGCATCAATACAGCCAATCTTCAAAATACGCCTTCTCTGGAGACCCGACCGCATGACGCTGTCCAAGCCAACTATGCCGACCCCGACAGTATGATTGAGCAGATGCGCCGCTTCAATGAAAGCCGGAAGGTATGCAAGGGGAGGCTGTGCTGCATGAGGGGTACGCTGAAGAAACTGGAGCGGTATCAGGAATACAAACGTCAGATAGAGGGCAGAAAGGGATTCACCCTCTATCTTGACACCCTTTCGGCAGCCGACATGCAGGACATCTGGGACTACATTATGGACGAATACCGCCATTATAACGAGCACCCGGAGTTCTACAGCCAGTTCACATTCGTTTCGGGGAAAATCCCAGTGCCGTTGTCGCACAACTTCATGACGAGCGTCTACCGTCATATCCGCTCTTTCCTGAACTGGTCGGTGAAGAACGGTCTTACCGAGAACGAGGGCTGGCGTGGTTTCTCAGTGAAGAACGAGGCATACGGAACACCCATATATCTGACGATTGAGGAACGCGACAAGATACTTGATACGGATTTCAGCCATTTCCCACGTCTTGAACGTCACCGGGACATGTTCATCTTCCAGTGTCTTGTAGGTTGCCGTGTCGGCGATCTGTACCGCCTAACTACCGACAATATCCGTGATGGCTTCCTTGAATATTATCCCCGTAAAAGCCGTGGCAAGAGTGACAGACTCTGCCGTGTGCCGCTGAACGGCAAGGCGAAGGCTCTCCTTGCCAAGTACAGCGGCTCCTGTGGAGACAGACTGTTTCCCTGTCTGAACCAGCTTATGTATACCGAGGACATCAAGGTCGTCACGATGATTGCCGGGGTCACAAGGACTGTGGTGGTACAGGACCCGAAGACAAGGGAGGCTGTGGAACGCCCGATATATCTTGAAGTGACGACCCACACGGCACGTAAGACTTTCATAGCCAACCTTTACAGGCTTGTAAAAGACCCTGCGCTGATAGCCTCCATGACCGGACACACCGAGCACAGCAAGGCGTTCCGCAGATACCGCGCAATCGAGGAGGAAATGAAGAAGGAACTTGTAACTATGATTGACTGAGCCATGAAAGTAACCGCATACCTACGCACGAAGACAGCAGCTAAGAACAACCTCACTGACAAGTCGAGGGTATTCTTCCGTGTCAGGGATACCAACTGCGACATAAAGGCCGCAAGCGAGCTTTCAATCAATCCCAACCACTGGAGCGCGGAACTTCAGGGCTACAAGACAAGGGTGACACTCGTCTCGGAGACAAAGAAACGTCAGTTCAACCGTCAGGTGAGGGAGATTTCCGACCTGATAGCCGAATCATACCGCAAGGGCGTGACCGGAGACTGGCTGCAACGACTTATCGACGAGTATCACCATCCCCATATCCACGACAAATCAGGCGCGATTGTTGATACCACACTTACAGAGATTATAAAAGACTATGTTAAGAAACGCGGGCTTGTAAAGCGGTCAGTATATAAGTACAACAGCATAATCTATAAGATCCTGCGTTTTGAACGCTATCAGAAGGATATAATGCGCCAACGCTCATTCTCCCTTAAAGTCGATACGATGACCGAGAATGATCTCTATGATTTCCGGGAGTTCTGTATGTCTGAGCATAGTTTTGTAAGTCGGTATCCCTCACTTTATGAAGGACTTGACCGACAGCACCGCCCAAGCGAACCGCTTTCAGAAAACGGAGTGTTCGACATTCTACACTGCATAAGCAGCGTGATGAAATGGTGTGAGCGGAACGGCATACCGACAAAAAAGCCTTTCATCCGTTTTGAGTTGAAGCAGCCCGTATATGGCACTCCCTGGTATCTCACACTGGAGGAACGCGACCGCATATACAATCTTGACCTGTCGGAAAAGCCCAAGACCCTGCGTAAGCACCGCGACATCTTCATGTTCCAGTGTCTCATAGGCTGCCGTATGGGGGACATTCCACGTCTCACGAAAGCTAACATCGTTAACGGAGCCATAGAGTATATCCCTCATAAGACCAAGGACGAGAATCCTATGACAGTACGGGTACCACTCAATGACAAGGCAAAGGCTATACTTGAAAAATACAGCCGCCGGAAACGCTCGCTCCTTCCTCACTTTGTCGACAGCAAATATAACGACAGCATCAGGGAACTCTGCACTCTTGCAGGTATAACACGCATGGTGTCGGTCATTGATGTCAAGACCAACGAGGAAGTCAAGCGGCCTGTGAACGAGATCGCATCGTCACACCTTGCCCGGCGTACCTTCATAGGAAACCTATACAAGAAAGTCAAAGACCCCGACCTCATAGGCTCGATGTCGGGGCATGTCGAAGGCAGCAGGGCTTTCGCAAGATACCGTGCCATTGACGATGAGATGAAGATTGAGCTTGTCAACCTGATAAACTGACAGGCATTATACTAAAGACGTTATCTCCCGAAGTATCACCGGGAGCGGACCGGGGTCAAAAGTCGCTGTCTGAGACCCCATGCCCGGCTTGGCGGACAGCTTAACCTTATAAAATGTTAAGTATGGACTTATATTCAATGATTGAAGCCGGAGGACGCATGAAATTCGAGGTCACCGGCGAAGACCTCTGCAAGTTCGCCGAGGTTCTTATCGAGAAGGCGCAGCAGATGAAGATGCGCGAGCTGGCTATGCAGCCAAAGGAAGAGAAGTGGCTTACTATGCATGAGGCAGCCGAAATGTGCATGGTGAGCAAGACCACGCTCTGGCAGTGGCAGAAAACGGGCTATCTTGTCCCGGCGAAGATGGGGCGCCGTTCCCTGTATGCCCTCTCCGACATTCAGAAGATCCTCGCAACGAGGAAACGTCATGATGACGATGACGAGGATTGACGACTGAGGTTCTTCGGTCTGTGGAACTCCGGCTTATGGGTTCCACAGACTGAATTACCCCAATAGCTTGATGCTGTAATGCTCAGATACATCAATACTGTAATAATACTGAAAAACCTTAATACTTTGTTGCTCAATTATCGCAATACATCGGTTTATTGATACTTAGATACCCCAATCCTTCGGTTCTTCGGTCAAGTAAACCGGAGTACCTGATACAAGGTAACTGAAGTTTCTCGGTTTCTTAAGCTAAAGTTCCTTGGTTCATTAGACTGAAAACAATGGTGACATAGGATACTCGGATTCTACCATTTTTCTTCTTGTGGCAAGTGGTCTCGATTGACCGCCGAAATTTGATGAAAAATGGGGTTTCGAGTTACCTAAAATGTTTGCAGGATTTGTCAAGCAAGTTGTGCTTTTCGCCGTACAAAAAGCATCTTGCCGTCCGCTTCGCGTCGGGGTGATTTCATCACAGTTTCGCCTTGCGAAAGGATTTTTTGGAGAATCCGAGTACATCAGTTAGCTTGACCTGCGAACCGGGGAACAGAAATTTGATGGACTGAGAAACCGAGAAACCGAGAATCAACGCCCCAGAGATACTAAGACTCCAAGACCCGGAGATTTGAAGTTCACGAATCGTTAAACAGAGAAACTGGGAATCGACAGCCCGGAAAAACTAAACTCCAAGTCCGGGAAACTGAAAGTTCACGAAACGATGAACTGAGAACCAAGAATCCATGACCCGAAGAACCAATGCTCCAAGAGCCGAGAGACCGAAGGTTCACGAATTAATGAACTGAGGTAAACAGATAACAAGGTAATTGAGTATTGATGTAATTGGATAACGTGGTGTTCAGGTAATTGGGTAATCAGGCAATATGCCTTTAGAGTAATACGATAACAAGACAAACAGTAAATTTTATAATAATACAATTCTATAATATGCAACTTAGAAACAGAAGGACCGAGGTGCGTCTCACAGAAGATGAGTACGCCCGAATAAAGAAACAGTCCGCGACCTTCGGCTCGATCGGACATTACATAAGGTCAGCGATAAAAGAGTTCTCCGATACCAATGCCAGACAGAGGCTCGACCTTATGAATGAACTCGGTAATTTTTACCGTGCATACCGTGATGATATATTCCATATCTCCGGTAACCTCAATCAGTCTGTCAAGAGGGCTAACGAACTTGCTGTAGCAGGTTTACTTTCATCATCCTATCTCTCTCAAGTATTGATGCCGGAGATACAGAATACTCAAAAGGTTTTGGACTCCTTTCATCAAGAACTGATAAAAGCCACCAAGAAAGCCTTAAAGCTCAGATGATACGTCAGTTTCACATTAAACCAACATCAATGCCAAAATTTGAGCGCTGATGCTGGGTTACATTCCCCGGTGAAAACTGACTCATCTCTGTTTCAAAAAGAGGTTGGTACTCAATGGCAAAGCACCTATCAACACCGTTTGCCCGTACATTTGAGGCTGCACAACAACACGCAGCAAGATGCCCACACTGACGAAACACCGCTGTAAGGCATTTTGGAATATACCCCTCCCTCGGATAGAGAGGACTGATTAAACGGTAAAACTCATATTCAGGCGAACAACAGTTCGCCTTCAATCTAACAAATTAAAGGCGAGCTGTTGAATTATCTCATCTTGATATCCCACATTCCACGTCCATATATACCCGCGTCTGTTGGAGGAATATCAATCCCATTCATTTTAAATTGTTGTACCAAAGCATCCTTACATCTGTTATTCCCAAAAAGATTGTTAGGGGTAATGCCCATCATATTGATGTGGATTGTAATTTGAGTACCTTTCTCAATATGAAACCCGTTAATTCTATTTGCAGAATGCTTTGCGATTAAATCAAACGTAGGCATTATCGTATACCTTTCTTTATAACTGAAATAGCCGTATCAGGATCATTCAAAATCCAATTAATCCCTAACAAAGCCGCTGGATATTTATACCCATAGGATCTCATTAGTTCTTTAATAGAATGATTGCATACTGAAAAATCAATCTCTTTCTTACTTTTAAGCCACTCATTAAGACACGGTTTTAGTCTCTCATCAATATTCATTAAATCAGAGCTAGCGGTTTCTGCACCTTGTCTTGAATAGCCGCGTTCAATAAGTATATTTTTTATTTGGTCTTTGTTCATGCCATTTGATTTAATTGATTAAACACATCAGCAGCAAAAGCTCGAGCATCCGCTTCAACTGGTTGCATCCAGTATCTTAAAGGCCCAACTTCCTCTGCGCTTTGATAACCGTAATTCTCAGGGAATAGCCCCCACATATTATCATTTAGATTTTCTCGCCAATTTTGACAATCTCCTTCACTTGGATGTACTTGACGAACATCTACATTATAGTGTTGATACGCATGTCTACCTTCATGAATTATTGTATCCATGGACTCTTTATAGCTTTCAAAATCCGAACTCAGATAATCTGTATTCACAGTTATAGTATTATCTTTGGGATTATAGAAACCAAAACGCCCTTCTCCCAAACTTTCTCCTTGTATTTTGCAAGCTGGTCTATGAGCAACGTCAGCAGCTATAATTTCAACTTTTTGTAATACATCAAGTCTCTCTTGGGGGGTCAATTTTTTCCAATCTTCAAATTTTGTCCCCTTAATTTCGCATATACCCTCTGAAATCTCTTTGACCTGCTCCATATCATTAGGAGCTTCTAGGAACTGTTTGTCTATCTCTTCCTTTACATCAGATAATTTTTTTCTTATTTCAGGATTTGAGTCAATGGCTTTTGGAGGAAAACTATCACAGATTTCATCAATTCTGTTTACTATTATTTCAGGATCACGAGTTTCAAGAGCCTCATCTAGATAGTCATGATCTACCTTAGATAAACCTTCCGAGTTTGAATCACTTAAGTTTAAAGTTTGCTCTAGATTATTACTTGAGTCTTCTATTCCGTACATAATTATTTAACTTTATCAGCTTTAACCCAATATATATCAGTCGACAAAGAACTAGAAACTATACATTGACCTGTAAGAAGCTTTGGAATGAGCTTCCTTTGAGTATCCGTAAGACTCAAGGATTCTGCTAATGCCTTTGAATCATCTTCTGCAACCAATCTGTGAACAATTTTTAGATTCGTATTTTTTATAGCATCTGGAATGAGGCGTGTAGGAACTTGATCAACAAGGATCATTCCTTCTCCGTATGCACGGATTTCAGACAACATGTTGCTAAACATCTGAGCCGTTTTATATTGTGGTAGCTCCATATTATCACACTTTGTCATAACTCTATGGGCTTCTTCAATTATTGTCAGATGGTTACATTCATTACTATTGAAATCGATTTGACCAATTTCACCCTTAGCTGCAACATATTCATATAGGAATTGAAGGATTAATGACATGAAAAATCCTTTATCCACATCGTCACCTACATAAGAAAGGTTAATGATTACGGGTCGTTCAAAAAGATCTTTCCAAGGCGTTGACTTAATTGTATTAAGCATTTCACCTTTCCAACCTCTTTTTAGGCTATCGATACGTGTGTTGAGACACGCTTTCATATTTTGTTCTACCCTCTGTTCATAACCTCGACCGCCAATAACCTTATCAACGCCAAAACTCATACTATTCAGTGTTGGTGGCAGGGTTTTCCCAAAAATCGGAATCTGATTAAGCCAGTCTGTGGACTTATTTTGATATATAGAGTATATTAGGTCTTCCATTAAAACAGGAAGAATATCATACATAGGGAAGGCTGCTGCAAATGTAGATTTGAGTCGATCAATATGAGACAAGACATTTGGTTCCTGCTCTTTGTTAAGCCATACAATTTCAAATGGGTTCAGTTTTAACTTATTAGGTGTAAATTTACCTCTGTACTTGTTGCAACCAGGCATATAAATAGAAATAGGGCTTGCGGGATTTGCTCTATTATATTCAAGTGCCCAATCAACATATTCTGTTTTAGCAGGTTCTATGACAAGAAATGGTAGTCGACCAATTCCATTTAGAATTGCCTGAACTGTATTTGTCTTACCGCTTCCATTTATACCAGAAATTAGTGTATGACGGGACAGTGCCGATACTGGAATACGATATTTTAACCTTGTTACCGAACCGCCATAAAGTAAATTACCAAATGGAATACCAGTCGTTTTTTGCTCATTCAAACAAAATTCAGGAGAACTATCGACCACACTAACACCAGGAACTGTTCGTAATGGGAAGTTTATAAAGTAAGATAACTCTTTAGTTGTAAGTACAGTCCTAAGATCATTAAAATGTTCTCCAAGAGGATGTTGAAAAAAACCATTGGGAGTACCTATTTTTATGAGTGGAGCATCCATACTTCCAAGAGTCTGTGGAAGGATTTCATCTACTACATCTTGAATATGATGGATTCGTATAGGTTCAAATATTGATTCTTGCCCACTCACGATTGACTTTAATTGCATTGATGCACTTTGAAGGTCATATCTACTATCCGACAAAAGATATACACCAACACTCCAGCATCCAATTGCTTTTCCGGTTTCAAATCTTTTAGAATGATAAAATAAATGTTCCGAAGTGGCTTCAATTTGTTTATTTACTACATTGTGACTGATTGCTTGTCCCTGTTGCTCCGTGAATGTATCACTTTCAGTATGAGTATCGGATACTGAATTACTCTTAGTCTCAGAATGGCTTTTGGTAGTTGTGGGAGTAAAGTCACCAATCAGGTTCGATCCGGCTATTGTATTGGCTCCCTCTAAAATTGCACCTGCAGTACTAATTGCTGTAGTTATTGCACCAGCTGGGGGAAAAATATAAGAGGCTAACATCAAACCTGCGGCAACAGTGCCCCAAGGACTTTTTTTTGTAGAACTTTTCCCATCTGTTACTGATGTGCCCTCAGTAACAGTATGGGCGTCAGATATTGTCTTACCTATACTACTCGACATATTTTCCGAGAAATTGAATGATTTCAAAGACTCGGCTTTGCCATTAAAATCTCGACATCGATATAGAATACCGTCTATATCATTAGATGGTAGAGGTTCGGCAATAACCATATATGCGAAGTCTTTATTACGCATACCTGACATCAGAGTGTCAATCGTTGCGGGATAAACAGTTTTATACTGACTTTCCATTGAAGGAATTCCTGTTAAGGCATCAATAAAATCAAAAGATTTGACTTGCTTTTTGATGTCTTCTAGATTTCCCTTTTCTCTGGAACATTTCAATCCAGGCCATACGCCTGAAATAAAATTACAAAGATTATCTGCGAATTTTGTTGTAATCGCATCCTTATCTAAGGGTCTTATCCCAAGGAATAAATTAAAATTCCCATTATCGCCATTAACAATAAAAATTAACTGTGCCTCACGAGGAAGAAAACAAGAAGTAAGAATTTTCTGAATTGCTGTAAAACAATTTTCGGCACTATCCTCAATAGGTTTGCCAATCTGTGATATTTTAATCCAAAATGGTTCTGCCGGAGAATCTATTCGGTGTTTATCGGGAACAGTTAAAGTAAATGGAGTAGATCTATCAGAGATATTATTTAGATACTTACGTTCTGAAGTAAACGACAACGATTGTGCTATACCATTCGCTGCCATCATTTTTGCCTGAGGCTCAAACTTCTTAGCTTGAGTCTCAGACAATTGTACTGGTCTATAATTTGCCATATTACTCTATAGGAATAATTACCCTTTGTAAATTCATATCTATTACGGCTGTAAAGTAATTTTTCAAAGCAGTCGTAACTTGCGTTTTAAACGCTCTATTTGATATGAGATTTTGACGTATGGAATTTTTTACATTAGATGTTATTTCATACTCTTTGTTCAAAATGTCTTTTGCCTTATCTTTACGCTTGCTTTCATCACTGGTAAAGATAGCTTTGAGAATGTAATATGGAATAGCAAATACACCCCATAAGAATGCAGCAAGTGCTTTCCATAGAATGTCAGCAATGATATCTCCAGTACTTTTACTGATGGCATTAATTACATCAGTCATATCGCGAAGACTTCTTGTGATAGCGTCCTGATCGCCAATCGAGACATTACCGATCATTGAAATTTCTTGTCCCGGAGCATAACGGCTGATAATTTTATTCATCTCTTGACGAATAGTTTCGCTTTCTTTGTTAATAAACGACTGCAAAGTGTTATTAACTATTCCATTGAGGCGATTTGATTGGAAAGATCTCATGCTACTTTCCACTTTCTTTTTCAATTCTTCTCTATCCGTTCCAGGGCCATATTTAATCCAATTATTACAAGCTGTCTCTACAGTACGCCATGCTTCTTTCGAAATATTCTCCGAAAGAGAATTTACAAAAGGATCAAATAATTTAGCGTCAGTTAAAAGATGAGGGATTGATTCCTTTAATTTCTTCACCAAGACACTCGTAGCAGCATCCGCGGATCCAAGTAAAGCGATTCCTCGAGATATTGTCAATGAAGGATTGTCCTTGTCATATTTTACCTTCTCCTCTGATAACTGTAAAGTTTCTGCTATCATGGAGCGGATAAAATTCATTCTTGATGCACCTCCCGTTAGGAAAACACCATTTATAATTTTTCCATTAATATTTTCTTTAAGGTAGGCCATCAATGCTTCTCTCAGTCTTGACACATATTGTGCCTTTGCCTCTATAAGATCATTTAGCTCCTGAAGATTTTGGATCTTCAGCTTAACATGAACATCTCCATATTCATCATATGCTTGCTCAGACGGCAGTATAATTTGATCAAGATCAAACGAGTCAGTTGTCTTGATCTCTGCATTTCGACTATAAGCATCTTCTTTGAATTTTCTTGCTCGGAATCTTAAGGAATCTGTGTATTCAGGAAATTTTGCTATGAATTCCTTCATATCATCTGACTTAAGAATCATGTGTTCATAGATGACGTTATCTATTATAGAGGCACCTAAATTGTAACCATTATCGATTGGCTTATCCTTATCTGACAAATAGGTAAAGTCAACAGTACTTGAACCAAGGTCAAACACAATAGCTCCTTTGGCAATCTCGTTTGAGAAATTAACTCTTGGACTACGAGCGTAAAAGATAGCAGCTCTTGATTCAGAAGTTAAACCACTCAGAGGAATACCTGCCTTAATAGCCATTTGTCTATAGAGCTCCTTAGCTTGTTCATCTTGCCATCCTGAAGGACGTGCTATATACACGATATGATTGGTATCTGTAAGTCTATCATCAGCTTCACGGATACGATTGTATACAGCTCTCATGTAGTCAATCATCAAAGTTTCTGATTCTCCTTCTAACGATTGAGGTTTTTGCTTGAAACATACTCTGATACCATCATTATCAGTCATATGTTCAAATGCCTCATCTCCGATATAAATATTACCCTTTACGCGGCAAATTGCGGAGGGAATGACTTTTTTTCGTGCTTTCCTGTCCATATCAAGATCAAGGACATTGTTTTCACGTTGTCCTGCATCTTTATCCCATTCAAGCTCACATATCGCGGCCGATGTTTCGCCGTGGCCAAAGTCTATGCCCACAACGTATTGATGTCTGGCTTTATTAGGCTCTACTAGCTTACTCATAAGAAATTTACGGTATATTATATAATCTCTTATAGATTCTATGATCAATGCTATCCTTTCAGATTTGCTCACTATAGTACTATCACACTTGTTCATTCACTCACAACTTTACCATCTTTAATAGCAAGACCGTAATTTTCAAGTGATTCGAACAGCATGTCTGAGGCATTGAGAACTTTTGTTGGAGTCCCTTCCCGATTTGCAGAAATAACTTTATGCAGATTTGCTATTTGACTGAATAACGCAGAACACTCGTTAAGTAAAGATGGTTGCTCCTTCTGTTCATACGAATTTTGAATTCTTTTCACCTGAACTCGATACGTTTCCATCAGATTATCGATACTTTCACAAATCTTTCCTATTATGTTGATGAAAGCATTGACATTGATGGTACGAATAACATTGGTTTCTTTAGGCGTCTCGCTTTTCTTTTTTCCTGTAGAAAGGTATACAGCGATTGCTGTACCAGCAATCGCTCCGCAAACTGCTCCCCATGTTCCCAAAATGGATCCAGCTATTGCGCCGATACCGGTTCCAGTTAAGGGAATATATGGATTATTCTGAACATTTTTTTCAGATACTTGCTTGGGGTTTGCATTATAGGCTGATGCCATAGACGCAATTTCAGATGCGATATTCTGTTGGGCTCTGAGAAGCTGAATGGCACATTGAAGGATGTAATCCTCCGACTGTGTTAAACTTTGACGGTAGTCACCGTCATTCTCAAACATATTGCTTAAAGCATCGGCAACTGTTGCTTGAACTTCCTTGCTGTCTTTGGGTAAAGAATAGTTCGCAAGTTTTTTCGATAACTCTTCTTTATGAGAGTCGAAAATTTCAGTTAAGGTTTTATTGCTCATAACAAACAATCTGCCAGTTGGCTTGATGGCAAACTAATTAATATTAAGAAACGTGAGCCAACTATGCCACGTCTTAAGTGAAGGTCGTAGGAAACCATAAGTACAGATGTAACAATAGTAGCCCACGCTATACGCGTGAGAACCACTATGCTATCTTCGTACTTTAATGAAAAGTTCCTACGTTTTCACCTACAAGATAAGCATAACGCTTCTTTGTTTACCAAAATGTCTTGGACTGCTAATAGTCAATCCAATTGCAAATTTAATCATTTTTTCTCACATACAGGCTATTGTAGGGTAAAAAAGTTGAGATAGACCAATAATTTTTGGAAGGCCTCTATCGAACATTACTCCGTGTCTAATACACCGAGTAATCGTTCGAGTGATTTTATGAAAACAGCTTGGCGTAGTCAAAGGACACAAACGCCATAACCTACACAAGTGTCGGCTTTCGCGTCCGTGTCCTTTTTTATGAAAACTTGACATTACCGATGATTTTTCTCCCTCTGGATAGGGGGATTAACAAAAATAATTTGTAATTTTGTATTCGAATTAAGACAGAACGCTTCGGTATCGTTCCAAAGGCTATGTTAAGGTTCATTTTGAACTCCTGAAAAACCTACGGATAGCCACCAATCTCATATTGAAGTCGGGATGACTTTCTCTCAAATCTAACGGAATCTGCCCTTAGTTTCAGCAACCGAACAGCCACAGGGCGATTGAATAAGTCTTGGGAACAATTTGGGAACAATTACTCAAAATCCCATTTAGCCAAGTCTGAATATCAGACAATTACTCCAAAACTATGTACCCCGTTCCGAGGGACGATCGTGCTGGGTACACCGGGTTCGGGTAAGTCTTTCGGTATAATCGATCCTTTCATTAGGCAACATGCCGCTAAGGGATTCGCCATGATGGTATATGATTACAAGTGGCCGACACTTGCAAAGACTCTTTTCTATCAGTTCTGCAAAAACCGCAAGGCAGGAAAATTACCGGAGAACTGTGGTTTCAGACAGGTCAACTTTACCAATGTAGAGTACTCAAATCGCATCAATCCGATTCAGAGAAAGTATATTCCTGACTTGGCTGCGGCTTCAGAAACCGCCGCCACTCTCCTCGCCTCCCTCAATAAGGGAGGCGGGGAGAAAAAAGGGGGATCAGAGGCTTTCTTCACTAATTCAGCGGAGAACTTTTTAGCGGCTATCATCTATTTCTTTGTCAATTTCCGTCCAACCGGTTTCAAGGACGGGAAGAAGCTGAAACGCTATATCTCACATAAAGGGAGAAAACTGGAACTGGTGATACGGCATTGGGACGAGTTCAATGCCCTCGACGACAAGGGTAACGTAATTCTCGATTTCGTTGACAGCACAGGCAGGGACGTTTCGACTGATGAAGACCATATGTTCGTTGACCTTAACAATTTCTCTTATCTTGACCGAGCAGGAAACAGAATCCTGATTGAACGTTGCTGGTATGAGGACGAAGCCGGGAATGAGGTTGAACCCGATACCATAACCGGTGAATATTCGGATATGCCACACGTGCTGTCTTTTCTCGGTCGAAAGTATTCGGAAGTATTTGACATCCTGATGATGGACGATAAGATTTCCTCCCTGATGGCTCCTTTCAAGAGTGCCTACGAGAACAAAGCCAACGACCAGTTGGAAGGTATGGTCGGTACACTGCGTGTCAATGCCGCCCGTCTGGTATCTCCGGAAGCCTACTGGGTGTTCACTGGAGATGATTTCGATTTGAAGATTTCTGACCCGAAGGCTCCGAGTTATCTCGTGATAGCCAATGACCCCGAGAAGGAGCAGGTTATCGGTTCGCTCAACGCTCTTGTGCTCAACCGTCTGATTACACGTGTCAACTCTAAAGGAAACCTCCCTGTCAGCATCATCGTCGACGAGCTTCCCACGCTTTACTTTCACAAGATAGACCGACTCATTGGAACGGCACGTTCAAATAAGGTTGCCGTAACTCTCGGTTTTCAGGAACTTCCTCAGTTGGAGGCTGACTATGGGAAAGTGGGTATGCAGAAGATTATCACTACTTGCGGTAATATATTTATGGGAGCAGCCAGGAATAAGGAGACTTTAGAATGGGCGCAGAATGACGTGTTTGGAAAGGCTAAACAGACTTCCACTTCAATCACAATCAACGACAGTAAGATTTCAACCTCGATTTCAGAGAAACTTGACTATCTCGTTCCGGCGGCGAAGATTGCTGATATGGCTACCGGTTGGCTTGCAGGTCAGGCGGCACGAGACTTCACCGCCACTGACAAGAAGATGCTTTCGAACTTCGACATCGAGCAGTCGGAGGAGTTCAAAACCACAAAGTACTTCTGTAAGACGAACTTCGACATGAAGAAAATCAAGGACGAGGAAAGTCACTATGTAGATCTTCCCAAAATATATGAGTTTCGTGATGACCGTGAAAAGGAGATAATGCTCAACCGTAATTTCAAGCGGGTCAATCAGGAGGTCGAGGCTATGGTGAAAGAACTACTCGGTATAGCTTAATATATATTCCTTATGGAAAATGCCCTTATATCCAAATCGTTTTCAGTGCCGCTTTCACTGCGTATGAGTGGAAGCGCACTGAAAATTATTGCCGTTTTGTCGATGGTTGCAGACCACTGTGCTTATTTCCTGATGGAGCCGGAAACTCCTTTATATGATGTGATGCGTTGTTTCGGACGTATCGCATTCCCGGTATTCGCGTTCCTGATCGCTGAAGGCTTCGCTCATACCCGAAGCCGGACACATTATTTCCTTACTCTGCTTGGGTTCGCCATCATAAGCGAAATCCCCTGGTTCTTGCTCAACGGTGTTGATGGGACACATAACGTGATGTTCACTCTCTTTCTCGGAGTGGCGACTCTATCGGTGTTTGACCGCTTATGTGAACACGGGCCACTATGTTGCTTCTCGATACTTATATTATGTTGTCTCGCATGGTGGTCAGGCGTAGATTATGAGTGGCGCGGTATACTGATGATTGTTATCTTCTATATGCTCCGCCGTCAGACCATCAATCCGTGGATCTGCCGGAGCAGCGTCTCTTTTCCCTCGCAGGCAATTATACAAATACTCTTCACATTCCCTCTGATGATGCACTACGGCTTTACCGGGGCAATCCTCGCCTCAATCGTCATCTTCCTTTATGATGGAACACGTGGAAACATCAAAGGCACAGTCGCCAAATACAGCTTCTACGCCTTCTATCCGTTGCATCTGATTCTTATTTTGGTACTATATTAAGGAGACAATTTTTTGATATAGATGGTTCAGAATTTTATATATTCAGATAATTTTATTATTTTTGCATAAAACATCCTAAAAATACCTATAAATTCAGATATAATCACAATATTTGCATTAAGTGCACTTTGATTTTTGAAGGGATTTATAAAAATGAGTATTTAAGTGAGAATTGAGATACCAGAAAATATAGAATTGTTCGGAGAAGGAGCGACTTGTTTCCATGCTCTGTGCTTTATGCAGAGCTTTCTGAGAATAGCTTCCAGAAAGCTTAAGTTCCTATATCCAAACTTTCCAATTGACATTATTAAGGCAACAGAAGCTCGTATTCTTTCAAGAATAATAACGAGCATTGATTCGTTTACTCTTCTTTGTTTACAAGGTATTGATTACTCTACATGCTGTACCATTGCACGCTCAATAGCAGACAGCTTAGTGGTAATAAAACTTATCTATCAAGAAAACGATTCGAGCGAACAATCTTTTAGGCATTACCTATACCTTTTAGACGGCTTTCTTCAAAATGCAAAGTTATTGGAAGAAAATATTGTAAAAACTGATAGAATAACGGATGCTGAATTCGATGCCTTAAAAAAACAATATGAATCCGCTCGGAAGAATTTCAAGGATGGTATAGATTTTTGTAAAAGTAAGCTTTGTGAACATCCTTTTTATACAACTTTTCCAGATTTCAGTTCAGTAGCCATACAACAAGCTAGTTGGAAATTTAAAAGAAAAGAACTTAACCGTAAAGGAAGGATCGAATCTTACACATGGAAGGAACTATACGCATTATTGGATAATCGTTCTTCGATTATCTCTATGTATTCTTCTTTCTTTTCTCAATTTGTTCATGGTTTATCTATCAGTAATATATTGGGGCATGATGATACAGATAATTTTGAATCATTGGCATCATGTGTCGTATGTCTTCAGGGAATTGTCCTTCAAGAATTAAAAAGATCCTTTAATGAGGATAATAAATTGCTAGAATTCTTCACAAATGAAGACCTTAAACAAATCCTGATGTTCTATAGTCCTGAACGTATAAGTGATATACTCAAAAAATTTGAAGCAAGCAAAACTAACAAGGAAGCAAAATAAACCCGATGATTTTGTCTCTTAATTAGTTCGCTGATTGATATTATTTTGATTTACAAATATATAAGAAAAGCATCGGGAAATTACTCTCCCGATGCCTTCATTTTTTATAGCTGTTTCAGAACCTTTATGAGTGCTCTAATGTAGGTCTTCTCTTCGGCGTAGCCAATCTTATCGAGCCAAAGCAAGTAATTTCCACCGGAGTATTTATATTGTACTTTCGATTTGTATGCAGACACTGATTCGGTCCAATGGTTGAATTCGTAGTATTTGCCGGTGCGTGGATTGGTCAGCCCGAACAGGTTGTGCTTGTTTCGGCACACAGATGACTTGAACCAGCCTGTTTCGAGTATTGCCTGTGCCAGTACTATCTTCGGGTACTTGATATTGTTCTTCTTTATTTCGGCAAGCAGATTGGGTATTGTCAGTTCAGCAAGACCCTCTCCATTATCTGAGATTTCCTCACTTCTGGACTCCAATTCTTTAGCATCGTATGGGGATTCAGGCCTCGGGGACTTGTAATCGTCACTTTTTCGGCCATTCAGTATGTTCTGCCCTGAGTTTTCTTCTTTCCCAGATTCTTTGTCAATCTGTTGGATTGAATCTGAACTTAAATAGCTATCTTCTTTGATTTCAGTCATTTCTACTATTTTAACGACTGGATTGCCGGATATCTCACTCTCTTTCGTGATAGTATAGAACTGTGCCGACGCTGTGACAGCTGTCAGCATCATCAGTATTGTAAGCGGAATAGTGTTGTGCATTTCTTTCTGTGGGTTATCTGAGGGATAATTTTGCAGCGTCCAAGCGAAATGACATCGCAAAATTAACTTATCAATAACCGTTAAATGGAAAATCACAACAGAAATCAACCCGATGCGCTGCCATATCAGAAACTGGCACTGCTGGGCATTGACCGGGAGAAAGCCGACAGACTGCCCGATGAGGTTAAGGAGAAGCTGATTTCCGGAGAAGTCACACCTCTCGTTCAGGTATCCATCAATGCCCGAAATGGTGACGTTATCACGTTACCGCTCAAACTCCAGATGGTTGCCGACAGAAACGGAGACCCCTTGCTTGTCGCCTATCCGGTCAAGGCAGCCTTTGACGAGAAACGCGACAATATCCTTCAGCTTACTCCCTACGAGGCTGAACGTCTGCGACACGGTGAAGTGATTCAAAAGGGCGTCGAACTAAACGGTGAGAAGACACAGCAGTATCTCCAGCTTGATCCCGAAACCAAATCCGTCATTCACAAGAGGGTGACTGATGTTCAGGTGGAACAGCGTCTCAAAGACATGGAGAAGGTCAACGACATCGAACTCGGCACCCAGCAGAAACAGGCTGTCCGCGAGGGTAAACCGATGGAACTCAATGTGGGCGGTGAGAAGGTCACTGTCGGAATTGACCTAAAGGAACCGCAGGGCTTCAAAATCGTTCAAGGCGACATGAAGGAGTGGGAACGTCAGCAGAAACTCAAATACGACGAGTTGCACCCCGAATACATCGGCCTGGTTATGACCGATAAGAATCGCTGGGAGTATCAGCAGGTCGTTGACCGGCAATCCACCGAAAGGGCTATCAAGCTCAGCCTTTCGCAAAAGGATAAAGAATCCAACGGTCTTAAGCTTTAGACATGGCCGGACATGAAAATGTGAATAATGACCGATTGTCTGAAGCCGGGGCTTATTTTGATTCCCTTATAAATCCGAATGACCTGTATTCCGGAGATAAGACACTCCTTCCCAAAGACCTTTATGATGAATGGGATAACCTGCTCACCATCGAGGAGGATTTCCATACCGAACAAAGATATTTCCATCCCGATGAGAGGAAGGAATATACGGAAAGAGTAAGGCTTGCCAGAGTGAATTTCAAGAAAAGTCTTGATTCTCTGTATCAGGACTATATCAGTTCCGGCATTCAGACAGATTCAGCCAACGAAAAGCTTATGACAAAATCAGAAACAGCGGATTCTCTGACGCTTATGAGGCAGTTCGACGAGATGAAGAAAAAGCATCCCGACGCAATACTCCTTTTCCGGGCCAAAGATGAATACCTGACTTACAGGCAGGATGCAGTCAAGGCAAAGCAGATTCTCGGACTTGAAATCGAGTCAATAAAAATCGGAGGAGTAAAGACCGAGGTTGCAAGTTTCAAGCATAACGCCCTTGATACATACCTGCCAAGGCTTGTCCGCGCCGGAATGAGGGTTGCGATATGCGAGCAGCTTGAAGACCCTAAGCAGAAAAAGACCGAAAAAGAGGATGTCGGTAAATCCCAAAAGGATGCACCCCATTCCAAATCAGATGAAACACAACTTACAAACACTACCATGCCAAGAAAAAAGAAAGAAAAGGCTCCCGAGCAGGAGCAGCCAAAGGCAAAAGCCGAGGCAAATTCCGAGGTGAAATCCGAGATTAAGGCAGAAGTCAAGACTGAAGCCAAAGCCGAACAGAAGCAGGAGGCACAGCAGGAACGCAAGCCCCGTGAGCCCCAGATGGTGACAGTGAACGGTGACAAGGTTACACACGGCCACGCTTTTCAGGGCAAGGACTCGCAGGACTGGTATTTCACTGCCAAGCTCAACGGCGAGCAGCTGAAGCCGCAGAAAATGGATCCGGCTGACCTCGCTGCATATCAGAAGAAGGAGATGACAGTTCCGCAGCTCATGGAACGCTATTATCCGACAAAACTCATGGAGAAGGTGCCGGAGGTGGCCTTCAAGACCCCCAATGTCCTCCCCGGTCCCGAAGGGAACATGACCATCGACAAGTTCAACGTCTACAAGGAGAAGGATCAGGAGCGTCCTGATTTCGGCAAATATAAGTTCTATGCCCAGATTGGCGAGAACAAGATGTCGACTGTTGCATCCCGTCAGGACCTGAACGCCTATTTCGACCGCGTGATGACTCCCGGACAGCTCGTCGAGAAGAACTTTGGCGAACGTCTGCATCTGTCATCCCACTACCAGCAGTTCCGTCTGCCGGAGGGTGTCGAGAATGAGCAGATCCGTATTGCCAAAGACCGCTCAGACGGCAAGTGGAAGGTTTCCGTCGATCTCGGCGAGCGTGGAAAGACAGAGAAGAAGGAGCTGTCTTTCGATGACGGCTATTCCCTTTATAAGACTAAGACTGCCACACGCGAGCAGATCGCCGCCAAGTATGTGGGCGACGAGGTCAAGAGTCTCCTTGCCGCTCCCGCCATGAAGATGGAGAAGTCAGCCTCCATGAAAATGTGATCATCACAACAATAATCCATTCAAAGAAAATTCAAATCTCTGATAATATGTCAAAAATAGAATATGACGAGCTTGTGCAGCTCCTTCAGGAAAAGAAAATAGGTCATCTGCGCTTCGTTCTGGAAAGCGACAGCGAGAAGGATTTCCTCCGCTGGTGCGAGGAACACGGTGTAGAGCCTTCGGACGATGCGGCTGAGTTCTATCTCGAACAGACCGAGATCTCCGCTATGGACAGACAGGTAATCGACGACGAGAACTATGGCATCTGGAACTAACTTCTCATTTCCCGGCAAATCGGAGGGTGCGGGTCAAGTCGCGCTCGACCGCTTTGCCGAGATGATGATTGACCGCATGGAGCAGATGAAGGACTCCGACTGGAAGAAGGGATGGATCGGCGGCGCCAACGGCTATGCCGGTCTCCCTCAGAATGTAGGTGGCCGTAACTACTCCGGCTCCAACTCCTTCTTCCTCCAGCTCCAGACTGCGGCCAAGGGCTATCAGCTCCCTGTCTATCTCACCTTCAAACAGGCCAATAATCTGAAAGCTCATGTCCTGAAAGGTGAAAAGGCTTTCCCGGTTGTCTACTGGGATATGATGGTCAAGGATAAGGACGGCAGGAAAATCAGCTCGGACGAATATAAGGCTATGACAAAGGAGGAGCGGAAGAATCTCGATGTCATTCCATTCATCAAGGCTTTCCCCGTCTATAATATCGAGCAGACCAATCTCCGTGAGGTTCAGCCTGAACGTGTGCAGAAGCTAATCGACAAGTTCAAGGTTCCTGAACTTCGTGACACTCAGGGCATGTATGCTCACACGGCTCTTGACCGTATGATACAGCAGCAGTCATGGCTCTGCCCAATTCAGGCTGACAGACGAGAGAACGGGGCCTACTATTCTCCCTCTCGTGACATCGTGGTTCTGCCTATGAAAGCGCAGTTCAACACAGGCTCTACTCCGGAGGAGATATACCGTGACGGTATGGAGTTCTATTCCACAATGCTGCACGAAATGACCCACTCGACAATGACACCTGAACGTCTCAACCGAGAGATGGGAGGTAAGTTTGGCGATCCCAAATATGCAAAGGAGGAACTTGTAGCGGAACTGACGGCAGCGATGATAAGCCATTCAATGGGTTTCGACTCGAAGATTACAGACAATTCGGCAGCCTATCTTGATTCATGGATAAGTGTGCTAAAGAAGGAACCGAAGTTTATCGTCTCAATTATGGCAGACGTGAACAAGGCGTCTGACCTTATCCTCGACCATGTTGACAAGCAGCGTCTCGCTCTTGGTGAACAGCCGTATCTCGCCAAGAATGACCCGTGGCTCCCTCCTGACCCGAATGAGGAGATCCCCTTCAAGAACACGGCTATCTTAAAGACCCGGTCCGGTGACTATATGATCCGCGCTTCCTATGGTGGCGTAGACCTTGGGATGAAGCCTATCGAGAAATCGACGGCAAAGACTTATTTCCAGCTCACAGACATGAAAGATAAGGAATCTTTCCTGCACATGACAGCTCGTAAGCACTATCAGTCTGAAATCGCCGGAATCGGAAAGTCCGTATCAAAATCCCTTTCACTCTGATAATTATGAATTATGCATTCTGAATTTTGAATTGAATAATGGCTGACTATAAGATAAACTTTAAGGAACTGAAATCCCGTGTCGGGGTTGATGACGTGGCTTACTCCCTCGGCTATCGCCTTGACCGTAAGGCCGGTGTCGGCAAATATATCGAGCTGGTGCTTGGAGACGGTCGTGACAGGCGTGATACCATAATAGTTAGCAACCGCCGGGACAAGGCTTCTCAGGTCTATTTCCGCCGGGACGGAAGTAAGGGGGATGTCATCACCTTTATAAAGGAGAATCTTAATTCCTTCATCGTATCCGGCAAGGATGATTGGCAGAAGGTAGCAAAGGTCATGGCTCGTTTCGCCAATGTTCCGGAGCCTGAGTTCAGGGAGGACAGCCAGTATGTCAGGTCTGCGAATATAAGCCATGTTTTCGATGAGTCACGATATGAGGTGAGGCCGGTGGATCCGCAGCGAATTCCGAGGATTTTCTCCCAAAGAGGCATATCCGATGAGACTGTCAGAAGTCTCGCTCCCTTTATCTCGCTTATACGCGACACAAGGAATGAGAATTTCGACGGCTACAATATCGGCTTCCCTTATACTGAGTCTGATGAGTCGGGTATCAAGGGTTATGAGATACGCGGTATGGGTGGCTACAAGTCTAAGGCCGCCGGGACCAATTCATCTTCTGCCGCTTGGGTAGCTGATCTTTCCGGAGGGAATATTGATAATGTAAGGTCTGTATTCTTTTGCGAGTCTGCCTTTGATGCGATGGCTTTCTATCAGATGAACCGTGCCCGTCTTGACAGTAACATAGCTATTGTATCACTCGGTGGAACTTTCTCCGATGGTCAGATTCAGAAGGCTATGGAGCGTTTTCCCAATGCCAGAGCGATCGACTGTTTCGACAATGACATTGCCGGACGCATCTACGGTTTACGGCTTATGGCTCTTGTAGAGGATTTTCCTATCAGGATTACTAAGACAGCCGATGGCTTGAAAGTGGAGGCAAAGGGAAAAACTTTTGAGGTGAATCCCGAAAGTCCCGTCACCGCACAGGTCGATAGGAATATCTCCATCAGGCACAAAGTCGGTCAATGGACTCCGCCAAAGGCTTTCAAGGACTGGAACGACTGCCTGATGAACAAGCCTATGGAAACAGTCCTGACTCAGAATAAACATGAACGTGAGAGCAATCTCGCGCAACAACGTAAATCATCATTAAAACTGTGAATAATGAAGGTATCTATAAAGGGAGGTGCTGTTACCCTCGCCATATCTCTGAAATTATTGACGAGTGGCTTGCCATGTATGGCCCAGCAGACCGACCCCACTTTAACAGCTGCCGTCATCCTCCAGACGGAGGAGCTGAAAAGCGTCCACAAGAAGCGGAAGACGACCCAAGAGAAGATAATCGCAGCGGAGACTGCCGTGACCCTGGCGCTTGACCGGGTACATAGCGTCGAGAACAAGATGCTGGAATACCTGTCGAATGCCCAGGGTGCGATGCAGAATCTATACCAGATCAAACGTGCTGCCGAACTTGTGACAACGGAGATTCCTAAGAACACGACTCTCCTGAAGAACTCTGTAAAGGGCAACCTTAAAGGAACGGCTATCGCCGCTCTTGTCTCAGATGAGATAACAGATGCGGCCACTCAGATGGCGGCTCTATATCCTTTCATGCAGCAGCTCGTCACTTCCGGAAGCTATAATGTCACCAATGCCGAAGGTAATACGGAGAAGCACAAGGTGAATCTTCTCGATTCTGCTGAACGCTACTATGTTGCCAATGAGGTTGTGACGCGGCTGGAGAGGATAAACACTGACCTGTTCATTCTTGCATGGCAGGTTCGTACCCTCTCTTGGAATGACCTGTGGTTCTCGCTCGATCCGGAGGGCTGGGCTTCGGTAATGGCAGGGAAGAATATCGTGAACGGTCTTGTGACCGACTGGAACAATATCAAGTATTATTGAAAACAACTTACAAAAAACTATATCAATAAATGGAATCTGAAAAGAAAATCGTAGGCCGCTGTCCCAAGTGTGGCGGCAACATCATCAAGACCTGCAAGGGCTATCGGTGTGAGAATAATATCGGTGACAACCCTTCATGCAGTGTGGTCATAAACGGAATACTCGGAAACCGCAAGATGTCAGACGAGGAAATCTCGGAGCTTCTTTCAGCCCGTCGTATCATGCTCGACGGATTCATGTCTAAGGAGGGCAAGGCTTTCCCGACCGTTCTGGAGCTTACCGACAACGGCGAAGTCCTTATGCAGTCGGTCATCGGAAAGTGTCCCCACTGCGGAGGGGATATCCGAGTCGGGAGCCGCGCCTTCAACTGCTCGAACTTCAACAGTCCGACCGACAAGTGCGAGTTCTCTATCTGGCGCAACATCGGCGGTCACCAGCTCACGCTCACTGAAGCTCAGGAAATCTGCGGGAACGGCATCACGTCTGCTGAACTGGAGATGTTCCGCGATGACGGCTCGATATACCGTAAGCGTCTCGGTCTTTCACCCGATAAACTCCAAGTCGTGAAGATATGAAGCCGGGAATGAAACTTGCAATCCTGCTGATAAGCTGTATTGCAATATGGGGCGGTATCTTTTTTTTCGCTTGTAGTTCCAACAACACCAAGGAACGTGCAAGACTTGTAGCGGAAAAGTCACTTATGGCTTGTGTAGACTGCCCTGAGACCGTAGAGATAAAGGCGTTCAGCGATGCTGACTCAGTTTTCGGACGCGAGTATATCACTCTTGACGAGCGTGTGGCCATTGCCACTTCCATGATGAAGATAAGCTCCCGTGTGATGGAGCGGACCGACAACATGGAGAACATCGACTTCGACGACACGGAGCTTGCCGGGCTTATGGAACGTCAGATGTCGGCTATGGCGGCTCTTAGAAGCCTGACGGGAATGTTACCCGAAGAATCTGGTAAGCCGAAGCCATTCACCGGCTGGAAAGTCAAGGTCGAGTATGAGGCTAAGACTGCCGACGGCAAACCGTATCATTCAGAATACTGGTTCATCCTTGACAAGAACGCCGACTGTGTTATCAAGTCTTTTGAAATCCCTCTTTTATAAATAATTTAACCACTGACTTCAATGAAAGAACTTTTAGAAGAAATCTCCGCACAGATGGAGACATTCCGTGAAAACGCCAAGTCTCAGCTCGACAAGGGCAACAAGTCTGCCGGACTTCGCGCCCGTCGTGCCTCTCTCGACCTCGAACCGTTGCTCAAACGCTTCCGCAAGCTGTCGTTGGAGGCCTCAAATCCAAACCTCGCTTATTGATCCGGATATGAAAACAACACCACTTCAGGAGACGGTGAAGCGTCTTGACAGAGACCTTGCTCGAAAGGATCCGGAGATTGCCCGATGGGTAATCGACCATGCGCGTCCTCATATCGCCATAAGGCAGAACAATCTTGTGACTGTGTGCTTCTGTTGCGGCAACACTATGGTTTATGCCGGAAAAGAACGCTATGTCAAATGCGTAGAGTGTGGACGTACAGTGGAAATCATCGAGGAACAGGACTGGCTTGCCTCCAAACGCATGATGTCCCGGTACTTTGCCTCTCTTGAAGTGGTCGAAGGGATACAGGTCATGCGGACTTTCGAGGTGATTTTCAGCTACTCGGCAATCAGCCGCTTGAAGGACGCTTTAGTCCGTGAGGTCTGCCGACACTGGATTACCTCAGACGGTCGATGCGCCGTTACCTCTCTCCGAAAATTCACAGGGTTACTGATGCCGAAAGCCAAGTCGATGAAACTACGGATAGGTTCCACCGAGATTGAGGATCATATCGCCAATCATGCGGTTATTCTTCCCGGTGTAAAGCTACTGCCTGAGCTGATGACTAAACTTGCCACTGTCGAAAGGCTTATGCCGGGAAATGCACTGACAAACATTAGGAATTTGCTTGAACCTGACTACTCGGCCATATAACTTACAGCTTTTCTTACTGCCATAATAATAAGACAAGTCGTTTTTAGCCATCAAAAACGTGCCAGCCCTGACTCGTGAGAGCCGGGACTGGCAATTATTATATTGTATTTATCGCTATCGGTAGTCAGTTAACGGTGAATGCTCCAAGACTTGTTGAGTAATCGGGTGATTTCATGGCTCTGCGTATGGCGTTGACAAACTTGACGCTCTTGCCGTCTTCGCTTTTGTCCTTGTACTGCTGGGCCCCTAACATAAGTGTATCAGCACCCATCTTTCCATTTATCTTGTCAAGAGCCGTTGAAAGAGCCTTTAGCTTTTGGCTCCGTTCCGGGCTATACTCAAAAAGGTCGGGCTGTATTGAATCAGCCGGAGATATACCTGAGACCATAATACCGGCTCTTTTATAGTAAATGCCTTTTCGGAAAATCGTCTCTAAAATACGGGTAGCCATATCCACAATCTCACTTGTGGTATTGGTAGGTGTAAGGAAAGAATGGGAGGCACTTCTGTCATATTGTATCAGATCCTCTCTGAAATGATTTGACTGGATAAATGCGGTGACTATTGAACAGACGGAGTTTTGTCGTCTGAGCTTTAGGGCACAACGGGCAGCGTAATTTGCGATATGGCTCCTTAAATCAGTAAGCTCCCTTATCATCTCAGGGAAACTTCGGCTGGTTACGATGGTCTTCTTTGTCACACCGTCAAGTCCGTCGATAGCGATGCAAGGCTCTCCATGAAGTTCCTTCCATGTCCTTTCTCCTGTTACATGAAATCTTCTTCTCACATAATCCTTTGACAGTTCGGCAAAATCATAGGCGGTGTTTACTCCTATGTATTCCAGTTTTCTGCTTATACGTCGCCCGATACCCCATACATCGCTGACAGGGAAAAGCCTCAACGCCTTTTTCCGTTGTTCCTCCGTCCCTATAACGCAGCATTTGTTATAGGCCGGATATTTCTTTGCATATTTACTTGCCATTTTTGCCAAGGTATTCGATGTGGCTATTCCAAGGCTGACAGGCATCCCGGTACATTTGAGGATTTTCTTACACAGTTGCTCACCCCACTTGTGCAAATCCAGATGATCCATCCCAGTCAGGTCAAGGAAAGCCTCGTCTATCGAATATTGTATAACATCGGGGGCTTCTTCCCTCAGTATTGAGACAATACGTGAAGACATATCGCCGTACAATGCATAATTCGATGAGAAAGCCACTATGCCGGAGTTTGGGTACTGCTCCTTCAGTTGATAATAAGGCATTCCTTCCGGGATACCCATTGCCTTTACCTCCTTGCTCCTCGCGACAACGCACCCGTCGTTGTTGCTCAGCACGACAAGCGGTGTCCTTGCAAGATCGGGACGGAAGACCCTCTCGCAACTGCAAAAGAAATTATCGCAATCTATCAGACCTACCATCTTTCAGTTCCGGATTTTCTGCGCCTGTTGGCTTTTATCGTATATATAACCACTCCCCAAATCATAAAGTCGTTATCCTTAGTGACTTCGATTGGCTTGTATTTTCTGTTTGATGGCATAAGGTAAATCCTGTCGCCTCTGTTTAGGCACAGACGCTTCAAGGTGAACTCCCCGTCAAGACAGCAGACCGCGAGATCCCCGTGTTCTGCCTCTATGGAACGGTCAACTATAAGGATATCTCCTTCAGTTATCCCTTCCGAACACATGGAATCTCCTACTACCTTGGCATAGAATGTAGATGCAGGATGTCTTATCAATTCTTTATTAAGGTCTATTGACTCCGTTATGTAGTCCTGGGCAGGACTGGGAAAGCCTGCCTTTATACCGGCGTCTGCAAAGACCAACGGGAGTATGGTCGAAGTATCGGCTCTATATATTTGAAAAACAGTCATAAGATAGTTGATAGCAGATTTTAAGGTGTTTTTGGATGCAAAAATAAACGGCATGGGTGCAGAAATCAGGCACTGTATTGTTAATTTATCTTAACGTAATCATTTTTTTTGATGAGTATGGCTGTCCGCGTCCGTGAGTTTTTCGCCACAAAGTTACGGAGGCGGATGCCGACAGCAAGCGATCGCCTCCGGCTTGTCTGCATGAAAAAATACAGAAGCCTTCCACAATTTTCCCTACCTGAAAAATTGGGTATTCCGTATTTTTTCACTTGCCACGCTTGCCTTACGCCACCTTAGTCCTCCGTCTTTGTATGCAGCGAAAAAACAACCCGGACGCGAGAAGCCAAATGGCTTCAAACCAAAGGGAAAAAGATTTGAGTTGCTTATGAAACGGACAAAGGAAAAGGTTACGATTAAGGAATTGAGGGTGTTAGGCTCTTACGGAAAGATGTATAACAACGCAGAGGTCTACCCCCATTCGTTGAGGAAACTATCAAAGGACGTGAAGAAAAGCGATACTACCGCCATTGCAATCGCCGCACTTCTTCTCTCCCAAATCCTCACTCCCAACGCAGTATTGATACCCGTACCGCAATCATCGGGCAAAGCGGACTATACTCTTGAACTCGCCAACACAATCAGGATTATTCGTCAGGATTGTGAGGTGGTTGACATTCTTTCGGGCACCCCTCGCAAGAAACTCTATGACATCAAGAAAACGAAGACCTCCCTCAAAGGTGTGAGGACGGGATTAAAGGTCAAGGAGAGTGCCGACTGCAAGGAGACACTGCAAGCACATTCCGACATCTTCCTTCTTGACAA
>CAMWMD010000038.1 GCA_947175265.1 uncultured Porphyromonadaceae bacterium | reverse complement strand
TCTTTGGGGTCAGAGACTCTGCCTGATTTATTCTAAAATTAACGAACTATTGTTACGTTATATTATGGTAATACCCACTAATACAAACTGTCATAGCAAGGAAGAAACAAATAATACTGTCAGACGAAGAACGTCTGGCGTTGGAGGCCGGATACAAGAAGGGATCCGACCACAGGTTTCGTGTTCGTAGTCGTGCCATTCTTCTAAATCGCAAACCGATAATGGATTGTACCGACGAGGCATTGGTCCGGGAAGCCGTATCACAGGAAAGGCAGAGCGTGAAAGCCGCCCAAGGATGAATCCCTCGCTGCACTTCTATGCGATTAAGCGCGAGAAGTTGCAAGAACTTGAAAACCTGAGTAATCAGGGACTTATTGACCTTTTCTTTGGGGATGAGAGCCATGTATGCACACAAGGCTATTTTTCACCATATTTTATGCTATAATCTATCTAAATCAAGTGATTATCGTAGGATTTAGATACTATATAACGCAGGAATACGAATGTCTTATATGGTATTTGCTATCTAAATCGGGAATTACAGAGTCAACTTCTCTCAGGGTTTAGCATTACGGACAGTCAACCTAAATCAAGAAAATACAGTTTTTTTATTTTTGGAACGGAACGATTTTAACAGAATTTTACAGTCTTAAATGCTTAAAATCCTTGATAATATGTTGTCATTTAGTTTGTTGTAATCTTCTCCATATCTTACAATACGTTCCACCCCTGAAACGATTCCGGAACGCCACACACTCCTGATAGATACTTTTATGTGGAGGTGATAGATACTTTTATGTGGAGGAACCCTGTTTTGCGGCCGCGATTACTTGCGATAATATTTGCAGGTTTGCTTTATTTTTATTACTTTTGCATCACCATTTCAGGAGTGACCTCAGGGTATATCTCAGGAGATGGTTTGTGGATAAATTTGGCTGCTTGCAACCACTTGAAAAAATGCTAAAACTGCAACATATTTCTTTGCGTCGGTTTTCCGGCGCATATTGCAGCTGAGCATTTGGCCAGGAGGTTCATCCCATGTCCAAACGCTCCTTTTTTGTTTTAGGCATTAGGCGCGAGGCATTAGGCTGAGGCTGTAGGTGCAAAGCACGATGCGCGTAGCGCGAGGGAGAGTGTCAAACAATTCCACAAAGCGAGTGAAAACAAATCCAATTTTCAACTTTCAACTTCAAACATAATTTTATTCATGAGGTTTATCTCAGGCCTACAGCCTCGAGCCTAAAGTAAAGCCTAAAGCCTCGAACCTAAATTTTCCAAACATGAGTTACCTTTTCACTTCAGAATCAGTATCTGAGGGACACCCCGACAAGGTGGCCGATCAGATCAGCGATACAATACTTGATGAGTTTCTGGCCCGTGATCCCGAAAGCCATGTGGCCGTGGAGTCGCTTTGCACAACCGGTCAGGTGGTCGTGGCCGGAGAGGTCAGCAGCAATGCTTACGTCGATCTCCATAATTCAGTCAGAGAACTTATAAAGGAAATAGGTTATGACCGTGGAGCATACCGCTTTGACGGCGATTCCCTCGGCATCCTCAATGCCATTCATGAGCAGAGCGGCGACATAAACCGTGGCGTCAGCCGTGGCGACCGTATCGAGCAAGGTGCCGGAGACCAGGGTATGATGTTCGGGTACGCCGTCGATGAGACCGAGACCCTTATGCCCCTCACTCTTGATCTCTCGCATCTGATACTTCAGGAACTGGCCGACATACGACGTGAAGGGAAGGAGATGGCCTATTACCGCAAAGGTAAACTGAAGACATATCTGCGTCCCGATGCCAAAAGCCAGGTGACGGTGGAATATGACGACAACCATCGCCCCGTCAGAATAGATACTATTGTGGTGTCGACCCAGCACGACGACTTCATTCCGGCACTCGACGATACGGAGCAGGCGCAGGTGCGCGCTGACCAGGAGATGCTCGCTCGCATACGGAAGGATGTGGAGGAAGTGCTCATTCCCCGCGTCAAGGCAAAACTCCCCGAGGATATTCAGAAACTCTTCGGAAAGGATATGAAACTCCACGTCAACCCGACCGGGAAATTCGTGCTCGGAGGCCCCCATGCCGACACGGGTCTAACCGGACGCAAGATAATCGTCGACACTTACGGCGGTCGCGGTGCACACGGAGGTGGTGCCTTCTCAGGAAAAGACCCCTCGAAGGTCGACCGTTCAGCCGCATACGCCTGCCGCCATATCGCCAAAAACATGGTGGCTGCCGGAGTGGCGCGTGAGATGCTTGTGCAGGTAAGTTATGCCATCGGTGTGGCCGAGCCGGTCAGCGTGTTCGTCAATACCTTCGGCACGGCGCGTCCCGGAGTGACCGATGAGATGATCGCCGATAAGATAGTAAAACTTTTCGACCTCCGTCCGGGAGCAATTGAGAATACCCTCAAATTGCGTAACCCAATCTATCGTGAGACAGCAGCTTACGGCCACATGGGGCGCCAACCGCGCACCATGGTGAAGGAATTCCGCTCTCGCTATGACAAGGCTCCGATTCTCCGAGAGGTGGAACTCTTCACGTGGGAGAAACTTGACCGCGTGGACGACATCAAGAAGGAGTTTGGCATAGCGTGAAAACGGAGAAATAAATTCCATTTTGTAAAAATTTGTAATAAAACCCCTATAAAATTGGGTAATTGATGCAAAAGTGTTATCTTTGCGTGCTCAAAAATCCTCACGGAGCCTCTCGTATTGACGGGTGGCTCCGCGAGGACAGATTTTTACGAATTAATCAAACACATTTTATCAGCTATACCACAGAATGGCAACTTTAGAGAAAATCAGAAGCAAGTCGGTCTTCCTGATCATCGTGATCGGCGTGGCCCTGCTTGCCTTCATTGTTGGCGATGCTATCACCAACGGGCGCAACCTCTTCGGCGACCACACCACCATAGCCAAGGTGGGGAGTGAGAAGATCGATTACACCGACTACATGCGCAAACGTGAGGAACTTAACAATCAGCTTGAGCAGATGCGTCGCCAGAACCCCGCTCAGGTGGCGAATTTCGATAACCAACTTCTCTCGCAGATGGCGCTTGACCAACTCATCGGAGAGCGTCTGCTTGACAATGCCGCTGCCGACGCCGGTGTGCGTTCTTCGGCCGAGCAACTCCGTTTCTATGTGATCGACAATCCCGTAAATCCCCGAATCCAGAATTTCATCCAGATTCTCAACGGCCAGGGCATGAGCGTATCGACTCCCCAGCAGGCTTACGAAATCATATTCAACCCCACACGCAACGGCTTGACCGAGGCTCAGGTGGCTCCTCTCCAGAGAGAGTGGATCGCTATGGAGGAGGAGACAAAGCAGATGATTAATCGCCAGACCTATCAGCGTCTTCTCTACGGTGCGGTAAAGGCTAATGAACTCGACAAGAAGGCTCTCTACAATGATTATGTATCGACGCTCGACGTCAACATAGCATATCATCCCTACGGCCAACTTGACCCGGCTAAATATCCCGTGGAGGATGCCGAGGTCAAGGCTGAATACAACAAGGTGAAGGATGAGTTCAAGGTTGACGAGCCTACTAAGGATGTGGCTTTCATAGCTGTCAACATCACTCCCTCGGCTGCCGATACTAAGGCTGCACGTGAACTGGCTCAGAAGACTGTCGCTTCTTTGGCTGACAGCACCGGCCAACTTGACAAGGATCTCAAGAAGGGGGGTATCGTGGTTTCACGCCGTGAACTCCGTGCTTCCGACATCACCAACACCCAGATTCGTGAGTTCGTGCAGAACGCACAGAACGGTGAGGTGAAACTGATTTCAGAGAATATCAAGGGCTTCACTATCGTCAAGATGGGCAAACGCACCCAGGCTCTCGATTCAATACAGATAAATATAGTGACTGTGGCCGGAGCCACTCTCCCCGGTCGTGTGCTCGCTCAGCTCAACGCCAATCTTCCTGCCGACTCTGTGGCAAGCCGCTTCGGCTCTGACAGTGTGATGGTGCAGAAAGAGCAGTGGATTCCTCTCATGACGGCTGAAGGACGTACAGGCGCTATCGAGCAGGGGCAACTTGATTCCCTCCTCAACGCCGGTGGTAAATACATCACCCTCATGTCTTCTCCTCAGGGTTCTATGCTTGCAAAGGTGGTTGACCGCAAGCAGCCCAAGCAGATATACGAGTTTGAAGAGGTGAACTACGACCTCAAGCCCAGCACAAAGACCCTCAACGAGGAGCGTGCCAAACTTGAGAAATTCCTTGAGGAAAACACTACTGCGAAGGCATTCATCGCAAATGCTGCCAAAGCAGGTTATTCCGTGCAGGACTACACACTCTCTTCCACTTCCCCCGCTGTCCCCCGTGTGGCAGGTATGCAGAATTATTTCCCCGACAGCCGTCAGGTGGTGCGTTGGGTGATGATCGACGGCAAGCCGGGCGAGGTGAGCCATATCTACGAGAGCAAGGATGCACTCACTCCCGCGCTCTATGCCGTGGCTGTGGTAAGCGAGTATGACGATTACGCACCTCTTGACAACAAGGATGTGAAGACCTACGTCACAGACCGTGCCCGCAAGAACAAGGCCGGAGATGCCCTCGTGAAGGAGTATCAGCCCAAGGCCGGCACCATCGCTTCTGCTGCCCAGGCTATGGGCGTGGAGCCGCAGAATAACCCCAACTTCCGTTTCGGCCGCAATCCGCAGGTGCGCGATGCCGAGGTGATGGGTAAGATCGCCGGCAGCAAGCCCGGTAAGGTAGTGGTCGTGAAGGGCGACAACGGTGTGTATGCTTATCAGATCACCAAGGAGAGCAAGGAGAACTTCCCCTATACCGACACTCAGTATGAGCAGCAGTATTTCCAACTCATCAATCCGAATCTCGGAGAGATGCTGAAGGGTTCTTCCAAGGTTAAGAACAATATCTTCAAGTTTGAGGCAGGTGACTGATCCTCACGGAAGACTTATGATATTAAGGAGGGCCGGAGCCGGATTGCGGCTCCGGCCCTCACGCTTTTTATGGGCGGAGCCTGTTAAGTTTTAAATCCATTGTTATGAACCAGCAGTTGATTCCATTGATAGGGATGACCCTCGAACAGTTGACGAAAGTCGCTTTATCGGGTGGTATGCCCAAATTTGTCGGCAAGCAACTTGCCGAGTGGCTCTATAAAAAGAAGGTGACCCGATTTGATGAGATGATAAATATCTCTAAGAAGAATCGGGAATGGCTGGCCGCGAACTATACGATAGGTCGCGAGGCCCCGGAGTCGAAACAGAAGTCGGCAGACGGAACCGTGAAATACCTCTTCAACGTTGGAGCCGGACGCAATATCGAGAGCGTCTATATCCCGGATCATGACAGGGCCACTTTGTGCGTGTCGTCGCAGGTAGGCTGTAAGATGAATTGCTATTTCTGTGCCACCGGAAGACTCGGCTTCAAGGCAAATCTCACTCCGGCACAGATAATGAACCAGATACTGAGCATTCCCCCCGCACCCAATAAGGGCGACACCCCGATGGCGGAGCTTACGAATGTCGTGTTCATGGGTATGGGTGAGCCCCTTGATAATCTTGACGCCCTTCTTCCGGTAATCGAGATTATGACCGCGCCGTGGGGCATGGCATGGAGCCCGAAAAGAATCACTGTCTCTACCGTCGGCAAACTCCCCCAGTTGAAAGACCTTCTGGAGAAGACTCAGGTCCATGTCGCCATTAGCGTGCATACGGCCGACCCCGTGGAGAGGGAACAACTTATGCCTGCCCAGCGCGCTTTCCCCATAAGCAGCGTCATGAAGATGCTTGCAGGGTATGACTTCAGCCATCAGCGCCGCCTTTCGCTCGAGTATATCATGTGGCGCGGTGTAAATGATGATATCGCCCACGCCGAACTTCTCGTGCGCCTGTGCAAGGGGCTTGATTGCCGTGTCAACCTGATTCGTTTCCATGCCATTCCGGGGGTGGATCTCCATCCCTGCAGCGAGGAAAGAATGATAATGTTCCGTAATTTCCTTAACTCCAAGGGTATCACTGCCACCATACGCAGTTCGCGCGGCGAAGACATTATGGCGGCTTGCGGTATGCTTGCAGGTAAGGGAAGTTAGTACAATTTTCAAACTACAATCAAAAAGAGATGTCACAGCCAATAAGAGTGGGTATCACCCACGGTGATATTAACGGGATAGGCTATGAAGTAATCCTAAAGGCCCTGGACGGGGAGGGGATGACGGAAATATGCACTCCCGTGCTGTTCGGTTATCATGCGGTAGCCGAGAAATGCCGAAGGCAACTCGGTATGGAGGAAATGCACCTATTCAGGGTGCCATCCCCCTCAGCCGCCCAGGAGGGGAAGATAAACGTTGTGGAGGTGGGCGACGAGGTCCCGCCTCTCTCTCCCGGAAACATCACTCCGGAAGCGGGTGCGGCATCTGTAGCCGCCCTTGACGCTGCTGTGGAGGCTTTGAAAAACGGGGAGATTGACGTGCTTGTAACAGCTCCGATATGTAAGGAGAACGTGCAGACCGGCGAATTCCATTTCCCGGGTCATACGGAGTATCTCGAGGCGGCAATAGGCGAGGGAGCCAAAGCCAGGATGATACTTTTTGACGATAATGTGAGGGTGGCTCTTGTCTCTACCCATCTTCCGATATCTAAAGTCGCGGAGGCCGTGACCGTGGAGAGTGTGGGCGACGCCATTGACTCGCTCAATGCTACACTCCGCCGTGATTTCGGCATCGTGAGGCCTCAGATTGCTGTGCTTTCCCTAAATCCACATGCCGGCGACGGCGGGTTGCTCGGTTCGGAGGAGCAGGAGATAATCATCCCTACCATTCTCGACAGACGTGAAAAAGGGGTGATAGTCTTTGGTCCTTATCCGGCTGACGGTTTCTTCGCTCTTGGAGACTACCGGAAGTTTGACGGTATCGTAGCCATGTATCATGACCAGGGATTGGCTCCTTTCAAGACGCTCGCCGGAGAGAGAGGTGTGAATTTCACGGCCGGACTCCCTTTCATACGCACTTCACCCGACCATGGCACGGCTTTCTCTATCGCATGGAAAGGGGAGGCTGACCCCACATCGATGCGTGAGGCGATATATAAGGCCATCGACCTCTACCGCCGTCGTTCGGCATACGACGAGTCTGCCGCGAATCCCCTGAAGAAGTATGTCTCGGAGAAACCTGACAAGGGTGAGCGCCAGGACCGCGCCCCTAAGGAAAAGAAGACCCCCGCGCCCCAAGGGGATGCGCGCCCTCAGGAGAACAAGCCCCGTCAGGAGCGTGAACCTAAAAATGAACCACAGCAATCACAGCCAACACAGACAGAACAATGAACTATGGAATAATAGCGGCCGGACAGGGGTCGCGCCTTGCACAGGAGGGTGTGGAACTCCCCAAGCCTCTCGTCAAGATTGACGGCAGGCCAATGATTGGACGCCTGATAGATATCTTCGTGAAATGCGGGGCTGAATCAATCAGCATCATCGTTAATGAGGAAATGACCGAAGTGGCCGACTATCTCCGCCAACTTGCCGAGACACTTCCGTGCCCGTTCAATCTCGTGGTGAAGACCACCCCGACATCAATGCACAGTTTCTATGAACTCTCGAGTCTGATGAAGGGGAAGGGAAGGTTCATAATCACTACTGTCGACACCATATTCCGTGAAGGGGATTTCGAGCCATACGTCAGGGCATTCCGTGAGGCTCCCGCTGAAGTCGACGGCATGATGGCCGTGACCTCGTTCATCGACGATGAGAAGCCTCTCTATGTTGCCACCGGGGGGGATGACCGCATCACGGCATTTCTCGATTCCCCGCAGGAGGGGGTGAAGTATGTCAGCGGTGGCATTTACGGACTTTCGGGTAAGGCCATTCCCGTGCTGGGCGATTGTCTCGCCAAGGGGGTGGGGCGCATGCGCAACTATCAGCGTGCACTCGTTGAGAACGGCCTTTTCCTGAAGGCGTTCGACATGGGGAAGATTGTCGATGTGGATCATGCCTCCGACATCGCCTCTGCGGATGCGTTCGTAAAGAGTGGAGAAATTGGAATTTGAAAACGAAAACAGGGAAGTCGTGTTCCCACAATAACTATGGCAGAGATACAGATCGCAGGTGTGATGAGGGCCGGAGCCTACTCACCCAACCATATCGGCAATGATGCGGCGATATTCAACGCGGCGGCCGATCAACTTCGTAAACGCGGTTGCGTCGTGAACATCTATAGCGAGGAACAGTTCCGCGAGAAGGATATCGAGGAGCCCGTGGTGCTTAACATGTGCCGTGAGCAGGCCTCCATAGCCAAACTGCAGGCTCTCGAGGAGCAGGGGCGCCTCGTCATTAATTCCGGTTTCGGAATCGAGAACTGCACACGCGAGAGGATGACACGTATCCTGCTCGGAAATAAGATACCCTATCCGGAAAGCCTCATAGTGAACACCAACGAGAATGTGATTGACGAACTCCGAGAGGCCGGTTTCTCATCTTGCTGGATAAAGAGGGGGGATTTCCATGCCATGCATAAGGAAGACGTCAGTTATTGCCGTCACCCGGAGGAGGCGCAGGAGGTGCTCCACGAATATTTCTATCGCGGGATAAAACGTGCCGTCATCAACCGCCACCTTGTCGGCGACCTTATAAAATTCTACGGCGTGAGCGGCCAACCGTTCTTCTATTGGTTCTATCCCTTCGACGAGGGGCACAGCAAATACGGGCTGGAGGCTATCAACGGAAAGAGCCGCGGGCTCCATTTCGATGAGCAGCATCTGCGCGATATCTGCCAGCAGGCCGGTGATATCCTCGATGTCAAGATCTATGGTGGCGACTGCATTGTGGATCCTGACGGAACGGTGCGCATAATCGACTTCAACGACTGGCCGAGTTTTGCCCCCTGCCGTAATGAGGCGGCCCCCTATATCGCCAAATGTGTGCTCGCCGCAGTGAAGGAATGGAAAAACAGATGACCCAAAACCAGACATTATGACAGATTCACGGAATAATAAAAGCCCAAAAGAAGACAGCGAATATCGGTCGACATTGAAGTCGATGGATACCGAAGAGACTTTCGACCTCATATTCTACCGTCCCATAGGTTACCGTTGGGCCCTTCTCGCAAAACGCTTCGGAATCACCCCTAACGCCATAACCATAGCATCCATATTCCTCGGACTGGGAGCCGGAGCGGCTTTCTATTTCAATAATTTCTGGATTAATCTGTTGGGTGTGTTCCTGCTTGTGTGGGCTGATTCGTTCGACAGTGCCGACGGGCAGTTGGCGCGTATGACAAAACAATATTCCCGCATCGGAAGGATTCTTGACGGCGTGAGCGGCGATATATGGTTTGCAGCCATATATGTGGCTATATGTCTCAGGGAGAACGTCACGAGCGAGTTCTTCTCATCCCATCATTGGGTTATCTGGGTCATGGCCGTAGTCACCGGGCTCTGCCACGCTACTCAGGCTGCCATGGCGGATTATTACCGTCAGTTCCACCTGTTCTTCCTGAAAGGGAAGGAGGGGAGCGAACTGGAGTCGGCCGCACAGTTGAAGGAGCGTCTCGCCTCCCTGTCATGGTCGAAAGATTTCTGGAAGAAACTTACTCTCACCTTCTATACCAATTATACCGTAGGGCAGGAGCGGCGCACCCCCTGGATGCAGCGTCTTCGTGCCGCGCTGAAGAGGAAATATGGCAACGACATCCCGCAGAGTTTCCGCGACGCATTCCGCGAGAAGAGCAAGCCGTTGATGAAATATACAAATATCCTGTCGTTCAACGTCCGCAGTTTCGCGCTTTTCGCTGCCATCCTCATATTCCGGATGCCCTGGCTGTACTTCGCTTTCGAACTCACGGTGCTCAATATCGTTTTAATATATATGGTGGTGCGTCACGAAAGGATATGCAGGAATTTTGTGAGGCAACTTCAGTAATGATATTATAAAAAGTAATGCGATATGAATGTAGACGTCAGTAAGATCAAAGGGGTGATATTCGATTATGGTGGCACTCTCGATACGGGAGGCGACCATTGGAGCGAGGTGATTTGGGATGCCTGGCAGAAGGCCGGCGTGCTCGTAGACAAGGCCGTATTCCGTGAGGTGTATGTCTATGCCGAGAGGGAACTCGCGAGGACTCTCCACATCCTTCCCCATCATAATTTCAACGATCTCCTTGAGATAAAGATGCAGATAGAATTGCAGAAACTTACGGAGATGGGTAAATTCTCTCCCGATGAGATAGAACCGAAGGCTAAGGAGATAGCGGCTTTGTGCTATGCTTCGGCCAAGGATTCCGTGGAAAAGGCGAAACCTGTCCTGGGGGCGCTGTCGAAGCGCTGGCCAATGGTGCTTGTGTCGAATTTCTACGGCAACATCAACACGGTGCTTAAGGATTTCGGCATCGATGGTTATTTCAAGAAAGTCATAGAGAGTGCCGTGGTAGGGGTGAGGAAACCTGATCCGAAGATATTCCTGCTCGGAGTCGAGGCTCTTGGCCTCAAGCCTGAGGAGGTGGTCGTATTCGGCGACAGTTATTCCAAAGACATCGTGCCTGCCGAGAAGGCGGGATGTCAGGTTTTCTGGCTCAAAGGGAAAGGCTGGACGGCCGAGGAGGATTCGCAGATGCATCCCAACATAATAGAGAGCCTTGATGAGGCGTTAGATTTTATAGAAGGTGCCTGAGAGGAAATTCCTTAAAGGCAGAACGAGTAAAAATCGGGCGGAATGACTAAAAAGACAGTTCTGCCCGATTTTATATTTTTAACATAATGCGGGCATATTGAAAGGAAATTAGTATAAATTGGCTAAAATGGCGGATTATTTGTAATTTTTAAGAAATGGCATAGTTATTTTTACCTAATTTTTTTTGTCAAGTGCAAAATACGACGTAAATTTACACCGCAAAACCAATAATGCACGGCGCACGCTATCAGGCGGGGCGCATTTTTTGACCGCATAGTGTCTGTAAAAGGGGGTGAGAACCCCTTTCTGTGGGCGCTGGCGGTATCAATTTGACAAAAACAACATAAACTTATAGAAGAAATTATGGCAACACAGAAAGCTGAGGCACCTAAGGGTAAACTTGGTGTGCTTGTAGTAGGACTCGGAGCAGTGACCACCACCTTCATGGCCGGTGTGCTCATGACTCGTAAGGGTCTCGCAAAACCTGTAGGTTCAATGACCCAGTACGACAAGATCCGCGTCGGCAAGGGTGAAGATAAGAAATATCTCCATTATAAAGATATCGTGCCTCTGGCAGAACTCGACGACATCGTGTTCGGGGCATGGGATGTATATCCCGCTAACGCATTTGAGTCGGCTGTGAACGCTGAGGTGCTCAAGGCAAAAGACCTTCTCCCCGTTAAGGAGGAGCTCGAGGCTATCAAACCTATGAAGGCCGCTTTCGATAAGAACTATGCTAAGCGTCTTGACGGCGACAATGTGAAGGATGTGAAAGACCGTTGGGACATGGTGGAGCAACTCCGCGAGGATATCCGCAACTTCAAGAAGGAGACCGGCGTGGACCGCGTAGTGGTGCTTTGGGCTGCTTCAACTGAGGTTTACGTCCCGGTTGACGAAAATATCCACGGCACTCTCGAGGCTCTTGAGGCTGCCATGAAGGCCGACGACAAGGAGCACGTATCTCCCTCCATGTGCTATGCGTATGCCGCCCTTTCAGAGGGTTGCCCCTTCATCATGGGCGCGCCCAACACCACTGTGGATATACCCGCAATGTGGGAACTCGCTGAGAAGACCAAGATGCCTATCGCAGGTAAGGATTTCAAGACCGGTCAGACTCTCGTTAAGTCAGGTTTCGCTCCTATAATCGGCACTCGTTGCCTCGGCCTGAACGGTTGGTTCTCTACCAACATCCTCGGCAACCGCGACGGTCTCGTGCTCGACGAGCCGGCCAACTTCCGTACAAAAGAGGTCAGCAAACTTTCCACACTCGAGAGCATCCTCGTTCCTGAGGATCAGCCCGATCTCTATGGCCACGGCAATGATGAGGACACTCAGTACTACCATAAGGTGCGCATCAACTATTATCCTCCGCGCAACGACAACAAGGAGGGCTGGGATAACATCGACATCTTCGGCTGGATGGGCTATCCTATGCAGATCAAGATCAACTTCCTCTGTCGCGATTCTATCCTCGCTGCTCCTCTCTGTCTTGACCTCGTGCTTCTGAGCGACCTCGCTCAGCGTGCAGGACGTTATGGCACACAGCGCTTCCTCAGCTTCTTCCTCAAGAGCCCGATGCACGACTATACTCAGGGTGAGGTGCCTGTAAACCATCTCTTCCAGCAGTATGTGATGCTCAAGAACGCTATCCGTGAGATGGGCGGCTACGAGGCTGACGAGGAGATCGATTGATTATGATTGGAAATGGGAGGCCTAAGCCTTCCGGCAGATAATATTAAGGCGGCGCAACTCGTTTTAAGAGTGGCGTCGCCTTTTTTCCGACCGGTCAGACCAGTCCGACCGGTCAGATAAGTCAGACCGGACCGTCAGGTCCGACTATCACAATTTTCAACTTTCAATTTTCAATTTTCAATTTCTATCATAACCATGCGAATAGATATTCTCACGGTGCTTCCGGAAATGTTTGAGTCGCCTCTTGGCTGCTCAATCCTGAAGCGCGCCCAAGATAAGGGGTTGGCTGAGATTGCGGTGCATAACCTGCGTGATTACACCACCGACAAACATCGCAAGGTGGACGACTATCCGTTCGGGGGCGAGGCCGGAATGGTGATGAAGATACAGCCTGTGGAGGCTTGTATCAATGCCCTTAAGGCACAGAGACAGTATGATGAGGTGATCTTTACTTCTCCCGATGGGGAAACTTTTAACCAGAAGATGGCCAATAGCCTCTCTATGGCGGAGAATCTGATAATTCTTTGCGGCCATTATAAGGGTGTCGACTATCGTATACGCGAGCATCTCATAACAAAGGAGATTTCCATAGGTGACTATGTGCTGACGGGGGGTGAACTCCCGGCTCTCGTAATGACTGATGCCATAGTTCGCCTTATACCGGGTGCCATAGGGGATGAGCAGTCGGCACTTTCCGATTCTTTCCAGGATGATCTTCTCGCTCCCCCCATCTATACCCGCCCTGCCGATTACAATGGCTGGAAGGTGCCTGATATTCTTTTGTCGGGGCATGAGGCAAAGATTGCCGAATGGCGTCATGAGCAGAGTCTGGAGCGTACGCGCCGCCTGCGTCCTGACCTCCTCGACGAATAGCAATTACATATAGACTACGCTTCTCCCAATCATCTTTCCGATACAGATATCATTTTTTCTGGTGCAAATGATAGATGGGAAAAGCCGTGATTTTCCTAAAAAATTCCGTATGGAGTGTTAAAATGGTGCAAAAACAGCCATTTTAACACTCCATACGACCCAAAAAATTCCATCTCAGCCATTTTCCCCCTATTTTAAGAGTATCCTTATCTTCAATATTCATCCGCTATTTTGCCTGTCTGAATTCAGTCCCTGTAAAAGGATTTTTTATCCTCTTCCTTTTTTGACGTATCAGCGGATTATTCCTCTTCCTTTTTTGGAGAATTGATATAATCTGTAGGTGATGAGATGTTGTCAAGTCCTGAAAAAGAGACCTGCACCAACAGAAGAACTCACAAAACATACTTTAAAGTTCAATATTGAGGACATAGATGGGATTGTCGTACCTGATAAGAAAGATATGGATAACATAGGCAGCTTTCTTCATACAACAGAGATTTTCTCAGGCACAAGAAGAAATCTATCCCCTACTGAAATAAATAGATTGTTAGAGTTAGTGATAATAACTGAGTAAAAAAGCCTGCTACAATGGTTCGTTAAAATTTCGCGAACCATTGTAATTAGAATAGAGATTGTAAATTTATAATGTTTTGGGCTATTGCAGAGTGTGAGTTTTTCTTGAGTCCGTAAGGCGTGACAAGTGTAATGTGAACAGCTTTTTTGGTCTGGGTAGCTTCGATGAAGTTGCCACGACGACGGCGGAGTTTCATTTCTTCGTCTTCGGTAATGGCATACTCTTGCGCGGAGAATTTCATTTCACATAGATTTATCACACCATCATTGCGATCAATCAGGAGATCTATCTGAGTTTTTTCGATACCTTTATCTTCATCGGCTTCTGTACGCCAGCTATAGACATTAGATAGTACACCAGATATACCAAGAGCCTCCTTGATTTGAGCTATATGCTGGAGACAAACTCTTTCAAAGGCCAGTCCGCTCCATGCTCTATGTAAAGAAGAATCTATATTGTTAGTCCAAAAATGAGAATCGTTGTTTTTATTCCCTTTCATAAATTGGAAATAGAACAGTGTGAAGTTGTCTATAAGCTGATACAATGCATCTTTCGACCGCTTCCCAATATTTGTGTATTTACGAATAAATCCACACCATTCCAATTCATTTAGGTAACGCGATAAGTCTCCACCGGTAGGGATTCCACTTGCTTTGACAATTTCCTCACGTGTAAGTCCTTTGCTTTTCTTGGCTAAGGCGGTTACCACGTTCATGTAAGGTTCCGGATTACTAAATAGAGAAGAATATAATTGTTCATACTCATGAGACAACCCTTCTGTATTAGGACTGAAAAACAGGGCATCAATATTTTGAGCCATGCTCAATTCTCTTTTAAGCAAACTCCAGTAAAACGGGATTCCACCCATTATCATATAGTTTTCCACTATCTGATAACGACTTAATCCTAAGTTATTAGCTTCTGAGTATTGTTCACATTCAGCCAAAGTAAATGGTTGAAGCAGAATCTTGTTTGTTAGACGATTGTGTAATCCACCATGATTGTTAATGAGTTTGTTTACAATCCAAGATGTTGCCGATCCACAGGCAATAAGGAGAATGTCTTTTCTTGCAGATGCCCAGCTATTCCAAAAGTGTTCCAATCCGGATATGAAGTTGGAACGTGGGGTATCCATCCAAGGAAGTTCATCAAAAAAAATAATCTTTTTCCCCTCCGGCAATGACCCAAGCCATTCTTCCAACGCGAAAAAAGCTTCATACCAGTTTTTGAACTGAGTATATTTCTTTCCGGAAGCTGTCTGTAAGGAAGCACGAAAGTTAAGTAGTTGATCTTTCATTTTTCCGCGTGCCAACCCGGTATGTTGAAAGGTAAAGGAGTAGTTAAACGTCTCCCGGATAAGAAATGTCTTTCCCACACGTCTACGCCCATACACCGCTACAAACTTGGAATAGTCCGAGTTTGCCGCTTCCAATAGTTCCTTTTGTTCTGGCTTTCTTCCTATTATCATTTGGATTGTATCTGATTTCCGAAGCAAAGTTAATAATAATATTTGAGAAAACCTCGTTATAATCCTCCAAAAGTGGGTCGAATAGGGTGGATTTGGAGGATTATAAGAATATTTTGGGCTTCAGAGTACAGATATTCCCGATGTCAGTGTAAAAGTTTTGCGATACGGATATTGAATTTTACAGGAGATAGATGGACATATCAGATGGTTTTGGCGGACGAATGTCGGACTTTTTGCGGTAAAAAACCGACATTTGAGAAAATTACGAAAATTCGTTGAACTTTTTGAACTTCGTTTTGGTTGTTGAAATCGTGGTGACGACTCGTGCGACCATAGCGGAGCAAATCACGTCCTCTTATGTTGAGGAACTATCACACTGCGTTCTGCCGTGACGGTCACAGGCACTTAATGTATCCGCATCGCCCATTGTGGGCATACGTTTAATCTCGCAAAGAGATTGAATAGGGCTGCACAGCTCTGCTATTGCGGGAGATGTGATGTATCTTAGTCGTGAGAATCTTGAAAAAGGGTTCAAGGCATGCTCTGAAATGGGTTGTCATACCACCATTACCCGATGGATTTATGGGAGCAAGGATAGCACCCCATGACCTTGATCGCCATCAGAAAGGGGAGGCTATATGTGCCTATATCTGCACTCCCGATGAGATCGCCGGCAAGCATCATTGGATATGGTATGACTTCAAGACTAGCCAACTTTTTTTATAACATAGGGATATTCATAAAATAATCAGTTGGTTATTTTATGAATATCCCTAATTATTGATATTGTCCGATACCATCTCAAATCACATTTTCGCCTTAGTATTCGCTGTAGTATTTTATTCCTCTTTCTTTTTTATCGTATCAGCGAGTTACTCCTCTTCCTTTTTTATCGTATCAGTGAGTTATTCCTCTTCCTTTTTTTGAAAATTTAAATTAATAAATTGATTATTTGAAGATTATTATTTATCTTTGCATAAAGTTGAACAATAATTAATGAATAACCGGAAATGCCCTACTTTCGAAGAATAATTGACGCTCAATTGACCGAATGGAAAGAGAGTCGTAATCGTAAGCCATTGTTAGTGCGTGGAGCACGTCAGATTGGAAAGTCAAGTTCCATCCGTAATATGGCAAAGGAATTTAAATATTTCATAGAGGTGAATTTTGAGGAGCGTAAGGATCTCGTATCTTTATTTTATAGGGAACATGACGTAACTAAGATATGTGAACAGTTGAGTATTCTTTATTCCACACCTATTATATCAGGAGAAACACTTATCTTTTTTGATGAGATTCAAGCAAGTGCGGATGCCTTAAAGTCTTTGTGGTTTTTTAAAGAGAAATTGCCGGAACTTCATGTGATAGCGGCAGGGTCGTTGTTGAAGTTTGCTCTTGAGGAGATGAAGTCATACGGAGTCGGGCGCGTAAGTTCAATTTTTATGTATCCTATGGGATTTTCTGAGTTCCTTTGGGCATCGGGAAAAGAGGGATGGGCAGAGGCGATAAATAATGCTGATTATGAGTCTCCTATAATTGAACCACTGCATAAAAATTTAGTAAATCTTTATAGGACATTCCTTTTAGTTGGCGGTATGCCTGCGAGTGTCAGAGCATGGATAGAGACTAAAGATTTTAGGGAATGTATAAATGAGTTGGCAGACATCCAACAGACCTATTATGATGATTTTTCCAAATATACTAAGTCAATTTCTCCGGAATTACTTAGAAGTACTCTTCAAAGTGTGGTTGCACAAATAGGAGGGAAGTTTATGTTCAGTAAAGTGCCGGGTGGATACGCAACAGAAGAGGTGAAGAAAGCGTTGGGTAGGCTTTCAGCAGCCGGTATTATCAAGCCGGTAAGACATACCGCTGCAAATGGACTTCCGTTGGGAGCTGAAGTAAACGAGAAGTTTACAAAATATCTGTATCTTGACAGTGGTTTGCTGTTGAGAGTTTTGGATCTTGATTTTGGTGGAGCTAAGCCATTGACAGAGCTGATTATTGCCGGTTCGGAGGAGGATTTTGTGAATAAAGGGAGGTTGGCAGAATTATCTGTAGGGTGGGAGATGGTGAAGAATGCTGATCCCCGACATCGGTATGAACTTTTTTATTGGGAAAATTTGTCGAAAGGAGCTACCTCGGAAGTTGATTATGTGATTCCAAAAAATATGGAGATTTTACCTATAGAGGTAAAAGCAGGTACGAGTGGAAAAATGAAGAGTCTGCGACTCTTTATGCAGAAAAAGAATCTTCTTGTGGGAATTCGCACTTCATTAGAGAATTTCGGGCGTCTTACGATTGAAGATGGAGAAATCACGAGGATAATCAATATCCTCCCCCTATACGCTGTCGGGAGGCTCACAAAATAGGGCGACCCAAAAGGCCGCCCCTCAGAAATCTTAAATTGTAATAGGTATTCATCTTGGCGCTGAAAGAGAATGAATTCCAATCTCTTCAGCGATTAGACTGAGTGGTGTGTCAGTCTGGCTTAACTTCCGAAAAGAGACATTATGAACATTAACATTGCTGTTATCGCTCCAATCTCTTCTTCCGAAATTTCAATATGAATTTTCAAAATTTAAAGCATTTTAAGATTTTGATTCTTTCAAAAGTCTTCAATTTTTGACTATTATTATTTTAGATTTCTGTATTTGTTGGTAAAAATTTATCCGTTCTACAAAGTGTTTTTGCAAAATAGATTAAATTGTCTCTTCTGGATGACTATTTAGGATATCATCACTAATTTCAGCAAACCGAATACAAATTTCTTTTAGAAGTTCATATTCAATATACCCTCTCATAGTTATGATTCTCTTTTTTATCCCTTTTCTTTTTTGAGTAACTTCATCTATTAGATATAGCATATCAGCACATTTATGTACACGATGATGGGAAAAGGCATTCCTTAGATGTCGAAAGAACGAGCTGGTTTTATCACTTTCAGAAGCAAGTGTAAAACGTAATGTATTTCTATCGAATTCTTTTGGTATCTTCTTTCGAGTACAGACACAAATATCGACTCTATCTTTAAACTCCTCAATCACTTTTTCCCAGATAGAGTCATCAGAGATACAACCTAAGTATGCCAGTCCGATATCGTAATAAAAGAAATGGACTTCCTCTGGATCAAGCATACTGAATTCGGGATGGTCAGGGATAGAAAAATCAAAACTCATAGGGGAAATTGATTAGTTGCCTTCCTCATCTTTTCCCAATTCATTTAGAGAAAAACGAGGAGGGCAGTTACTATGATTGTGTAGAAGATAATATTAGTTATTGGCAAATATTTTTCTTGTTGTACCGTCAGAGTAACGGAGAATAACGATACCCTTATAGTTATCATCAACTTGTTGCCCGTTGATATTGTATCTTCCGATCTCTGCTTTTTTATTATCTGTTGGGATGGAGGGAGTATTGACTCCGGAAGTATCAATAGCTTTCAGATTAAAAAAGTGTTTCCATCCTTCCGCATTCTTATATGCTTCTAAAGCTTCAGCTGGAACTTCTATTTCGGTATTTAAATATTGATCGGTAGTAAAAGTTTTATTTAAGATGGGTGGTACGATTGCTAGACATATTATTTTTGTGAAAGAATCAGACCATATTGGAATCCTTTTAATATTTGGACCATAAGTTATCATTTTTAACGTCTCTGGAAGATAATATAATCCAGAAACTGAATTATCTATATAGAGTTCCTTTAAAGATTTCCAATTCCCATAGAAACTTACACCTCCAATTACTGAAGACCCTTCAAAACTAACGTATTCATCGGTGTTCTCTATCTTAAGTGTTTTTATTCCAGCAACTAAATTAACTATTGTACTCTGAGAATTACCTTTTACTGTATTAATGCGGCCACCACCTCTTATTATTAGATTTTCTGGTTTAAATAAACTTAATACATTTGAATAAAATGCCCCACTATCTGAATTTGTTAAAATCAGAGTTTCAGTAAAATAATAAGTATCACTACCGATATTATAATAATCAATAGGAGCGGTTATTGTATCAAATTCTTTATGATAATCGAAGATAACCCAACTATTATTGTCTCTTTTTATAGACCCTTGGATCTCAATATTTTTCAGATTCTGACAATTTTCAAAACAATACTTATCAATATTACAACTTGGAAGAACTACATTATCTAATTTTGGACAATCTGAAAATGCATAACTCCCAATGTATTTTAAAGACATTGGGAAAATAACCCGTTCCAACTCTTTGCAATCGCTAAAAGCAGAACTGCCAATAGAATCAATATGAGAGGGAATGATTACCTCTTTTAAGCCATTGCACTGAGAATAGCAATTATTACTAATAGTGGAAACTGTTTCAGGAATAACGATTGTCTTCAGATTGGAACAACCACTAAACGCCACGGGACCGATTGCTTTTATAGTAGAAGGATATTCAATATCGATAATATCAGAGTTTTCAAACGCACCTCTGGCAATTTCCTCTACTTTAAATTGCCTTCCAGCGAATTCCACTGTTTCTGGTAAAGTTATCTTACCACTGTAACCTTTATCACCGTTGGTTACAGCGCATGTTAGTTGAGGGACAGAAATAATATTATAGTAGATACCATCGACCTCAAAGTCGTATGCCTTGGTAGAGGTTGGTGTTATGACCATTCCAATTAGGATGGCTATAAAGGTAAATATTTGTTTCATGAATTCTGTTGTTCTTATTCACCTTAACTATCAATTAAGAAGTTCAGGTGAATAAATTCAATGTTAATCTTTAAATTCGATATTCTTAATGTCAACAAAGTTGATTAGCGTGGGCTTTCTGGTTTCTTTTACTACGAGAAACAAGTCCCCATAGTCATTGTGATACGTGCCGTCTATAATAGCAGACACGATCGTTCCATCTTTGAGGGATAGATGTGCAAGTTGTTCCTGTTTCCCCTGAATTGCTTTAAAAATTTCTTCTATTTTCATTTTAAATTAGGTTGCCCCTGACTCCTCGAAGACAGTTATGTGATATAAAAAGAAAGTGTGGGAGTCTTTACTGTTGCCGTCCATCGATTGAGGCTTCTCGCATTGCCCTTATGAGTTGGACGGCAACGCAGAAGCCCACACGATATATGTAACCGATGCGAACGGCCACTGTTTTTCTCAAAACAATGAGCCGACGCATGGCTATTACATACCACGGGCGTCTATCGCTGCCTTATCCTTGACTCATAAGAAGAAATTTTTGCGAGAAATTCCAATCGATCAAGAACAAGCGCCAATACACGCTTTCTATGAATAAAATGTCTGCATACCCACCCCTTTACCCCGGACCGGGGCTCCTGAGAACGGTCTGCAATTGCAAAGTTACAATCATTTTCCCGAAAAAACAATGCTTTATATAACTTTTAACAAAATCAGGAAATGGTATCCAGATAATTTAGGATGTGAATATCTTCTGCTTTCCCAACGCTTTCCCCGGCATTCGCAACTGTCTGCTTTCCTCCGAGGAGCGGAAATGCCTTGGCGAATGTCTTTAATCCTGAACCCTTTCGGGTCCTCTTTTAAGAGTAAGCGCATGTCAGGATTTTGTCTCTTCCCATATACTTGATTCCCATAGGAGTATTATAATTACGGAAAGAAAAATTCTGTCTTAATAGAATTTAAGGAGAATTTCAGGGCTCATGTAATTGCAAAAAAAGAAGGCATCCGCGACAGTATTATCTCGGATGTCTTCTTTGGATTTAGTTTTGATTTATGGATGAAGTCTTATTCAGACATTTGCATTCTGGCGATTCCCTTTTTTCTCGAAAGAGCCACCTTTGCCACCTTTCTTATCGTGACGGGCGTGCGAACCTTTCTTACCCTTTCCATCCTTTCCGCATTTCTTCATGTCTTTGTGGTGGTTGCCAGCCATCATGAAGTTATTCTCAAGGAATTTTGTGTACTGTTCGGGAGTGAGGATGCTCTTGATGCTGTTGAGGTAATTCTGTTTAGCCTCCTTGCGCTTTGCCTGCATCTCAGCCTTACGCTGTTGCTTCTGCTCAGGAGTGAGTTGCTGTTTCTTCTCACCATCCTTTGCCTTTTTCATTTCCTCCCCCTTTTTCTGCATTTCTGCCTTGCGGGCCTTGTTGAGGTCTTCGATCTTAGTCTTCTGGGCATCGGTGAGGTTCAGACCCTCGAAAGCCTTCATACATTTATCCTCTTTCGAGCACTTATCACCTTTGGTGCATTCCGTGCGGGCTTTGCAGTTGCCATTTGCATTGTTGCACTGGTTATTGTCGGCAGCGATCATTGAGAGAGAGGTGGCTGCGAAGATAGCGAGGCTTAAGATTACTTTTTTCATCATTATGTGTGTGTTTGTTTAATATTCGTTTATATCATTTTATCATGCCGCTCCGTATCGAATCGGAGTGGAAAGAGATTCCCGGTGTCTCCGGGCCGTCTTTCCTGCGGTTTACGTCTCTTTGACCGGACAAGTTGGCGATAGTTTAAAGGGATATCGGTTTTTATCGTTCGTTAACTTAGTTGTTAATAAATATTTGTATATCAATATGCGTTCTATCCCCCTTAGGGGATAGGGGAGGGGGTAATAAAAAAAGACTTCCTCTCAATGGAAGGAAGTCTTGATCTGTCTTTTATAATAAATGAATTTTGGTAAATAGGGGTTCCTTAATATGTTCCGGCTATCATGAGCCTTCGTGTGTTTTCAGCGATGGCGTCAGTTGAGGAGATTAAGGGGGAGTATATTCGGGGAGAGCAAGAATCTGAATTTATCGAAATCCTTTAAAAATCACCTTAATTATCTGTAGTCTTTCAGAAGAGCTTGGAGACGTTTGCGTGCAAAGAATATACGGCTTTTAACGGTGCCTAACGGAAGATCCATTTTCTCGGCGATTTCGCTATATTTATAACCTGCCACATACATTGAGAAAGGTACGCGGTACTCGTCGGAAAATTCTTTAATGGCCTGAGAAATCTCTTTAGCGGCAAAACTTCCTTCCGGTGTGGAAAGTCCGGATTCCTGGGAAAGGTTAAGATGGTAAAGATCCTCGGTTGTGTCAACTACAGTCGCGCTTCTTACCTGACGGCGATAGTTGTTGATGAAGATATTACGCATTATAGTGAATACCCAACCTTTGAAATTAACGTTGTCGACATACTTTGATTCGTTGTCAAGAACTTTCAAGGTAGTATCCTGCACCAGATCCTGCGCCGTCTCACGGCTTGTGGTAAGTTGGTACGCGAAATTAAGAAGGTTACCCTGCAATCCTAATAATCTCTGTTTGAATGTTGCTGAATCTGCCATCGTTGTATAGTTTTAAGTGGTGACAGGAAAGATTGATGCGGAGTAGTCGTCAACCGTTGTCATTCGCTCCTGTCGTTGTTGTTTGACTTTATAACACGCCCGGTAGAAAAGTTATCATGGGAAAATGAAGTTTTTTGAAAAATAGAATGTTTTTTAACATTTCTAAATACATTTCGGTTTGGCTCGGGGAGAAATATTTTTTCAAATCTTGCCCCGGTTGTTCGCCGGATTCGTTAAAAATAAAAAAATACATCTTAATTATTGTGTAGGAATGGCATTTTATCACTAATTTTGTGGCGTTTGGTGTCATCTTCCGTATCCGGGGGATGTGGCCACACACGCGATTTTTAATAATTAATACAGTAATTCAGTGGGCAAAACTGTAAAAAGGGCGAACTTCTGGGTGCGTCGCCGTTCACATATACCTCTAATAGTGATCGGGACGCTTGTCGTGCTTCTTCTCTTTTTCAATGAAGACACCTCCATCTCCCTCAATATGCAGTATGAGCGTGAGATCAACGATCTCACTGAAGCCATAGCGGAATGCAGGGATTCGGCTGCCTTCTATCGCCGGCAGAGAGAGATGCTCATTCATCACAGTGCGGACCTCGAGCATATCGCGCGCGAAAAGTTCCACATGCAGCGCCCTTCTGAAGATGTCTTTATCATCAAGGAGAAATAATTGATATGGCCGGAAAACAGATCTTTCCAGTATCTACCCCCGAAGGTCGCCGCCGTCTCGTGGAGTCGACCGCCACTTTCGGACTAATCCTTATATGTGTGGCCCTACTCGTGCCATTCTTCAATCCTACCGATTTCCATCTTGTGAGGATTTTCAAGTGGGTCTATGCGGCCGGGGCTCTCATATTTGTCATAGCCAGGGTGGTGAATGTGTCGGATCCTTCCGACTCCGTCAGGATGAAACGTCTCAGAAGGCTTGAATTCTGGGCCGGGGTGGCTTTCGTCATGGCGGCCGCTTTCTGGTTCTATGAGGAATCTCATCTTGCATCGCTGGGGCAGTATGTCGGCGTGCTCGCCATATTGCGCGACACTATAATGTTCTCGCTCGTCGGGGCCGTCATTCAGATCATAGCCTCATGGCTTATCGTATCGCAGGCGAGGAAGGAGAAGAAAAAGTGACGAGGTGTCATTTACTGAACCTTTTACTGAGATGATTCGGAAAGAATTGGATATGAACATACTCACGATCGATCAGGGCAATTCCTCGGTCAAGGCTGTGGTATGGCGCGACGGAGAGGCTCTCGATACTCTCCGCCTTCCCTCGCTCGGCATAGAGGAGATGCTCCCCTTGCTGGAGAGATATGAGATAGGGGGATGCGCCTTCTGCAGTGTGTCGCATAATGACGCGAAGTTTCTCGAGACACTCCGGCGTCTTGTCGAAGGGCGTATGGTGGTGCTGACCCCGTCGCTTCCCCTACCGATAGAGGTGAGATACGGTAGCCGGCAGACACTCGGGAGCGACCGCGTGGCCGCTGCCGTAGGGGCCGTGTCGTTATATCCAGGGGAGGCTCTGGTGGTGGTGGATGCCGGCACGGCCGTCACCATAGATTTCATTGACAGGGATGGAGCCTTTCTGGGTGGTGATATCGCACCGGGAATGAACCTGAGGTTCGAATCGCTACATCAGGCCACATCCCGTCTACCCCTTGTCGAAGGGGAGGGTGAGCTTCCGGAGTTCGGCACGGATACCGTGACCGCCATACGGTGTGGCGTGATGAGGGGAATGGCCGCCGAGATTGCCGCGGCTTATGGAAAAGCCGCCACGAAATATGGTTGCCGAAGGGTGGTTATGGCGGGCGCCGACTCCTCATTGCTGGCTCCCCTGGTGAGGGAGCAGGGTATCGGTGTGGACATTGACCCTCTCCTTGTAGGAAGGGGATTGGAGCGGATATTCGTTTTTGACCATCAGAATCCGGACTGGCGTAAAAAGACCGACAAAGAATAATAACGATAAAATTTCAGGACAAAACCATCCATAATGAACAAGATAAAATTTTTGGTAATATTTGCCCTTTGCACAGTGGCGGGGGCTTTCGCTCAGGTTTCCACCCCTTATTCCATGTATGGATATGGAGTACTCGGCGACCGCGCCACCTCAATGCAGCGTCAGATGGGCTCGGTAGGGTATGCGATGAATTCCGGAAGACAGATAAATGTGATGAATCCGGCCTCATACGCCGCCATAGACTCGCTGACATTCCTTTTTGACATGGGAGCGGACGTATCGCTTCTCTGGCAGAAAGACGGCAATACGAGGGAACACTCCACAGGGGGTGGGCTCGACTATATAACCATGCAGTTTCCGATCTGCAAGTTCATGGGTGGCTCCATCGGCCTCATACCTTATTCTTCCGTCGGGTATGCCTTCGGCAGCGATATCCAGCATGGAGCGAAAATGAACCAGGGCACCGGAGGCATAAATCAGGCTTATCTCGGCCTCTCCGGCAAGGTGGCAGGATTTTCAATCGGCGCCAACATAGCATATAGTTTCGGCACGATACGTAATGACGTATTCTCCACTCCACTCCTTCAGGGACAGATGCTTTTCGAACACATCATGCAGATACGCGACTGGGACATCAATCTGGGCGTGCAGTACACGGCAAAGTTGACACGTACGGAGTCTCTTGTGGCCGGTTTCACCTATTCTCCGAAGAAATCGCTTCACGGTAAGACCTGGGAGACCAAGCAGGCAACGGCACAAGACAGCAAGCCGGATACCGTGGCATGTATGGGGATGAAAGGGAAATACTATACCCCCAACTCTTATGGAGTGGGTATCTCATACAGGCATGAACGCACGTCGCGCTGGATGGTGGAGGCCGACTATACCTTCCAGCAATGGTCGAAAGTGCCGTACTCTCCGCTATATGAAATTGGGAAACCGGAGAACATAGTGTTCGAGGGGATGCATTTCAACGACCGCACCCGCTACGCCGTCGGGGGTGAGTTCGTCCCCAAACTCAGGGGTAACTATTTCCAGAGGATGGCATATCGTCTGGGTGCATATTATTCCAAAGACTATCTCAACATAAAGGGGAACAGCGTGAGGGAGTATGGCGTGACTGCCGGATTCGGCTTCAATACTCCGGAGGGGAAGACGATGATAAACCTCGGTTTCGAGTGGAAACATCGTAATGCCTCGCCGAATCAGTTGATAGCGGAGAATTACCTTAACATAACGCTTGGAGTCAACTTCAATGAACTTTGGTTCTGGCAACGCAGAATAAAGTAAATGGGAGCACTGAGAAACACAGGACTCGCGCTTTCTTTCGGCATAGCCCTCTGTATATGTGCGGGGAGTTGCAAGGAGGAGAGCAAGATTGATGTATCGCGCGACATAAAGCCGGGGCAGATGCCCTCCATGACCACCCACAATATCTCGACGCTGATATCCGATTCGGGCGTCACCCAGTATAAGATAGTGGCTCCCGTATGGTATGTGTATGATGAGGTCGACACCCCCTTCTGGTCGTTCCCAAAGGGGCTGTATCTTCAGAAGTTTGATAAGAAGTTTAACGTCATCGCCACTGTGGCTGCTGATTCCGCATATTTCTATACCGTACAGAAATTGTGGCGGCTTGAGGGAAACGTGGAGATGACCAAGGTGCCGAAAGAACTGTTCCTCTCTCCCCGTGTCTTCTGGGACCAGCGGAAACAACGGCTGTATTCCGACACTTTCATCCATATAGAGAACGCCACCCATGTTCTCGAGGGGTCGGGGTTTGAATCAAACGACCGCCTTACGGATTACCGCATACTTCATCCGACCGGTATTTTCCCGGTGAACAGGGATAATCTGCGTCCGGACTGACACCTAAACCATAAAGATAACGATATGACTCTTACAACCGCAATATTGGTCACACTGGCCGCCCTTCTTCTTTCAGCCCTTTTTTCCGGTTCCGAAATAGCCTTCGTGCAGTCAAGTAAAGTCAGGATGGAGATAGATGCCGCCAGGGGTGGGGTTGTAGACCGTATAATAAGAGGATTCGCAAGGCATGAGGATATGTTCATATCCACTCTGCTGGTCGGCAACAACATTGTACTTGTTGTGTACGGTATCACTTTCTCCATACTCATCAATCCTTTCCTTGAGAGATGGTTGCAGAACGAGGCTCTGGTGCTTACGGCCAACACCATACTTTCGACGGGAGTCGTGCTCATTGCCGGCGAATTTGTCCCCAAGACAGCGTTCAGGATCAATCCGAATTTCATGATCCGTCTGTTTGCGTTCCCGCTGTTCCTGATCTATTGGGTGCTATACCCTGTCTCCTTGCTTGTATCAGGTATTTCCAAGGGGCTCATGAAGATTTTCGGCATTTCCTCGGAAGGGGAGCAGACGGAGCGCCTCACCATAGATGAACTTGACGACTATCTACAGCATCTTGACGGCACCGACAACAGCGAGACTGTCGAGAATGAGGTGAAGATATTCCGCAATGCCATAGATTTCAAGGATACCACTATGGCCGAGTGCATGATTCCCCGCAACGAGATAGTGGCGGTAGGGCTGGAATCGGTGACACGGGAGGAGCTGATACGTAAATTCATAGCCACGGGGCTTTCCAAAATAGTGGTATATGGAGAGGATATTGACGATGTGATGGGCTATATCCATGTGGCTGAGCTTTTCAATGTCAATTCCGACTGGCGTGAGCATCTTAAGCCGGTGATATTTACTCCTGAGACTATGCTTGCGAATAAGATGATGCGGCGCATGCTTTCGGAGAAGAAGTCGATGGCCATAATAGTCGATGAGTTCGGAGGCACCGCAGGGCTGGCTACCCTTGAGGACCTCGTGGAGGAGATTTTCGGTGAAATAGAGGATGAGCACGACCGGAAGCGTCTGCTCGCCCGGGAGGTCACTCCGGGGGTCTATGAGTTTAGCGGGCGTGCGGAGATAGAGAGTATAAATGAGGAGTTCGGGCTCGGGATAAAGGAGTCGGAGGCCTACCTGACCTTGGGAGGGTATATTCTCGACAGCCTCGGAGCGCTTCCGCAGCAGGGCGACACCTTCGAGATAGAGGATTTGTCGTTTACCGTGCTCCGCATGGCCGCCACACGCATAGAGATGGTGAGGGTTAAGAAAAAGGAAAGTTGATATTTTGGCTATATATGCCCGGAAAGGCATTATTCCTGCATAAGTATACATAAATTGAAAACTTTAAGCGGAATATAAGTTTTATGCTAAGTTTTCTCCTGAATATTTTTGTAATACTGATTTTTTAACTTATCTTTGCAGTGAGATAATGAATAAAGTTATAAACAACCTAATTAGTTCGCACTAAATGAGCAGCAAGCCATCTTTCGTAACATCGGTGCTTGGGATGCAGGCTAATTTACGTTCTTTCGCCATGAAGCTCACCTTGGATAAGGATGAGGCACATGATTTGGTACAGGATACCACGCTCAAAGCATTAAGCAATGAGTCGAAATTTGTGGATAACACGAATTTCAAAGGGTGGATGCTTACAATCATGCGCAATATCTTCATCAACAATTACAGGAAGAGCGCAAGGGAGAACACAATGACCGACAATACGGAGGATCTCTATCACCTAAATCTGAGCCAGGAGTCAGGTCTTGAGACGCCGGACGGCGCTTTCGCCGTAAACGAGATCTCACAGATTTTGGCCGAATTCCCTGCTGATTACCGCGAGCCGTTCTCTCTCCACGTTGCCGGATACAAGTATGAGGAGATCGCTGAATCTCTGAGTATGCCTCTCGGCACCGTCAAGAGCAGAATTTTCTTCACCAGAAAGAAACTGCGTGAAATACTGAAGGATTATCGTTGATCTTTCATGTCGTTCTGCCAGTGAGAGTACTCGTAATCTCATTTTCGCCGGTCCCTCTTCAGGGATCGGCGATTTATTTTGAACCTTTTTAGAGACATATTGGTTATGACTACATAAACAGAGGCGTGATGCCCTGCATTCGGTATTATTAACTTTACTTTTGTTGATTATGAAAAAACTTTTACTCTCTTGTGCAGCCGTAGCATTAGGTTCAACGGCCGCTTTTGCCGGTAATAATATGGGTATTGGTATCAATCTGGGGGCTGCCCCTGTAATAGAAGGCTCCCATTCTCCTACTAATTTTATTATAGGAGCGAAGTATCAGTATAACGTCACCAAACTTATCCGTCTTGAGGCTGCTGCTGATTTCGGATTGAAAGATAAGGGCACAAGCACGTTCAATGCTATGGCAAACGTGCATTTTATGATACCTGTGGCAAACCAGTTCTATATGTATCCTCTTGCCGGTATTGGTTACGGACATCTTTCTCAGGATGTAGGTAATCATGTTAACGCCGGTTATGATAAGTTCGCGTTTAATATCGGTGTCGGTGCGGAATATGAAATCACACGCAACTTCGGCGTGAATTTCGAGTTCAAATACCAGTATATGGCCGATTACAACAGGCTCCCTATACTTGTGGGTGCAACATATAAGTTCTGATAGTAAAATTTCTATCATTAATAAGGGGGAGATTCCATATCGGGTCTCCCTTTTTTTGTTGCCATTCGTGAAAATCTATATGGCGGGATATGGAGAAAATACGGGAAAAAGTTCTGAGTTAACAAAACGAAACAGAATTTAACATCTGTTG
>CAMWMD010000037.1 GCA_947175265.1 uncultured Porphyromonadaceae bacterium | reverse complement strand
CAGAACTTTTTCCCGTATTTCTGCGTTATATCACCACGAAGTTTGCGCGTTTTTTCGCCCACATTCCATTAAAATCTTCATGCGCCAAGTTATTTTCCATATATTTTCATGCCGGAAAAATGGAGAATAAGGAGCGGCCCGCCTATTATATCCCGCCTATTATATAAAGCCTATACTTATATATAAGAAGTGATACGTCTATCCGTCCCTGCATTAATTATTCATGAGAACTCTTCCCTCCTGCATCACCCCGAAAAATCACAATATTCCCCAAAATCAGTTTTTCCTTAAAAATCGGCCCCTAGATTAAAATAAGTTTTCCTAAAACAACAGTACTTTTTTCAATTAAGAGCGTTTGTCCTTTGTAGAATAAGCATCCCCTTTGAATCCATGTTACTTTCTTTGCATTTCAATCCTATATGAAACCCTATATGAAATCTTATATGAAATCCTATATTAGCTTACCTTAAAATTCGTCTAAATTTCCTCCACCTCTCGTGAAATTTGAGTTTTTCGCACTTTTTTATTTTTTGGAACGGAACGATTTTAACATATTTTTTAGATTTTTTACCCTCAATTTCGTCGCTTATGCATTGCCTATAAGCTTATTACAAATCTCTCCATATCCTGCAAAACGTTCCACCCCTGAAACGATTCCGAAGAATTTCTTTCTCCTGAAAATTACCTTTGATGAAAGAACCATATCCTACAACCGAACCTTAGAAAATTGATTTTTACAAATAATTTGTATTGGCTCAAAGAATGAAAAAATACGGTTTTCCGTAATTGACAGGTATTGAATGGGGCAGTAATTTTGTAGAATACAATTATTCTGCATGAAGTTTTGAGTGACATCATATAGACTTTACCGGAAAAACTTTATACATCAACACATGAACACACCGACTCCCCCTCCTTTCGACAACTACCGTATTGAAGAAGATGATTTCGTGCTTCAACCGCCGCAATCGCCTCTTCCGGATGACGTCGTTACGCCCGAAAAGTCAGATGAGGAGCCCATACCTGCTGAACCGCATAGCGTGGCAGAAACAGATGACTTACACCCCGATGAGTGTAAAGCGGAAGATGCTACGCAAGATGAGGGGCTAAAAACTGACAATCCGGAAATTGAAGATGACGGCAGACTCGTTTCGATCGAGAAGAAAATCGAATCGCTGACCAACGTCATAGAGAACATGACCAACGAACTTGAGGAAAACTTCCGCCAAGCCACCAATAAGGCCGAACTGTTCGACAGAATGTATGCTGAAATGGCAAAATATAAGGACGACCTGTATGCAAAACTCCTCAAACCATTTATCCTGGAGACAATAACCATTCTCGAGGATTACCGCCGGACACTGGAACGCCTCGACTCACTTACTCCCGAACAGACCCGGAATGCCCTGAAGAATATCCCGGCTGATCTTGAAGACCTTCTCGGAAACAATGGAGTGGACATACTTGTAAGCGAAGAGGATAATCCCCTCTATGACAGAAAACTCCATCAGATAGTACGCACCGTGGAAACCGATAATCCGGAACTCGACGGAAAGATAGCGAAACGGCTCCGCCCAGGTTATGCCTGGAACGGCATAACTCTCCGACAGGAGAAAGTGGAGGTCTACAAACTTAAAAAATAATTCATTAACCACGGCATTCCCCTTGACTCAGGGGAGGCCATAACAAACATACAAAGAAATGTCTAAGATTTTTGGTATCGACCTTGGAACTACCTACAGTTGCATAGCCTACGTGAATGATTACGGCAAACCGGAAGTCGTGCCCAACAGCGAGGCCTCTCCGGTGACACCCTCGGTTGTGGCTTTTGAAGAGGGAGGGAACGCCGCTGTCGGTGAGGCGGCAAAACAGACCCTCAAGACCGACCCGGCCAACGTGTGCACAGTCATCAAACGCCAGATGGGGAAGAGAGACTACAAATTCTACGCCTGCGGCGAGGAATACACCCCCGAGGCCATATCTGCAATAATCCTCCGCCAAATTGTGCAAGATGCAAGCGACCAACTCGGTGAAGAAGTGAAGAACGTGGTAATCACCTGTCCCGCCTATTTCGGAATGGAGGAGCGAAACGCCACGAAGACTGCCGGCGAACTTGCCGGCTTAAACGTGCTCGACATCCTCAACGAGCCTACAGCGGCAGCAATCAGCTACGGCCTTAACGTCAACGAACCCCAGACCGTGCTTGTCTACGACCTCGGTGGCGGCACTTTCGACATTACCATGCTACGTGTGGAAAACGGTAAGATAAAGATGGTTGTGACAGGAGGCAATCATGAACTTGGCGGTAAAGACTGGGATGCAAAGGTGACCGACCTCGTAGTTTCCGAATATTGCGCCCAATCAGGCGAAGACCCGGCGGCCGTGCGCGATGACATCGACATGATGGGCGAACTCGAGCTCGGCTCTGAGAATGCCAAGAAGCAACTCACCCAAAAGGAGAAGACCGTAATCAAATTCAACAGTGCACGCATCGAGGTGACTCGCGAGAAGTTTGACGAAATGACAAAGTCGCTCCTCGACACCACCATTGGTTTCACCAAAGACATCCTTGAGAAGGCCGCTGCTAAAGGTGTGACCGATTTCGACAAGATTCTGCTCGTCGGTGGCTCAACGATGATGAAGCAAGTGAAGGAGAGACTTGAAGCGGAGTTCCCGGGCAAACCCATAGAATACTGCGACCCCAATCAGAGTGTGGCCAAGGGAGCCGCTATCTACGGCATAAATCTCGCGGCTTTCAGCGATGCCATGGCTGAAGAAGACGGAAACAGTGGGGGAGATGATATACCTCTGGTAGATTCCCAGACACAGGATACTGCCAAGAAAAATCCTATCTTCGGTAAAATCGGAGGCGGAACGGCACAAAAGATTGAGATCGAAAACGTACTCAGCCGCTCTGTGGCCATGAGATTCGTCAACGGTATAATGAATGTGGTAAAGCGTAACACTGCCATACCTCACCATTTCGAATTCGAAGCCACTACAGTTGAGGCCAATCAGGTGAGGGTGATGATCGAACTTTATGAGAACCTTTCCGATGAGGATCTGGTGCCTGACGACGTATGCACCAAACTCGCCGACCAGGAACTTCCCCTCAATCCGAATCTTCCGGCCGACTCCCCCCTTGACGTAGTGGTGAACATCGACAAGTCAGGTCTCCTCAGTGTTGACGTGACGGATGCCTCCAGCAACGGAAAATCCACACACATCGAGGTGATGCTCCAGAATGCACTCTCTGAGAAAGAGAAAAAGGAGGAGGCAAGCAAAGTGACTGCAATAAAACTTGTATAACCGCATAACAGCAACACGATGGATTTCATAGGGATAGACTTAGGAACCACCTATTCGGCCATCTCGACAATCGACCAATACGGCAAGCCTGTCGTATTGGCCGATTCCTATGGCGACAGGTTGGTGCCCTCAGCAGTTTGGTTCTCTCCCGACGGGGAGGTGAAGACAGGAGCCGACGCAAAGGATATGCTTCAGTTCGGGGAGGATGTGGCGCTATTTTTCAAACGCTACATGGGTCATGCCGACTATTCATACACGGCAGCCGGGAAAGAATACTCCGCCACCGACCTCTCCTCATTACTGCTCAGTCACCTCAAAGGTCGCGCAGAAGCCATTCTCGGGCATCCCGTAAGCAAAGCCGTGATAACTGTGCCCGCCTACTTCAACGATTTCCAGCGCACAAGCACAATTGAGGCAGGGCGAAGAGCAGGCCTTGACGTGCTCGCCATCCTCAACGAACCCACCGCAGCGGCTATAACATACGGCATAAACCGCCGGGAAGGGGGGCGCATTCTCGTCTACGACCTCGGCGGAGGCACTTTCGACGTTACCGTGCTTCAAATCGACCACGGCGAACTGAAAGTGATTGCAACCGGCGGAGACCATGAACTGGGTGGTAAGGATTTCGACGATATGCTGATAAAACATATCGCACGCAAGTTTATGGCCGACACCGGATATGACATAGAGGATGATATGGAAGGCCTGGCAGACCTGACCCTCGCGGTAGAGAACCTTAAGAAACAGTTGTCTGACCGCAATTCGGCTGTGATATCGGTGCGCAGCAACGGCGAGAGGCAGAAATACACCGTGACACGCGCCGAATTCGAGGAATTGACCAAAACCCTCCTCCACGCCACACAATCCATCTGCAATAACATCCTGAAAGAGGCCGGACTCGGATGGCAAGACCTTGACGGGGCGTTGCTCGTCGGAGGTTCCACAAGAATGCCGATGGTGTATGAATGGGTGGCGGGAATGACGGGGAAACGACCCCTAACGGGTGTCAACGCCGATGAGGCCGTAGCCCTCGGCGCCGCAATAGTTGCCTCCATGAAGACAAGGAGAATACTCGGAGCCGTAGGAAGCGGCGGACCCGAAGACCCCCGTCTGCAATTGGCCGACAGTGTGACTGTCTCCGATGTAATGAGCCATTCCTTAGGGACTGTGGCTGTCTCTTCCGACGGAACGAAATACGTCAACTCCATAATCATCAGAAAAAATAAGGAGATACCCGTGACAGACCGAAGGCAGTTGAAATTCCGCACCCGTCAGGGGGGCAAGAATCTCCAGACCGTCTACCTCACACAAGGGGAATCGCCCGACATAGACAAATGCCTGGTGGTGGGGAAGTATCTCTTCCATGGAATAGAGCACGTCAAAAATCCGGAAGGTGCTGTAATAGAGATAGGCTACAGTTACGACGCCAACGGTGTGGTTTCCGTAGAGGGCCTTCAGGTAGAGTCGGGGAAAAAATTGACTGTAGAGAAAGTGGCACTCGATGATGACCTTAGTTGGTTGTACGAAGCCCCACGTAATACCTTCGAACCTATGTCGGTAGTGCTCACCATCGACGAATCCGGCTCTATGTGCTGGAGAGATGCAATAAAGAAGGCTTGCAAGGCCGCCGAAGGGTTTATAGAGCAGTTGCCGGAGGGTTCGTTCTCCATAACCGTACAGGGATTTGCCGATTCTTACAAGAATTACTGCACCTTCGAGAAAGATGCCTCAAAAGCAAAGCGGGAATTGCGTAATATAGAGAAGGATACCAATACCGCAAGAGTGGGCTACGGAAACGCGTGCGAGCCAATCCGTGAATGTCACCGTCTGCTGATGGAGGCTCCCTCGGAGAACCGTATACTCGTGATACTCACCGATGGCGAATGGTCTCGAAAGAATCAGGCAATCGAGGCCGCCGATAGGGCGAAAGCCGACGGTATAAGGATTGCCGCCATAGGGTTTGGCTCCGCCGATAAGAAATTCCTTAGGAAAATTTCGTCTGACGACTCCCTGGGCATATTCACCTCCGCCGACAACCTCTCAGCAGCCTTCTCAACCATAGCCCGCGAATTCAGCACAGGGTTAAAGAGATAACCACATTCATAATCCCTCATAATGGCATACAACATATTCACCCTTTCCAAGATATCACCGTCGGAACGCGACACCAAGAAAATTGTTGCCGCCCTGAAAAAGGAGCAAACCAACCTTATGGGTAAACGTAACCGTAAGATGGTCACCCCCGAACAGTTTTCAGAAATCAACGAGTTCCTCACCCAAGCCATAACAAGGGTTCTGAGCGATCCATCCTTCATAGTGTCACAGGCCGGGGAGGTATTGCAACAGGTCAAAAGTGAGGTCTGTAACTTCGCAAACACGTTTGTCGACAAACGCACGATGGAGATCGATGCCGATGCACTTGACATTGTGGAAAGAAAGTTCAAGTCAAAAGGTCTGTCAGCAAACGATATTCTTGATATTATAGGGGCAAAAGTCAGAAAGGCCGCTCCGGTGGCCTCGCCGATTCACGACGATGGTATCAAGCCTCTCCCCAAAGCCCGTATGGATGCCATAAACGGTTTCCTTAAGAAACTCGGACTACTGAACATATATCAGTTTTTAGGGATACCTGACGATGCCGACCATGCGGTTTTCTCCAAGGAACTGGAATCAAAGACACGAGCCGATTCCGTTGACGTGCAGCGCACTCCCGCAAAGGATGTGGCCCACCACCTCATGGCCTCCATTCAGGATTTCATCTCCGACCCGGCCCTCCGCAAAGGTTACGACAAGGCTTTGCGTGAGGCCGGTTTTGACAGCGTAGGGGAGAAGATGACCATGATGGCCTCCATAAACAAAAAATTCATCGCCCCCGACCTGTACAAGGATTTCCTCGACGAATGCACGAGGAACGGACTCGCACTCCCCTTGGCACAGAGTCTGATAGCTGCCAAGGCACAGGAACTCGGCATGCAGTATGACGACGGCTCTGTCGGGGCAACCTCCCGGACATGCCGCTTTTGCGGCGCACTCAACGGACGTGGAGCAGCCCATTGCCGCAACTGTGCGATGCCATTGGACGTGGTTTGTCCAAAGTGTGGAGCGAAATCCTCCCCCTCCGACATGAGTTGCGTGAAATGCGGCTTCCCATTCGCGGGAATGCGCAAAGCCACGCAACTGGTGGCGGATGCCGAAAGTGCCGTAGTGCGCAAAGACCTTACTCTCGCTTCGCAACTCGCGCTCCAGGCAGAAGACCTCTGGCCCGGTTATAAGGGATTGGGCGACCTGAACGCTAAAATAAAGCGTGCGGCCGACTCCATGCCCGTGCCCTCACCGGAGACCGTCAGCGCGAAGGTAGTGAACAAGACTGTCACCATCAATTGGAAAGCCATTCCTGTAAGCGGCGCTGTCTACACCGTGATTCGCCGCGAGGGTGCGCGCCCGACATCCATCAAAGACGGAATGAGGATAGGGAAAACCGCCAACCTTATAATCGATGATACCGGTATCGAGGAAGGGAGAGAGTATTATTACGGTGTGTTCGCCGAGGTCGGAGGACGCATGTCGGCCACCTGCGGCACTACTTCCTCACCTGCCGTGGTGATACCCCAAATTCAGGCAGGGGATATATCCCTGAATGTCGATGAGAGCAGCGTGACCTTCTCCTGGAAACAGATAAAAGGATTGGTTGGAATGGAGATAAGCCGCGATGGAGGAAGCGCATCTATGTCCGGAGGCTCAACTTTCCGGGATTCCGGACTTTCGAAGGGAAAGAAATATGAATACTCACTGACACCGGTTTTCAGCAATAGTCAGGGCGTATCTTTAAAAGGGCACCCTGTAAGGATGAGCGTCACGCCACAAGAGAAGCCGAAGGCGGTGGCCCTTCGGCTGGAGGATGATGAGAAGAGCGCACGCCTGACATGGGATATACCGAAGGTGGGGCAGGTATTCATCTACCGTTCCCCACGTCCGTTCGGGATAAACCGCAACGATGTGGTGTCGGTAGACACATTCAAGGCCGAACGGCTTAACGTGGCGGGGAACAGTTGCGTAATACCGAAGAATTTCACCGGGCTGCATTATTTCATACCGGTATCTGTGTCCGGCAACATCGGTGTAGTGGGGGATGGGGTGAAAGTGTCGGCTGTCTCCGCACTCGATTCCGTACGCATAAGCAAAGGGCAGAACGGCATATCCGTGCGGTGGAATTGGGGAGCCTCCGATACTGCCCGGGTGGAATGGAGTGTTGACGGAGGTAGAGTGGGGAAACAGAAAATTACACGCTCAGGCCCGGAAGGATTCTTCAATGTGAGCATCCCTGAAGGAGCGGGGGGCATCTCCGTCGCCGTAAGATCGGTCGCCGAGACTCCGGATGGCACACTTGAGGGACCCGCGACAGAAAAATCCTTCACTCTGAAGGCCATGATAATAAGTTTCGACAAGGTGACCCGGATAAAGAAATTCGGCTTCCTGAAATCGAACAAATATACCCTCTCCCTTTCCGGCCCGGGAGGAGACCTGCCGTGCGACCTGAAGGTGCTTGTCCAATCCGGCTTCCCGCCGGCCGACCTGGTCAATCATCCCTCGTCGGCCATAATTCCCGCTTCCGCCCTGCGCAGCGGAAAGGCGGAAATAAACGTAGAACCCACAGAAACAGGAGATGACCTTTATTTCCGTCTTGTCCCTGTTGACCTCTCTGCCGGTTCCCAACTGACGATAGTGCCGGAAGTTAATAATCCGTAAATACAAAAACATCATGAGTAAAGTCACATGTCCCTATTGCTTCGAATCGTTCGACAGCGCTGACGTGCATTTCCTATGCCGCTGCAAAAAGGTGGATGATGAGAAATACAAGAATTTCTGGCGTCCTACCCCGGTCAATCCGCAAGGCCTCCCGATAATACCCAAAAGGGGTATATTCTCATTCGGTACCCCTAAATCTGCGGTTTGCCCCGAATGCAAGAGAAAGACCCACATGATGCTGTGTCCGAAATGCCATAACCGCATACCAAACGACATGGTGCTCAACGGAGGGAAGATTATATCCATAGTGGGCGCACGCAGCAGCGGAAAATCCAACTACATTGCCGTGCTCATCGAGGAGTTGCGCCGTAACGTCAACAGGCTCGGACGCCTCGGCCTGGAGTATAAGAATGTGGCCGAACAGAGCGAACTGCAGACCGAAAGACGATATAAGGAGGATTTCTACAATCCTCTCTACAACAACAGCAAATGTGTGGATCAGACTGCCGTGGGTGATTTCCGTTCGCGCATACCCATGATTTTCACCCTGACATCCCCGAAAGGGGATACGATGCACCTCGTGTTCTATGACACTGCCGGTGAGAATTTCGGCCAGACTGCCAATATAGCCGAAAACGTGAAGTTTCTCACGAAATCTGACGCCATACTGTATCTTGTGGATACGGAAAACATCGATGCCGTAAGAAAGCGACTCGGCAAACCGAAGGCCGACACAGGATTCGATTCGATACTCTCGGCTCTGCTGGGGCATTTCCAGGAAGGGAACGAGGAGGCAAAGGCAATGTTCTCGAAACCTATGGCCGTAGTGTTCAGTAAGATTGACTACATAACCTCAGGCGACGAGCGTTTCCAAGATTGCTCCATAGCCGGCCTCAAGACCAACTCCCCCTATCTGATGAGCGACGGCATAAACCTGAAGGAATTCGAGATGAACAGCAAGAGTCTCAGAAGTATTCTCGACAGGGTATGGCAACAGCCCGACTTCATCAACAATATCGATAACAACTGGAAAGATGCCGACAAGAACGTCTGCTTCTTTGGAGTCTCCTCTCTCGGAAGCGCACCGAAGGGAACCACCCTCACAGGGGACGTGAACCCCTTCAGGGTGCTTGACCCCCTGGTGTGGATACTTAATAAACTCAACTTTCCGCTACCCCTTAAAAAATGATTGTCATGACTACCCCAGGACCTTTTACCCCGAAGGAGCATCCCTACGAGCAGATAATATGGGCCTCCACCCAGAAATCAATAAACACCGGTGCCTCGGGTTTCGGTCTCCGCACTTACAGCAGGGGACTCTCCCCCGAGGAGGCCTCGGAGATTGTGCAGAAGGCAATGGTCAACTATTCCTTACCCACGTCGCAGAAGGCTACCGAAAGCGATATCGTTGCCTCCCCTCTGATAGAAGACCGCTACCCCTCGCTGTTCACTTTCCGAGTGGTGACTCTGGCGGGGGGAAGAAAGGTCCGGGTAGTGGGGCGCACGCTTTACGTGGTCAGCGACTATGGCTTCTTCGCCGATATCGACTCAGCCCGACGCGACGGCTCAAACTATATCGCGCATCTGGCGGTATTCGACTCATGCCCCGACATCACTGTCCTCGCGGCAATGATGAGGCAGGAGAAGTTCCTTCCTGTAGATAAGCGTCTCTCCCCTTTGAACCATGAGATATGCGATCTGTTGGTCGGGGAGCCCACATTCCTTCCGGCAGGCTCTGTATCCTCCTCATCATCTGATTACGACAATGGCACTTTCCTCACCGAAGTGGCACTCGCGCTCATTACGGCAAGATACCGTGCCTCACACCCCGCTCCGGATAATTCCCTTCAGCCCGGAAAGATAGTGGTCCGTCTTGACGACCACCGGCTTCCGGATCTTATCCACACCATTTCCGGGCTTCCGGAGGAGTTTACTCGGAATCTTCAGTTTCAGGCCAACACGATGTATTATTCGGGGGTGCCTGAAGATCTCGACATGATTGTGGTGCCCACACGCAACACTACCCGTATAGATGAGGAATTCTTCATCGTAGCCGATTATACCGGCTCCTCCCCCCGCACACTGAATCTACTTGAATCACCCCTTTTCGACCGTATCCGAAAGCACGCGGCCGAGGGCGATACCCTCAGCCGCGACAACATCATAGCATTATGCGCGAGGGGAGGCCTTGATGTGCCTGATCCTGAATTGGCTTATTGGGCAATGATGCTCGTAAAGACCGATACAATACCTGCCCCGGGAGAACTTGAAGCGAACCGAGTCACTGACCTTATCGGCCTCAAATCGCTCGGCCCACACGAAAGGGATATCCTTAACGATAAAATCAACCGATACCTGAACGGTTTTTTCAAGGAAGACCCTTATACAGCCTATACTGCCTCCACACTACGGGAAGGTCTCGACCTCCTCACTGCTCTTGTAAGGAAGGCTCCCGAAATGGTGAGGATATATCCGGAATCGGTAAAATTCGTCTCGGCTTGTGTATTCTCAAACCCGGATTACTTAGGGAAACTGTTCCCTGACAAATCGCAGGACGAAAGGTTTGACGCCATAGTCTACATACTGAATGAGGGGAGCGGGAAAGTGTCGCACCATACAGTTTTGGAATCTTTGCGCAAGACCGGCAATCCCCATGTATGGCAGGAGATGCTCAAGTATTCCCCGGGTGCAGATAATACGGAGATTTTGAAAGCGTTGGCCGCATCGCCTATGTCCGGGAAAGCCACTTTCTCCGCCAAACTGTTCAATCCGGAGAAGCGTAAGGATGTATGGCTTGATGCCCTTGATAACTTGACCGTCGCAGAACTGCGGAATATCGGTTTTCCGGAAATCGTGGAGAGATGGCTGGCAAACGAAGACATAAAGCGGGAATTCATCAATAACGGTACGGCAAACCGACTGCTCGCATCGCCCGACCTGATTACTCCCGACACGCTCGACAGTCTGAACCTTACAGTGCGGATCGCCAATAAGGATACACTTACCAAAGTGGATGAGGGAGATGTGGCGGAAGCCGTATTCCAGTATGGTGTGGAAGATGAATATACGGAGGAGATGATAAGGAGATGGCTGGAGCCTACGGTGACAGGTTCCGACTTCACAAGGCAGATGGCATTCCTGCATTCCATAGGCTCACTGAAGAATCTGGCAAGATGGTTCGAGAAATATCGCTGGCCATTGTATAAGAGTGAGAAAAGCCGGCAACAGGCGGCAGTGATTCTGATAGATAAGATATTCAAGGGCAACAAAGATGAGATCGAACGCTTCTCACGACATATTTCCGACAGTGGAATAACTGATGCCCTAAGACTTAATTCAGGGTTCGGCGCATCGCTCAAACGGAAGTTCTCAGGATTCTTCGGCAAAAAATAAGATAAGATTCAAACATATTCAACAACCGTACATGAAACGATCAAGAATACATCACGGCATATTGACTTTGCTTTGCCTCCTGGCGGCCATGATTGCCCTGACCGGCTGCGGGGATGATTTCAAACCTGTGGCAAAAGACGACATACCCCCGTTCAAGAGATTTCTATATCCCACAGCCTCCGATTCCGTAATCAAGAGTGTGGAGCGCACATACGATGCAAAGGGGAGGCTGACAGGAACCCATACATACGAATTTGACGACAGAGACCGACTCACGGCCGACATAGATTCATTGCCTGAAGGGAAAGTGAGCGGATGGCTAATATCCTACGGTGGCGATGGTAGGCCGCAACTCAGATTCGCCGAAAAGGCTGACAGCTTCAAAAACAGCCGCACCACCTACTACCGTGAGGGAAACCTGAAGGAGATAATCTATACCACAGACTCTGCCGGGGAATATCCCAAATCCGTCTACCGTTACACCTCCACCATTGCCGGAGATATCGTGCCGGAGCGGAGGATAGACCGCAAATCGGAGAAAGGACAGGAAATCGTGACCGAGTACACCTTCGTCAACAGCCTCGGCAAACCCGTGCTCTCCGCAATGAAAGTCACCGACGGGCGTGATGTGGAGGAAACCATATTTTCTGACGACGGGAAATCCATAAAGGAAATCCTGATTAGCAAGTGGAACAAAAAAAAGACACGTCTCAATCCCGTAAACCGGTATACCTACGAATATGAGACCGATACCCTGGGCCACTGGATAAAGGCCACTGTGCTCAACAGCAAGGGGAAGAGCGTCAAGACAATCGAGCGCGAGTATCATACCCCCGCCTCCCTATTGGCGGCGAAGACAGAGGAAATCAACGACAGGTATAACTACGAGTCTGATTCCGGTTTTCTCGTAAACTACTGGAAAAGCATCCGACATAGGTTTGCCCTTGTGGATGCGAAATCAAACGCCCCTTCATGGGTGCTCTATATAATCATCCTTCTCCTGACAGGGGGATATATGTGGTTTGCGATAAGATGGATTAACATTAATACGGAATTTCTTGACATCTGGCAGCCCAGGTTGCCTTCAGGAATGTACAGGCTATGGATGTTCAACAAAGAGCCTTATATCAACATACTGCTCATCACGGGCTGCCTGATAACCTCTTTCCTGGCCGCCATGCTCACTCTCATCTCCGTCGGCCTGCTGACGTACGGTATTCTGTGGCTTTTCAAGGGTATATTGATTGTGCTTGTTTGGGTAGGGTGGATTATGCTGGTGCTTGCCATAATCTTCTTCTTCTCCGACTGGACCTACGCCATAGTCTGCGGTATCGTCGCCGCCATAATACTTTTCAGCCGCGAGACAATAGCCCGAATCGGACAGGCATCGGTAGACTGGGGATTCGATTTCATGCACAACCTGAATTTCTTCGACTGGACTCTCAATATATTCAAAGACCTATGGGATGTCCTTCTGATACTTTTCATCGGTCCGGCCGTGATTTTCCTTGTCATAGCGGCTTTGCTTATAGTGCTGATGGGTGTGCTCATGGGTTTTGAATGGCTCGTGATGAAAATCTACGACATAAAGCGTCCCTGCCCCTCCTGCGGTTCCACAAAAGGATTCGTCTATATGGCTGACAATTACAACACTCACCCCGTAGGGCTTCATCCGGGCATATACGGAGTGTTCCACCAGACTAACCCGGCCACCCACAAGCGACTCCCCACCATGATTTTCAACGGTAAGGCAAAACTCAGGCGGCGTTGTGTCAACTGCCGCAATGTGGAGGAGCATGCCGGAAGGAAGTCGTTCGGGACAGAGAAACATATCGGCATCGTCGGACACCGCGCATCCGGGAAGACCTATTTCCTTTACTCCGAACTTGACAGGATGCTTAAGACCACTAAGGCGACACAGACTGATGCCACAGACGACACGAGGATAACGGATGTGGCGGCACGTATACAGAAAGGAGGGAACGTTCAGACCGATCAGCGGCAATGGTTCAAGGCTGTGCAGGTGATGTTGCCCCGAAAGGTGGTTACCATCCCGTGGCATCTCTTCTTCTACGACGTTGCCGGAGAGAATTTCGATACAAACGCGTCGCGCACACCCACAGCCCTTGAGTTCTATAAGAACGTAGAATCCATAATATTCATCATCGACCCCTCCATGGTCGATCCGTTGATGCCGGGGGTGAGCCAAAAGGCAAAGGGATGGATAAAGGCACGCAACGAGCGTGAGCATTCATCTCCGGCAAGCACCTATTCACGCCTTACCTCCATTCTTGAGGAACAGGGACGCAAATTGAAGAATATCAACTTCTACTTCCTTCTTACAAAAAGCGACCTCGGGTATCTTGACGGAAAGTCGCCGAGAGAGTATATCGAGGAGGAATTGGGTCTGACCGAGACGGTGAATCAGGCAGTCAATAAGTTCAGGAAAGTGGATTTCGGAGCGGTCACGGTCAAGGATATGAAAAATGCCGAGATACTGAGGGAAGTGCTCTCGGGGCTGGGCGTGGATATATGAGGGGCGTCTATCCGTACGTCAGAAAATGTCCGGGATAGGCTTAAAAACTGACATTTTTTATAATTTTTCAAAAAATAATTACAAAATGTTGCATGTTTGAAAATTTTGTTGTTACTTTGCAACAAATTTAAGGCCGATACTATCTGTCTCCCTGTCGAATGACACGGAGAAACGTTTTATCCTACCTACGTATCGGATGCTTTTTCAGGTAAAAAATCAATAACAACAATAGAAAAGAACGCTTATGAAAGCAACAGAAGTAATGGCGGATCTCCGCCGCAGGTTCCCCAACGAGCCGGAGTATCTTCAGGCAGTCGAGGAGGTTGTGACTTCCATTGAGGATGTATACAACGAATATCCTTCCTTTGAGGCAGAAAATCTTATCGAACGCCTCTGCATCCCCGACCGCATTTTCTCATTCCGCGTAAGTTGGGTAGACGACAAAGGTAAGGTACACAACAACATGGGCTACCGTGTGCAGCACAACAATGCCATAGGCCCCTACAAGGGTGGTATCCGTTTCCACGCTTCTGTAAATCAGTCAATCCTTAAGTTCCTTGCTTTCGAGCAGACATTCAAGAACTCACTCACCACACTCGCAATGGGTGGCGGCAAGGGTGGTTCCGACTTCTCTCCCCGTGGCAAGAGCGATATGGAGATCATGCGCTTCTGCCAGGCCTTCATCGCCGAACTCTGGCGCCAGATCGGTCCTGACACTGACGTTCCCGCAGGTGATATAGGTGTAGGCGGCCGTGAGGTAGGCTATATGTATGGCTACTACAAGAAGATGGCTCGTGAATTTACAGGTACATTCACCGGTAAGGGTCTCGATTTCGGCGGTTCTCTTATACGTCCCGAGGCTACAGGTTATGGCAACTGCTATTTCCTTCTCAACATGCTTGAGACTCGTGGCATCGACATCAAGGGTAAGAAAGTGGCAGTTTCCGGTTCAGGTAATGTCGCTACATACACCACCCGCAAACTCACCGAACTCGGTGCCAAGGTTGTCAGCATGAGCGATAGCGGCGGCTCAATCATCAAGCCTGAAGGTTTCAGCGAGGAGCAGCTCGAATATATCTTTGAACTCAAGAACTACTATCGCGGACGTATCAGCGAGGTGGCAGAGAAATATCCTGATGTACAGTATGTACCGGGCGAGCGTCCCTGGAAACTCGTGAAGTGTGACATAGCAATGCCTTCTGCAACTCAGAATGAGATTGACGGCGATGATGCTCAGGCTCTTCTTGACAATGGCGTTATCGCAGTGAGCGAGGGTGCCAACATGCCTTCTACTCCTGAGGCTATCAAGAAATTCATCGATGCCAAGATTCTCTATGCTCCCGGCAAGGCTGCAAACGCAGGTGGTGTGGCTGTTTCCGGTCTTGAGATGGCTCAGAACTCTCAGAAACTCTCTTGGAGCGCTGAGGAGGTTGACGAGAAGCTCAAGAGCATCATGAAGAATATCCACGAGCAGTGTGTGAAATACGGCAAAGAGGAAGGCTCTGACTTCATCAACTATGTGAAGGGTGCCAATGTAGCCGGCTTCATCAAGGTGGCTCGTGCGATGATGGCTCAGGGTGTGCTCTAATCCGGCATGAATCCCGTTTTAATGAGAAGAATCAAGAAAGGTTTTATAACCATCTGGTGCATATTCCTGATTCTCGCAGTCATATTGAAGATGATGGATCGAATCAGTAGTGAAAACCTTGTATATTTTATCGTTATTGCAATAGTGAATATCATTTTTCTAATGTATTCATTATTGCAACGCGATAAAGAGTAAAAATTGATTCTTTCCTTATCGTCGCAAACGATATTTTCAATTACTCTAACCCAAAACCGATCCATGTCTGCCGTGAGGCAGAAAAAACACAATAAAAACACGAAACGGTCTGCACCAATGGTGCAGACCGTTTTTTTATTCTTCTGTTTTTGAGAGTATGCGGTCGGTTTCCCGTAGGAGAATATGCGATCCATAAGTTCTGAGAGAATAAATTTGTTGCCGCTTGTCAGTCCGCCTCCATGAAACCAGATAATAACGGGAAGGTCATTACCCTCATTGCTATGGTGAATATCAAGTTTAAGCCTATGTCTTGATAAGGAATCCTGCTTTTGAGAGAAAGGTACGTCAAAATCCGTAACAAAAGGGGAAGCGCCCGGACATGAAAAGGCACCAAACATTATCCAGGCGACAAGAAATGAAAATCGAAATTTCATAATAAATTGTTTGTTAGATATATACATCTGCAAAGATAATTAAATTATTACCATCAATAACATTTAAAAAGAAAAGAAATATCCGATTGATGCTAATTAAATTCTTTATACATCAAACTTGTATTTTTTATAAGATAACTTTATTTTGTTTTTGAAATAACTATTTTCTTTATTACCTTTGTGCTCAGTTAGAGAGAGCTCTGACAAATATTATTATTTGAAGCGTTTCATGCTTATCCATTCACGAAAATCGCCAAATTTTTTAGTCTACTGGATTAGCGGTCGAAAACGCTCATGCTTGTCGTATATCCACTCCCCGACAAGGGGAATCTGATATTCGATAAGGCGTGGGAGTGGACTGTTTATGTAGACAAGGCGTTTGGCGATGCCCCGTGAAAGTAAACTGAACATCGTTCCACGCTTTTATTATTCATTATTCTATTCTTTGGGGGAGCGCCTTGGAATATTTTACCTCTCTATGATTTTTCGTTATTTATATGGATTGGTTTTAATAGCCATCTTAGGAAGTTGTAGTACTTCAGGTAAATTACAGGTTGCTGAAGTCAATTATCAGAGTTTACGCACAGAGTATGCTCAGCCTTTAAAGGTTCCTGAAACAGCAAAAATTGCAGTTGAGTATTTCTTTAATGATAAAGGAGAGATGCAGCCGGTAGTCTATAACTTATCAAAAGAGATAATGATTGTGGATCAAACCAAATCATTCGTTATAATGCCTAACGGACAATCTGTTTCCTATTACGACCCTAATATTTACACTACTTCTACGGGAACATTTGAGTCAACTACTAAAAATCAGACTTTTAATCTTGGTGCAATAGCAAATGCATTGGGAATAGGAGGAGTTGCAGGTTCTTTAATGGGTGGAGTAACTGCTGGTGTGTCTAATACTGATGGCATAATTCGACAAAACAGTGTTTCAAGAATAGACCAGCCAATGGTTAATATTGGTCCGCAAGGATCAATTGCAATGTCGAAAGCATATCGTATAGAAGGAATTGGGGATTCAGGGTTAGGTAACAGTAATTATATAGATGTTGAACTGGGTCAGGCGCCTGTAAAATTTAGCATATGTATTTCCTACTCAATAGACGAAGGAAAGACATTTGAAAAACTTATAACGAAGATATATATCAATTCTAACATTAATGAAAAAGTAACCGACAAAAAGATTAGCAAAGCGTTCAATAATATATATGCTCGTAAGCCTGATGCTTTGGTCGAGAACTTATTTATGTTCTTAGTACCAAATAATATAAAACGTAGCACTTCAGATATAATGGGTGAATTTTTAGAGCATTCTAATATTTATGACAATTATATAAGAGGCTCATTGATTGATTTCCAATAAATAAACAATAAACAATATAATATGATGAAAAATAGACAATTTATTATAAGTATAGCATTAGGTTTCATACTAATTTTGTGTCCTGGTTGTTACACTAATGAGAAAATTGAAATTACCACTCCGGAAACAATGGATATATACATTCCCGGTATAATTCAGAATCCTATTATTCAAGCTCATCCGGATAGAAATATAAAGATAGAAATATCTTCAAATATGTATTGTTCCTATTTCCTTGTTCGTCCTACGGGATCAAATATATGGGTACCATTAGGATTAGATTATCGTCATAACTCACATTACGGTACAAAAATTGTATTAGGATCAGGATATGCATTGGCAGGTATAGGGACTGCTGGTTTAATCGGAAGTGTTATTCCTCTAATTGCGGGTAATGACTCACCATCTATTGGTGTAATTGCTGGAGGATCGGGAGGTGTTGCATTAGTAGGTGTTGGTTTGGGTTTACCCGCTCAGGTTCGTATGCGACAGACAGCCTATGACTATAATTTTGGATACGTTAAGAAACAGTTTATCGAATTACCTCATTTATCCACAACATTGCTTCATCCTAACCCTGAAAAAAATACTTTTGAACAAACTCAAACCAGTAAGCCGGAACGTAAGAAGGCATCTTCCGGAACAGAGATGGCGAATATACAAGTTGTTGGATCAAAGGCAAAGAAGTCTCGTTCTGATTTTGCCCAAATGATTTCCGGAACCTATACGGGAAGTGGAAAACTTTTATTAAATGGTAAACAGGATGACTACTTCTCGGAAATAAAAGTTGTTATTGAAAAAATAGATCGTACTCATGTGTCTGTCAGAATAATTGAGAACGATGAAGATTTTTTTGAGACTCCTCTCACTTATCAAGTATTAACAACAAAGAAAGGGGAATATTATTTAAGTATTGAAAAATTACCGGAGGCTAAGATTTCTATAACAAAGAGTGGGTTAATGTCTTTTTTACATCCTAAAGTATATATTGACAATCAATTATACACTCTTTCTATTTCAGCAAAAAAATAAAGATATTTTCTTACTTTACCGATCTTTTCTATTTAGTTTACACACTTTAATAATAAAGGATCATGGAGTAAATAGAGAGAAATAACATAATTCTTTAAATATGAAACTTAATAAAATTAACACCATATATGTATCTTTAAACAGAGCTGATAGAATTCAGTTTTGGACTATCACAACAAGTTGTTTTGTTTCTATTTTTACTTTTTTCATAGGGTTAGTGTATGGCGAATTTTCTAAATCAGGCGCTAATACTGAATGGAAGGAAAAAGAATTTATTGAAAGTTATAATAGTATTGTGGAAAAGCAAAAGGAAATTGAACAATCTATTGAAAGATTTGGAATTATTACCCGCAAAGAAATGAAATTTGGTAATCAAGAAGATACTTTCAAGGAAAGTCTTATACAATTAGCAGCGGACGCAAAACAATATTGTAACACTTTGACAGAAAATATAAAGCTTTTTAATGAAGAGAGTCAATATAAAATTAAAGCTTATAACAATACTGTTCTGATGGTAGTAAAAATTATCGATATGTATTCTTCGCTAACGCATTATGATAAGGAATCAATAACTACAGCGTTCTACGAACAAAACTGGAATATTAATAATGAGGATTATGATAAAATGAGTTCATTGGTTCATCAAGTCTTTTCAAAAGCCGATCCTTCATATAATATCGCCTCGTTAGGTCTTCTACTCATATCTTCTTTAAATGAAGAGGTGAACTTCATTAAAGAAGGACTAAATGAATTAAGGAATTCACGTTTTACTAATATTGCTTCAATTATAAGAGTTACAGGATATTTTATTGGACTAATTTTTATAGGCTTCTTGATATGGCTAATAATCTGTAACATTGTATTCTCAGATAGTCGTAGAAGAACCGAAAAAGATGAAGTATAAATCTAAACTTCAAATTACTCTATATGTACTGTATGACAAAAGCACAGTAAACATGAATGGGTCTTTGTAGATGGCAGAGACCCATTTCTTATTAATGCTATCTGATAGATTACTGAAGATTGGATAAATCAATTTTGTAAATACCATTTTCAATTTTTGACTGTTTTATAAACATTGTCATATAAATAGGGATATAAATAATTTTTCCCTTTTGCCGAATATTACCATTGCTCAGAACATAAGCGATATCAATTTCATATTCTTTATATTCCAGAAGATTATTAAGGGCATTGTGCCGTTCATAATCCTTACCTGACTTCACCTCTATAGGTAAAGGTTTGGTTGAAGCAATTACGAAATCCACTTCTCCCATACGTTTGCTATTATAGTAGTATGGATTATAACCATGACATAATAATTCCTGCGCCACTACATTCTCGTAGACAGCACCATAGTTAATATCAATTTCTCCCGAGAGAAGTTTCAGTTGAATCCCCTTAGCATACTGAACCGTCAAAAGTCCTACATCATTAGAAAATAATTTGAACATATTACGTGTTTCTGCCAGTTTTAAAGGCATTTTGGGTTCTTCAAGATTATATACGGGTATTGCCACTCCGGCATTCTTCAGCCATAGAAAGTCATTCTGATATCTTTCAAACTTTGCATGCTGATTCAGACTCTTGAGAATGAAGCGTTTATTCTTTGCATCCAATTCAGAAGGTATCAAATCAAATATCTCTTTTATTTTCAATTTATCTTTTTCTGCATATTTTGAGATATCTTTTCTATACAGAGTTACAATATCCTGTTGTACCTCATTGACCAATCTTATGTCATTTGTATTGATGTATTCAACTACTGCAGCCGGCATACCTCCGACAACTGTATATAGCCTATAAAGAGACAGGAGTTTATCATGTACAGTATAATCAACCGGTCTAATCTCTTTCCAACATCCTTTCAGATGATCCAATATTCTATCGCTTACACCCAAATTGATTATAAATTCCTCGAAATCCAAAGGATAGACTTCCTTAATTGACATATATCCAACAGGTATAGAGCGGACATCCTTTATTTCCACACCAAGCAGAGACCCGCTTAAGGCATAATTATATTTTCCATCATCTACAAGAAATTTTATTGCAGTGATTATATCCTCACATTCTTGCACCTCATCAAAAAATATGAGAGTATTATCCTGAATAAGTGGTTGGTTGGTAAAGGCAGAAATCCTTAGTAGAATTTCTTCGGCAGAATTAACATTTTTAAAAATATTGATAGCGGCAGGATTTTCAAGAAAATTTATCTCTATGAAAGAAGTAAATTTTAGTCCAAGTTGCCGTATAGCAAAGGTTTTTCCTGTTTGTCTTGCTCCCGTAAGAAGCAAAGCGGCGTTCCTTACCTTGAAGAAATCATCCAAATATCCTGTAAGATAACGAAATAGTATCATATAAATTCATATTTAGAAGCAAAGTTAATCAGGTTTTGCCGTTTTTCCAAGGCAGTTTTATTGATTTTTGCCGTTTTTCCAAGGTAATTTTATTGATTTTTGCCGTTTTTCCAAGATTTTACTATATCAGTACCTCCTAAATTGTGTACCAGCCTAAAAAGTAGACAGAAGAAGAGATACAACCCGAGGGGCAATTGGTATCATAAGATAATTGAATTAAAATCCAGCGGTTTTTAGTGTAGAAAGTATAGAGACAAACAGATTTCTGAGTTGAACTCAAAAATATAAAAACCGTGCAAATTGAAAATCGGATTTTCAATTTGCACGGTTTTTAAGGTTTTTCAGTTGTCGGTGATAAAGTTGACAACAATATTTTTTACTGAGCGTTAGCCTGTGCTTCCGCTTCCTGAATCATCTTCTCGTTGGCGTAGATTGTAATTTCCACACGGCGGTTGAGGGCACGACCCTCCGGAGTATCGTTGGAGGCAATGTAATCAGCCATAGGGATACCGCGAGCCGTGAGACGTGACGGATTCACACCACAGTTGATCAGATAATTGCGCACAGCATTCGCACGCTGCTCGGAAAGGGTGGTGTTCACAGCCATTGAACCGATATTGTCGGTATAGCCGGTGATAAGCACATCCGTATTAGGATTATTGATAAGACTTGCCCCGAACTTAGTAAGGTCGGCCTGTGCTTGACTGTTGAGGGTATATTTACCTGTCGGGAAGAGGATGCCGCCGTCAAAAGTAACCTTGATGGCACGCAGACCGTTTGAATCCGTAGTCTGCTCCACCTTTGCCTGCTGAGCAAGCTGCTCCTCAAGTTCCTTCTGCTGCTTATCCATCTTCTGGCCTATAAGAGCACCCGCTCCGGCACCTACGGCAGCACCGATGGCAGCCCCTATACCGGCACCCTTGCCACCACCTATCAGAGCGCCGATACCTGCTCCGAGGGCACCGCCACCGCCGGTACCAATCAAGGCACCCTTACCTGTCTGGGTCATTGAACTACAACCTGTGCCACCTATGAGCATCGCTGCCGCGAGTGTGGCCAATGTGATTTTCTTTAAAGTCTTCATATCTTCACCTTTTTATAATTTGATGTTTATTGTATTCATTCATTTGATGCCATGTCTGAAACATGGTTTAATTTATAACCCTCCTCAGGCCCCTTTTGTTTAAAAAACGGGAGAGAAACGACCTCCCGTCGCCTCTCTCCCCTTCCCATTTTAAAAGTATGTTATAATTATTTAAGAACGAAATTTCACTCTGAATTTTCAGGGAGCCTGTGTAGGCACAGATTTCTTTGAACTCTCGCGGGATGATTTGCTTCTCGAACTGCTCTTAGAGGTGCTCTTCGAAGTGCTCTTCGAAGTGCTCTTCGACGAACTTACGGAACTGCTCTGCGAGGCGATGGAGGTGCCTACATTGGTCTTTATCTTACCTCCGCCGCTCACATTCTTATTCCACCCCTGCGATTTTCCCCACAGATAGGCCACAGCCTCACCGCTTACAGTCACATCTGTCATCTTGGCATCGATGTTGCCTACCTTCAAAGAGGAGACTCCTGTTGACTCCAGATCCAGAATATCAGCATCAGTAGTCTTCACCTCTGTCTTCGATACCCCTGAGGTAGAGACCAGCAACTTCTCCCCGCTGTAATTGGATATCCCCAGATAGGCTGTGCCTGACGACTCGAGGTATATTTTCGGGGAAAGGGCATCCGTAATCTTAATGTTGCTCGCTCCCGAGCCATAAATCTTCAAAGTAGAACTCTCCATACGTTGCATCTTCACGGCCGAAGCTCCGCTTGCCGAAAGCGAGATATTCGTAGTGCGCAGCACAGGGATATTTATGTTGCTGGCACCGCTTGATTCTATGCATATCTTCTCCTTCATGTTTAGTTCCCCCTTCACCTTGAATGATGAGGCGCCGGTGGTGGTAACCTCCACGATAGAGGGAGCCTGCACCGTTACGTTGATCGGGCCATCATTGTTTCGGCTGTTGTCACGAGAGGAATAGGAGAGACAGAGCTCCTTGTTGTTTACCTCCACCTTCACATATTTCATTTTAGACGACGGAGCCGACACCTGTACCTCGCCTGTGGCCTTCCCCTGAATGAAAGTCACATTTATGATTGAGGATACATTTATCCTATTGAAATTGCCGACGTTGATAGTGCGGTGCTCCAACTTACTGTTCGCCTGTACCGGGAAAGCCGAATCCGTTGAAGCGATGAAGATAAGGAGAAGTAATACGGTCAATATCTTTTTCATATATATCATGATTTAAATTTACGGTATGTTGACAGGTATCTCTTTTTTATTCCGGGCATCATTCTTCCTGACTCCCGCCTCTTTATGGACGTAGGTGGCTCCATCCTCTATCAATCCCTTTGTATTCACCACCCCTCCGTTGATGAGCACTACATTCTTTTTCCCGCATCTCCCGGTGAGCCCCATCACGGAATTATCACCGGAGACGGCCGCTACGCTTTCCGCCTCTATACCGGAAATTTCCGCAGTGCTGTTGGAAAATACGGAAAACGACAGTTTCTCGGTTATGACCTTACGGATATTGGCGGAAGATTCCAGACTTAGTGACACCGCCACCTTCTCAGCACTGATATTCGGCACATTGAAAGTACAGTGGTCTGTTCCTGTCAATGTCAACTTCTCACCCTTCATCTCACCCTCCGATATGAATGTGGTATTCGCAGTGAGGGTCACCGACGACAGTTCGGAGGCCGTTATTCGTATTGACTTAGGTGGATTATTCCCCATGACAAGGACAAGGGAGGAATCACCCCAAACGGTCGTAATCCCATCGGCCGATCCATCCACATCAATATATCCGGGATAATCACCCTGCGTGAAAAAGACCGTCACATCACCCACCACCACCAGATTTCCGAACTCGGGGATATCCACTTTCTCGGCATGAGCCTGAATCCCGAACGCCATGATGGCGGCGAGCAAGGGTATGCGGTATTTCTTTGACCCAATCTTCATTTTCTTATCATTTCATGTTGTTTTTCAGTGGAGAGTGCGGTGCGGTGTGCTCCGGGCTTCCACCTTTCATCTACATTGACACAAATACACGCGCATTTGTTACACAACCACGACAAAAAAAGTTTTTTTATCCCTTGAAATTGCAAAAACCGCATTTTTGCAGTATTTTTGCAGTTTATTAGCAGAGGTATATGCCCACACCTCGCCCCCCTCTCCACATTCCCGACAACGGGAAAAGAATCATAACTCCGGAACATTAAAAACATACCGAATAAATATGAATCTCTTTGATCAGATAAGCGAAGATATCAAAAAGGCTATGCTGGCACGCGACAAAGTGCGCCTGGAGGCTCTTCGCGGAGTGAAGAAGGAGTTCCTTGAGGCAAAGACCGCAAAGGGAGCCAACGGTGAACTCTCCGATGAGAACGCCACTAAAATAATGGTGAAAATGGTGAAACAGCGCAAGGAAAGCGCAAAGATATATGAAGAGAACAACCGGCCCGAACTCGCCGTAAACGAACTTGAGGAGGCCCGCGTGATTGAGGAATACCTCCCGGTCCAACTCTCCCCCATAGAACTTGAGAACGAACTCAAGGCCATCATAGCCGAGACAGGCGCCTCAAGCATGAAGGAGATGGGGAAGGTGATGGGGGTGGCCTCCAAGCGTCTTGCAGGGCGCGCCGAGGGGAAAGCCATAAATGCAAAGGTAAAGGAACTTCTCTCTTAATCACTCACGAAAATGCTTACATTACAGACCATCAAAGCCGATCCGGACTTCGTAGTCCGTCGTCTTGCCGTCAAGGGTTTCGACGGCAAAGCCGTAATCACTGAGATTCTTGAAATTGATGCTGAACGCCGCCGCCTCCAGCAGAAGTGCGATTCGGATGCTTCCGAACTCAAAAAACTGGCAGCATCCATAGGCGCCCACATGAAGGCTGGCGAGAAGGATAAGGCGGAAGAAGCCAAAGAGAAAGTGGCAATGATAAAGGGTGGGGCCAAAGGGCTCCAGGACCGTCTGGAAGACTGCGAGCAGAAAATGCTCCAGTTGCTCCTCACAGTGCCTAACCTCCCTAACGAGAACGTGCCGGAAGGACTCACGGCAGCCGATAACGTCGTGGAGAAGACCGGCGGAAAGATGCCGGAACTCGGCCCCGATGCGCTGCCCCACTGGGATCTTGCCAAGAAATACAATCTCATAGATTTCGAACTGGGAGTGAAGGTGACCGGAGCAGGATTCCCCTTCTATATCGGAAAGGGTGCCCGTCTGCAGCGCGCCCTGATACAGTTCTTCCTTGACGAGGCCTGGAAGGCAGGATATATCGAGGTGGAGCCCCCCTTCGTGGTGAACGAGGCTTCAGGATATGGCACAGGGCAACTTCCTGATAAGGAGGGACAGATGTATCACGTCACACTCGACAACCTCTACCTCATCCCGACAGCCGAGGTGCCCGTCACCAACATCTACCGCGACGTGATCATCCCCGGTTCAGAACTTCCCAAAAAGAACTGCGCCTATTCACCTTGCTGGCGCCGTGAGGCCGGAAGTTACGGTAAGGATGTGAGGGGTCTCAACCGTCTCCACCAGTTTGACAAGGTGGAAATCGTACGCATAGAGAAACCCGAGGATTCTTACGCAGCCCTTGAGGAAATGAAAGATCATGTGCAGGGCCTTCTCGAGAAACTCGGACTCCCCTGGCATATCCTGCGCCTCTGCGGCGGCGACATGTCGTTCACTTCAGCCATAACATTCGACTTCGAAGTCTGGAGCGCAGCTCAGGAACGCTGGCTCGAGGTGTCGTCGGTTTCCAATTTCGAGACCTATCAGGCCAACCGCCTCAAATGCCGTTACCGCGACGAGGATAAGAAAATCAAACTTTGCCACACTCTGAACGGCTCAGCGCTTGCCCTGCCACGCATCGTGGCGGCTCTTCTGGAGAACAATCAGACTCCGGAGGGAATCATCGTGCCGGAATGCCTGCGCAAATATACCGGTTTCGATATCATCGACTGATTAAATTAACTTTTTAAACCGCCCCGAACGTGAGTTACATAAGCAAGGAGGAAAAGCAGATTCCTATCGACGACCCTTCCGGCAAATGGTCGGAACTCTATCTCATGCCCGAATGGGAAGAGAAATACTATGATGTCTTCACCGTCAAGAAACATGGCAAATGGGTGATGCTGAAGGCTCTGAAGAAGGAATATGCCGACATTCCCGAATTTCAGGCCATGCTTGAAAAGGAATTTGACGTGCGTTACAATCTCTGTCATCCCAACATCGTGATGGTGAACGACCTGGAGATTGTCCCCGGGGTAGGTAAGGCCATAATCACCGATGACGTCTACGGTTATTCCCTGCGCCGACTGATCGACGAGAGAAGGCTCACCCCGAAGATAGTTCACCGCCTCGAGACCCAACTTCTCGATGCGATGGAGTATATTCAGGAGAACCATATCAACCATATCCCCATCACCCCTGAGACAATAATATTCACCGAGTACAGCGAGAACCTTAAACTCACCAACGTAGGTTTCGACCAGTCGGGAAGCCTTTCCGAACAGGATACCCGACAGGATATAGAGAGCTACGGAAAGGTGATCAGTGAAGTGCTTGACAATCTGCCTACCACACTCCCGCGGCTGAGGAAAATCGCCCACAAATGCAGCGACAAGCATTCATACCGCACTGTGGCCGACCTTCAACTCGCCCTCGAGAAGAGGTCGTCAAGCCAACTCTATGTGATTATATGCGTCTTTATCGCCCTGATGATCGGACTGCTCGTATGGCTCACCTTCAAGGGATGACAGCGCACCCCACACTTAACTACCACCAGAAACAATCCAGGCATGATTGAGATAAAGACCATCGAACCCACTAAGGAGAACCTCAAGGCATTCACCCAATTTCAGATTGATCTCTATAAGGACAATCCCTATTTTGTGCCCCCACTCATATCTGACGACGTGGCTACGCTTTCTCCAAAGCAAAACCCGGCGTTCGATTTCTGCGACTCCGTATATTTCATGGCTTTCCGCGACGGCAAACCTGTCGGCAGGATCGCCGGAATAATCAACCGTCAGGTAAACGAGAGGCACAAGACATCCAACGCTCGTTTCGGCTTCATCGACTTCATAGATGACCCGGAGGTGTCGGAGGCGTTGCTGACCGCCGTAGAGGAATGGGCGCGCAAAAAGGGCCTTAAGAAACTTATAGGCCCCCTCGGCTTCACCGACCTTGACCATGAGGGTATGCTCATAGAGGGTTTCCAAGAGGAAGGGACAATGGCCACAATCTATAATCACGCCTATTATGCCGAGCATCTCGAACGCCATGGCTACAAAAAGGAATCCGACTGGGTGGAGTTCCTGATAGACGTGCCTGATTCCGTGCCGGAGAAAATGAGCCGCATAGCAGAGATCGTAAAGAAGAAATATGGCCTCAAGGTGCTTAAATACACCAGCCGGAGCCGTGTGAAGAATGAATACGGACGTGCCCTCTTTCATCTTATAAACGATGCTTACGACGGCCTTTACGAATATTCCCATCTTACGGAGCGCCAGATAGAGTATTATATCGACATTTACCTGAATCTCCTCAACCTTGACCTTGTGACTCTCATAGTCGATAAGGAGGGGCATCTTGTCGGGGTCGGCATATCGATGCCTTCCATGAGCAAGGCACTGCGTAAAAGCCGTGGGAAACTGTTCCCCTTCGGCTGGTATCATCTCCTGAAGGGTCTGAAAGGGAAGAACGATACTGTCGACCTTCTGCTTGTGGCTGTAAAGCCGGAGTATCAGAACAAGGGTGTGAACGCCCTCCTCTTCACCGATCTCATCCCGGCCTATCAGCGCTACGGATTCAGGCAGGCGGAGTCAAACCCCGAGATGGAGACCAATTCCAAGGTGCAGAACCAATGGGAATATTTCAAACACCGTCAGCACCGCCGCCGGCGTTCTTTCTATAAAAATCTCTGACACATAACAACCATTTCTTCCTTTCGGAATGAATAAACACAAAAAGACTAATCTCGGCGCTCCATCCTCAAATAAGGGGAAAAGGGGCGCCGAACGCATAAACCCTTACGACAACAAGAGGGAAAAGGGGAAACAGGTGGAGGAGATGTTCGATTCCATCGCCCCCGCCTACGACTTCATGAATACGGCCATGACGTTCGGGCTTCACAAGATGTGGCGCGACACTGCCCTGAAAGCTGCGATAAGGAAAGTGGAGACCGTGACCCCCGACGTGCTTGACGTAGCAACGGGGACAGGGGATGTGGTTTTCCGTCTACACGACATCCTTCCCGCAGCACGCATCACCGGCATCGACCTCTCAAACGGAATGCTTGAGGTGGCCCGCAAGAAACTTTCCTCCCTGGATGCGGGAAAGCGCGCCTTGATTTCATTCGGAAAGGCCGACTGCCTGAATCTTCCTTATCACGACAATTCGTTTGACCTCATAACCGTGGCATACGGGGTGAGGAATTTCGAGAACCTCCTGCGCGGACTTACAGAAATGAGGAGGGTGTTGCGCCCGGAAGGGGTATTGTGCGTGATAGAGTTGTCGGTGCCGCAGGGAAAACTCACCGGTTTGGGGTATCGCCTGTATTCGCGGCGCCTCATACCTATCGTGGGAAAGATGGTGAGCGGCGATTCGCGCGCCTACACCTATCTCCCGGAGAGCATCGCCGCCGCACCTCAGCGCGACGCCATGGCAAAGGTAATGAAAGAGGCAGGGTTCGGCGACGTGACCTGGAAGGAGTTGACTTTCGGGGCCGTGACCTATTACCTCGCTCAATAAATCTCAATTATGGACAGGAAAGATTTCGAGATAATGGCTCCCGTAGGGAGCCGCGAATCGCTGGCCGCCGCTTTGGGGGCCGGCACGGATGCCGTATATTTTGGCATAGAGGGTCTCAACATGAGGTCTCGTTCAAGTTCCAACTTCACCACCGACGACATGCGCGACATTGTGGCCCAGTGCGAAGCGGCAGGAGTGAAGACCTACCTGACCGTCAACACCATCGTCTATGACAACGACCTCGACCGCATGCGTGAGATAATCGATGCAGCCAAAGAGGCCGGGGTGTCGGCAATCATAGCCTCAGATATGGCGGCCATACTCTATGCCCGCGAGATAGGGCAGGAGGTGCATATATCGACGCAGGTCAACGTCACCAATATCGAGGCTGTGAGGTTCTACAGTCAATTTGCCGATGTCATGGTGCTCGCCCGCGAACTGAACCTTGACCAGGTTAAGGCTATACATGAGGCTATCCTGAGAGAGGGAATCACAGGCCCCGGAGGGAAGCCCATCCGCCTTGAGATGTTCTGCCACGGCGCATTGTGCATGGCTGTGAGCGGGAAATGCTACATGAGCCTCCATGAGATGAACTCAAGCGCGAACCGGGGTGCCTGCAATCAGATATGCCGCCGGGCATATACCGTGCGGGACAGGGAGACAGACGAGGAACTCGTAGTTGACAACAAATTCATCATGTCGCCCAAAGATCTCAAGACCATCCATTTTCTTGACCGTATGGCGGAGGCAGGAGTCAGGGTTTTTAAGATTGAGGGACGCGCACGCGGTCCTGAATATGTGCATGAGGCTGTTGAATGCTATTCAGAGGCTCTTCAGGCAATATGCGACGGCTCGTTCTCTGACGAGAAAGTAAAGCATTGGGACGAACGGCTTGAAAAGATATTCAACCGTGGATTCTGGAACGGCTATTATCTGGGGCAACGCCTCGGGGAATGGAGCGCCAAGTACGGCTCATCGGCAACGCGAACGAAGGTCTATGCCGCTAAGGCCATGCGTCATTTCCCGAAAATAGGGGTAGGGGAGTTCCTTCTTGAGGCCGGTACCCTTAAAGTAGGGGATGAGGTGATAATAACCGGACCCACTACCGGAGCATTGATATTCAATGTAGAGGAACTCAGGGTAGACCTTAAGCCCGTCGATGAGGTGAGGAAAGGGGAACTGTTTTCCATGCCTGTTCCCGAGAAGGTGCGCCCCTCCGACCGTCTCTACCGTTGGGTTGAGTCGTGACCGTGTCGCCTACGTGACACCACATCAGTTTTTGAAAAATAGCATACCATTGGATTGACTGACGCAGCGTCAGCATCCAATGGTATGCTATCATATACATATATATAAAACAAAAGCGGTTCGTTCTCACGAATGAACCGCTTGCTTGAAATATTCTTAAAAGTTCGGGGAGTGGGCGATTACGGATTCGAACCGCAGACCCTCTGCTTGTAAGGCAGACGCTCTAAACCAGCTGAGCTAATCGCCCGATTGCG
>CAMWMD010000036.1 GCA_947175265.1 uncultured Porphyromonadaceae bacterium | reverse complement strand
TATCGGAGAGATCGGAATTATCGGAGAGATCGGAATTATCGGAGAGATCGGAATTGTTGGAGAGGTCGGATTGCTTTATGTTTTGTAATGGGGGTGATGAGTGAGCAGTTCCCTTCGGAGGCGTGAGCGGTCAAGGTGGAGATAGAGTTCGGTTGTCGCTATAGATTCATGGCCGAGCATCTCCTGTATCGCCCTCAGGTTGGCACCCCCTTCGAGGAGGTGGGTTGCGAAGGAGTGGCGCAGAGTGTGTGGGCTTACCTTCTTCCTTATTCCTGCGAGGCGTGCGAGGTCACGTATTATGTAGAACACCATCACCCTCGTCAGGGGGGCACCGCGCCGGTTAAGGAAGAGGATATCTTGCCCCTTAGGTTTGATGTTTAGCCGGCTGCGCTGCGGGAGCCATCTCAGGATGAGGTCGACAGCCGTGGGAGATAGAGGCACCACCCTCTGTTTCGACCCTTTACCCTCCACAATCATCAGGCCGTCGTCAAGCGAGAGGCGGGAGATACGGGCATCCACGAGTTCTGAAACCCGGAGGCCGGAGCCGTAGAGGGTCTCGATTATCGCCTCATTACGGAGAGATTCCTCCTTCTCCTGCGGAATCGCTGCAATCATGGCATCTATTTCCTGCACGGTCAGCACGTCGGGAAGTTCACGAGGCAAAGTGGGCGACTCGAGGAGTTCGGCAGGATCCTTTTCTATCACCTTCTCAAGGATGAGATAGCGGAAGAAAGCCCTTATTCCTGCCAGGAGCCGGGCCTGCGAACGCGGAGATATGCCCATCTCACGGAGAGAGGCGAGGAGATTATGCAGATGCTCCTCCCTCACCTCGGGGAGTGATATGGCGTTATCCTTCAGGAAATCGAGAAGATGGCGCACGTCAATGGCATATCCGGCCACGGTATTCGGGGAGAGCGACCTCTCGAGAAGGAGATGAGCCGTGAAGTCGTCGAGATAATCCATTTTCAGAATGACATGGTGTAGAACGTGCGGGCCATATCCTCACGCGGAATGATGAGGGCCTTGCGGAGGCCGAGAAGTATGAGTCCTCTGAACGGGTTGCCGGGGAGGGCCGTCTCCATGTCGCATTTCCGCGAGGCCGACATGATTAGGACCGGAATCCCCTTATCAATCAGTGCGGGGGCCTTATCCGGAGAGAATACGACGGCAAGATCCGGGGAGTCGGAAACTATTTCTGCTCCCGATGCCCTTACAGCCGTGAGGAGAGCCTTGTCGGCTGTCGCCGGGATTAGCACCCTTTTAGCGTCAAGCGCGACTATGAGGCGCAGCAGGAAACGGGCGTCGCGGCGGGAGTTCTTCGGATCGCTTTGTTCGATTGCTTCGTATCCATAGTAGCCATATTGTCGTCCCGGAGAGATTGCGGAGGTCACGATGTGGTATGCGAATGGAGAATGCACTCCGAAGCCACGGGAATGCCTCCAACGTATGTAGGCATCGAAAATCATTATCTCTCCTTATTATTCTTAGCCTTCGCGGAGCCGGAGTTCCCCTTCATGGCTATGATGCTCAGCACGAGTGCAAGAAGCACAAGCACACCGATTACGGATACCGAAGCCACGGAGATGGCGTTTGTCACCTTCAGCGATTCGGGATCGAAGCGGAACTCTATATCATGTTCGCCTGCGGGGACGCGGAGTGCGCGGAGCACGTAATCCACCCTTCCTATTGGCACTTCCTTGCCGTCGATAGTGGCTGTCCATCCCCAGGGGAAATATATCTCACTGAATACGGCCACATTCTCCTTCTCAGCTCGCGCCTTGTAGGTTAGGCGGTTCGGTGCGTAGTGGATCAGGTATACCGTATCGGCGGGGGAGGGGGGGATTGCCTGACCCAATACCGTGCTGAATGTCTTGTCAGCCACGGCCATAGTGCGGGGCATCAGGGAATCGAGAGCCGACATCTCCTGAGCCGGAGTGTCGACATAATCTATATGCTCCACAAACCATGCGTTGCCACAGGCCTCTGGATTCAGTTCAAAATTTTCGCCGTCAAGGAAGTATTTGGCGTTTAGCATATTGAGCACCTGCGGGTTACCCTTTGAGATTTGGTGGGTGATGAGGTCGTTGTATCGTGTGAGTTTTGCCGCATGGTATCCTCCGATAGTCTTGTGGAAATAGGAGGAGCGGGCATCGGCGAATCCTGATATATCCATCACGCGGTAATGGCTCTTGTCGAGGAGGATGGAGTCGTCGGCCGCCGTCTTGCGGAATGCAAGTTCGTTGGATACGGGTTGGGTGAAACTGTCGGAATTGACATATCTCTTGTCAAGGGGGAGGAGGTCGATGAGGCAGACGGCAGTCAGGGCACACACGAATAGGGGTTTGCTCGTGAAAGCCCCTTTCAGCCAGAGCCAGCATACGCCGCATCCCAACAGTATGAATATCAGGGATCGGAGTGAATCGGCCGACACGAGGCTGAGACGAGTTTGGCGCACTGCCGCGAAAACATTGGCGTAGACGGGATCATTCAGCACACCGGCCTGCGAAAGTTGTGATACCTCCGAGGCTGAGAACGGTTGTCCGAAGATAGAGGGTGTGAGCCAACCGGCGAGACACACAACGATGCCGAGACCCATGACGGTGATAGTGGTCCATTTGTAGCGGGCAAGGAAATCGGGAGTCTCCACCATTTTCCTCAGGCACATCGCTGCAAGAAGGGGGATTGTGAACTCCACAATCACCAGAATCGAAGCGACCGCCCTGAATTTGTTATAACCGGGGAAGGAATCTATGAAGAAATTCGTGAGAGGAGCGAAGTTGTGTCCCCAAGACAGAAGTATGGCGAGCACGGAGACTGCGAATAGCGCCCACTTTACGGCACCGTCGACAACGAACAGCGCGAGGATTGCAAGCATGAGTATGAACGCCCCGACGTAAACCGGGCCGTTGGTCATAGGCTGGTCGCCGAAATATTGCGGGAACTGCCCTATGAACTGACGTTCCTGAGGGGAAAGGACAATCTTGTCGGCCTCTTTGGTCTTGTCGAGGCCGAGCAATTGTGTCTGCCCCTGGACGGGAACAATAGTCGCGCCACCCTTCACATTGGGAATGAGCAGGGAGAATGTCTCGTCAAGGCCGTAACTCCAGGCAGTGATGGCATCTCTGTCCATTCCGGCAGCCGATTGCCCCGGCTCCACAATTTCAGTGGCTTTACCGCGGACGGTGTCCTTGGCGTATTCGTAAGAGTTGTACAGAGAAGCCGAATTGGCGCCGACGGCGAGCACTCCGGCGAGCAGACATGAGCCAGTAGCAATAAGCCAGCGTCGCACTGTGTGTCTTTTCACTGCATTCCAGAGCCATGCGAGAATCAGGGCGAGGATTACGAACGCGAAGTAATACGACATCTGGGGATGATTGCTTTGCAGTTGCAGCGCGCCGAAAAGCGCGGCGAGTGCTGCGCCCGGGAGATATTTCCCACGATAGCAAAGCATTATTCCGCCGATGGTCGGGGGAATGTAGGCGAGAGTGGCGAATTTCCATATATGACCTGCTCCGATAATTATTATGAAGTAGGATGAGAAACCCCATCCTACGGCAGCGAACAGGGCATTATACCACTTCAGGCCGAAGCATAACCCCATAATGAAGAATCCGGCCATCATCATGAAGAGCAGGTTGGCCGGCGCGGGGAGCCAGAGTGAGAAAGCCCTACCGACGAAAGAGAGTGCGTCGTTGGCCGGATATGAGGGTGCTATCTGGAAATTCGGCATACCACCGAAGAGGGAGTCGGTCCAGCGGGTGTATTCGCCGGTAGCCTCGTGGAAAGCCTTCCCTTCCTGCCCGTTTGCTATGCCCTGCATAGTGTCGTGCTGCCGTAGCACGTTTCCCTCGAAGTCATCAGGGAAGAAAAACAATATGGCCACTACCGCGAGAAGCAGAGCAGCCAGAATAGAGAGGATATATGAACGTTTCAAAATCGGGGGAATTTATTATCAGTTTTCTTCAACAGGGATGTTGATCTGTCGGTTCATGCTCTGTTCGAGGGAGATGAGTGTCTCGGTTTCGGTGACGCCGGGGATATGCTGAATCTTGTCGTTGAGGAGCTCCATTAGATGCTGGTTATCCTGGGCATAAACCTTTATGAGCATTGAGTAGGGGCCTGTGGTGAAATGGCATTCCACCACTTCGGGGATATTCTCGAGTTCACGCACGACATCGCGGTACATTGATCCTTTCTCGAGGCTTACGCCGATGTATGTGCATGTGTTGTAGCCGAGAGTACGTGGATTCACGGTATATCCTGAGCCTGTGATGACCTTCATTTCGATAAGGCGCTGTATACGCTGGTGGATTGCAGCACGGGAGACACCACATTCCAATGCCACGTCCTTAGAAGCGATACGGGCATTTTTCATTATGATGTTAAGAATCTTTTTGTCTAAGTTGTCGATACGGTCCATGGTTAAAGATTGAAGTTTGTGTGCAAATTTATCAAATAAATCTGAAATGCACAATATTTAGGAGGAAATTTTGACAAAATGACAGCGAAAGCCACCGGAATATTTGTTCAGAGACGCGAACGCGCGAAAGCCCCGGCAATGATAGCCGTAAGGGCGCCGGTGGCGAGGATGGGTATGCAGGCTATCAGTATGTCGGAGGCGTTCACCACGACAGGGTAGGCGGTGATGAGCATCCGCTCGGGGTCGCCGGCGAGCCGGATAATGCCGAAATGCTGCTGAAGCAGGCAGAGGATTAGCCCTACTGCAATTCCGGCCGCTCCTCCTATCAGGGTTACGAAGATTGAATCCCACCGGAATATGGCCGCTACCGAACCTTTCCGCATCCCTAATGCACGGAATACGGAGAGCGACGACTGCTTGTCGAGCACAAGCATGCACAATGTGGATATGATGTTGAATGAGGCGATTATCAGGATGAATATGAGGAGGAGGAAAGTCACCCATTTCTCTATCGAGATCATGCGGAAATTCATCTCCTGCTGCTGGAGGCGGTCTTTTACCACAGTGCCGGGGCCAAGTGCTGACGCTATGGCGTCGGCAGTAATGCGGGAATCTGCTCCGGGGTGCAGCTTTATATCCACGGAGGTTGCTTCGGAGGTGTATTGGAAAAGGTCGCGCGCCACTTCAATCGGGCAGATTACGGTCTTCTCGTCATAATCGTTCTGGAAGGCCTGGAATATACCGGCCACATTGAGGGAGTCGGCGATGAAGGAAGCCATGGGATTTGCGAGGTTCACCCTCCCCTCACGTTTGGGTGCGAAGATGAGCAGGGGTTGCCCTGTGGCTCCGATACCCAGTTGCGAGGCTGTGCCGATGCTCACGAGGGCATCAGCCGGCGCTTCCTCCTCTCCGGAATATGTGAAGTCGGAAGATGGTATGAACCTCTCGTCGTTGAGAATCAGGGAGTCGATAGATGATATCTTACGGAATGCATCCATATCGACACCACGCAGGGTGACGGGCATCTCGCGGGAGTCAAAAATGGCGAGGGCATTGTCTGTGACCGAGGGGACTGCGATCTGCACACCATCGATTGCCGCCACAGCGGCGGCCAGAGAGTCGCCGTCGGCAAACGTCTTCCCCCCCGCGGGGACCACGGTTATGTCCGGGGCGAGGGTATCGAGGCGTTCGGCCAGCAGCGAGCGGAAGCCATTGAAAACCGAAAGGACACAAACAATGGCGGCGGTAGCGACTGCTACCCCCACCACTGAAATTATTGATATTGCCCCCACAGCACTGTGCGATTTGGGGGCACGAAGGTATCGCGCTGCGATACGTGCCGGAAGAATCATTCGAGTTCCTTCTTCACTTCGGAATGTTCTTTTGAAGGACCGAGCAGACGGTCGATGTTCTCAACATAGTCGAGAGAGTCGTCAAGGTAGAATTGCAGGTCGGGGCACTTGCGGAGTTGCTGCTTTACGATATGCGCCAGTTCGTAACGCACGGTCTTGGTCTGTTTCTTAATATTCTCGAGAATCTCGTTGCTCTTTTCGGAGGGGAATATGCTGAGGTAGACCTTGGCTATGCTGAGGTCGGGGGTGACCCTTACGGCGCTTACAGAGACAATCACGCCCCCCATTGCGGAAGTCTGGCGGCGGAATATCTCGCTCAGTTCCTTCTGTATTAATCTTGATATTTTGGCTTGGCGTTTTCCTTCCATGATTTGATGTTTTTATAATTTGGATGAGTCGGCGGTTTGTGGCGTCATGCATGCCGTAGCCATGCACGTGGCGCACAAGCCCATCCTTCTCTATATTTTTATAACGGAGGAGGGGGGATTATGGTTTAATCTTGCGCAGTATTGTGAGGCCGTCGCGCAGAGGGATCATCACAGTCTCGAAGTCGGGGTCTGCGGCCACGGCATCATTGAAAGCCATAATTCCTTTCGTCTGAGGAGAGCGTGTGTCCGGCTCAAGCACATGGCCGTCCCAGAGGGTATTGTCGGCTATTATGAATCCACCTGGGGCGATGATGTCGCGGCATCTGTTGAAGTAGTCTACGTAGTGCCTTTTGTCGGCATCAATGAAAATTAGGTCGAAATGGCCGTCATCCCATTGCCTCATCACGTCAAGGGCATTCCCGATGTGAAGCCTCACCTTATTGCCGTAAGGTGAAGAGGAGAGGTTCTCGCGGATGAAGTCCTCAAGTTCGTCGCACACCTCCACCGTGTCGAGCGATGCGTCCTCCTCCAGGGCCTCGGCCATGCAGAGCGCGGAATATCCGGAGAATGTGCCCAGCTCGAGCACGTGGCGGGGGCGTATCATTGCAGTGAGCATCTTCAGCAGCCGTCCTTGCGTATGGCCCGAGCACATGCGGCCGTTTACAAGTCTCAGGTTCGTGAGACGGTCGATACGGCGCAGGTATTCGGGTTCCGGAGAGATATGCCGGTGGATGTATTCGTCAATTCCGGGTTGCATCAGAGAGAGATGAGGTATTGTAGGGCGAGGTGGTATCCTTTCATTCCGAAGCCGCAGAGCATGGCCTTGCACACGGGAGCGGTGACGGATTTGTGTCGGAATTCATCGCGGGCGTGAATATTTGAGATGTGCACCTCGATTGCGGGGAGGGAGATTGATGAGATGGCATCCGCTATGGCGTATGAATAATGGGCATAAGCGCCCGGATTTATCACAATACCCGTGCATTCGGGGCAATCATATCCGAGATGGTGGATTTGGTCGATGATATCTCCTTCGGAATTGCTTTGGAAATATTCTATATCAGTGTCCGGGAAATTACCCCTCAGGTCTTTGAGGCAGTCTTCGAAAGTTGTGTTCCCGTATATTTCAGGTTGACGTCGGCCGAGGAGATTCAGGTTCGGCCCGTTTATTATGCAGATCATTGTAGAGTTTTGTTTTTTGTGTCGGGAATCCGTAAATTCCGGGTTCTCCGCAAAATGTGGAATTATATATACGGTGAGGAATAATATGTATACGAAAAAAGAGCAGCAGGAAACCTAAGTTTACGCTGCTGCTCTTCCTCTCTCCTCGGCGGTGCGGACGGGACTTGAACCCGCGACCCCATGCGTGACAGGCATGTATTCTAACCGACTGAACTACCGCACCAGGATTGTTTTGCTCTCGTTTGTTTCTCAGTGAAGCACCGTTTGTTTCCCGATTGCGATGCAAAGTTACAACCTTTTTTTATTCCGTGCAAATGTTTTCGCGAAAAAATCTCAAAAAATTTTGAAAACGAGTCGTAAGATATTGATTATAAATTATAAAAATTTTGAAATTTTTTTGAAAAATTTTTAAGCAAATGGGCGAAAAGTGTGGAAAATTCATTAAAGAATATTTCTCGGGAGAGAGGGTTGTTCCGGAATCGTTCCGGGGGTGGAACGTTTTGCAGGATAAGGATGGAATTATAACCAACTCAGAGGCAGAGTATAATGGAGGAATTTGAGGGTAAAAAATCAAAAAATCGTATGAAAACCGTTCCGTTCCAGAAAATAAAAAAATCGAAAAACTTGATTTTCGGTTAGGTGAGGCGGTTTTTGTAAGGATCTTAAGGAGGAATCGTATAAATTTTAGTGGAGGGATCCATATAGAAATTGATGGCAAAGAAAGTAACAAAGATTTAAAGGGGAGGCTTATTCTGCAAAAGATGAAAATCTCAAATGAAGGGGATCCATGAGATATCCGTTGCCGAAAGAGCCTTGGGAGAGGTGGGGAGAAATAAAAAACGTCGAAGCCTTAATTGACTTCGACGTTTCCGGTCGGGGTGACAAGATTCGAACTTGCGACCACACGCCCCCCAGACGCGTACTCTAACCGGGCTGAGCTACACCCCGCAAAAATTAATCAAGGCCAACCGGTATCTTTAGGGGAATTGCCTCGCACTAAGGGAGGCTTGATACTCTCGCTTTATAAGCGGGGGCTCTTGATTAAAGCGCTGCAAAGTTACGACGTTTTTTTTAATCTTGCAAGTATTTGATTCAAAAAAATGAAATAAAGTTTTATGAATTCTGATAAATATTTATCAGATAGTAATATACTATTGAGTTAAATTATGGGATATATTTAACGTTTCCTGTCTGAAAACCCCTTAAACCGTATCTGAGACGCTTGCGATGACCCTTGTTATGTTTCAGACGCAGGCTTTTCGGCTCGCATATCTGAAGCCCCAATGCCCCGCGTCCGGTCTTCATATAAGCGGAATCACCACTCTCCGCTTTCTGATACACCTTATAATCGGGATGGATTTCACGTTTCCTACCATCCGGGAACAGCACTTCGAGATAGTAAACCTTATAAGGAGTGCCCGGATTATAGGAGCGTCGTCCTGAGGAGCCTCCCCGATGGCGCGTCTTTATAATCTTCCGCTCCACTATCACAGTCGTCTCCTCAAAACGTGAGTTGTCGGCCGTCAGGGAATTGCAAAGGAGGAGTGTCCCTCCCGCTACGGAGGCGAAAAATATGGCGAATATCACCGCATCGAGCCATAGGGGAAGAGTCGGGAGCAATTTACGGAGGGGATGGCGCAGGATTACCCCTATCCCCATTCCTATTATGAAGAGGATTGAAACGAAGAGGGGGATATTGATTAGGGTTATCTCGCTTTCAACAAGAATCGCCCCTGCACCGAGAATTGACAACGCTATCGCCACACCTGACACGACTGTGCTCCATGAGAATCTTCGGGCTGCCGGCATATCATTAATATTTATGAAAAAGGATGGTAAATTGATACAAAATTAGTAATTTTGCAATAAATTCTTACGATGACCCGTAAAAAATAAATGAAAGCGTCGCCCCACTAAGGCGCAGGGTCGGATTGTTGATATGCAATCGATTGATAGATAATAATAAACAGTATAAAATAAAAAGAGACAGAATGAAAAAGATTTTCTTAGCTGTTGCAGTGTTCTTCCTGACGGCAGTATGTGGCGTGGAGGCTCAGGCACAGTTCAAACTCGGAAAGGCAATCAACGCGGCAGCCAAAGGCGCCCAGGCCCTGACGCTTACAGATGAGCAGATGGCAGCATACGTTAAGGAGGCCGTAGACTGGATGGACAAGAACAATCCCGTACCCGGAGAGGATAATCCCTATACCCAGCGACTCCGCCGTCTTACAGCCGATCTCAAGGATGTGGATGGAATTCCCCTTAACTTCAAGGTTTACGATGTCATTGATGTCAACGCCTTCGCTTGTCCTGACGGGAGCGTGCGTGTGTTCTCCTCTCTGATGGATATAATGAGCGACGACGAGCTTCTCGGCGTGATTGGTCATGAGATCGGCCATGTGGGTCTGCGTCATTCCAAGAAGGCGTTCAAGCAGGAACTTCTCACCGGCGCTCTCCGTGACGGTGTGGCCGCTACAGGGGGCACGGCCGCTGCCTTGACTGAGTCGGCTCTCGGAGATATGGGACAGGCTCTCGTGGGTGCAAAATTCTCTCAGAAGCAGGAGAAGGAGGCTGATATGTACGGCTATGAATTCCTTAAGAAGAACGGCAAGAATCCCTGGGGCATGGTGATGTCGTTTGAGAAACTTCTTGAACTCGAGGGTAACGGCCAGAAGAAGAGCAGTTGGAGCGAGAAGATGTTCTCCTCACATCCTGAGACAAAAGATCGCATCAAGAAACTCAGCGAGCGTGCCGAGAAAGAGGGTATCGCAAAACCTCAGCAGTAATCCTCCCGCAACGGGAATCATAACCCCATAAAAAAGAGAGGCGCGACCGGATCGCGCCTCTCTTTTTTATGGGGTTATTGTCACTTGCTCACGAACAGCAGGTATTCTCCAGCCTTGAGGGTGGCGGGAACAGCCGCTTCCGCACCTGTGAAGGGGTCTACGAGATCTTTCACATCCGGAGCCTTACCCTTGAAATCAAGAGCGGCGTCCTCCTTGCCGAGATTTGTCAGCACCACAACCTTTGAGCCGTCTTTCTCACGGGAGAAAACATAGAGGTCGTCGCTACCGGCGGCATACTTCACCATCTCGCCGCCATCCTCACCGGCGGCAAGCGCCTTCTGGGTATGCTTTACGTTGTTGAGGGTCTGGTAGAACTTGAAATACTCGTTGCGGGGTTCCCACTGTGGAGCCTTGTCTTTCTCGAAGAATTCGAATGCACGGTTCATACCCGTCTCCTGACCTGTATATATGAGAGGCATACCGGGGAGAGTGTATGAAAGCACGGCGAAAGCATTTGTCAGGTTACCGAGGCGGTCGAATTCGGTGCCCTCCCAGGAGTTGAGGTCATGGTTGGTCACCATATTCATGAGGTATGTATCCTTGGGATAATCCTTAGCCTGCACTGCGAGAAGGCTGTCAATGGCAACGGCATGCTTCACGGGGAAGGTCTTTATCTTACCCTCCTTATCCTTGAAGGTGTATTGTCCGGAAGTGGCTGCAATCTCGCTGAAAAGATCCTTCATAGGCCAGTTGTAGCCCATGTCGAAACCGTTTTTCTGAAGTTCGGGCACGCTTGCCTCGGCAAGCATGAAGATATCCTTCTTGGTCTCTTCAAGTTGGGGACGGGCCTCATCCCAGAAGTCGGTGGGCACTTCCATGGCAACATCGCAACGGAAACCGTCGACATCCACCTCCTTGAGCCAGAATTTCATGGCATCTATCATCCCCTTGCGCATCTCGGGATTGGAATAATCGAACACGTAAACGTCGGTCCAGTCATAGACACCCATCATATTGCCGAGGGAATCTTTCTCATACCAGTCGGCATGTTCCTTCACCCATTTGTTGTCGCGACCGGAATGATTCGGCACCCAGTCAAGAATCACTTTCATCCCTTTGCTGTGGGCATCCTTCACCACTTCCTTGAACTGCTCGATGTTTCCGAACTCCGGGTTGAAGGCCGTGTAATCCTTTACGGCATAATAACTGCCGAGTGTGCCTTTCCTGCCGTCTTCACTGATGGGGAATATGGGCATGAACCAGAGGATGTCAACGCCGAGTTCCTTCAGGCGGGGCAATTCACGCTGGAAAGATGAGACGTTGCCCGAATCGGAATACTGGCGGAGGTTGACCTCATAGATAACCGCGTTGCGGCTCCATTCAGGATGACGGACGTTTGTGTAAGTGGAGTCTCGGTCAGCGTCAGAGGCTGCCGCGCCACCCTTGGCACCACATGCGGAAAGGGCTAGCACGCCCACGAGGCCAATGGCCGGAAGAATTTTTTTCATGAGATTTTGGGAATAGATTATAGGATGTTAAGATGAATTTTTGCCGTATGTGATTTATGAATCTTATGGGTCTTATAAGTCTTATAAGTCTTATAGATTATAAATCAGGTACGGCTGGTCAAGTGTCAGACAGGGAATTTGTTGATGGCGTTGATGAAGGCCTCTGCCGAGGCTGCTATGATATCCGTGTTGGCGGAGAAACCGTAGTAGTGCTGGCCGTCGTATTCCACAGTCATGTGTACCTTTCCCACGTCGTTGCTCCCCTTGCTGATTGCCTGGATGAGGAACTCCTTGACGAGCATCTGGCGGCGGATTATGACCTTTATGGCATTTATGGCTGCATCCACCGGGCCGTTGCCTGTAGCGCAGGCTTCGAAACGCTCTCCGGAGATGAGGAGGCATATAGATGCCACGGAGCGTATCCCGACACCGGAGGAAACCTGGAGGTAGTCGAGTTTTATGCGGTGGTTCATGCGGTGCTGGCCTGCAAGCATGAGCACATCGTCGTCGGTGATCTCCTTCTTGCGGTCGGCAAGACGCAGGAATGCCTCGTAAGCCTTGTCCAGACCCTCCTTGTCAAGGTCGCATCCCAGCACGTGGAGACGATGCTTTAGGGCTGCGCGGCCCGAACGGGCTGTGAGGACGATTGAATTCTCGTCGATGCCCACATCCTTGGGGTCGATGATCTCGTAACTCTCGCGATTCTTGAGCACGCCGTCCTGATGGATGCCGCTTGAATGGGCGAAGGCGTTGCGACCCACAATTGCCTTGTTAGGCTGAACCGGCATGTTCATGAGGCTTGACACGAGTTTGCTTATGCCGGTGATCTTGGTGGAGTTGATGTTGGTGTCGATGCCGAGTTCCTTATGCGAGCGTAGAGTCATCACCACCTCCTCAAGGGAGGTGTTGCCCGCTCTCTCGCCAATACCGTTTATGGTCACCTCCGCCTGGCGTGCGCCGCCGCGAATGCCGCTTATGGTGTTGGCCGTGGCCATGCCGAGGTCATTATGGCAATGTGTGGCTATCGTGACGTTGTGTATCCCGTCGACGTGCTCGATAAGGTAGCGAATCTTCTCCTCGAACTCCCAGGGGAGGCAATATCCCGTGGTGTCGGGGATGTTGATTACTGTCGCACCCGCCTTGACAACGGCCTCGACCACGCGGGCGAGATACTCGTTGTCGGTGCGTCCGGCATCCTCAGCGTAGAACTGCACATCCTCCACGAAAGATTTGGCGTACTTCACTGCACGCACGGCACGCTCTATAATCTCCTCGCGGGAGGAATTGAATTTGTATCTTATGTGGGAGTCGGATGTGCCGATACCTGTGTGTATGCGTTTGTGTTTGGCATACTTGAGGGCGTCTGCGGCAACTCGGATATCGTTTTCCACAGCACGTGTCAGGGCACAGATGGTGGGCCATGTAACGGCCTTGGAAATCTCTTCAACCGATTTGAAATCACCCGGCGAGGAGACAGGGAAACCTGCCTCGATCACGTCTACACCTAATTCCTCGAGGGCCTTGGCCACTTCGATTTTCTCCACGGTGTTCAGTTGGCAGCCGGGCACTTGCTCACCGTCGCGGAGGGTGGTGTCGAAAATAAATAGTCTGTCGCTCATATTCTTTGGTTAGATAGGGCATGAAGCCCGGGAGAGAGGGGTATAATCAAGAGATGAGATGATTAAATTGCAAAATTACAATTATTTTGGAAGAGAGGCAAACGAAAATGGAAATAATTGTCAAAATCGGGGATACGCGGGGTTGGCGCGCCCCAATGATTTCAGGAGAAGGGTGTCGGTATCGGCCGACCTCGCTATGAAGGATGCGAAACTGTCAAGGATATCCGAGAGCGATGTCAGGGCGTTCTGGGTCTGCTGGGTGTAGAGGGTCCCGCTCATGGAGTTGCCCGAGAGGTTTCCCTGAAGAGCACCGTTTACACCCGAGACATCCTCCATCATTTTCAACTGTATGTTGAGGAGTTCGCTTATCGCCATGTTCCCCGCGTTACCTGTGATCTGACGCGGGTCAGGCTCTCCGGGACGAGGATTGTAGACTATTACACCGTTGAATCGGCTCCATTGGTCGGCCATTTCCTGGATATGCTGCGCATCGACCGAGCCCTTGGGTATGAGGAGCACACCTTTCGCCGACGACCGTATCACCCAATCATACATCGTTATGAGGCGGTTGGTATATCTCTGCTGGTCAATCGTATCCTCCACGAGGGAATGAATCTCGCCGTCAAGGAACGGATATGCCTTGAAAACGTAGGGATGCGAGCCGTGGGGATAGGGGGAGTCACCCGAGCGCAGTATCTCCCCGGCTCCCGTGACGAAATAATATCTCCATACCTCAATCATCGCCCACCTGTTGGGGAGATGATGCAAATGCTCTGAACGGGCCCATTCCTCCTCCTCAATCCGGAAGCAGCACCCCTTCTCGGGGTCGTGGACGATACGGTATGGTCTTCTCTCCCTCCGCCATATCTCCATTACCTTCAGTCTCCTCTTCCTTCCGCCGCCGTACAACCGCCGAGCCACGGCATACTCACGGGGTGTGGATACAAACGACTCGCAGAAATCATTGAACCCGACATGATGTATCTCCCCCGCCAAGGAGAAATCTTTCCCTGCGGAATCTCGGGCTGCGGAATCGAAGAAAAATGATGAGGGGGATACAGGCTCGGTCCATATCCCTTTTTTCCCGTTTTTTTCCCCGACCCATTTCTTATGCACTGCCATTCCGGAGATCAGGAATTCCTCCATGGATCGGGAAAAGAGTTCATACATGTCGTTGGCCGCCGCGACCTTGCCCAGGTCTTCACCCCATTCCTCCATTCTTTCGGCGAGGGAGCGGCGGAACACCCCGAGGACATTTCGCACGATACGCCGGATGAGATTATTCTTCAGGGGTATGTGTCCTTCGGAGAGGATATATTCGTTTTCCGTCATCCTTCGACCGTTGACGGTGATCATATCTTCCCATTGTCTTCCGAAGGTATAGTTCTTGTTGCGTTCCCTTGAGCGGCGGAAAGCAGCGAGTCCGCGCCATTCACTGATAGCCTCCTCAAGGATACGGAGGCCGAAATCATTCTTTTGCATACGAATCAGATTAATAAAGGGCGAAGCTACATAAAAGGGATGTCAAGTATACAATAAGATGCCACGGATATCGACGAAAAGTATCTTTTGACTATCCTTGAGGAGTATAATTTGCACAATTTAACACTAATTGCTGAAAAAATTCAGTAATTAGACCTAAAATATTAAATAAAATCATTAATTTTGCAGAGAAAAGTAGGCGAGAGTTTGTTTTAACTGACGAAACAGAAACATCCCGAACCCAAAAGAGACAAATTACACAACCCAATTAAAATATTCTATTATTTATGGCACAGATAGATTTGGCCCAGTATGGCATCAAAGATGTCAAGGAGGTAATCTACAATCCCTCATACGAGGAACTTTTCAAGGCAGAGACAGATCCCTCACTGGAAGGCTTTGAGAAAGGTACAGTGACAGAACTCGGCGCCGTTAACGTTATGACCGGCGTCTACACCGGCCGTTCACCTAAGGATAAGTTCATCGTTCTTGACGACAACTCCAAGGATAAGGTATGGTGGACAACCGAGGAATATCCCAACGATAACAAGCCTGTGACTGAGGCGGCATGGAAAGAGATCAAGGATATCGCTATCAATGAGCTTTCCGGCAAGAAACTCTATGTAGTAGACCGTTTCTGCGGTGCCAACAAAGACACCCGCATGGCAGTCCGCTTCATCATGGAGGTGGCATGGCAGGCACACTTCGTGACAAACATGTTCATCGCTCCTTCAGAGGAGGATCTCAAGGACTTCAAGCCCGATTTCGTAGTCTACAACGCGTCGAAGGCTAAAGTAGAGAACTTCAAGGAACTCGGCCTCAACTCAGAGACTGCAGTAGTGTTCAACACTACCAGCAAGGAGCAGGTGATCATCAACACATGGTATGGCGGTGAGATGAAGAAGGGTATGTTCTCAATGATGAACTACTTCCTCCCCCAGAGCGGCATCGCATCAATGCACTGTTCAGCCAACACAGACAAAGAGGGCAAGAACACAGCCATCTTCTTCGGCCTTTCCGGTACAGGTAAGACCACCCTCTCCACCGACCCGAAGCGTCTCCTCATCGGTGATGACGAGCACGGCTGGGACGACAACGGTGTGTTCAACTTCGAGGGTGGCTGCTACGCTAAGGTAATCAACCTTGACAAGGAGAGCGAGCCCGATATCTACAAGGCTATCTGCCGCGACGCACTTCTCGAGAACGTCACTGTCGACGAGAACGGCAAGATCGATTTCGCAGACAAGAGCGTGACAGAGAATACCCGTGTATCTTATCCGATCAACCACATCGAGAGCATCGTGGCTCCTGTATCTGCAGGTCCGGCTGCCAAGAATGTGATCTTCCTTTCAGCTGATGCGTTCGGCGTACTTCCTCCCGTGTCAATCCTGACTCCGGAGCAGACCCAGTACTACTTCCTGAGCGGCTTCACCAGCAAACTGGCAGGTACAGAGCGTGGCATCACAGAGCCTACTCCTACTTTCTCAGCTTGCTTCGGCCAGGCATTCCTTGAGCTCCATCCTACAAAATATGCAGAGGAGCTCGTTAAGAAGATGCAGGCTAACGACGCTAAGGCTTATCTCGTGAACACCGGCTGGAACGGCACAGGCAAGCGTATCTCTATCCGCGACACCCGTGGTATCATCGACGCTATCCTCGACGGTTCTATCCTCAAGGCTCCGACGAAGCAGATTCCTATCTTCGACTTCACAGTGCCTACCGAGCTTCCCGGCGTTGACCCGAAGATCCTTGATCCTCGCGACACATACGCTGATCCCGCAGAGTGGGAGAAGAAGGCTACCAAGCTTGCTGAGATGTTCATCAAGAACTTCAAGAAGTTTGAGTTCAACCCCGCCGGCAAGGCTCTCGTGGCAGCAGGTCCGAAACTCTAAGATTGTAGCGTAGGCCCCGGCTCTCCGCCGTAAGGCTTATTGAAAATACATTATTGCATGAAGAGGGGCAGAGTGTTTTAGACTCTGCCCCTCTTTTTGTGTCTTTACGTCTTCAGTCTTGCGGTTATCGCGCATATTGTGTCTCCTTCGGGAATTGTGCCTGTAAGGAGTAGGCGGAAGTAGGGGTATAGGGGTGGCCATATACCGGAGATTTCGCCGCCGTGTGAGGTGGCGATGGTGTGCCATTGGCGGAGGTTTATACTCCCCTCAAGGGTCAGGGTCGTGGCTGAAGGGTCGTATGTGCCCCCGAAAGATATGGATAGCAGACGGGGGTGATTTCCGTTGCCGTTCAGTTTCAGGGGTCGTGTCAGTATCTCCACATCCTCCCCCTTACCGATGAGTGTCAGTTTTTCGCTTGAAGCGTATGAGGAGTCGTACACTTTGGTTCCCTCTATCCTTATGGTTCGTCCGGCATCCGTCACGAAGGCAAGGCCGTTTTCTCCCATGATTATTGATTGCCTGTCATGTGCGCGGTGGCGCGTTATTAGGCCTGCATCGCGGAAGGTGCCGTCGTTCATCTCCTTGATTAGGAATACCCCTTCGGAGGTGAAGAGGTATGCTGTAGGGGATGTGGTTGCCACAAGTCCGGAAGCCCGGAATGCTCTCTCCAACGCGACAATATTGCCGGCCTCAGTTTTTATGAGTAGGTCGTCAGGGAAGAGGAGGTCTTCACCCTTTGTGCTTCTCCAAATCATGTCAGGGTAGTGGCGGGGAGAGGGTATATATGGAGGAATGGAGGTTGCCTCTTTGTATTCACCGTTTAATGGACGTACTGATATGGCTCCATGAAGCGATGGATGTGGCTGAAGGGGCAATTGCATCCCTACGCCGTTGTATGAAAAGGTATAGGCAGTAGCCCACTTGTCAGGATGAAACAGGAAACGTGGAATATAGCCTACCTGATTACAGTAGGGTGTGGAGTATTTCAGTGGTAAGGGGGCGGGAGGTGTGACGGTAAGATCAAAAATTGTAGTTCTTCCGGAAAGTTCGGTTGCCCCGGCGGCCTCGACGGTAGAGAGGTGGGCGTAGTCGGGACGGTAGGATGGATATGGCGATGAGAGGGGCGACCCTCCGCAGTTGAACGGAACATCTGAGAAGTCGGTCGTGGAGGGGATGCTTTGCAGAGGTATCGCGCTGATGAGGTGGAAGGTGGAGGTTGAAACTAACGCACGGGTCATATCCCCTTCAGAGAAAGGGGCCGGTGAGAAACCTGTGGCGATGGTCTCTTGCCATAGCTTTATCTCCCCGGCTGCTCCGGAGGGGGAGAGGGAATGGGTGAAACCAGAAAAAGAGGTGCGCCTTACAGAGCGGAAGGGTGCTTTCCTCTCGTAGAGCGGTATGGGGGAGGATATGAAAATGTCGAGATGCGAGATATGGTCGTTCCATTCTTCAAGATCGTCAATTGGTGATAGCCGGTATTGAAGGCGGCATATTGCAGCGGTGATGCTCATGCGTATCACCTCGGTTTCGGCATTCGTCATTGTCTCCACGATCGGAGCGGATGAATTCGGGATCATAAGTATTGGCGGAGTGGGAGATATGTGGAAGCCTCCTTTGGTGCGGAAAGCCGCGAGGACGAGGAATGGCTCGGCAAACAGGTTTTCACCCGCCGCAGCCGAAAGCATCTCGCTCAATGTAGTGGCAGCCAGATTACGCTGATTCTCCTCCGACAGATCAGTAGCAGCAACGGTTATAGCGGGTAGTGATTCAGGGTGGATGCTCCATCCCGGAAGGATTGTACGGAGGAGGCTGAACTCTATACGAGGCACGGAGGGTCGGCGGATGCCGGAGGGATCCTGAATGAGAGGGTCTCCCTCGGCAAGCATATCCTCAAGGTTCTCTCCGGGAATAAGCGGGATGACGCCGGAGAAGGACTCAAGTTCTCCGTTATTGCAAATAAGGTCGCCGTCGGCAGATCTCCCGCGCAACGGCATCAGAATGGTATTTGTCTTCATAATGAGGCAAAAATACCGGCAGCCGACGGCTGCAGCGCCTTATTCCGCCACACCGATCAAAGGAGGAACACTGTGTCACTTCAGAGGGGAAATCACATGCATGGTTATTGAAAATTTTTTAGATTGGTAACATTTTGGAGTACTGACAGATAATATCCGGAGAGGAGAGCGGGATTCGGATTATAGGGAAATTCTTATTAATTTTACGGATAAATTACGGAAATACCTAAACAAAAACGAGCGGATAATTACTTCCTAAACATTATAATTTTTTTATGAAACGACGATTATTTACATTTCTGATCGTATTTTTCGGTCTCTGTACAGTGGCGGCAGTTGTAAAGACTGTTAGAAGCGAGACAGCTGCGGCGGGGGGAAATGTACCGATTGACGGACATCTCTACCGTATTGTAAATGTCGGCTACAATCATGCCATGAAGGCTGCCGGCTCGGGCAATATAGCCGCGGCGGATATTGATGAAGCCGATGATTCCCAATTATGGCTTGCGGAAGCGGCTCCCGGCGGAGGCTTCTATATGCGCAACTATAAGACCGGGTATTATATGACAAGTTCCAGACAACGCTCCACGGCGTGGCAGTCGGAATTTACCATTACTCCGGATGCAAACAAGGTGGTGCTTACGTTCATTCCTGATGGTGATGCCTTCTTTATCCATACCCTCAACGGCTATGGCAAAACGGATGATGAGGGGACGCACGGTTTCGCTCATGAGGACGGCCGTCGGACAATAGTGGGGTGGAACGTAAATTCTGTAAATACAAGATGGAATCTCGTTGACCAGACATCAGTCACTTCTACGCAGATTGCCTCACAGAAAAAGAAATGGGCATCCTGTGTCAGCGAGATTAAGGCCGGAAAGGCTTACCGCCTGCGCAATTATTCCTACGGCCATTATATGGCTCCAAACGGGAACCGTATTGTAGGCTCGGATACTGACGGCAGTGATTCCTCAATGGTGTGGATCGTGGAGACGAATCCTTCGGGAGAGGGGTATGCCCTGCGTAATTATGAGACGGGAAAACTCGTGTCAAGTTCCCGTCAGGCAAGTCAGGCGTGGACGCTGAGCGATTCGTATGTGCCTGATCAGGAGACGTCCGTTCTGCAGTTCAACAAAAAGCCTTACGGCTTCGGAATTTCCGCTCTGAGCACTTTCGAGCCTGACAACGAGGGTAACGACTATACTTACGCCCATGAGGACATGCAGAAGTCAGTCGTAGGCTGGCAGGTGACATCGAATGCCTCAATCTGGCATTTTGAGGAGGCTACGGAATATACACCTCAGGTCATAGCCGCGAAAAGAGAGACGTGGGACTGTTTCAAGAAATACACCATAGATACTGCCTTGGCAGCGATATTTACAGATGCTGCCTGCACGGAACTCACTCCGAAATATGCATCAATGGATCCGGCTCTGTTTGCTTCCGATCCTAATGTGCTGTCTCTTCCCGAGCCGTTACGCCCGATGGTGACGAAGATACGCACGGGCGACTGGTCGGAGACAGATCCCTATAACGGCAACGAGTGGGACAGCGAGCATGCACGCAAGTTGCGCGTGATGCTTGCCGAGCCATTCTCTGAGAGTGGAGGCGCGGCTGGTCTTGCCGGCGTTCAGGCGCACGGCGATGTCAATAACCCGACCGGTATAGTGACTGATAACGGCACGGTGCTGTATGTGATGCTTGATGAGGAACCCGCGGACGGCTCGGAATTCAGGATTGCGGGACGCACCGGCGAGGGAACGCCCATGGTTACGCTCAACAATACCAGCGACGGCACACCCCTCCACAAGGGCCTTAATATCATCAACTGCGACAAGGATCTGGCTGACATGATAATCTATTATATCGTGCGGACCAATAACCGCCAGCGGGCAGTGACAGACTATAGCCCTATAAAGGTGCATATAGAAGGAGGGTCGCTTAACGGCTACTTCAACTATGAGGGAGATGCATTATATACGCCTGACACGAATGAGGACTGGCTCTATTACCGGGAGCGCGCCCGTCATGCCATGTTCTGCCTTCTCTCGAAGTACAATACACTCTACATCCACTTTGACGATATATTCGATGAGGCAGGAAACCGTACACAGTGCCTGAAGAGCCTCTGCTCTCCGGAGGCATACGCGAAAGGACTCTTTGATCTGCGTGCGACAATGAAATCGTGGGACGAGCTCTACATGGCGGAGAGCCTTATAATGGGCTGGCTTCCGAAAGAGGTGATCGAGGCAGAGAAGGCTGCCGGAAGAGACTATTATGATCCTCTTGAGGGGGATGCCGTGGCACGCGGTGACTATTACAAGTATCTCAATAACCGTCATCTCGGCATTTCGCTCCGGGAGTGCGGCTTCATGAATGCCACATGGTGGCGCACGGCTTATAATCCCGGCACCATCAGCAGCATCATACGCGAATTTCCTACGGGCGATATGTGGGGCCCGGCTCATGAGATGGGCCACCTGAATCAGGGTCCGATGAACATGGCGGGATGTACGGAAGAGAGCAACAATGTCTTTTCAAATGTAGCTTTGTTCTACAGGGGCACTCACAGCTCGCGTGCCGATTATCCGTCAGTGCAGCGCCAGCGTTTCAACGCCGGTGAGAACTTCCATCAGCACGGCACGTGGGGCACGACCCGCATGTGGTTCCAGTTGTGGCTCTATTATCATTGCGTAGGCCATGACAAGAGATTCTATCCTCGCCTTTTCGAGCTTCTAAGGCAGAATCCTCTTCGCCGTACCACTGCGCCGGGTCATGAAGGTGAGGTAAACCCTATGCTTGCGAAAGACGACCTTCTTCATTTTGCCAAGATGGTATGTATGGCAGCCGGCGAAGACCTTACTGATTTCTTTGACGCATGGGGTTTTCTGGAGGTGCAGGACGGCTATTTTATCGGTGATTACACTTCCTACACCTCTTATCTCTCAGCGGAGGAAATAAAGGCATGGAGAGAAGATATCGCGCATCTGGCTGCTGAAAACAACTGGAAGAAGAATCAGTCGATCATATTTATTGACGATCGTGTCGGCTCTACGCGCCAGTCGTATGAGTTCGATAAGAACAAGTGTGGCTCAATGGGCGGCCTTAAGGATTTCATGGAGGGTGCGCCCGTGACAGGAAACTACTCCTTTACACTGAGCGGAACGACCGTGCAAGTGAAAGGTGGCTCCGGAGGTGTTGGCTTCCTTATCCATGATTCTGCCGGGGAACTGATCGGGTTTGCAAATGATCCGGAGTTTGAGGTTAGTGCGGCGGCTGCCGAGAAGATCAGGGCCGGAGAGTTTACATTTGATGTGGTAAGCAATGACAACATCGTAGTCAATGTGGTCGATGCCGTGCATGGCGGCACACTCGCACAGCGTCTTGATGCGATAGATATCCTTCTTGAGAAATCGCTTGAGGTGCTTAACCGCTCCGATAAGGCCGGCTTTAATCCCGGATTCCTTCGTCCGGAGTATGTGGCAGATCTTCAGGCGATCTATGATGATGTGAGCGCCAAGCGTAAGGCAGGAACGATCACGACGGAGAATAACGTCAGCCTGTATGACGCCCTGTATGAGAAATATATGGAGGCGAAGGATATTGTGGTGACGGAGGAGAATATCATACCTATCACCCCCGGTGGAATTTACGTTTTTACGTCAAATCTCCAGTATCCGGGCAAGGGTATGAAGGCGAATGAGCAGGGCACTCATCTTGCAAGTGTGTCGGCCGATGAGGTAAATCTTGATGATGAGTCACAGCAATGGGTATTTGAGCCGACGGGGGAGGATAACTACTACTATATCCGCAACGTGAAGACTGACAAGTATATCGGTAAGGCCCCTGCTGATAAGGGTATAGTGACTCTTGTGTCGGATCCGGTCAAGCAGTTGGTAGTGTTCAAGGAGTTTGCCGGATACTCAATCAGTCCGGAAGGAAGCGATCATGACTCGCTTCATGATGACGGCAACAACCGCCTGACCCGCTGGGATTCATCGACGAAAGGTTCGCGCTGGACACTGACCATGATCAATGGCTGGGAAGATAAGAGCGCGTTGCTCGGATTGACTCTGATTATTGAAAAATCCGAGTTGATTCTGAGTGAGGCAGGCGGCGTGAGCGTCGGTAACGGAGTGGTTACTGGAACACCGTTGCCGGAATACCAGTTTGTCACTCCACAGATGCTGGCCGATCTTTATAATCTGATCTCGGAGAGTAAGCGTATCCTGGATAATACTGCGGCCACTTCCGAGGAATTGAAAGCGGCGACGGAAGTATTGACAGTCATGTATGAGGAGGTAAAGGCAGCCTTTAACCGTAATATTGACCGCCTGACTGATCTGGTGGAGCAGACGCGCGCACTCGCTGATGCAATAGGTGAATATTCCGAGGAAATGCTGCCCGTGGAGCTTAATGATGACCTTCTATACTCAAATGCTCCTCATACCGGAGCAGGAGGCGACATGTTTACGACATGGAATGTGCTGTTTGATGATAATACGGGCACTATCTTCCATAGCAATTATGATAATCGCGACACTTCCGATGGCCTTGACCATTATATCAGGATTGAACTTCCTGAAGCGGTGGCTGAGCCGGAGGACATGGTGCTGAGTTACGTGACAAGAGGAGGAAACGACTCCAACTGGTATCCGGCAGAGGTGACCATGGAATACAGTATTGACGGCGAGGAATGGGAGATGATAGCCACATTGGCCGGAGAGTTGCCTTTCCTTCCGGCTTCAAGATTTGAATCCTCACCCTTCACTCTTCCTGTCGGGACGCACTTCATTCGCTTCATGGTAAACAAAAACCGCCGGTCTGCGGGAAATGCCTCCACTAATATGGCGGGCGGACATTGTTTCTTTGCTCTCTCGGGTCTTGCCCTTAACCGCTATAAGGTGTCATGCTCTATTCAGGAGAATACTTTCCCATATGCGGATGAGGATACGTATATGGCGGCTGTAAGACAGCTTCACATCTCTTCTCAGGCGTTGGAGCGTCCCCGCTATTCAAATCCGGAGTATGATGCGGCCTATGAGGCATTGCTTCCTCATTATGAGGCTCTCCGCACCATCTACGACAATAGGGTGCAGAATGGTGTCGGTGAGATAACACTTGATAAGGCATCTGACATTGAGAATGCTGAGATTTACGATTTGAACGGCTTGCGCGTGCGCAAGATTACAAGATCGGGCATCTACATCATCAATGGCAGAAAGATGGTTGTGCGCTGAGTTAGTTTCAATGCTCCGATGCTCTGTCATCGGAGGAATTGAAATTAAAGGAGAATCAGGATTCCGCCGGTAAAATATATTTTCCGGGAAACAGCGTATATGTTAGCAGACAGGCCGAATTTGAGACTATTTCTCAAATTCGGCCTGTCCGTTTTTTTTTGCTTTGTGCATTATCAAACCGATCTCCTCCGGCACCATTACAGTTGCTATGATCAGGGTAGTGATAAGCGTAATGCCGATCCCTTTGGTAGAAGTCAGTAACATTTTACGGCAAAGTTGCAACTATTACAGACAGGCTTCAATACGCTATCTCGGACGGTTGTACTAACCATGCTCAAATGTGGGGGTCGTTTTATTTTTATAGAAAATGGCTGACACACGTATATTCCCTAAATCTTAATATTCCCTAAATCTTACGCTAACCCTCATGAACTGATTGAGTTATTGAAGTCAAGAGGGTTGAAAATATCAAATTCAGATAATGCGGAGCACATCATTTCTACAATAGGCTATTACCGATTATCAGCTTATATGTTTCCCTTCTTGACAATACCTAAATCCAATCACATCTATAGTTTGTAAAAGAGATGTTGCCTGACAGGGGGTTACGGGCATGAAAAAAGGCCACGATTTCGTGTGAAAATCGTGACCTTTGTGTGATCCGGTTGGGGAAACCCGACCGGTAGTTTTAACCTTGAAAATCAATCGGATGAATTGACTGATATTTTCATCTCCAACATTCACTCCTTATGCGGCCTGCTCCGTTTTGCATCGGACTGCTTCTCTGGAAGTCGGACCTAATGAGTGTCTTACCATCAAGTTCTCTAACTTGTCACTATAAATTTAACGAATTCATAGAAGGGATAGTATTTCATCTAATACCTTTTTTATTCGAGAAGAATTGTCCTTAAGTCGGACTGGACATTTTCTATCTCTGCATATCCTAAAATAGGAAATTCCTTATCCAAAATTTCTAACTTAAAAGCCACTCGCATCCCTCTACACATCAACTTGCCAATATATGCGATAAGCTTATAGAGTTGATGACCTTGGATGTGTAGATACGCATTCTCGGGGGTTAAGCCATTAACCGAAAAATTATCTGGAAGACTTAAAGCCTCCATTTTTCTATAGAAAAGTTCTCGGACCTTTTGCAAGTATGGCCGACCATTGTCTTCAAGTTCTTCTCTCTTAAGTTGAAGAGGGATACAACTATTAAACTTTGTGACATTCCATCGTTGATTGAGTTCTGGAGTTTTATGGTAAACGAGATAGAGAAGGGGTCTATAGACTATCTGAGACAGTTCATTCAGGAAAGTCACGAAGCTGAACTCACAATTCGGTACTTTCTGAGTGAATCGATATTCAAGATGAGTAGCTTCACAAGAATGATTCTCCCATGAATAGGCGTAAGTCTGGGCAATATAGTTTTCGGGTGTCAATCCTTCTTCTCCGCGTAATAATCTTAGATCGCTGTCTATACAGATGAAGAATTGCCGATTGATATACGGACAATATCTCAGGCATTGCTCGCATCCGTTGGATTCTATTCCAGCCTCACTCCGGCTTTGAGATACGAAATGGTAATGTCCTGGTAGAACCGACTGTAGCTGAAAATTCCAGAATGCCTCGTCATCTTTGTTCTCCACATGAACGACAGCTTGAATGCTTCTATCGCGAAGATGAAGGTTTTTGTAGTAGTTAGCTTGGTCTTCGATGTGGCTCATACGGACTGCTCAATCTTAGAGGTGACATCTTCCATGTAGATAATCTTGTCGCCCCATCCATCCCCGAAGATACTGGGAGAGTGAGTCGTAATGAAGAACTGTGCGTTAGGATTCAGCTTAACTAATAAATCGATTAGTTTGTACTGCCAGCTAATGTCAAGGGAGCTTTCTGGTTCATCAATCAACACTACTGACCCATTGCTATCCAGCAAGAAAACACGTAAGAGTAATAGAAGAATCTCTTTTTCACCGGAAGATAAATCCTTTGGCAATAGTTTTCCATTTTTTGAATCGATAAAAAAATTATTATTTTCTATTATTAGAGATTTCCCTGTATCCTTAAAAAGACTATCGATTACTTCACGGAATATTGTTACTCTTTGTTCTACGATAGATTTATAAGAAGATGGGGCATCCATGGCTGAAACCCTATAAGAGAAAAGAGAAGGACCATCTTTTATATCGTATATATAATAATTTAATTCTTGCGATAAGGCTGTTTCTTTTTTTCGCTTATCTCTAGGAATAAGATTATCAACAGACGGAATATAAATATACGCTCCTTCCGTACCTAAAGACTTGGATAATGTTTTCTTGATTTCTGTTAATAGAGTTGTCTTACCGCTACCGTTGATACCAACAATAATATTGATATCGTGATGCGGAGTAAATCGGACTTTATACTTGTCCCATAATTTCACATCAACTTCCTGAATCTGTAATTGGTTCATATCTTTTTGATTTATCAGTTTCGTTAATCGAGAGACTCTTTAACTGTGAATGCGCTACTTCTACCGCCTCACAGCGAATATCCCTCTCCTCAATAACAACTTTAAGTAGCTTATCTGCTAACCAAAGTATCCTCAACTCTTTCTCATCTGAATTAAGAAGTTTTGCAATATTCTCGATCTGTTCTTTCTTAGGAAGCCGTTCACCTCGTTCAAACTTACTATACAGTGGTGTGTCAACATCCAACTGTGCTGCAAGTTGCCGTTAAAGTAAGCCATTTATCTCCCTAAGTTCCTTTATTATATTACCGAATAAAATAGAAACGGAAATACATTGGTCATACTTCTGTTAATAAGCTACTGTGTCTATTTCTTTATCATAAACAAATACTAATTCCAACTCTTCCGAAATAATATTTATTGGTTTGTTTACTATCATCCAACCCTCGGTAAAATAAGCATTGTTAGAAACGTCACTTATTTTATATCCTAATGAATCAATCTTTTTTAAGTATAATAATAAATCAGATATTGAGGGGAAATGGATGGTTGCCGAAATTCGTTCTGTAGTTTCTTCGCATTCTTGGTAGCAACCTTCCCCCCTAACAAACCAAGGATGAGATCGGGTACTTTGATGGTAATCGATACCAAACCATTTTCCTGCTATAGATGTCCTTACTAAGAATTTATATGGTGATAAATGAGTTCTTTTAAATGATTCTGAAATGCAAGCATCTAAATATCTATGATCACCTACTCTACATCCTGAGAAATATGGATCAAATTGAGGAAAGAGTTCCGCTCTCTTATTATTTTGTCCTTTATTACTTATTTGAAAACGATCATACTCTAAGTTGGTTTTACTTGGGAAAATATCTTCTAGATTAAGATGCCCAATACCTTCTGAGTATAACAGATTTGAATCTGAAAATAACCCAATTTTTCCCTCATCTCTTCCCACTTGGGAAGGACATATATTTTTTTTATAGCCATTTATAACAGTATCACCATAGGCTTGAATAGATTTAAGACTAATCCAATTATTTATAGTATTTATTCTCTTTGAGAAAAGTTTCTCGCACATCTCATAATCTACCGTTCTCTTTTTTTCCCCTTGAAGAATTTCATGAAATGGAACTTCTATTGCATCCTTCCCATGTATGCAATAGATTCTATATGGACTTATGATTATCCCTCCGTAGCCACTCATTTCTTTTCTATCGGAGAATGAAAAATAAAGTCTATGGCAGAAGCATTCTACTGTTATACCATCACATTCTAAAGTTATAAGTAACATTTGGGTATTCGAAGTAATCGCTTCCAGATTGTTTAAGGAAATACCGTTTAGTCTAAAATCATTATATCGAATATCCATACTTATTACTTTTGGGATGCTGAGATTCGATAACGGGATAACGTTATTAGAATATGGATTATACGGAATAGCGTTTTCTTCATCATTACGAAATGATAATAACGGCGTAGAAACCTGATAACGCATTATACCCTTACAAGGGTTATCTACTTTCGCAAACATCCGTAGTGTCAACATCGGGATTCCCCAATTCAAATTTGTATGCATATTTAATATATATATGAAGCTTAATATTCAAAATTTATAGATGTACCAGAAATGCATTTATAGACTCCTTTGCTAATGTTCATCTCCACCATAACTATTTTAGATAGGCAAAGAATTCTTAATTTACTTTTTCTCCCTCATACAATGGAGTAACGATAAATTAATCCTTCCTCGTTTATAAAACTATTCCTATATTCTGTTTTTAATATATATGAGTATCATTATATAAACTTATTGCAAGTTGTCTTTATTGTTATACTAAGCGTCTCCATTAGTTCTATAATTTTATTACTAAAGACTATAGCAGAAATTTAAACTAAGTTACTTCCAAGATTAATATATTCACTCTCTTCTAATTGTTGAGAATTAAGATTATTTTTAAGGCTACTCTTAGTTGATATTAAATTATTTTTGATCTGTTCAATTGAAATGGCTTTAAATGACCATCGCTTTTTCGAAACACCTGTTGCATAACAATGAAACTGACCATCCTCTATATCCCCATCAAATTCAATATCAAAACTCTCTTGAAGTAATATATCACGATCGGTCTTTGATGGTAGAACTATAAACATATTTTTAGGATCTAAAATGACAGTCTGTTTAATCCTCCATTCCCTTAGCCAAGTCCAATCATAGTAATTAGGGTCATAATATTGGAATCTCCAAAATAAGTGAGTATTTTTGAGAAAAACTTCATCTTCTTTGTCACCATAAATTACAGGACGTCCACCCATCTCATAGAAATGGTTCTTTTTTATTCCTATCCCATAAGGCATATATTTCTGATAGTACTTAGAAGAGACATTTTCAGAAAAAATACTAAACATATTAGGAAGCATTAAGATGGGTGCTTCTGTGAAACAGATATAACCACGTCCTCCTATATCCTTTATTTTGCCATCTTTCAATATCGATTTTAGGATATCAAAAGCGATCTCGGATTTTGTAAAATGAAAAACATAATCCGATATATCTTCGCGAGAAGTCAATAATTCTTGAAGATCATTATTTATGATTAAAGGCTGAGACATAGTAGTAATTGATAATAAGATTAACGAATTTGAATAAATTGGCCATTGGGTAACAATTTAAAGGATTCATATTTCTTTGGGTTATAAAGCCATTCATCATTTTCATATCCTGTTAATGTAAAATAATCAGGGATATCTGGACCGACATTAGGTTTTTGAATACCTGCTATACCTTCTCCACGAGCCCAGACAATAGCATTGTCAAACCATCTTTGTGACAATAGTTTACCATTCATGTCAATGAAGTTAACTTTACTATCCTTATGTACTATTGCGTATAAACCTAATTTTGGACTTCTTCCAAAATCTTGATCATATGGGAATGGTTCTACAAAATCAAACCATTCTTTACTTATGAAACCTTTACCAATCTTATAATAATTATACTTAATACCATAAATTGGGTTACTATGCCATCCACTCCATTCGTCATAACTTAGCCTTTCAAAATCACCTTTTGCAACTATGAAAATAGGAATATTTGGAAAACTATAATTATTATAATATATGGCATCAACAGTTATACCCTTTTCAGATAGTTTTAATCCTGTATTAACATCTAAAATATTCCACAAATTATCATATTGTTGAACTAAGGCATATTTACCTCTCTCATTACAACTGTCGTATATAATTCTTGAAAACTCTTCTCGAGTTACATATGAACCATTACGTCTTATTAATACTCCGCCATCAACACAGCGTTTCTCATTAAGTCTTCTATAAGCATAGGTAACATCTTCAAAATCTCTAAACTCATCAGCTGTGGAGAACCAATTATCAAAGAGGATATATCCCTTTAGTATATAGTTATATTCTCTACCTACCCTTACTTTAATTGGTCTATTAGCATCATGAATATAACACTTTGCTTGCCAATCAATATCATCAAAAAGATCTTGTAAAGATTGTCCCTCATTAATTCTTTTTTCAAAGTAATGATTATCCGGACGAGATACATATTTTGAAGAATACATGTCCATAATATTAAATAAATTCCTTTTAGTTGTAAGAATACAATAATTTAATTCTGGTATTAAGATTTTTGTTTCATTCGAAGCACAATCCAGCCGCCGGAGCAATTTGAGAAAGCACTTACTGTTTCCCAAATATTCTTCGGTAGATCAGATTTCGCGGCCTTGACCTCGAAATCATCCCATTCTATGTCACGTAGTCTAGCTACAAGTTCATCCTTTGTCATTCCAAATGCAAAATTAATAAAAATTATCCAGTAGTGCAATAATCGTCAGAGGGTTAGGCCGATTTAGTAATTAAATTTTTTCTCGCAGGTTATGGGAGGGAGAGAAGAATATTTATATTATTCTTTATATATTTTGTGTCCCCAAAAGTGTCCCAGAAAGTGACCGAAAGAGTGTCCCCAATGGTGTTGGGAAATGTTTCTCTTTTGGGAGAATTTAGTACAAAATAGCAGATATCAGAGAGTTGAGTGGTATGACCGCCCTCCAAGTCCGGGATATGGGGGACAGGTGCCTCAGCCTTGATGATATGTCGGGAAATCCGGTACATTTTGTGGTACATTTCGAAATCTGTACCAAAGATAATATGCTAAATCGAAACTAACAAATGCTAACGTTGGCTAACGGACGGGAAGCTGATTTGTGCTAAATCCTTATAACACTGAAAATTACAAAATTGCTAAATACTGGCTGGCAGGGGCTTACGGGCATGAAAAAAGGCCACGATTTGATTAGAAATCGTGACCTTTTAGTGATCCGGTTGGGATTCGAACCCAAGACCCACAGCTTAGAAGGCTGTTGCTCTATCCAGCTGAGCTACC
>CAMWMD010000035.1 GCA_947175265.1 uncultured Porphyromonadaceae bacterium | reverse complement strand
GGGTGGAGAGGGCGCCGGTGCGGGAGAGGTGTACCCAGTGCTGGAGGGTGCGGGCGTACCAGCGGAGGGGTTCGCCGAAGTAGGCGGGGTCGCGACGGCGGTGGAGGGCGTCGCCGATGTGCGTCATGAGGAGGTAGGGGTCAACGCCGGAGTCCTTTCCGCGCTCGCGGAATCTGCGGAACGCGCCGAGTACGGTGCGGTTGATTTCCGCAGCCGGGGGCGGTGTGCCGTAGGTCATGCGGTAATCCACTTCGTATTGGCCGATGTTCGCTAATGTGAGCGTCATGACTTTCAGCGGGCTGTCAGGAGTGAGGGTAGGGTGATGCGCCATTCTATGCCGTTGTCGCCTATCAGGGAGCAGCGGTAGAGGGTGGAGCAATTTATTTCCGTATCGGGGGCGTTCGCCTGGTCGGCGGGGAGAACGTCGATGAAGCGGGCTTCGCGGCCGGCGAAGGGACCGGCTACGATTTCCACTTTCTCACCCGGCAGGGGTGGAAGTGAACCGATGGGCGCCACCTGATAGTCGGGTGTGAAATGGCCTATCGTCTGCTGGAAACGTTCGAAAGCCCGCGACGGAATCGCCGCGTAGGTCTTGCCGTTGGCTCCATCGGTCTTGTAGCACCATGCGAGGTCGCCTATGCGTGTGAACATAGGCAGGATGTCGGTGGCATGGGCGTTGAAGAACACGATGTCGCGTATCACCGGTTTTTTCTCGAATTCGATTTTCTTCCCCGTGCGGCGTGCAATCTCATCGTGGGGGTAGAAGAGGGGAGGGGTGTTGAGTTCGTTGTCTTTCTGAAGTTGTGAGAGACGGAGGGTAAGGTCGGTGTAACTTATGTAGGGACGGAGGCGCATGGCATACCAGTGGAGGGGATTGGTGAGCAGAATCTCGGCGATGCGGTCTGTTATGGTGTCGTCCGCAGCATTGTTTCCGGTTGCTTCGGTCTGTTGCTCCCTATCTATTACCGAGAGGGCCGGGAATCCCGCAGGGGCGGATCCGAGCGTATTTACGATCTCTTCGGGTGAGATGCCTGCCCGCAAGGCCGTGTATGCCCAATATGAGCGTATGGTCTGGTCGGGGGAGCCGTAGATGGGGAGGTTGCGCAGACGCAGTAGGGAGCGTATCATTCCGTCAACGTGTTCGCGCAGTTGGCGCGGGGTGCGGAATGACTGGTCAAGGGGAAATATGAATTTTCTCCTGGGGTCGGCGTTGCGGTTTATTATATCTTTGGAGGATGGGTGGAGGGAGGGTGTATCGGTGATTTTCAGAGTAACGATTTTCTCGACTGGGAGGCCTCCGTTGAGGAGAGAGAGGAGGATGATGTCGGTGGCGATGCGGATGGAGCCTTTCTGGTGGGAGGCTGATTTTGTCATTGCCAACAGGCGGAGGAAGGCGTCGTCGGAGAAAGCGTCATCCCAGAGAGTGGGGGATATTTCGGCGAAGGCCGAGTCTGTACTGTCGCTGATGAAACCGTAGGTCGCGCCGTTTTCCTCACTCCTGTTGTACTTGTTGATGAGAGAGGAGAGTATGTCGAGGTAATGTCTTGATGTCTTGTAGGAATAGCCTTGCAGGGCAAGGTGGATAATGAAATCCTGGATCCGGGAGGGATCAGCCGTGGAGTTCAGCCAATTGCCGTATGCTTTGATGGCCTGGCGGTATGCGGCTGCAGTCCGAGGAGATTTCGTGTCGGCCTCCGATTGGAGAAATCTGATAATCGGGAGGGTATTTTCCGGCTGAGTGGCAGTCATTTAGGGTATGGAGAGATTTTTAATAAAGCCGGAATTTTCGGGTATAGTCGCCGACCCCCTGCCCGAGTGCGGAGGGGATTATGAGAGTTATATCTATTTCTGGCTGTAACACTTTGGTGTTGTGGGTGTTGCGCCTTGGGAGGGTTAATAATCTCTTGGCAAGAGATAATTAAATGCCTCTATTTTATAAGGCAAAGTTACTAAATTTATTTGAAATTACCGAGTTAGGAAATGAAATTTTTATTAAAAGAGGAGCCTTATCTTGCCATCATTATTGATTTGTTTTAAAAATCGGATTTTTATTAGGAAATATTCTATTGATAATAAGATGTTTAAGGAAAGTTAATTATCTCTTGCCAAGAGATAATTAAAAAAAGGAATCAGTTTTTACTGATTCCTTTTTATGTTTTTGTTGCCTTTTTGTGGAGAAGGAAGCACCGGGGCTTCAGGTGGATGTAGCAAGCCATGGCTTGCTACACTCTGGACGCATTACTGCCGGCGCAGTTTTTTGCGGCGCGGGATTTATTTTGTGCCTTTGGCTACGTCCTCCTTGAAGGTGTCTGCGGGTTTGAAGGCAGGGATATTGTGCTCGGGGATGATGAGCGAGGTGTTCTTGGAGATGTTGCGAGCTGTTTTCTCTGCGCGTTTCTTGATTATGAATGAGCCGAAGCCGCGAAGGTAGACATTTTCTCCGTGAGCCAAAGAGTCTTTAACGACTGTCATAAAGTTCTCAATTACTGTAACAACGGCTGCCTTCTCAATGCCTGTTGTCTTTGCAATTTCATTTGCGATTTCTGCTTTTGTCATTTTATTAAGAGTTTTGTATTTGGAATTCAAGGTGCAAAATTAATAAAAAAGTTTTGAATAATTTTTGAATGTGTTTTATTTAATTGAAAATTTGAGGATTCTTTTTTGATAATGGCTGTGGAGGGCTTGGGGAGGATATGATTTGCGATAGGGGGGCGGATATTGGTGATTTGGGAAAATTGATTATCTTTGCCGAAAAATTTAGTGATTGTCATGAATATGCTTATTACAGTCTGCGGACGCGGGGGGTCGAAGGGTATCCCCGGTAAGAATATAAAGATGCTCGGCGGGAGGCCGCTGATAGCGCATACTATCGAGATGGCACTGAAGGCTGCGGAGGTTTTCGGGGCGGATGTTGAGTTGTCGACCGATTCGGAAGAGATACGCCGAGTTGCAGGCGAGTGGGGGTTGAAGAGTGATTATGTGCGTCCGGATTTTCTTGCGAATGATACTTGCGGGAAGCCGGAGGCTATACGCGACGTGATGTATTATGCGGAGGGGAAGCATGGGAAACGATATGATTATGTGCTTGATCTTGACGTCACCTCTCCGTTGCGGAGCCTTGATGACGTGAAGGAGTGCGTGCGGCTGATTGAGGGGGATCCGGAGGCGTTGACGGTGTTCTCGGTGAGTCCTTGCCGGCGAAATCCTTATTTCGCTATGGTTGAGAGGAAGGGTAACGGGTACTATGGCGTGGTGTGCGACGGGAGTATGTATAAGAGCAGGCAGGAGTCGCCGAAGGTTTATGATATGAATGGGTCGATCTATGTGTATCGGCGTGAAGCTCTTGATTGCGAGAATCCTCGTGCTGTCACGCCGAGGTCGATTGTATATGAGATGCCGCATGTGTGCTTCGATCTGGATGAACCGGAGGATTTCGATTATATGGAGTGGCAGTTTGAGCGCGGGCTGAAATTTTAGATGGACGACTTATGAGTAAGAGATTTTTTATGGGGCTGGCGGGGGCTGCTTTGATTGCGGCGGATGCTTTTGCCTGTACTAATTTTATCGCGGGTAAGGGTGCTACTGCGGATGGGTCTGTCATGGTGACCTACGCGGATGATTCCTATACGCGGTTCGGGTATCTCCACCATTCTGCGAGGGGTAAGCATGGTCCGGGGGAGATGCGTAAGGTGATTGATTGGGGTGACGATACTCCGCGTGGTGAGATTCCGCAGGCGGGGGAGACGTATAATGTTGTGGGTAATATGAATGAGCATCAGGTGGTAATCGGGGAGACTACCTGGGGCGGTTATCCTGAACTTGAGGATACTACGGGCAATTCCCTTCTTGATTACGGGAGCCTTATCTATATCACTTTGGAGAGGGCGAAGTCGGCTCGCGAGGCGATTAAGCTGATGGGTGAGCTTGTGGATGAGTATGGCTATGCCAGTACGGGTGAGACTTTCTCCATTGCTGATAAGAATGAGGCGTGGATTATGGAGATGATAGGAAAGGGGAGCGGAGAGAAGGGAGCCAACTGGATTGCCGTTAGGATTCCGGATAATGCCATAGCCGCGCATGCCAATGAGCCGCGTATCCGCAAGGTCGATTATAAGGATAAGGAGAATGTGATTTATTCGAAGGATCTTTTCAAGTGGGCGCGGAAGCATGGCTATCTCAAGGGGAAGGATGAGGATTTCTCTTTTGCGGATGCTTTCAGCGACCATAAGCCTGCGAAGCGTCGTTCGTGCGACGGGCGTGTGTGGAGTTTCTACCGCAATTTCGCTACTCCTGAGGAGGATGCGCGTTGGCTGAAGTGGGTGAAGGCAGAGAGTGATGAGCCTCTGCCGCTGTATATCATCCCTGACCGCAAACTGTCGCTCAAGGATATGCAGGAGCGTATGCGCGACCATTATGAGGGGACTGACCTTGACATGACGAAGGATATAGGGGCCGGCAACCATACGGCTCCCGTGAGATGGGCTCCCAACAGGTATGAGGTGGATGGAAAGACTTATTTTCATGAGCGGCCGACAGCCACACAGCAGACAGCCTGGCATTTCGTGAGCCAGAGCAGGGGCGATATGCCGGATGCAGTGGGTGGAATCCTATGGTTTGGCACCGATGATGCCAACACTTCAGTCTATATGCCTTTCTATTGTTCTATGACGGAGGTGCCGGAGGAGTTGCGTGTGGGTAACGGTGATCTCTATACCTTCTCTCCGACGGCCAATTTCTGGGTGAACAATTGGGTGGCGAATCAGGCTTACCACGGCTATGACATGATGATTGACGATATCCGCAAGGTGCAGGGTGGCTTGGAGGATAAATTCGCGGAAGCACGCCGGGCAAAGGATGCACAACTACTCGCGCTTTACGAAGCCGGGGATATGGCCGGGCTTGAGAAGAGCGTCAATGAGGAAGGGGCTGCGATAGCCAAGGAGGCTACGGATGCCTACAGGGACCTGGCTCAGTATCTAATTGTGAAGTATATAGACGGAAAGAGGAAAAAGGTGGATGCGAACGGTGAGTTTGCACGAAACAAGTATGGCAAACCGCTTTCTCCGGAGTCGCCCGGATATAAGCCGGAATTTTACGAGATGATTGTCAAGACGACGGGAGATCGTTACCTTATGCCTCAGTAAATGGGAATGGCGACCCATGGGCCGCCACACGCTAACACAGAAATCGCACTAACGCAGGCAGCACGCTTGCACAGACAGCGCGCTAACGCTCACTTCAGTGCCGGAGCCTCTCTCCGGCACTTTCTATATCGTGAAGAGCACTATCAGCGAGGAGAAGACGAGTATGAAGTTGGCCGAGGCGTAGCAGACGGTGTAGCCTACCATGGGGACAGTGCTGTCGAGGGTATCCTGTATCGCGCCGATGGCAGCTACGCCGCAACGCGCACCGGCCACGCAACCGAGAGTCTCCGGTGTGGAGAAGCGGAATATCTTCCGGCCGATGAATATGCAGATTGCGAGAGGCAGGATGGTGGCTACGGCTCCTATTGCCACGAGCATCACGCCAACCTCGCGTATGGCAGGGATGAAGGATGGTCCGGCTGTGAGACCGATTATCGCTATGAAGAGATTCAGGCCAATATTATCGAGAAACCATACCACCTGCGGAGGGATGTAGCCGAAGCGGGGATGACGGTTGCGCCACCATCCGAGCACAATGCCCATCAGGAGTGCGCCTCCTGTGGTGCTGAGTGAGATGGGGATGGTCTTGAGGTTGAATGATATCGCTCCGATAAAGCATCCGAGGGCCACTCCGAAGCCGATGAAAATCATGTCGGTGGTGTCGGAAGATGATTTCTTTTCAGGCTCTGGCTTGGGGAGGGCGGTATGTTCGAGGGCTTTGGCTTCGGCCTTTACCTTGTCGAGTCCGCCGAGCAGGCGCGGGCCTGCAAGGGATAGAAACCATGCGGAGCCTATTGCTCCGAAGACGTATGTGACGGCATAGCAGGCCGGTACCATTTTCTGGATATGCTCCTTTTCGGGCGCTGCGATGTCAAGGCCTGCCACCGTGTCGGTGATAAGCCCCAGGGAGGCGGAGGCTGTCTGCGAGCCGGCGAAAAGGCCGAGCGATTCTCCGGTGCCATACCCCATAATTTTGGAAAAGGCCACTACGGTGCCCACGCAGATAAGGGCCTCGACAGCGGCGAAAAGCACCTGCCGGAATCCGTTTCCCTTAAAGGCATGGAAGAACTGCGGCCCCACGCTGTAACCAATCGAGAAGAGGAAGAGGATGAAGAAGAGGGATTTGACTATGGGGGGAATCACGATGTCAAGCTGCCCTATGATCACGCCGGCAAGCAGAGTGGCGGGCACCACACCCAACGAGAAAGCCTTGTAGCGCAGGGAGCCGAGCCAGAAGCCGCAGCCGAGTGTGAGGAAGAGAGGGATGACGGGATTGTCGCGGAGAATTTCTATTATCATCTGTTATTTGTTTTTTCAAATGGGTAGGGGAAGGGAAGATTTCGGGAGGAGAGAGGTTTTGTTGCCTGAGTGCAAATTTAAATAAATTTTTTGATAGCCCGGAGGAGATAATAAAATATTATATTTGCAGAATTGAAATTTAAACAGACACCATCGCCATGAAGATAATCTACAACAAAATAATACCGTTCGGAAGGAGATACTATGCCATAAATCTTTTCGGAGTGCTTTTCGCAAAAGGGCCTTGCGACGCCGTGATGCTCAATCACGAGAGAATCCATACGGCTCAGATGAAGGAGATGGGGTACCTGCTCTTCTATATATGGTATGTCGTCGAATGGCTCGTGCATCTTATCCGGCTCGGCAACAGTTTCGAGGCCTACCGGGCGATCTCATTCGAGAGGGAGGCCTACGAAAATGAGCGTGACGGGGGATATCTACGGAGAAGGAAAAGATGGGGATGGCTCAGGAGGCGCCGTTAGGATATTAAAAAATGGCCTCCGCCGGAGCGGAAGCCATTATCATGATCTCTTGCGAGAATGTACTCAGAATTTATTTAGTTTGATTATTTAGTCTCAAGGATACAGATAGCAACGCGGTTCCAAGATTCTTCCTCAAACATGTTGCCGATACCTTCACCTTCAGCTACGATTCTTGAAGCCGGAATCTTATAGCGCTTCATGAGAGCGTCCTTAACAGACTGAGCGCGCTGGTTGGCGAGACGGATGTTCACTTCCTCCGGGCCGTCCTTAGAAGCGTAACCCTTGATGATGACCTTGCTGTTGGGGTGATTGTTGAGGTAAGCGGCAATCATCTCCACGTTAGGCTGCTGGTCAGCACCGATAACTGAAGAACCGAGGCGGAAGAAGACGTATCTTACAGACTCGAGGTTGTTCTTGACCTGAACAGTGTTAACGACCTTTGCAGGCTTGTTCTGGAGTTTCACGATCTCCTCTTCCATACCCTTAGCCTGAGCCTTGAGAGCCCTGTTCTGAGCGTTGGAAGCGTCGAGAGCGCCACGGAGTTCGTTGAGCTGGCCGTTAAGTTCGTCGATTTGTGCCTGGTTGTAAGGCTCGACAACCTTGAATCCATTGCCACCGAAGTTGTAAGCTACGCCGGCAGTAATGTTATAATTGGCTTCGTTTTTATTGTAAGCGGCACTGCTGTTGCGAGTGGGATTGGAAGTCATATTCCAAATGATTGAAGGCTGAACAGTGATTGTCAGATAATCATTGACATTAAAGTTAATGTTCAATCCGGTTTTCGTGCCGAAATAGTTGTAGTCGTGAGTCTCGGTTTCGAATCTGTGTCCCCAACCTGCGCCGAGCACAGCGTCAATATCAATCGGACGAACCTTTCCGGGATATCCTCCGAAGAGGTTGAAGAGATTGACGGCACCGTATGCGCCAACGTAAGAATCATCGAATGCGGTATAACTGTGAGGGCCTCTGACAGTAGAGGTGTTGATTGCGAAATCACCTTCGATACCTACCTTGTAGATAGGAGAAATTTTCTTGTCGAGCTTGAGGCCGACCACTGCGCGGGCATCACGGAAGAAATGGGAGTGGTTCATAGGAGTAGTGATACCACCATTGATACCGAGCGACCAGTTGTCGCCAAATTTCGGGGTTGCGATGGCTTGCTGAGCGGACGCTGCCGAGACAGTTCCTAAAAGTATAGCAGCCGAAATAATAGTCTTTTTCATAAGAGTTTAGTTTTGATTTTTGCAATAATGGAAAAATTCTATGTGCTTGGAATCGTTCAAGGATTGAAGTCTTGACCAATCACATACTAAATACGTTTGAGGTATGGTAAAAGTTTACAGACCCTAAAAAAAAATATGCAAAAAAAGGGTATTTTAGATAAAATTTAGGGTTTAAAGGGAGACATAATGGCAGAAATATAAGAGTGAAAATGTTAAAATTGCAATTTATTCGGTTTTAGGCTTTGCAAATATTCAAAAAAATTATAATTTTGCAAAATATTTGACAAGATTGTTCCCTGATGACAGGAATCAATCGAATTATTTCAGGTCTATATGATGTCAATGTCAACAATTCAACCAAAAGCAGGAGAAGGGCTCTACAGCCCCTCGTATGAGCATGACGGCTGCGGAGTGGGTCTCGTAGTTAAGATCGACGGCAGCAAACACCATTCCATAGTCGACCAGGGTCTCAAGGTGCTTGAGCACATGGCCCACCGCGGCGCCGAGGGAGCCGACGACAAGACCGGCGACGGCGCCGGCATCATGGTGCAGATTCCACATGAATACATTCTACTTAACGGTATACCCGTGCCGGAGAAGGGGAGATACGGCGTAGGTATGGTCTTCCTCCCGAAAGATGAGTCCGACCGCCGCAAATTTGAGGAAATCATCGACCGCGAGATAAAGGCGCAGGGCCTTTTCCTGATGCACACACGCGATGTGCCGGTTGACTCCTCCGTGCTCGGGCATGATGCGCTGGTCACAGAGCCTGTGATACGCCAGCTCTTCATCGTGGGGTGCGACAACCGTGAGCGACTCGAGGGTCTCCTTTACGTAATCCGTAAAAGGATAGAGCAGGCTGTCCTGGAAAGTGAGGAAATTGTTGACAAAGACTCCTGTTATATCGTAAGTCTCTCCACGCGCACGCTGATATATAAGGGTATGCTCTCCTCCCTCCAGTTGCGCGGCTATTTCAAGGATCTCCAGAGCCCCTATTTCACGAGCGCGATAGCCCTGGTGCACTCCCGTTTCTCCACCAACACTTTCCCCACATGGAGGCTCGCCCAGCCTTTCCGCCTGATAGGGCACAACGGTGAGATCAACACCATCAGGGGCAACCGTTTCTGGATGTCGACCCGCGAGGCTATCGTGGAGCCTGAGAATCTGGGAAAGATGGAGAAGATAGGAGGGGTGATACAGCCCGGTATGAGCGACAGCGCATCTTTTGACAACGCGCTTGAGTTTTTCGTACGCTCAGGGATGAGCCTTCCGCACGCTTTGGCCATGATGGTGCCGGAGAGTTGCAACGAGCAGAATCCCCTGTCACGTCGTCTGCTCGCCTTCTATGAGTATCACTCCATCTTCATGGCTCCATGGGATGGTCCGGCCGCCATCATCTTCTCCGACGGACGTTACGCCGGGGGTATGCTTGACAGAAACGGACTCCGTCCTGCCAGGGTGGTGGTGACCAAGAGCGGGGAGATGATCATAGCCTCCGAGACCGGAGTGCTCGATGTGGATCCCGCCGACATAGAACATAAGTCGCGCCTGAAACCGGGTAAGATACTTATGGTCGACACCGAGGAGGGTAAGATACTCATAGACCGCGATATAAAGAACGAACTCGCCAACGAGCATCCCTATAAGGATTGGATCGACCAGAACAGGATTGTGCTCAGCGACATAAAGAGCGGCCGCAAGGTGAGCCACGAGGTTGAGGACCGTGAGCGCCAGATGGTGGCTTTCGGTTATGACGTGGAGGATATCGAGAGGATAATCAAGCCTATGGCGCTGAATGCGCAGGAGCCGCTTGCCTCTATGGGTAACGATGCCCCTCCGGCGATACTTTCGAAGATGCCGCAGCGTTTCTTCAATTATTTCCGCCAGCAATTCGCCCAGGTCACCAATCCCCCTATCGACCCTATAAGGGAGGAACTCGTGATGTCGCTGACAAGTTATGTCGGGGCGGTGCGCAAGAATATTCTCCAGCCCTCCGCCGAACTTTGCAATGTGGTGATGATGCCTTCGCCGATAGTCAGCGACAGCGAGCTCGATAAGTTGCGTCATCTCCAGTATAAAGGGTTCAATACCCTTACCGTGTCGATGCTCTTTGAGGCCGAGGGTGGCGTCAAGGCTATGGAAGAGGCTATCGAGAGGCTTTGCGTTGAGGCGGAGGAAGCGGTAGACAAGGGTTACAACTATATGGTGCTCTCCGACCGCAACGTCAACTCCAAATATGCGGCCATACCCTCACTGCTCGCCCTTTCCGCCGTGCATCATCATCTCGTGGCACGCAGGAAGCGTTCGCAGATAGCCATTCTTGTGGAGACCGGGGAGGTGTGTGAGGTTATGCACGTCGCCCTCCTTATGGGTTATGGAGCGAGTGCGGTCAATCCCTACATGGCATTCGCCATATTGAAGGATCTCGTCGACAAGAAAGAGATTCAGTTGGATTACGAAGGTGCGGAGAAGCATTACATAAAGGCAGTCAACAAAGGTATCCTGAAGATAATGTCGAAGATGGGTATCTCCACCATAAGGAGTTACCGCGGATGTGCCCTCTTTGAGGCTTTGGGCGTAAGTTCGCGCCTCCTGAGCCGTTACATGGGTGGCGCTCCCTCCCCGATCGAGGGTATAGGTATAGACGAGGTGGCTCAGGATGTGCTCCACAACCACCGTCTTGCCTTCGAGACCGAGGAGGCCAAACTCCAGGATTTCGGCAACTACAATTTCCGTAAGGCAGGCGAGCTCCATGCTTGGAATCCCCCCGTGGTGAAAGCCCTCCAGAAAGCTACATGGGAGAACGATTACGATAAATTCAAGGAATACGTCACTCTCGTGGAGGATAAGCCGGAGCCTATTTTCCTTCGTGACCTCATCACCGTGGAAAGCGACCGCAAGCCTATCCCTGTCGAGGAGGTTGAGAGCGAGGAGAGCCTCATGCGCAGGTTCTGCACGGAGGCGATGTCGTTTGGCGCCATAAGCAAGGAGGCACATGAGGCTCTTGCGATAGCGATGAACAAGATAGGGGGTATGAGCAACACCGGTGAAGGTGGCGAAGACCCGGAGCGCAACAAGGTTAGACCAGACGGCACCTGGGCGCGCAGCAGCGTGAAGCAGGTTGCCTCCGGACGTTTCGGTGTGGATGCCGAGTATCTTGTGAATGCTGATGAGATACAGATTAAGGTAGCCCAGGGTGCTAAACCCGGTGAGGGTGGGCAGTTGCCCGGCTTCAAGGTCGATGAGGTGATTGCCAAGACACGCCGCTCACTTCCCGGCATCACCCTGATTTCACCTCCGCCGCACCACGACATCTATTCGATAGAAGACCTCGCCCAACTTATCTTCGACCTTAAGAATATCAATCCGGAGGCACAGATAAGCGTGAAATTGGTATCGGAGAGCGGTGTGGGCACAATCGCCGCCGGTGTGGCGAAGGCGAAGGCCGACAAGATTCTGATAAGCGGCTGCGACGGCGGAACAGGCGCGAGCCCCGCAAGTTCAATGAAGCATGCGGGTGTGCCTGCCGAGATAGGGCTCGCCGAGATACAGCAGACACTCGTCATGAACAATCTCCGCGGTAAGGTGCGCCTTCAGGTCGACGGTCAGCTCAAGAGCCCGCATGACGTGATGGTGAGTGCGATGCTCGGTGCGGAGGAATACGGTTTCGGTACAGCCGCTCTCGTGGTGCTCGGCTGCTGCATGATCCGCAAGTGCCACACCAACACCTGTCCTAAGGGTGTGGCTACTCAGAATCCGGAGTTGCGTAAGAAATTCATCGGGCGTTACGAGTATCTCGTGAATTATTTCCGTTTCATGGCACGCGATATACGCGAGCGTCTCGCAGCAATGGGATATAAGAATCTTGATGAGATTGTGGGTCGGGCCGACCTGCTCCGTAAGGTTGAGACGGCTCCCGAGTCAAAAGCCTCCAAGGTGGATTTCTCACGTCTTTTCCATGTCGCTGCGGAAAATCCCGAGGCACATCTCCATTTCACGACACCACAGGATCACAAACTTGACCACGTCAAGGATAGCGCGTTGCTGCAGTTGATAAGCAATGCCATAGATTCCCAGCAGGCCATATCTTTGGGTATGCCCATAGTCAATACCGATCGCTCGGTAGGCTCGATGCTTTCCGGCTACATCACCAAGCGTTTCGGTGGTGAGGGTTTGCCCGACAACAGCGTCAACCTCACTTTCTCAGGGAGCGCAGGCCAGAGTTTCGGAGCATTCCTCTGCAAAGGAGTCACCCTCAAGTTGGAGGGAGATGCCAACGACTACGTCGGCAAAGGCTTGTCGGGTGGACGCATCATCGTTGTTCCCCCGAGAGATACCACTTTCGCTGCCGAGAGTAACGCGATAGCCGGCAACACGCTCCTTTACGGAGCCACAGCCGGAGAGATGTATGTCAACGGTCGTGTAGGTGAGAGGTTCGCTGTCCGCAACAGTGGTGCGAACGTTGTTGTCGAGGGTGTGGGCGACCATGCCTGCGAGTATATGACCGGAGGCCGCGTGGTGGTACTTGGCAAGGTGGGGCGTAATTTCGGTGCCGGCATGAGCGGCGGTATCGCCTATATCTGGAATCGCTCGGGCAACGTAGATTACTATATCAACATGGATATGGTAGAGTTGACGTTGCTTAAGGAGGACGATGAGATAGCCGAACTCAAAGGTCTCATCGAGGATCATTACCGTTACACCCGGAGCAAACTTGCGAAGCGTATGCTCGACGACTGGGAAACTTATCTTCCTCAGTTCATCAAGGTGACCCCGGTGGAGTATAAGGCTCTTATGGAGAAAAAGAAATGATTTGAACGACGTAATATTAGTGGAAACAGAAAGAGGAGGAAACTTCCGGGATATCCCGGAAATTTCCTCCTCCGTTAGTTTTTCGGGTAATTTGACTCTAACGAAAAAAATGGGGCAGAGATTCGCTCTTCTGCCCAAAAGGTAGTAAAGTTTCAGATGTCATGTTAGGGATCTTTAGTTAAATAGGACTATACAACATTTTGACAACAATATCATAACGACTTTCTATATCTTTAATCATGTCTGACGCGCTGAGTGCCAGTCATTAACGATTGACTTAACAAGGTTTGAAAACCGGTTTTGGTTGTCAGTTCCTAACCGTTTTCGCTTACAAAACGTAAATAAAACTCATTTGGTTTGATTGATTTTTATTTTTTTTAGAAATTTCTTTAAAAAAGTTTAGGAATATTTGTAAGATACACACAATCAGAAATTTACCGTATATGATTCCTTATTCTGAAGTGATGGGAAATTTGTATAATTTATGTTAACAAAAAGTCGGCATTTAAGGGGCCATGAAAGGAATCAGACCGTTTCAGCAGGATAATTCTGACTCGGTCATGAAATAAGCGATATAAAAAGCAGGACCATGTCGGCATGGCCCTGCAATTTTTTTATCACATCCCGGAATCCGATCTTCAGATTGTGGGATTCCTCATGGTTCAATATCAGAATAAGGGATCCCAGGCGGGAAGTTGGATAGCTTTCTGGTCGTTGAGTTTCAAGATTTCGGCGGGGACAAATTTCTTGTTCACCACAAGACGGAACAGATATTCGTTCAGCCAGTCGTCAGTCATCACCACATGACCGTTGTAGTCGCCTACCGGGCCCCAACTGTTCTCCACCATCCATTTCACGGGCTGTCCGTTTGCGTCGAGATCAACGGCGCAAAGGGTCATCGCATGGGTTGACGCGCTGTCTTTCGTGCGTATGCGCTCACCCTTGTTCATGCCGAAGGTGGTGCCGAAAAGCGAATCGTAGTCATAGTTTTCGAGGCTTGCCGTGCCGTTAGCCCTGTTGAGGAATTTTCCGGAATCCCAGGATGAATACATCATTTGGCCGTTCTTGAGGCTCTCGATAGCCATTTTCTTTATATCCTCGATAGGGAGGTTGATATATCTCCAGTTGGAGCCGTCATAGTTATGGCGGTCATAATCGATTTCATAGACCTTGTAGTATTCGCGCGAAGGATCGTTCATGAACATCACATAGTCGTTCTTGAGATCGTTGCCTGCAAACTCCTTGTAGAATTGCTGCGGTGTGTAGGTCTTTGTGCTTACGATATTCCCCTTGTTATCCTTTTGTGTCCATGTGAACTCTGTCGGGGGCACGCCGAGAGTCAGGGTAAGCATACGGTAGACACCCTGAAGCATCTTCTCCTTCTCGGCCATGAGCGTGGATTCCTTGGCGCCTTTGGCAGCCATCTCGCGGAGACGCAGGCCATCCTCACGGAGACGGCGGGAAAGAAGCCGGCGAAGGTTGGTAGTGCTTGAACTTGTGAAAGTCTCGCCCATTACGCTCTTTGGCACGATGCCGTATTTCATGAGATTGTCGGCGATACCGGTAAACTGTCCTCCGTCCTGTATGGGGTGTTCGAACAGCCACTGCACTGTGGCATTTTCCTCAGGGAGTTTGGCGGTGTCGATCATCGCCTGCAGGAAGAGATTTGATTTCTCCAACTGGTCGTAGAAGAAGTTGTAACTCTGTGAAAATTCAATCTGGGGCATGTCATGCTCATCCATTATCTGAGAACGCAACACGTTCAGGCCTGTGAAGAGCCAGCAGCGACCTGAAGATTTCTGGTTGGTGATACCCTTGCTCTTCACGCGATATGTGAAATTGTCGTCAAGTTGGCTTTTGGTGTCATTGTTGACTGCAAGCGCGTTGATGTCGTTAGCCTTCAGGGCATTGGAAATGGCTTTGTCGTTGGCGTCATTCTTGTAGGATGATCTGAGTCGTCCGAGCATGGCATCGTCGATACCACCCTTCGGGTTGACGGCAAAACCTGCGGAAGCCAGGGAGAGTAGGAGAGCGGAGATGAACAATTGTTTCATGATAATAAAATATAAGGGTTTATTCAGCGAAATTAATATTTTTCTTAAAAACAGGCAACTATTTTTATAATTTTCGGGAGGGGAGATTGGTCGGACAGGTCGGACAGGTCAGACAAAAAAAGCAGAATCCGGAGGCCGGATCCTGCTTCTATTTGGGTCAGAGTGAAATCAGAACATGCTCTTCACCTGATTATAGACGTTCTCGGCACAGAAACCGAGTTTCTCGTCAAGCACTTTGTAAGGGGCGGAGAAGCCGAAACTTTCAAGACCCCAGATCTTTCCGTGGGTTCCCACAAGCCCGATGAGGTTATGGGGCAGGCCGGCTGTCAGACCGAACTTCTTGATGCCTGCGGGGAGGACAGCGTGCTGATAACTGATGGGCTGTGCGCGGAAGAGACCCTCCGAGGGGATGGAAACCACCCGCACCTTCATCCCTTCAGCACGCAGGAGTTTCGCACCGTCGACGAGCGTCGAAACTTCCGAGCCGTTTGCCACGAGTATGATGTCGGGGTCTTCATCGCTCTCAGCCACGGTGTAGCCACCTTTCTCGGTCAACTCGTAGGGAGTTCCTGCCGGGAGATTGTTCACGTTCTGGCGGGAGAGGATTAGGGCTGTGGGGGTATAGACATTCTCCATGGCGATTTTCCATGCTATTGTAGTCTCCTCCACGTCGGCGGGGCGGAGCACAAGCACGGAATTTCTGCCGTGATGATTCTTAAGTTTCTCCATGAGGCGTATCTGAGCCTCCTGCTCCACGGGTTCGTGGGTGGGGCCGTCTTCACCTACGCGGAAAGCATCGTGAGTCCAGATGAATTTTACGGGGAGTTCCATGAGAGCGGCCATGCGGATAGCCGGTTTCATGTAGTCGGAGAATACGAAGAAAGTGGCGCATGCTGTTATGACACCTCCGTGGAGAGCCATACCTATGCAGCAGCAAGCCATGGTGAGTTCGGCCACACCAGCCTGAAGGAACGCACCTGAGAAGTCGCCTTTCTTGAATACTGAACTCTGCTTGAGGAAAGCACCGGTCTTGTCGGAGTCGCAGAGATCGGCAGATGAAACCACCATATTGGGGACTTGCTTTGCGAGTTCGGCGAGCACGTTTCCGGATGCGGTGCGGGTGGCCTGGTCGGGCTTCTGCTCTATCATTGACCAGTCGATTTTGGGCGACTTGTTCTCAAACCAGTCGGCCACATCGGCTGCCATATCCGGATTGTTGTCGGCCCATTCCTTCTCCTCAGCGCGGCGTACGGCTACAATCTCCTTAAGTTCACGTGTGCGCTCTGCATAGAGTTCCTTAGTCTCGTCGAAGATAAGGAATGGATTTTCAGGGTCGCCACCGAGGTTTATGATGGTGTTTCGGGTAGCCTCCTCGCCGAGGGGAGCACCATGAGTCTTGCAAGAACGCTCGTAGGAGGTATTGTCGGCTTTGCGGGCACCTTTGCCCATTATGCATTTGCCGATGATGAGTGTAGGCTTCTCGTTTTCAAGTTTTGCTGCATCAAGGGCCTCGCGGATTTCATCCACGTCGTTGCCGTTGATTTCAATTACTCTCCATCCCCATGCTCGGTATTTCATCGCCGTGTCTTCGGAAGTTACCTCGGAAGTCTCGGTAGACAGCTGAATGTCGTTGGCATCATAGAACATGATGAGGTTGTCAAGGCCGAGATGTCCGGCGATACGCCCGGCACCCTGGGAAATCTCTTCCTGGACACCGCCGTCGGAGATATAAGCATAGATTGTTTCCTTGCCGAAACCGGGGTTTCCGGTGCGAGTATTCAGAAACTTGGCAGCAATAGCCGCTCCGACGGCGAAGGTGTGACCCTGACCGAGCGGCCCGGAAGTGTTTTCGATACCGCGGGCGATATCAAATTCCGGATGGCCGGTAGTCGGGCTTCCCCACTGACGGAGGTTCATGAGTTCGTCGATAGAGTATTTTCCGAAGAACGCGAGATTTGCGTAAAGCATCGGAGCCATGTGTCCCGGGTCGAGATAGAAGCGGTCACGGGCGTTCCATGTCGGATCGGAAGGGTCGAAAATCAGGTATTCGCTGAAAAGGACATTTAAAAAGTCAGCGCCACCCATGGCACCGCCGGGATGACCTGATTTAGCCCTTTCAACCATCGCGGCAGAGAGAATACGGATATTGTCGGCTGCGCGGTTCAGAATTTCCTTTTTCATTCTATGTTGTAGTTGATTAGTATCAAAAAAGAGGCATTCCCATAAATTGCATCTCTGAAAAACAAAGGATACAATGGGAAATCCACCGCAAAGGTAGGCAATTTGTCTTAAATTACGAAATTATAGGGTCGTTTTTAACTGATTGAAGGGGTAATTGGCTTGATTCGCGGGTTTAATCAGGATGCCGTAATGAATGTCGGAAGCCCAGAATTGAGGGATAATTGTGTAAGTGTCTGTGTATGGGGAAAGAAAAGGAGCGGCAACGGAAAGTCGCCGCTCCTTGAGGTTTATTCAACAATTTTGGGGCTGATTTTCGTCGTTTTCTTCGGTGCAGCCTTCTCTTCGTTTATTTTGAGATTTATTTTCGGAGCATTCGGGTCGAGGCCGTATTTCCGCATGAGGGCATCCGGGGTAGGTTTATGCCCACGGAAACGTATGAACAGAGCCATTGGGTCTTCGCTTCCCCCTTTTTCAAGGATATTCTCACGCAGGGAGTCGGCTGTCTTCTTATCAAACAGGCCGTTTTGCTCAAACAGTTCGAATCCGTCGCAGTCGAGCACCTCAGCCCACATATAGGTGTAATAACCGGCGGCATACCCTTCTCCGCCGAAAATATGTTTGAAGTACGGGCTGTGGTAACGGTATTCCACTTCTGAGGGAGCCCCGAGGTCATTCACCACCTGCTGTTCGAATGCCTCTATGTCGATATCCCCCTCAGGATTGAGAAGGCCATACTGCATGTCGAGCCAAGCGGCCGTGATGCGTTCCGCCATGTGAAATCCTGAGCCATGCGTCGATGAGGCTTCAAGTTTCTCTATCAGTTCATCGGGAATCACCTCACCCGTCTGATAATGTTTGGCGTAGGTCTTGAGCAATTCCGGCTCGAATGCCCAATGCTCATGTATCTGTGATGGAAGTTCCACGAAATCACGGTCGACGGAGGTGCCTGACTGAGATTTATAGCGGGCGCGGGAAAGCATCCCATGGAGGCCGTGTCCGAATTCATGGAACATCGTCTCCACTTCGTCAAGAGAGAGTTGCGAGGGGACATCGGCGGTGGGGGCAGTGAAATTACCGACGTTGAAGTTGATAGGCCGGATATCATTCCCATTTTCGTCAATATAGGAAGCCTTGAACTTGCTTGCCCATGCTCCCTGGCGTTTTGATGCCCTGGGGTGGTAGTCGGTCATGAATACCGCCACGTGCTCACCGTTGGCATCCCTCATATCGTAGACCTTAACTTCCGGATTATATTTCGGAGCATCGGGAATCTCGGTAAACGTCACTCCATACAGGCGGTTTGCCATCGTGAATATGCCGTTTCTCACGGAGTCAATCTGGAAATAGGGGCGGAGTTGGTTCTCGTCGATATCATATTTCTCTTTGCGCACCTTATCGGAGTAGTAATAGTAGTCCCACGGTGCGATTTTGAATCCCAGGCCATCGCGGTCTACGACTTGCTGCATTTCTGCGATTTCTTCCTTGACTTTCTGTACAGTCGGGCCCCACATCTGCTGCATCAGTTTCTGAGCCTCGGCCGGGGAACCGGCCATCACCTTCTCTGTCATGTATGTGGCGTAATCGGGATAACCGAGCAGTTTCGCTTTGGCAGCCCTTGTCTTGAGTATTTCGTTAATCACGGGTCTGTTGTCGTATTGACCGGAGGAGGCGAGGGAGGAATACCCCTTATACATCTTTTCCCTCAAATCGCGGTTGTCGGCGTTCTTGAGGAGAGCCAGACGGCTGGGGGCATGGAGCGTGAAGACGTATTTCCCTTCGTGTCCGCGCTTTTTTCCCGCTTCAAGAGCGGCCTTTTTTGTAGATTCGGGGATGCCGGAAAGTTCCTTCTCGTCGTCTACGATGAGTTCAAACTCATTAGTGGCGGAGAGAAGGTTTTTATTGAATTTCAGATAGAGTTCTGAAAGGGTATTGTTGAGTTTCTTGAGAGTCTCCTTGTCATTCGGGCTTAGCAAAGCGCCATTGCGTGCGAAACTCTTGTAGGTTGATTCCACCAGTTTGCGTTGGTCGGGATCGAGATTCAGATTGTCAAGATTGTCGTAGATAGCCTTTATTCTCGCGAACAGTTTCGGGTCCATTGAGATTTCATCATGATAAGCGGAAACAAGGGGAGTTATCCTGTCGTTAATCTCCGACAGTTCCGGAGTCATATCGGTCTGGGTCACGGAATTGAAGACGCGGCTCACACGTTCGAGCAGTGCTCCCATCTTGTCCATAGCGAGAATTGTGTTCTCAAAAGTAGGAGCCTCGGGGTTGTTCACTATCAGGTCAAGATCATGGCGAGCCTGTTTCAGACCCTCCTCGTAAGCCTCCATATAGTGGGCAGGGGTGAACTTGTCAAAAGGTGGAATCTCGAAGGGTGTGTTGTAAGGGGCGAAAAATGGGTTGGTCTCTGTTCCGGCGGTGGCACCCTGGATGGTGGGGATGCTTGTCAGGAGAAGAAACGCCGCGCCTACAAATTTTTTCAAATTCATGGTGTTGAAGATTTAGGTTTGACTGGAATTTTTAATACCTGCACCCACAAAGAGGACAGTAAGCGAAGCCAAAATTAACTAAAAATTTAGATTCGGCCAAAAAAGGAGTGATAATTTCGGATTAATAGGGCTGCCAGGCTGGGGAGAGCTGTGAGGACTGTGAGAGCACGAGCTTTGGGATTTTTATAAGATTAATCGGGCGGGAAGAGATGCCGGCATCTCTTCCCGCCCGATTAATACAGGATTGCAAATTTCATTTCTTGAAGAGGCGGATGAGTTCGCCTATCCAGAGCACGAACGAGGTGGCTCCAATGATGATGAGCCAGTCGAGGATGCGGAGGGGGGTTACGTTGAAGAATTCCCCGCCTACAGAAACTATGAATATCTGGCCTATCACGATAATAAGGGCAATCATGACGAATCCGCTGGCTCCCTTGAAGTGGAATGCCGAACGTCCGGTCTCGAAAGCGCGGGCATTGAACATGTTCCAGAACTGCAGGAATACGAAAATCGTGAAGAACATGGAGAGCTCGTATGCCGTGAGGGCAGGCTGCCCTTCCTTCACCGTCTGTTCAGCGAAAGTGAACAGTTGTGTCATAGATTCCACGCTGTAATGCTCGAAGATGTAGAGTATGCCGAGCAGGAGGAGGAAGAAGATGCCTCCGACACCCACAATCGACTGCCACATGGGGCGGTTGATGATGAATGCCTCACGGCTGCGCGGCCTCTCCTTCATGACGCTCTCCGAGGGAGGAAGCGAAGCGAGGGCCATAGCCGCGAAAGTATCCATGATGAGGTTCACCCAAAGCATCTGCGTCACTGTAAGGGGTGATTCGGTGCCCATGAATGCTCCGGCGAGCACGATGAAACATGCAGCCACGTTGACGGTCATCTGGAAGAGAATGAAACGCTGGATGTTCTGGAAAAGAGAGCGTCCCCACATCACGGCGCGGCCGATAGAAGAGAAAGAGTTGTCGACGATAGTAATGTCGGAAGCCTCTTTTGCCACAGAGGTGCCATCACCCATAGAGAGACCCACGTGAGCGGCCTTGAGAGCAGGAGCATCGTTTGTGCCGTCGCCGGTCACGGCCACGACCTCATTGTTGGCCTGCAGCGACTCCACGAGACGCTTCTTATCCATCGGGCGGGCACGCGCGATAATCTTGATATCGCCTACTCGGCTGCGCAGTTCCTCATCGGAGAGGGCAGCGAACTCTGTGCCCGTGATGATGTTCTCGTCGCCATCGAATGAATCGTTCCAAAGACCCACCTGGCGCCCTATCTCTTTAGCAGTACCGGGGGTATCGCCGGTCACGATCTTCACCTTTATACCGGCGTCCATCACCTCCTTGACAGCGGCCGGCACATCTGCGCGTACAGGGTCGGATATGGCCACGATGCCGAGGAAGGTGAGTTTCTCAGCGGCCACCTTATTATCTTTTATGGTCACGTCGCCATCCTCGATGACCTGATATGCGAAACCGAGGGTACGCATGGCCATATTCTGATACTCGAGCAGCTGCGCGTCGATCTCCTGTTTTGTCACTCCGGCTGTATCCTTGCACATGCCGAATACGATTTCCGGCGCGCCCTTCACATATAGAATCTTCTTGCCGGTAGAAGATTTCACCACCGTAGCCATATACTTGCGCTCGGTGGTGAAGGGGAGTTCCTCCACTCTCTGCGCATTCTCACGCAGTTTGGCATAATCCACGCCACGCTCCTTGAGCCAGAGTATCAGCGCACCCTCCGTAGGATTGCCGAGCACCTGAGGCTTATCTCCTGAGAGGTCAAGTTGAGCTGTGGAGTTGACGGCTATACCCTCGTAGAGCACGTCGTCCGAAGGATTTCCGAAGAAGTTGGTCTTATAGATCTGCATCTGGTTTTGCGTCAGCGTGCCTGTCTTGTCAGTGCAGATTACTGTAGTAGCGCCCATGGTCTCGCAAGCATGCATCTTGCGGACAAGGTTGTTGGTCTTGAGCATACGGCGCATGGAGTATGCCAGCGAGAGAGTTACCGCCATCGGCAAACCCTCAGGGACAGCCACCACCACGAGAGTGACGGCGATCATCAGGGTCTGAAGGAGATAGGCCACGAATTCAACCCACTCGAAAGAGTTGTTGAAGAAATACATGGCGATACGCCCTGCCACGATAAGTGCGGCGAAGAAGTAGGATATTTTCGTGATGAGGTCGCCCAGGCCGTCAAGTTGCTCGTTGAGGGGGGTCTTGACGCTGTCGTCGATCTGTGCGGCTTCAAACACCTTTCCGTTCTCCGTCTTGTCGCCCACGGCGAATACCTTCATCACCCCGTGACCCTCCATCACCTTTGTGCCTCTCATGGCATGGTTGGAAGGGAAAGTATCCTCGGGATTGAATTGCTCCGGGTCGGTGGTCTTGTGGCACATCGGCTCGCCGGTCAGGGTAGACTCGTCGATATTAAGCGACACGGCTTCAAGGAGCTCGCCGTCAGCAGGCACCTCCTCGCCGGTGTTGAGGATGACGATATCACCCACCACCACATCCTTGCGGGGCACCTGTGTGACATTGCCGTTGCGGATCACTTGCACCGGCTCATCGTCGTTCACCTGATTGAGCAGCGCAAACTCCTTGTCGGCTTTAAGTTCGAAAATGAAAGCGAGGCCGGTAGCGAGCAGGATGGCGATGAAGATGCCGATCGGCTCGAAGAATACTCCGGCACCCTTGTCGAGTCCCCAGTATTCATAACAGGATATCCCTATCGAGAGGGCACCCGCGATGAGGAGGATGATGATCAGCGGATCTCCGAATTTCTCAAGAAACCTCTTCCACAGAGGATCTTTCTCGGGGGGAGTCAGGATATTGACTCCGTTCTGCTGCCGGCTCTTCAGCACTTCCGCGTCGGTCAAGCCGGTAAAATGTTTTTGTTCTGCCATTTATTTTGTGTGTTTAGTCTTGGGTCATTTAGAATCTTCATATCCGGCGTCGTGGAATGTCGGGACAAAGTTAGCAAACTTGGGCGATATGTGCAAACTCAGGCCTTCATCACGCGGCGGTAGAATTCGGAGTCGTGGAGAGGTATGGGATTGCCGTTTCCCGGGGGCTCCACTCTAATCAGCGACGGGTCGATATGCACGCGGTAATGTTTCGGCGGATTCTCCGAAATCATGTAGTCGTCCGGATTGTAAAGCCCCTTGAGATTCCTGAGCGAAGCCCGGAGGTGGGTCAGTAGCGGGCGGAGTATCTTGCTGTTGGAGAGATTGGGTGGATTCTGGGCCGTGCCACCTATCATACGGTAAATCTCATTATACCGCCGCTGGTATTTCTCCATCCTGCGGTTGTAGGTATCCAACTTTGTCGAGTTCGGTTTTACGAAATTCAGACCCTCATCCCCCTGACAGAGCAGAAGGGCGTAGAAAGCACGCTCCTTGCGGCTCACCTCGTTCAGCCAGCCGTCTATACCCGGGAAGAATATCTGGTTGCTGAAGGGGTTGATGAGTATGGTGCTCCTGATGTTCTTGCGGATGAGGAAAATCTCAAGCAACTGTTTGTAGAAACCGAAGAAATGAAACTGGTTGTCGCGCTCTTCGGAGGTCTTGACGATGAACACGTCGCTGCTGAGCATATCGCAGAAAGAATCCACGAATCCCTGTACGTAATGAAGAATCCCCTCATCCACCTCAATCTGGAGGTAATTGGCATATTCCACGTCATCGACGAAACTGTTGCCGAATTTTATGAGGAGGGAGGGGAAGGTGTGGCGTAGCTGGTCGATGCCGCATTTGTTGCACAAAATATCCTGGCAGAAACTTGCCGAGGTCATCGTCATGAGAGATTCGTATGTGGCATTTATGCTCTCTTCCTTCATGTCGGGGGCAAGGAAGCCGAGAATCTGCTTGAAGCGGGTTTTATCCGTGTCGCGGTAATGGTTTATGATATGTGGGAGATAGATGAAATGGAAACCGGCAAGCTGAAACTCCTTGAAGATAGAGCGGAAGTCGTGGCTTATCACCGCGTTCATCTCCTCATCCGTCTCCGACTCCACATACACCACCGTGGCCACATCAATGTTGAAATTCGAGCGCGGTATCGAATACACCTCGACCCTTCCGTCGAGGCCACCCTCGAGCCTCAATATGATTGCACTCATAATCAGAGCCTCGGAGTGGGCGCAGAAACCATCTGACACCGTCATGTCGCGGCAATCCTCAAGCAGCGACTTCCTCAGGGATGCATCGGCTGAATCGGCTATTATTTCAAGTGCCTCCGCAAGGGGGAGTTTCTTGGCCTGAAGATGTATCTCACGGTTTATACCATATTTGGGGCAAATCTTCTCCCAAAATTCCATCTCGCCGAGATCGACTATGCGGTCGGCCTTGATGAGGTCGGCGAAAATTCGTGCTATGGCCTGTTTTTCTATTGAGGATGCCATATTGGGGAAATAGAGTATTGAGAATCAGTGAAATTTTTAATGAAAGACGTTATTCCGGGGTCATGAGTTTACCAGCTGCACCACAATGAGGCGTCCCCCCTCGGCCGAGGAGAGAAGTATCTGTTTGCCGTCGGTGAGTTCGACGAAATCTCCGGGCTTCACCTGCCGTTTCCCCGAGGATGTTATTTCCCACATATCGGGGAGCCTTCTGTTTATGAGTATCCATTTCCCCTTGTGGAAATGGAAATCGCCGACAGGTTTCTTATCTTCCGGGTCAATCCTCTCGTTGGGAGTGACGAGGCGGTTGGCGTGCCACATATATAGCGATTGCTTGTCGTAGACCATCAGGCGGTAATTGTCGGGGAGGAATCTCCCTTTAGTGGGGGAGTAGTATAGGTTGAGCACGGGGAGTTGCCCGTGGTATTCCGTTCCGCAGAAAGGGCATTTGGGCTTTGTGGTGTTGTCGAAGACGAACCATTTTGCCTCGCAGGCAGGATTCTGGCAAGGCTGTATGAGGTCGGTGGTCTTCACCAGGGCGAGTTCCCATTCGTCGGCGGTGGGGCGTTTCGACGGGTCATGCAGCCCGTCGATGAATGCCCTGCGGAAGAGTTCGGCGAGATAAGGGCCGCAAAGTGTGTAGGGACGCTTATCCACATCGCCCTGCGGAAGTTCGGAGGGGTTCAGGTTGTCGATTTTGGGGCGGTTGCTCCTGTCGGTGGGATGCTCAACGAAGAGAGCCTTCTCGCCCATCGAGAGTTCCTCATCCTTTGTGGGGTCGAGATCGTTGACTTTCCCGCCGCGCAGGGGGTGACGATTGAGAAGATACATATATATCAGCACCGCGAGGGCGTGGCGGTCGGTGAGGATACTCGGCAACTTCCGGTTTTTGTCGTCAATCTTGAGAGAACGGGTCTGCAACACCTCCGGGGCGATGAAGTCAGGCGTGCCCACCACATCGGGTGGGTATTTCCCCGGCACCACGAGTCCGTCGCAGTCGATTATGGAGGCCCTTCCGGTTTCGGGATCCACGAGCACATTCTTGTAGGAGAGATCGGAGTGGGCGAGGCCGGCCGCGTGGAGACGGCGCACGGCACGCGCTATCTGAAGGCAAAGGTGGATGTTGGAGAGGAATGTGCCTTTCTGCTTAGGGGTCAGGAACTTATTGCGCAACTTTGCGGAGGCGAACCATTTCCCCTCTTTCTCTTTCCCTTTGAAATTGCCGTCGCTGAAAAAGAAATGCTTCTGGTAGGCCGGGCAGACCACACCGAGTTTTCCGTTCCATTCCACAAGTTTGGTTGGCCAGCAGAAAAGATTCTCCCAATAGTCGCCCCCCACCTGCTTGAATATGCGGTCGCGGTAGGTGCCGACGATATTCTCAAGGCGGTCTTTGGAATTGGCATCCTGCGGCTGGCGGAAGAAACCCACCACATAACTTTTGTCAGGACTGAAATATACATCCTTCATGGCGCCGCTGCCGATCACTTCATCGACAAACTCTACGGGAGAGCCGTCGAGTGCGGTAAGTTTTATGGTCTTTGACATTTGCAGTTCGTTATAGGGTTGGGGATTCAATAGAGAATCACGAGAGTCCGGTCGTCATGATTTCCGGGGCTCCAGAATTTCAGCCACTCGAGCAATTGGTCTTTCGCATCCTTGTTATCGTCGGAGAGGTCAACTCCCGGGATGCCGTCGTCAGGGAAGCCCGATTTAAGCAGCGAGGTGAACTCTTTCCATTTGTTTGCGTCTTTGAGATTGCGCTCCGTCTCGAACATAGGATCGGATACTCCGTCGGTCATGAGGAAGAGGGCGGTGAAATCGGGCACGATGCCCATTCTCATCCTCTTCTTCACGATATCCTTATCGTGGAAAATCTCGCGCATCGTCAGGAAGCGGGTCTGCCCCGAGAACTCCCCTTCGTCGGGGGTGCCGAGCAGTTTTATTGAGCCATCCTTCTCATTATATATGCACATTGCCCCGTCGCCGACCCAGAAAGAGGCTATGAACCACCCGAATGGGAATTTCTTGCAGATAGCAAACATCAGGGTGGTTGCGAAGTCGCGCATTGCGGCATCAGGTGTGTCATCAGCCGCACGTCCAATAGCCTCGTGAGCCTTTACCGCCCCCTTGTAGATTATGTCGGATACCTGCGTGGTGAGCACCGAGCGCAAGGAGGTGTTCTGGTCTTGGCTGAAGGCCGCTATCGCCTCCTCAAAGAGTTTGTTGTCCTTAAGGCATTCGCGGCAATGTTCCATAATCGTGTCGCAGGCTATTTCCGACCCTCTCCATGACAGGCGCGCCGAGCCGGCACCGTCGGCCACAGCCAGCACATACCAGTCGGAATCTGGATAATGCTCCACGGCGAAATAATCGTCGCGTGCGCGTCCCTCGTGTGCATGGCTCCTTCCCTGGATGCTCGCGGCCACTATATCTTTGCGTGGGGAGCCGTCGCTGTCGGCCTCCACCATGACGTATTCGGCAATCATATCAGGTTTCAAACCCTCTTCATGCTGGCTGCTGCGGATATCTTTCCATATTGAACGGGGGTCGGGGTTGAAGGCCACCGGGATTGTCATCTCAGAGCGGGGCTCTCCCTCCACGGTGGCGAACGAGAGGCGGAGCGGGAAATCGCCGTGGGAAAGGGGAGTGCCCTCTACGGTGAAGACTCCGGGGGAGGTCTGCGTCATCTGCAATCCGGTCTCCTCAATACCCTCGAGCCTCACTTCCGACACCTTGTCTGCCGGGAGTGTGAAAGATGCCGAGTAGGGTTTTCGTACCGTGCCGTTCGGGAGATAGACTCCGAGGCTCTTTATTTCATTTTCTATAATGAGGCGTTTGTTCATGCGTTCTTCGGTATGGATGTTCCAGAGATGTTGAATTGTCCAGGCAAGAAACCTTTCCCTTTCATTATGGGGGATGCCGACGTAGTCGGCTGCGCGGTCAAAGGTGGAGGCAAACTCCCTGAGCTGCCGGGTGGCGGCGTTATGTCGGGCGGCGAGGCGTTGTGATCTGTTCATGATTTAGCGTTGATATGAGTCATAAGTTAATTTTCGCAGATTTAGCTTTGTTGACCGGCCCGTTATCCGAGACCGCGTGAAATGTCAAGACCTTCGGGACCGGCTTCACCGAGCGTGCCCTCCAGCCCGCACCACGGACAAGTGTTTATGCCGCTGTCGCCCACGCAGAAAATCTTGCCGCAATCACACACCACGACTCCCAACTGATTTCCGCAGCAGGGGCAAGCGGGTATCCCTGTAAGGTTTGAGGTGTTCACGCGAGCCTCCTCTCCGGTGGAGAGTTGGGCGTATTTCGCCCCGTTCACGGGATAAGCCCCGACCAGACGGAACCCCAGTTCATTATATCTTGAGGGGAGTTCCACGCCGAAGAAATTTGTCTTGCGGGCATATTTCACGAGATAGTCGCCGTGGGTGGTCTGGCATCTGCCGTGGAGCACCACGAAGTTCTCGTCGGGGGTGGAATGGGCACCCGGCTTCACCTTCTCAAGGTTTATCCCTTGTGTGGAGGGAAGGCGGAGCCCGTCGTCACCCATATCTGTGACGGAGATGCTTGTGGCCTTTATCGAGTCGGAAATCCACTTGAAGAACTGTTTGAAAGATTCAGGGGAGGTATCCTTCAGTAGAAGCACGTTCTCTGTTATCTGTGCAAGTGTGAGGGTATTGACGTTATCTCCGAGGGATATGGCCACAAGATTCGCGTGGTTGCGGTAACGATTGTTCCATCTCCTGAAGGCCTCCTGATAATTGTCGGTGGGATTGCCGTCGGTAAAGAGGAATACTATCGGTTTCCAATCCCCCTTTTTCTCCATGGTGGTCTTCACGACGGAGGAATCAATCTCCCTCATCAAGGCGTCGAGCCCTGCGCCGAGCGATGTGCCGCCCCCGATTGGGAGCGTCGGTGGATAGAATTTGTAAAGTTCAGTAAGCGGTGAGAGGGTGAGAGCTTTTCCGGCAAAGGCGATTATGCCCACGAAGACAGTCTCCAGGGCGTAGGGGTCGGTGCGCAGATTCTGTATTATCGAGCGCATACCCTCCTGAACCTGTTCAATCGGGGTGCCTATCATTGACTCTGAAACGTCTATAAGGAAATATATGGGAAGTCGACGCATGGGAATGGTATGATGATTTGGATGTTATGTTGGAGATGATATTATGATTGCGACGTTAGCGGCGGGGGCTTAGGGATTGAGATATACCTTTCCGGGACCGCGCACGGTGAGCATCCTAAGTCCCTCGCCTCCGAAAAGGTTGCGTGCGGAGAATTGTGGGGTGATACGGTTTTCAGGTATCCCCTCCAGCGCGAGGAAGTGTTGCTCATCGATCTGTATGGCCTGACCGGGGGAGAGATCCACCACTATGGGGTCGCCGTGGGTCGCGAGGAACACTGTGGCGTTCCCCCTTACCCTCTGGAGCATACCTCCGATACCCCCTATGAAGCCGGAGAGGGATAGTTTTGTGGAGAGATCCACCTTGCTGCTCGAGGCCACGTATGCCCCCCGGTTGCATATTATCTCCGTATTGTTCAGTTTGAAGTGCATCATCCCCCCTCTTGTCCCTATGACGATGCGGCGGGGCTGCGGAGTGTTGTTGCGGTAATGCACAATCATAAGGGATTCACCCGAGAGTTTCGAGCCGAGTATCTGGCCGAGGGAATTACCTGTGAACTCACTGTTCATATCGATTCCCTCCTCTATATATATCAGGGCACCTTTCTCAGCATAGAACTCCTCACCGGGGAAGAGTTCCACCTCAAGATGCTTTACGAAATTTCCTTTTAACTTTGCATTCATTCTATCAGTGTTTTTGGAGCCGTGTCAGGATGGGTTATCAGATTATGATATTCACTTCCGAAGGGGGGGCGGGAAGTTCGATGCTCTCGGAGGTGCCCATGCTGCGGCTTCCCGCATTTATGGAGTCAGACACCCATTTGAAGAATTGTTTGAACGCCGTGCTGTCGAGTGTGTCGAGAGAGAACACGTTGTCGGTGAGTTGTCTCAAAGGCTCTGTCTGTGCTTTCGGACCTGCGGCGCAAGCCACGATGTTTCCGAAGGGGCGTTTCTTTATCTCCCCGACCATCTCTTTGTAGAGCATGCTGTCGGAAGGCTTACCGTCGGTCATCAGGAAGAGGAGGGGACGCCAGTCACCCTTCTCCTCGGCCGACCCTTTCCTCACCTCGCGGTCGATTTTCTCGCAAAGCATTTTCAGAGCCTGCCCGGTGTGTGTGGGGCCGCTTTCCGGAGTGGTGATGTCGGGGAGTTGGAGTTCGTCGATAGGTGTCAGCGGTAGAATCTGCTTCACATCCTTATCGAAAGTGATGATGCTCAGGCATACGGATTCAAGGGCGAAAGGGTCTTGGCGCAGACTCGAGATGAGCGACTCAAGGCCTACTTTGACCGATTCTATGGGTTCGCCATGCATAGAGCCGGAAGTGTCGATAAGGAGATAAACTGGAAGACGGCGCATCTAATTTAGAAATTGAAAATTGAAAATTGAAAATTTCGGAGAAGTCGGAGTTATCGGAATTATCGGAGTTATCGGAGAAGTCGGAATTATCGGAGTTATCGGAGTTATCGGAGTTATCGGAATTATCGGAGTTATCGGAATTATCGGAATTATCGGATATCTCCGATTCCTCCGATAAATCCGATAAATCCGATTTCTCCGATTCTTCCGAGAAGATATCCGATTCCTCTGAGAAGATATCCGATTCCTCCGAGAAGATATCCGATTCCTCCGAGAAGTCTTCAGATCACGATGTTCACCTCCGGGGGTGGGGGAGGAAGTTCGCCGATCGAACTCAGTTCGCCTCCACCTTCCTCCACTTTCATGCTGTTGGCCTGTACGGAGGCGGAAACCCATTTGAAGAACTGGCGTATTGTGGCGCTGTCCGTAGTATCGAGCGACACCACATTCTCGGTGATCTGTTTCAAGGTAGTGGTATTTGCACCGGCTCCTGCTGCGCAAGCCACGACCGTGCCCCACTTATATCTCTTGAAATCCTCGAGCCCCTTGCGGATATCATCCGTAGGCTCGCCGTCGGTCATTATGAACACGAGCGGTTTCCAGTCGCCCTTCTTTTCAGGAGTTGTCTTCACTACCTCGTTCTCGGCACATTTGGTCACCAGTTCGAGAGCCGCGCCGAGAGCCGTGCACCCCGAAGCCTGCAGTTGAGGGGGCTGGAAAGCCGCGATCTCAGTCAGAGGCACTGCCTGGCGGGCATCCGTGTTGAAGGTTATCACGCTGACGAAGGCCGTCTCGAGTGCGTAAGGGTCGGAAGTGAGTGTGCTTGTGAGCACCTGGAGTCCGTTCTTGACAGCCTCAATCGGCTCGCCATACATAGAGCCGGAGCAGTCAAGGAGCAGATAGACGGGAAGTTTTCTCATAATTTTGAATTGGTGGATGTTTTATGGTTATTTCGCATAACTTGTGGCGATGCGCTTGATAGTCTCGCAGATATTCTTGTCGGGATAGGCATCTCCTATGGCAGAGAATTTCCATTCCCCGTTGCGGCGGTAAAGTTTACCCATTATGAGGGCAGTGGCCCCGCGGTATTTCGGCTCGGCAGCGACATCGTAAGAAGCGAACACCTCCTTCACTCTCTGTGGAGTGCCCTCATACATGCGGATGGAGGCGTAAGGAATCTGAGAGAAATCCTCCTTGCCGCAATTGTTGAGGAAGAAGAAAATCTGGTTGACGTTGGGATTTACGCGAGTAAGGTCAACCGTGATGATCTCATTGTCAAGGCCGTCGTCACCGTTGGTGTCGCCCTTCAGGTCGTCACCGCTGTGGTGGAGGGCAGAATCGAGAGAATCCACCTTACCCGGAGGCATACCGTAAGCCCCGAGGAAATCAGTGCGATAGAGTGGGGAATAGATATGGTCGCAGATGTCACCGTTAGCATCAATAAGGAGACAACTCAAGTCAAGATCCACGTCCTGAGTTTTCTTACCGAGGCCAAGGAACCCGCCCCCAGTCACGATTGCGCCCCAATTGCAACCCACGCAGAACTGAGTGAGTTTGGAGCCATTATTTTTTTCAAGGTTTATCCTTTGTCCTTTTTCAAGTCTTATAGCCATGTTTTTTGAAATTGAAATTGAAATTGAAATTGAAAATTGGCCTTGAGCCTCGCGCCTTGAGCCTTGAGCCTCGCGCCGCCTCAATTAAACCTCTGCAGATATTGAGCGAGACCGGCTTTCTGTCCTGTGCCGATAGCCTCAAACTTCCACTGTCCGTTACGCTTGTAGAGGCGGCCGAACTCCACGGCAGTCTCGATTGAGAAATCCTCATCGAGATCATAGCGCATGATCTCCTCGCCCGTGGTATTGTCGTATATGCGGATGAAAGCGTTTCTTACCTGACCGAAATTCTGGCGGCGGGAATCGGCCTCATGGATTGTCACCACGAAAGTGATCTCTATGGCACGCGGGTCGATTTTGGAAAGGTCTATGCGGATGCTTTCATCATCCCCCTCACCCTCGCCGGTAAGGTTGTCGCCCGTATGCTGCACGGCGCCGTCAGGCGATTTCAGGTTATTGTAGAAAACGAAAAATTCGTCAGCGAGTATTTTTCCGTTCTCACCCAAGATGAAGGCTGATGCATCGAGGTCGAAGTCAGTTCCGGTGCTTGACTGGTTCACGTCCCAACCGAGACCGATTGTGAATTTGGGGAGTTCGACAGCCACGCGCTGTCCTTTCTCAAGATTTATAGCCATAGTAATGTATTTTTTTGTGTGGCCGTCTCAGCCACGGGGAAAGATGACGGCCGGAGTTTTATTTTGATGTTGCAAAATTAGGCGATATATGGCGGGAGAGGGTAAAAATCGCAATGTTGCGGAATATTACGCCCCGATTTATATCATGCACCTGCAACACGCCCGGGAGAATCACCCTACATATTTGTTTACAAGGAATTGCAGACCCCCTTTGAAACCATTTCCGAGCGCCTCGAATTTCCAGGCCCCGTTGCGCTTATAGAGGCGGCCGAACTCCACGGCAGTCTCGATTGAGAAATCCTCATCGAGGTCATAGCGGGCGATCGTCTCCCCTGTAGCGTCATTGGTGATGCTTATGAATGAGTTGTGCACCTGCCCGAAGTTCTGACGGCGCTGGTCAGCCTCATGAATCGTGACTGTGAAGATTATCTCCTGTATGCGGGGGTCCACCTTTGACAGATCAACGGACAAAGACTCCCCGTCATCGCCGGTGAGGTCGTCGCCACTTGATTTCACAGCCTTATCGGGTGATTCGGGATTATTGTAGAATACGAAAAATTCGTCAATAGGGAGTTTGCGGTTCTCGCCGAGCATGAAAGCCGAGGCATCGAGATCGAAGTCAAATCCTGAGGTTTCGTTAGGGTTCCATCCGAGATTGACAGTCACTTTCTGTAGACCAATGTCAATACGTTGTCCTTTCTGAAGATTTATAGCCATAAATAAAACTGATATTAGAATTAAGGAGGGGAGTCTACGGTATTTATCAATCACCCTCCGGTTATATATATTCCAAACAATAGAAAGGTAAATGCTTTCGTAAAGACAAATTTAAGCAAATTGTTTTGAAAATGCCTCAAAACATGTTTTATAACATATTCTCAACCCGACATAGGTGTGAATCTGTATTTAAGTCTTTCTCCGGAAATTTCTAAATTTGCAAAACTATTTTCTAAATTTGCAGAATATTCCCTGTTCCCTCATGAAATGATGTATGGAAGATAAATTTATCAGATATAATGGAGATGTAAGGTCACTTAAAGTCTATAGAATGGCCTTGATTGTATCCGTCATCACGGAAGTGTTTGTCGATCGCTTTGTGGCCCGCGGTTCAAGGACCACGGATCAGATGCAGCAGGCGGCACGTTCATGTAAGCAAAACATTGTCGAGGGTAGTGCTGCCGCTCCCACGTCAAAGGAAACTGAGATAAAACTTACCAATGTGGCGCGCGCATCGTTGAGCGAACTTGAAGAGGATTATAACGATTATTTGGTATTCAATCGTTTGTCGCGTTGGGAAAAGGGTCATCCGAGACTTGAGAAATTAAGGCTTTATCTTCGTTCGCAATGCTTTGAGACGGAATACAGAGATTTGGTGGCACGTTTGCCGGCAGAGGAATTTTGCAATCTTGCAATCACCTTAATTAGACAGACCCAATACCTGCTTGACCGGCTTCTGGAATCGCAGCAACGGAGATTTCTTGAATCAGGCGGCATCCGGGAAGCGATGAGCCGGGCACGCCGCGACTATCGCGAACGCTATCAAGGCTATCCACCGGAATGGAATAATCGGAATAATCGGAAATAATCGGAAATAATCGGAGGAATCGGAGGAATCGGAGGAATCGGAGGAATCGGAGGAATCGGAGGA
>CAMWMD010000034.1 GCA_947175265.1 uncultured Porphyromonadaceae bacterium | reverse complement strand
GGGTGCAGTTCCTACTGAAATCCATCTATGCCAACAACGGATTGCTCTACTTCCACACCGAACTGAAGAACACCTCCAACATTCCCTTCGACATTGACTATGTTTCATTCAAGATAGTGGACAAGAAGGTAGTGAAGCGTACCGCCATGCAGGAGCAGGTAATCGAGCCTCTCCGCGCCCAGAACTATGTGACGGTGGTACACGCCAAGCAGTCTGAACGCACAGTGTTCGCTCTGGAGAAGTTCACTATCCCCGATGACAAGCAGCTCGTCATCGAGGTCGCTGAGAAAGACGGCGGTCGCCATCAGTCCTTCGTTGTGGACAACGAGGATATTGTGAGAGCAAACGTAATCGACGAACTTTCAATTCAGTGATGCCATGAATAAGTTTATTATCGCAACACTTGCCATGCTCAGCCTCTTCGGAGGCAGGGCAATGGCTCAGCGAAACCTTCCCGGAATGTCTGCCGTCGAGATAAAGGCTGATATGGCTGACGGTTTCTATACGGGCAAGTCCCGTGACTGCGGTTATTCTATCGGTGTGTCCTACTCGATTTTCAAGGGAAAACAGAACACATGGTCTTTCGGAGGCGAGTATCTCCAGACCTACAAGCCATACGGCGAGAAAGGGCGTATTCCGGTGGCTCAGTTTACGGCGGAAGCAGGATATAACCTGCATCTTGTGAGTGACTATTCGCAGACGTTCCACCTATACGGAGGTCTGTCAGCCCTCGGTGGCTACGAGACGGTAAACTGGGGCAAGCACGTCCTTTCCGACGGTTCAACTATACACAATGGCGATGCCTTCATATATGGCGGTGCGCTTACATTAGAGGCTGATTTCTACCTCTCGGACAATATAGCCCTGACCGCGAATGTGAAGGAGCGGTTCGTATGGGGTAATTCCACCGGGCATTTCCATACGCAATACGGTGTCGGTATTAAATTCATAATCGAGTAGCCTATGGAGCCAAAAGTTATCCAACTAGATATTCGCAAACTTCCGCTTACGGAGTTTATGAAGGCTCTCGGTCAGGAGCACCCGGTGGCGGCGGACGGCAACCTGAGGATTTACAATGCCCCGTATGCGGCAAAGCCTGAGCCGACAATGGTTATCAACACCGAAACAAACCTCTGGCGTGATACAAAGTCAGGTTCATACGGCGGAATATATGACCTTGCATACGAGATGACAGGCTCGTGCAATATGTCGGAACTGAACCGGTATATAGCCGGGGAAATGTCTGCCTTCAAGAAAGCCGAAGTCAGGCTCGAACAGGAACAACAACCCAAACGCGGTATGCGCCTATGAACATCGACGCTATCAGACAGATCCCGTTGGTGGATTTCCTGAACCATCTCGGCTATCAGCCGACAGGTCGTGACAGCAAAGGTCTGTGGTTCTACTCGCCATACCGAAGTGAGCGCAAGCCGTCGTTCCATGTCAATCCGAATAAAAATATTTGGTTTGACTTTGGAACGGGAACGGGAGGTGACATCTTCACGCTTGCCGGAGAAATGTCCGGTGAAACGGACTTTTTGAGGCAAGCCGATTTCATCGCAGTTAAGATGCAGCTCCCGGTCGAGAAACCATATAAGCCAACGCCGTTCATCGAGGAACCGACCTTTGCGAATTTGGAGATTTCCACCCTGAAAGCTCCGGCTCTGCTGAAATATCTTGCCGACAGAGGTATTCCCCATGAGATTGCACGGCAATATTGCGTGCAGGTTGACTATGAGATGAAAGGGAAACGCTACTACGCGATAGGCTTCAGGAACAATGCCGACGGCTATGAGCTGCGTAACACGTTCTTTAAAGGCTCGTCTCCTCCTAAGCATATCACCCATATCGCCAACGGCAATCCTCGTTGCAGTGTGTTTGAGGGCTTTATAGATTTTCTCTCGGCGGAGAGGCTCGGTTTCAATGACGGCACAGACGCTATTGTCCTCAACTCTGTCTCCAATCTCGGCAAGGCTATTGAGCCTTTGACAGACTATCCTCTGATTTTATGTTACCTTGACAACGATGCCGCCGGGCGTGCGGCTCTCGCAAGACTTCAAAAGGAGTTCGGCGACAGGGTGATGGATAAATCGGCACTCTATCCCAATCACAAGGATCTGAACGATTACCTTGTGTCAACAATCAACAGACTAACCACTAAATCCAGACTCAAATTATGACTTCAAATCTCATTTCCCGTATCGGCGCAATACGCGTCACCCCCTCACGTTTCTTCGGCTTCTGGCTCGTAGTTGCCGCTGTCCTCCTTGCACTCACGTCATGTTCCGATGACCTTGACGTGCAGCAGTCCTATCCTTTCACAGTGGAGGTTATGCCCTTCGGTGACAAGATTACCAAAGGTGAGACCGTTGAACTGCGCTTTGAAATTAAGCCGGAGGGCAACTACAAGAATACCCTCTACACAATCCGCTACTTCCAGTATGACGGAGAGGGAACGCTCAAACTCGTTGACGGTCCGGTGCTTGTGAACAATGACCGTGTGTTGCTCGAAAGCAAGACCTTCCGCCTCAACTACACGGCAAATTCATCGGATGCCCATAAATTCCTTGTGGTCGTTGAGGATAACTTCGGCTCAACCCCGTGGGAGCAGACCTTCGAGTTCAACGGCAAATCAACAGATGATGGCGGTATTAACGTCCAGCCTATCAATCCCGGAATTATAACACCGATCAGCCGATGAGTAACCGATTTATCGCTTTGCCTTTGCAAAGAAAACTACTTATGTTCTTCGTGGCGTTGCTGACCCTTGCGGCAGCAACGCCGACAGCCCAAGCAAAAAGGAGTATAATGGAGCTGCCTCCGTTTGAACGTGCGGTGCTGATTATAAAGAAATTTGAGACTATGCACCACCCGAAGGACTGGCCGTATGTCGGCTATGGGCATCAGGTCCAGCCGGGTGAACCGTATCGCCGAGGCGTGCAACTGACCGAAGCGCAGGCTGACGCATTGCTACGCAAAGACCTCCGAAAGTTCTGTGCCCTGTATTCCAAATATGGCAAGGACTCAATCCTGTTAGGCTGTCTCGCCTATAATTGCGGGCCGGGAGTGGTGAACAAGAGCAGTATCTTGAAAAAACTGAAAGCCGGAGACCGCAATATCTTCAAAGCCTACACCTCCCACTGCCGCTACAAAGGCAAATGGCACAAAGGTCTCCATCTACGTAGGCTGACCGAGTTCGCTGCTTTATTCTTTCCATAACACAGAAATAGTCATGCTAAACTTTAGCATGACTATTTCTGTGTTAACCATTGTCTATCCGATTGAGAGGAAAGGAAACTTACGTTTGAATTTTAACTTCTTACGTTTTTTAGTTTTCTTTTTCTTGTTTCCTTTCATTACTATCTCTTTGGGTAACCATTGAATTTCATTATTCGTAATGAAATAATGCGACATACACGGGTATTCAAAATTACCAATCGAAGGTCTGAGTGTAACCAAACCATCGAAAGATAAGCTCCACCCACTAGGCTGCAGAGGCGTAACAACTCTTTTTCCGCATCCACATGCACAAAGATGTACAGCGGTGCAATATTTCATCGAGATATAGAGTTTACCTTCTTCCAAAGTCGTTGGAAGAAACTCAACGAATTCAGGTACAATATTATTCATAGGACTGTGAGAATAATTTTCCCATACCAACATTGTATACGATATTTTGATACTGAGGCAAAGCATCAAAAAAATTTATATGCTTTAACCAACAGTTCAGCATCATAATTGCAGCCAATGAGTTAAGTATGGCAATCTGAATGTTTGTAGCATATACTCCATCGTCTTTTGCTTCAGCCGATCCGAATATATCCTTAATGTATCCCCCTTTACCCCCAAAGAAAGAAGTCACTCTCACCTGTCCTCCTACTGAGGCCTTTCCTAAACTTAAACCAAGACCAGAATCTACAAATTGTATATTATGATCTATTAAGTGGCGTGATATAAAGGAGCGCGCCTTGACACTATCTACACATATAAAAACTACATCCATGTCAAAAAGAAATTCAATATTTCCTTCATCAATTTGACACTCGTGCCCTATTATGTGTTTGTGCATTTTGGAATATTTATCGCAGAAGTATGAGACCTTTGAAGGAGAACTCTCTAATTCTTCTTTTGATGCAGCCCCGGGAGCCCTAAAAGCATTGTGTTGCGAGAATACATCACCATCAAATAGATGAATCTCCGCAATAGGCATCTTTGCCAAATAGTCCAAAAGATATCCACCTGTACCTCCCAGACCAATAATGGCCACCTTCTTTTCCTGTAATTTCGCAGTAGCCCCGAGCAATCCAGCGCGTGAAGTATTAGTGTCTTGATACATAAAAACATCATCCTCCACGATTTTTACAGCACCAGATTTTACCGTGTTTGCTAATTTTGCATCATGGGCAAAAGCATGACCTGTTATCGTGTAATAGTAGGTTTTTATCTTAGTGTAGTAATCTGGATATCGAGAATTAGGAAGTGAATCAGGATATAATGAAAGATAATACACCTCTTGAAAACCATTCCAGCAACCCTTGTAGGAATTTATTAGTGAAGGCACTTCAGTGCCGTCATTACAGCAAGGTTTAGTACCTGCCCAAAATGCAGTATGGTCGCTCGGCTTACCGATAGCTGAGACATTAGAGGAAAAACAGAATATCAATTTTCCCTCTAAAACATCCTGCTTGGAGTTTAGATATGGTACGTGATGAACTATTATAAGTCCATCTCGTACCTCTAAATCAAAGCCTTCCGATTGCAGTTTCTGCAGCTCGGGATCAAGACTTGTGGGTTGCTGTAACATCGAAACGCATGTGGTGTTTAGTGAATACTTTCTGTCCCTTTACCAAAATACCTTCGGGGTTAATGGATGGGCCATCACAATATGTAACCGTGTATCCTATCTCTCCATTAGATAGAGCCTTTGGAAAAGCATAGGTTACGATCTGTTCGTAGCTCACAGATGTTGCCGGCGCGTTGTGAGATACAGGTGTGGCATTAACAATTAGTGTAATACCACTACCGGGCGTACGAGATACAAAGCGCTCAATGCCCGGACGAGCTAAGTTGACCTGCTTATCGTTATCAATTAATTCATCCTCGTAACCGGGAACAACGAGAAACAAGTCATTTTCGGCAGGAACTCCTGCACACTCTTTGATTTGGAGACCAGTAAGGAATTGTTCCTCGGTCTCGAAAGGATGGTTGTCCACTGACAACTTTAATTTTTTCTCCATAATTTCTGTTTTTAGGAGGTTTTAAACTTAATAATGCCTAAAACAGGCATCAATTGTCTTAAATTTTGTGGCAACCTTTGGTTTTGTGGCCTACAAAGATTATCTTTGTAGCATAAATTAGATTGGTATGTTGAGAGTTTACCAGGCCTTCGACATTACCTTCACCTCTAATGAGTAATCTTATTTATGGAGCGATGCAGGTTGCCACCTCATCGCTCTTGCCGGTTTTTAATTATCCGTCCATAATAAAAGTTTTTATTTTCATGTCGCAAAGGTATATCATTTTTTCGAAATCACCAAAGGTTGCAGGATAAAAAAATCAAGAAATAAATTATCTTTTTTGATAACAAAAATAATCGGCTTTTTATTTGTTGGACTGAATTATTTTTATTAATTTTGCCGCAAAATTAAGATACACTTAAGTTTATCCGAATATTCAAGATGAGAGACAACGATTTAAGAGCCTCAGTTTCAGCCACTCATCCTGGAGAAATACTTAAGGACATCCTCCTCGGCCATGGTATGTCTCAAAAGGATTTGGCTGCAGCCATAGGCAAGACTACGCCTGTGGTTAATGACATTATGTCTCGTCGTAGAGATGTCAATGTGGAAATCGCAGTCTTATTGGAGGCTCTGTTTAGTACGCCTACAGCCAAGGAGTGGCTGGATATACAATCTCTTTTTGATATTGAATTGGTCCGCCTTACAAAAAAAATAAAGGATCAAGAACAATCAATATTGGATTGGAAGGGATTAGGAAGCGTTTTAAATCTTCGTATAATTAATAAGCGTGCTGGGCTCGGCAACTCCATTCAGAGTGACCTAAATTACATATGTGGATTATATGGCATGAGAACAGCTGATGACCTGAAAACTCAACTCTGTTCTACACGAGGTCGTGCTTGTTTTAAGAAATCAGAGGCTCTTGATGTTGATGAAAGAAATCTTAATACTTGGCTTTTACTCACTCGTGTAAATAACGATTCTTGTAAAAATCCAGCAAACCCCTTTGATCTTTCCAAAATCAATGAGTTAATTAGTCGATTGAATGATATCTTCTATGTTAATGAAGACACATTAAATAAGGTATCTTCGTTATTAGATTACTTTGGAATAAAATTTTTAATCGAAAAGAAACTCGAAAAAGTTCCTGTTGATGGGTATTCTTTTTGGAAAGGAGATTATCCAACAATTGTGGTGACTACTCGACATAATCGAGTTGACAATCTGGCGTTTACCATTTTTCATGAATTGGGACACATTGTAAAACATCTCTTTAATAATAGAGATGAGGACTACCTTGACACTACGGAAGGCAACAGAGAGGCCAATAGGATTAGTAAAGAAGAAGAGGCTAATGATTTTGCGCGCGAATGTTTGTGGCGTTCTGTTGACTTTCATAAACTATTTTATCGCATAAAGTCTCCATTCTCGGCAACTCCATTTCTTCAACGATGGGCTGCCAAATACCAAATTAATGAAGGCATATTAGTTGGGCAATATCAGCACTACTGTGACGAGTATCTTCATCATCCATCCGCCTATATGATTGCATCGAAACTTAAACAAAAGATTCGTTGATTGATTGTTTTTGAAATTCATAATAAGCAGAGAATATTATCAAGCTTCCGTTTTTACATAAAATACTAAGCATTTACATTTATTCTTTATTTTTGCTACATAAACAATTAAATAAGGATTACATTGTAGCAAAATTAAAAGACTTGCGGTTCACTTAAAAAAAGAGGAACACAAGTGTTCCTCAAAATTAGTGGCAGGGTGGGATTTGAACCCGTGGAGCCTTCATCGCAATATATGGTTACACCAATCGTTCTCCTGCTAACTTTCTGTTTCGGCCTGCCGCAACAGCCCCTACCGCCTTCATAATAGTTGTTTTCATACTTGAATCCTCCTTTCCAAACGTACTAAAGAGCGTTGCCCCTCCGATAAACAGATTAAAATAGTCAGGCATAGGAAACCCAAGAGAGCAAGAGATTAGGCTAGTGATTACGACTAAGCGTATTTATATATACAAAATTACAAAATATATTTCATTGAACCAAAACGCCGCCCTTTGGCGGCCGAAATTTTTAGCAAAATGAGCGGTGCTACTTCATCACGAGGTCACACCGCTTTGGCTATATTACGACTTGGCTATATTTTCAGTTGTGGGTGGCTTTCTTATTGAGCCACTCATCACGTTTCTGCGACACTCTGTGAGTGTTGGAGCGACACAAGAGAATAACTCTCCGTCAGTGTGTCGGTAATCGTATTGGTATCGCTTGCTCCGATGGCGATAGCCTATGTAGAATACCTCATATTGTTCAGTACCGGGAGTAGTGGTTGTGCTTACTCCGTTGGCGGTCATTCGTGTTGCCATATCATTATAAGTTTAGAAATTTACAATCAAAATACGATAATCAAATACCTTTTGCGGGGCAGTTATTTTTCTCTGCTTCAGCCATAGATGATGACTGCCGAAACCATATATAAAGTACCTGTCAAGTTCATAAGTATCAGCAAAGTCGGTTACTATACGTCTTAGGTTATCCTCGTTGTCCGCATAGAGGATATGGTTTACAAACTCAATGATGATTTCGGCTATCTTTTCATCAAAAATTATGGTCGGGTGTTCAAATATCACGTTCATATCTTTTGGATTTTGTGACCACCGACATATTTCAGTCGGTGGTCGGATTAAACATTTATGCTATCATTCTTGCCTTGATTAAGTGAGCATTGGAATTGACCAAATCAACAATACGATTGTGGTATTCGGTATTCTTGTTGTATGCTCCGTGACACTGGATTACTGAAAGGGTGTCAAGCGATACCTCCACTGTCTCAATACGTTTGCCTTCAATTCTTGCCGACAATATAAGTGAGTCTTTTTTGGAGTAATACATCGCAGTCCCCACACAAATGTGTTGTACGCTGCCTTCTTCAATAAACGCCTCAACGCTATCCAGAACCATTACATCAATTTCGCCGTCAGAGATTGTCAGTCCGAAGAACCTTGATTTTTCCTTGATGAACTTTTCATTCTCACGCTCGGCTCTCAGTGCTTCTCTTTCCTTTCTTCTGATGTCGGCTTCCCTTCTTCTGCCCTCCTCAATAGCCAATACCTTCTTGTGATATATATCGTGTGCTTCAAGCAGGTTCTCGGGGCAGATGAAGTGAGGATTATGCACATCTTTCTTGCAGGTTTTGAGCATCTTAATATAGTCGCACCACAATCCCAAATCGTGGAAATCATAGCGGTGGCGTTTGGCAACCTTGTACGATGCCCAGCAAGCACGGCAGTTGGAGGGGTTGTTAAGGAAATAGTTGAGTACCTCTTTGGTGTCGTTCTTCAACAGCGTTTCAAGTTGCGGGAGCGAAAGGAAACGGCTTATACACCTTGCAGGTGACATTCCGAAGAACTTGTTGCCGACTACATCTATATGCAGGGAGGGCATAATCTTCATTTTGGGGTACAAAGGAAACTCCCTTGCAATGAAAGAAAAGACCTCATCGTTGCTTCTTATCTCCATACCTGAACCGAAAGCAAAGCAGTCCACATAGAAACTCATACTGCGTCTAAGTCCTATAACCTCGTATTGTCCGTTAGGTGCAATCCAATACTGACCGATTTCAACAATGTTGTATTCAGCCTTCTTCCCCTTACGCATTTCAGCAAATACTACGAACATACGCATGGTCTGGTACTTGCCCGTCATTCCGAGTACATTGAAATACATCTTACCGCTTATCTTTCGGTCTTGTGTATTCTTTACTTCAAGTTTCATTCCGCAGTGGTGGCATACGCATTTGTCGGCCTTACCGTCTGTATCCCACGTGTGACCGCAGTCCATACAGGTGGTCTTGCCACTTTTTAGACGGTAGGCGTAGTGGTCAAAACATTCCCTTATAGCCCATTCTGCCTGCGATTTTGTCACGGGGCGGAGTTTCATACTCTTTTGGATTATATCCTTTTGGAATTTGGTTGTCGCTTTCATAGTCGTAATATCTTAAAAGTCAAATAGACTTGGTTGAACTTCCTTTACTTTCTTCTCGGTGGTCTTGGCTTTTCTCATTTTAGCCATTTCCTCGTCACGGAGTTTTGCGATTGCTTCCTTTCTTGCCTGAGCCTTATCTTCATCGGAGAGTTCCACAACGTGGTTCACTACAACTCTATAATTTGCAGGAGTGTTGCTAACCTCAATTTCCGGCTCTTCCCAATAGTGCATTGCCATTCCGAAAATCTCATCGTCGGTAAATCCGCAATATCCGCTTTTCTTCACCTCTCCGATAATGTAGGCGCAACATTGCTCCATTGTCTTTGAGGGGTTTGCTAACTTGACCGCTACAAGAGGGTCATTCTCCGCCCTTTTCATAAGGTACTGGGCGATTGTGTCTTGGAACGCCTTTGTTCCGTTCATTCCGTTGCTTACCATAGTCGTAATTTTTAGAGGGTTAATAGCCAAAAGATTATCATAACTGCGGTGACGATTGAGATTATCCAACCCACACCTCGGATTATCGGTTTCACTATCGCCCAAAGGAGCAGACCAATTATTGTTGCGAGAACTATTCCAACCACCCTTGAAATCTTTTTTAATGCGGTAAGAGCTGGTGAAGGAGTGAAGCTCGAATTTTTAATATGTCTGTCGTTCAGTGTCATAAGGCGATATTTTTTTAATGCGTATAATCGCAGTTTGAAGTTTGTTCGCTCGATGAAACCACAGCGTGACGGAAGAAGAGGGATGTTCGCCTCACGGCTTAAAAAATACGAGCTGACCATCGGGAAGTCTGGAGATTTTTTCAGCCGAAAGGCAAAGAATATCCCGTTCCGGCACGTTCATCGCCACGAGCGAACACACTTTGAACTCCGCTTATAACCGGCATGAAAGTAGAGCCCAGCGCAGCCCCTTAGGGTGACACTGGACGGCAGACATACGAAAATGATAATCTGTAAAAATCTTTTATGCTACCCCGGACAGAGCAAGTATGTGATTGCAGGCGTACATGTAGCCTGCGGAATGATTGCAGGAAATCACTTTCTTGCTCCCGTGTGGGGCGTGGCTAAACGCAGAGTGGGGTGGCGGTTCAAATCCAAACCAAGAACGGGCATGAAGAACACGGACTGACGATGAGAGTCCGGAGAGGCGACATCCCTGTCGCATCCTCACAGGGCGTTGAGGAAGTCGGTGTTTAGCCCGTTCCAGCAGTCGGATTGCGGTCGAAGGGTGTCAGTGAACTACGGCTCACCGTCACCCTTTGACGGCAAAGCCGACGAAAACACGAGCCGCCACGCCTCTCGGAGTTTATAAATTGGGAACTCTAAAATAAATACAACGATAAAGTTGTATTATTGGCAAAGATTTATTATCTTTGCACTATGATTACAAAGGAGCAAGTCGAGAAATTCTTAGAGGATTTTAGTCTGAAGGTCAAAATCTTCGGAATACGTTTCCGTGATGATCGTCAGAAAAACCAGAATAGCCTCATTGAGTTGGGTATTACACCTAATCAACGAATGGAAGTTATAATGAATCTTAGTTGCTATGATTATTCTGAAGGTCCGATTGTGGATGCTTTGAATAATCAAGGTGAAATGTGGGTATTCGGCAAAGATGTGAGAGGAAACGAAGTCTATATCAAGATTACTCTTGGGAAGCCTAACTCCCATACGATATGTATTTCATTTCATAAGGCAGAACATCCAATGTCTTACCCATTAAAGAATAAAGGCGATGGAAAACAATAAGCTGTTACCAGGAGAAAAATACTTTCAGGAAGTAAGAACCACTACTTTCCGAAAGGAGGAATATTCCTACATCCACACCGGAATCATTGATGAAAACGGAGAGATGTGGACAACCACCGAAATGGATGAGGCGAATATTTTTCAAGTGTATAATCAATATCGCGCCAAACATGGAATTCCTTTCCCGGATGAGATTTCCGGATTAAGGGAACACTATGGCTTGTCCGCTGCAAAAATGTCGCAAATACTTGGTTTCGGCATAAACCAATACCGTATGTATGAAGATGGCGAGGTGCCGAGTGTCTCAAATGCACGTACAATCATCGCAGCTCGTGAGAAGGATGTATTCATGTCATTTGTTGAGGCATCAAAATCCGAGATGAGCGAACAGGAGTATCAACGGATCAGAAAGAGAGTGGAGGCCGCGGACGGTGATTTCAAACCTATCGTACAGCCGTCAGAATATACAGGTTTTCGCTCTCTGTCCACCGATAAAGTTGCGAATGTGGTACGATTGATTATCTCAACTATAGGTTCGACCTTTGTTACTAAAATGAACAAACTACTCTTTTATGCCGATTTCATTCACTACAAGAATCATGGATATGGCATAACCGGCATTACATATAAGGCATTGCCATTTGGTCCGGTTCCTGAGCAATGGGGAACATTATACACTTCCTTGCCCGGAATAGATATGGAAGAATTTGTATATCCAAGCGGACAGAGTGGTATTAAGTTGGAAGCAATCGAGAATACTGATAATATACTCAACGAGTCCGAGTTAAGCACTGTTGAGAAAGTTTGCGCATTGTTCTCAAATATGAGTGCAGGAGAAATATCTCAGACGAGCCATCTTGAAAAGGGTTGGATTGAGAATAAAGACTCTCGCTCACCTATATCTTATCAGGATGCTTTTGCTCTGAATTACGACTAAAAATCATCCTATTTCATGGTATAATGCGGTCATGACAGTTTCTAAACTCAGTTTTTTGTAAAAATCGCGGTTATAATCGCAAAAATTTGTACCTATTGATCTTCTTAATCGTGATTTTTTGTATGGCTATTGAATTGTATGTTCAGAAATGAACGAATACCCCCTACGAGAATTTTAATATCATAAGAGAATGGGACTGCAAATAAAGGAGATTTGAGCTGAGGATTAATCAACTGACAATTAGTGTCACAAGTGACGCTTATTGTCAGTGTGAGCCTAAATCATCGGTCTATGCAAAAAAGAGGCCTTGAACCCTGCGACCCCAGTTAGGGAGACCAAGTATTTTTAACACTCTGAGGCATTGGATATTGGAAGAAATTTATTAACTTTGCAGTGTCGGAATTGCATTCCGGTGAAGAACATTGAAGTATGAGCGTGAGACATGCGTGAGTCCGCCAAATCGACTTGACGTAACTCGCTGAAACTCACAATACAGCGTCGGGGTCTCAGGGCTCCAGGCGGATCACAGAAGGGTCACGATTTTCACACGAAATCGTGGCCTTTTTTCGTGTCCGCAAGCGACTATGGCACAAACATGAGCCGCCACGCCTCTCGCAGTTTACGAATTTGACCGGTAAGAATAGAAAGTACCTTAAAATAGAGTCTAATCCAAATTAAATTGCTATATTTGCAATATATTTACAAATACGCTCCTTAAAATGGTGTTAGAAATCGCTCTTACAAATTTCTTCTCAATAAATGAGAAAGTAATTCTGGATATGCAGGCTGCCAATATCCAGACAAAGGAAGCCCGTGCCCTTGACGACAATACCTTCAGTGTCGGTAATGAACGACTGCTTAAAACCGTTGCTATCTACGGAGCAAACGCTTCAGGAAAGAGCAATATAATCAAAGCCATCAAAGCGGCTGTCGATATGATACTTGACTCCCATAATTATAATGAAGGTGACAGTTTCGGCTTTAAGCCTTTCAAATTCGGTGACAAGAATGCTCCGAGTGAGTTTTACATACGTTTCATCATTGACGGTATCGAACATGAGTATTCATTTACCTGCACCCGTGACGAGATAATTACGGAAAGCCTGTACTACTATCCGAAAGGAAGGAGGGCATTGATCTTCTCCCGTGACGAGCGCAAAGCCGGAGGTAAGAAAGAGAAATATGAGTTTACCACCGTGATACGCCGTCCTATGGATGTAGCGTCAAACACCTCACGCAAGACCCTGTTCATATCACGTGCAAGCCAGATGGACAGGGAAAAGGCGAAGGAAGTTTACCGATGGTTTAATGAGCAGTTGGTATTCAGTTACCGGGGCAAGACATCCTTTGCCATTGATCGCTTCCTTGGCGACAATAAGGATGCAGTTCTCCGTGTGTTGAAAGCAGCAGACAGTGATATAGTTGAGTTTACATATAAGGAGGGAGAACTGACCACGTTTCACCGCCGTAATCCGTCGTTGCCGTTTGACTTCAATACCGAGGAGTCTGATGGTACAAAAATCCTGTTCAAAATCATGCTGACGGTCATGGATGTGGTGCGTAACAATAAGGTGATGTTTCTCGACGAGGTGGAAACCAGCCTGCACACCCGTCTGGTGGAATATCTTATAAGCCTGTTCCATTCAAGCAAATCGGCGCAGTTGGTTTTCACAACCCATAATACCCACCTTCTTGATATGACACGCTTCCGCAAAGACCAGATTTTCTTTGTCAACAAGCGCGACGACAGTTCTTCCGACCTGTATTCACTGTTTGACTACAAGGATTTCCGGGAGAAGATGGATCTTGAGAAAGCATACCTTCAGGGACGTTTTGACGCAGTGCCATATATCAACGAATTTGAAAGCATCTGACTATGGCAAGAAAAGCAAAACTACCTCGTGGGAAAAAGATGAACCCAACATTCTTTGTTTTCTGTGAAGGGAAAACAGAGGCGGCATACGTTGACTTGTTGCGCCGAAGTTTCAGAGTGCCAGTTGAGATTATTGCAAGGGTAAGCGACTCCAACATTTCACAACCGTACATCGACCGCTGCAAACGTGATAGGTTTACCACACAGGATGATAAGACATTTCTGATGTTCGACCTTGATGTGCCGGGTATGCTGGAACATTTGAGGAAGATAAAGGATGCCGTGCTGCTTCTTTCAAATCCATGCATCGAATACTGGTTTGTGCTGCACTATTAGGATACCAAAAAGGAGCTGTCTGCCGCTGAATGTCTTGCCTTGTTGAGAAGCATAGACGCAGATTATGCGAAGGGCACTTTCTCCACGGCAATGAAAAAGGTATTGATAGACTCGATTGAAGATGCTGCGAATAGAGCTAAAGCCAAAGAAGCCTACACTAATCCGTCATCTACCGTTCATCTATTGACCGATGAGATTGTCAAATATAAGAACTAAGTCATCATGACGCTACTTCCAAATCAAGGCAGAACGCGGAAATAAATCGTAACTGAATAATGATATTTAACACTCTTAATCGCTGAAAATCGGGGAATTATTATTATCTTTGCATCCGTAAACGAAGAAGAACATTGAAATATCGAGGTGTGCAAAAAGGGGCATACCGAGATAGACAAAGATATAAGAGGTTAATTCCCAATGGCTTACCGCAGGGTTACGCAACCCCAGGCGGATCACTGCAAATCGCTAATTCTCAATGGGTTAGCGATTTTTTGTTGTCTATATATTTTCTAAGTATTTGATAATCAGGGATTTGTTTAACATTGATTGTTGGAGGGAGAGTGATTATTAGCTGGTTAATGACTTGTCTTTTCTGTTAATAAAAGTTAAATTTTGGTATAGAGTATGTGTTTTTACACCAATTCTTTACACCGATTCTTTACACCAATAATTTTAAGTCATTGATTATCAGAGTATATCCCAATATTTCTATGAACTGTCAAATGTTTACATCTGGAAAATTAACAAGTGATGAGCTTTACGTGGTGTTTATGCTATGCTTAACGCATAGCGTATAGTTCTCGCTTTTATCACGGGCAATCCAGAGCCTTCAATAGTAAGCATAGGTTTTACGCTATTTTTCTACCTATTTTAGTCAACACACGTCCTTTTATTGGACAAAAAATATACTATTTTATCCAATACAGTGAATTTATTGGATAAAATTGATTATTTTTGCAGTCTAATACGACTGCGGAATGAAAAATATAATACTCAATCAAAGGGCTGAACGTGATGAGCTGATGGCTCGTCCCTATCAACAGCGGGATACAAGATATAATTTTGATGAGTTACTCGCCAATCCTTTAATCAAATTGATTACGGGACCTCGTCGCGTCGGTAAGTCGGTGTTTGCATTGCTCATGTTGCAGGGTAGGAACTTTGCCTATCTCAATTTTGATGACAACCTTCTGCTTGAAAATTGGGACGAGGATTTGGTAATGCAGATGCTTGATGATGTATATCCGGGTTATGAATACCTATTGCTTGATGAAATACAGAATCTTCCTGATTGGGATTTATGGGTCAACAAACTGTATCGCAGAGGTAAGAATTTGATCATTACAGGTAGTAAGGCCAAGATGTTGAGCAGTGAGATGGCGACGGTTTTGACCGGGCGGTATCTCCTGATTGAGATGCTTCCTTTCAGCCTTGAGGAAACGATGCACTGGAAAAATGTCAATCCCAATCTTGAAGAACAGTCCGCACAGGCTGTTGTTGTCGCTGACGATTATATGCGTAATGGTGGCTATCCCGAAACCATACAGGCACGCAACATAACTAAAAGTTACCTATCAACTCTGTTCGACTCCATATTGTTGAAAGATGTTGCCAAACGTCATAAAGTCAGAAACACGACTGATCTGTATAATCTCGCCACTTACCTACTCTCTAACTTCTGCAATCCGATTTCAGCGAATGACCTTGCTTCGGAGTTGGGACTGTCAAGCGTAACAACAACCAAAAAGTTCTGTGACTATCTTGCAGAACCCTATCTGTTCTTCTATCTTCCGCGCTTCAACAACAAGATGAAGCTGATGAAGAAAGCACCGAGCAAGGTATATGTTGTTGACAACGGTTTTGTGCAAAGCACGGCTTTTAACCTCAGTGAAAACCTCGGCAGACTGTTGGAGAATCAAGTGTTTGTGGAGCTGTTACGTCGTGGATATATTCCCGGTAAAACACTGTTCTACTATCGCACTCGCAATAATAAAGAGATAGATTTTGTGATACGAAAAGGTACTAAAGTGGAGCAACTTATCCAAGTGTGCTACGATATGTCATCCGAGAAAACCCGAAAACGCGAACTCGATGCCCTTGTCGAGGCCGCTGAAGAATTCCACTGCGACAATCTCCTCGTCATTACCAACTCGCAAGAAGAAAAAATCGAGTGGAAGGAGAGGATGATATTATTAAAATCTGTAATTCAATTCATTTGGATCTAACATGCTGATTACACGATTGAACGTGTCATGCGATGGTATGACGTGGGGAAGATAAAGAAACTTATCAAGCCAGTCTATTTTGGCGTTGCCATAGTCTTCTATCTCATTACATGATTCCTCTCCACATGTTACCGCACATAAGGATATGAACAGTATGGAATCTAGACTGTGCTTCGTGGTGCGTGCTACACGCGGATCGTTGACCGAGGTGAAAAATTAAATGTCGTAGATGTGTTTGTCATATAATCATAACGGCTGTCAACCATTATAATTGGTCAATAGCCGTTAAGTTTATTTAAGATGCGTCAACCGTGTCTTTTTTTTATGTCCTTTTAGCTATAAATCATTAACTTGCGAAACTTGAATTAGCAGTATATGAAATGTATTTTTTCGATAGGCTCTTGTTATATTTGGATTACTAATGTCTTACCTCGGAATGGAAATGAGTTAGGATTTCCCTTTCCTGTTCGGGTAGACCCTCTTTTTCTTTCTGTGCCTGAATGGCTTTGATTAAGAATGCCATATTTCGGCCAAGATTTCTCATGGTCTGGAGACCTTCCAGATCCTCTTCTATTTCCTCCGCGGAAAATCCATGCACCTCATTCCAATAAGTAGATGAGACAATAGGCATTGAGCACATTGTAAAGAAGTGATTTATACTGTCAAAGGCCGAGGTGCTTCCAGCCCGTCGGGAAGAAACCACTGTCGCACCGACTTTCTGATTCAGATCTACAGTGACCGATGTACTGTAGAACAGCCTATCCATAAATGCATGGAGTTGCCCATTCGGTCCACCATAGTAAACAGGGGTTCCGGCAACAACACCGTCGGCTTCCGCCAGTTTGGGGGCAGTTTCATTAACAAGATCATTGAACACACATTTTCCGAGATTACGGCAATAATTGCATCCGATGCAGCCTCGTATGTCTTTGTTACCAACTTGAATCCATTCAGTCAGGATTCCATTTTCATTGAGTGCCTTTTCGAGCTCATCAAAAGCTCTGGCCACACAACCTTTTGTATGGCCGCTTCCGTTAAGAAGTAATACTTTGAACGTCTTATGTTCCATTTTTTATGTTGAATTTATCTTAAATCAGACTAAGGCATTAATCCATAATGATGGATTCACCCGGTTTCACGATAAGTTTTCCACTTACGTTAAATTGCTCCGCACTCTCATCGCTGAAATTATAGCCGTCATTGGCAACGCTATTGTGATATGGTACAGTATGTATTGCCTTTATCATTTCAGCAGCTAAAGCAGCCTCAGTATTATCCATATTATAATACCCGTCAGTGCAAAGGAAGGCATAATCAATCTCCTTTGCAGCCATAGATCCGTCTCTCATCTGGTCGGTTGTTGATGTATCACCGGATATGTAAACCTTTTTACCATTTTTGAATGTAAGGATATAACCGACGCAGTTTGCCTTATCGTGCATTCTGTTAAAACCAGCCTCAACCGGTTCTATATATACATAGTCAAATCGGAAAGAACAATGTTTCCCATCTTTAATTGCATCACGACTTCTTATTATACGGCAGTCCTTATTCCTGTTTTTTACTTTATCGATTGCGTTATGGTCGAAATGCTCATGGGTTACCAGAATAAGATCAGCGGAAAGAGAATAGTCGTCTCCGCTAAATGGATCTATATAAATAACTTTCCCATTTTCTGTGACAAGCCGTAGAGTGGCTTGCCCCATATACAACAGTTTAACTGTTCTATTTGAATCTGCGTCTATCGGATCAGATAAATCTGAAAGGCTCTGGTTCGCTTCATTACAAGCAACACATGAAACGAGTGACATCAGACAGATAAAAAGGGCATAAATACGGGAAGCAAACATTATAGTTTTAGATTAATATGATGCAAAACGATGGTTCTGATCAAGGTCGTCAATCTTTTTCATATCATCGGATGTCAGTTCAAAATCGAAAATATCGAAATCTTCCGCTATATGAGCAGCATTGGTCGATCCGGGTATAGCTATGTTGCCACTTTGAAGCTGCCATCTCAGAAGCACCTGATACGGTGATTTATCATGTGCCTTTGCAATGGATGTAATCACATCATGCTGTGAAAGTGTCTTGATACCTGTACCTTTTCCTCCAAGCGGGAACCACGATTCCATAATAGTGCCCAACGGAGCAATATGCTGTTTAACTGAGCGACTCTGGTGATAAGGGTGTGTTTCATTCTGTATAACAGCCGGAGTAATTTTGGCTATCTTCATAAGTCTGTCTATGTCATCCTCATAGAAATTTGAAATACCGATAGAATGAATTTTCCCGGCCTTGACACCACGTTCCATTGCTTGATAAGCATGCTCGTCATTGGGAGCAGTATGATGAAGGAGAAGGAGATCTACATAGTCAAGACCGAGACGTTCCAATCGTTCATCAATCTCATCGTCAGCCTGTGCGAACTGGGATGTCCACAGTTTTGAGGTAACGAAAATATCTTCCCTCTTGATTCCGAAGTCATTCATGGCTCTGCGTATTCCACGCCCCACACCAACTTCATTACCATAGATGTCAGCGGTATCAATCAATCTCATACCGACTTTTAGGGCGTTATACACGGACTCTTCCGCCTGAGCATTGGTGAGAAGATATGTGCCGATGCCTATAATGGGCATCTCATATCCACTGTTAAGTTTTACACTGCGCGTCTCAAAATTGAAACCTTCCGGTAGATAGGTAGTCTCTCCGTTTTCATCTTTATCAGGCTTATTCTCGGTATTTTCGCTATCCGAATTGACAGGAACATTAGTGTCCTCCGTTCCACAACCGCTAATCATCATCATGGCGGCGATTAAAAATGCAGTCATATATTTCATATTCTGAGTTTATTAAAATGCAAATTTAAGCACGAAACATGTTAAATTATGAATAAAGATTGCCTATAGATTTTCAAATCTTTCCTTTATAGAGGCAAAATAGGTTATTTGTGAAACAAAAACAGCGATATGTGAAACGTCATAATCCTCATTATGAGCTAACTTTGCAATATGGCTAAACAGAAATTTGAAAATATACCTCTTCTTGCTGAAGTGGAAGCTCCTTTATTTCATGAGGGTGATGTTGTTGTCCTTAACTCGATTAAAGATGAATGCCTCCCTTCTGACAATCTTGGGAAATATCACATTCATATACTCTGTAATTCTGGGAAAGTTCAGTTTGTGATGACAGACAGGATCTTTTCAATTGTCAAAGGAGACTTCGCAGTCTGGACAATAGATGCAGTGATAACTGAAATGCTCTATTCTCCAGATTTTGACGCAGACATTCTTTTGGTGTCACGGAATTTTCTTTTGGAGAATAATCCGCAGTCAACATGGGCAACCAAGGGCTACCTGTATATTAAGGAAAATCCTGTTTTCAGCCTATCGGAGACTGATTTCAAAATTCTTCTATCAGATTTTGTGCGGTTTAAGGAACAGCTTGCAAGGACAAACCATATTTTCAGGCGTGAAATCCTTGGTCGCCTGATGCAGATATTCCTGTATGACCTTTGGGATGTGTATGCTTCTGAAATTAACCGGCATAGGAGCCTCAACTCAAATACAGCCAATCTTTTCTCCCGGTTCCTTGATCTTGTAAGACTGAAAAACTCAGAAAGCCGGGAAGTGGCTTATTATGCCGACAAGTTGTGCGTAACACCGAAGTATCTTTCTGAAGTGGTAAGAAAAGCGAGTGGCAAACCGGCATCTTATTGGATAAACGGTTATACTTTACAGGAGATTATCGCAATGCTGAAAAGACAGGATATGACGGTCTCTGAGATTGCCGTAAGAATGAACTTTTATAACCAATCTCATTTTAGCCGATTTGTAAAGAATATGTTGGGCGTATCACCGACAGAATATCGGGCCAATCTTGAAAACAAAGAGATATAAGTTACGGTAGAAATACGGAACTCCATAATTTCTACCGTCTGAACAAGATGATGATTCGGTTCTTTATTTCAACGTTTTAAGGAATTTGGCAGGAACTCCGCCAACAACCGTGTCAGGTTCAACATCCTTCACGACGATATAACAGCATTGTCTCCGACCGTCACACCGGGCATGATTGTCGCCCTCGCGCCAATCCATACATTCCGCCCGATCTTGATACCCCGGCAATTCAATACATTTCTCTGATTGAAGTCGTGGTTGGTGGTGACCATTGTCACCTGTGGTCCGATCTGTGTTCCTTCTCCAATCTCGATTCCACCTGCTGACATAAGTGTCAGGCTGTGGTTGATAAACACATTCTTGGCAATGCTCACCTGCATACCGAAATCTATCTGCAACGGTGGCATGATATATGATGAATCCGGTAGTGTGTTGAATAAAAGTTCTTTCAGTAGAGGCCGGATATTTGCCGGTTCAGGTTCAGTCTGACCTATTTTCCAACAAATCTTTGAAGACCTGTTGAGTTCTTCAACAGCCGGTTGATATTCCTCTGCGAACATATCTACGGATTCACCGTTTTTCAATTTTTCAAATACCATATCAGTCTATTAGTTCATAGCCACTAAACCATTCCTTAATTTGGTCGTAGCTCATATTGAAATATCTTTTTTCTGAATCAAGGGCTCTTATCTTTGCCATTTCTTCCGGAGAAAGCTCAAAATCGAATACCTCTATGTTTTCCTTTATATAATCGGGATTTTCCGCTCCGGGGATAACGGAATGACCCTCCTGCACATGCCATCGGATTATAATCTGGGCAGGGGTTTTACCGTGAGCCTGCGCTATCTCATTTATGACAGGGTCGCGCAAGATTTCTCCGTTGCTGTCTCGCCCTCCAAGTGGGAACCAAGCCTCAAGAAAAATTTTCGCACTGTCGAGAACTTCCTTCCAGTGTTTTCTCTGAGCGTATGGATGGCACTCAATCTGCATTGCATCCGGTGTCAGCTCAACATTATCAACCAGTGAATGATAGAGTGAATCGCTGAAATCGAAATTGCTTATCCCTATTGCTTTCAGTTTTCCTTCTTTTAATGCCTGTTCCATAGCCTTGTAACCGCCCACATAATCACCTACTGGCTGATGAAGATACAGAAGGTCGATATAGTCAACGTCAAGACGTTTCAGCATTCTTTCGATGGCTGCCGGAGTCTGTTCCGAGCCATATTCGTTTGGCCAGAGTTTTGATGTGATCCATATAGAATCACGGGGGATACCGCTGTCCTTAACTGCCCGTCCTACACTTCGTTCGTTTGCATAAGCGTGGGCGGTGTCTATATGACGGTAACCATCCTTGAGAGCGGTCATAACGGCATTGTAACAGTCATCACCCTCTTCAAGATGAAAGACACCTAATCCCACCTGAGGCATTACTGCCCCGTTATTGAGCTTCATACCCGGCACATTAGCAGGGAACATTTCCTTGATAATTTCCATAAGTTTGTCGATTAAATATTTGGAATTAGAACAAACCTCGTCTTGGCTTTGTGCAGATACAAAGTACTGCTATCCATTCAAATATTTCCGTTCTTTATATTTTTTTCATTGTTCAGTGTAATCAATACAATCTGCGGCCATGCCCCGAAACGGAATGCAACGTTCTCTCCAATTCCAGTGCTGACATATAATTTTCGACTTTTATCTTCATATAGCCCTCCCCATTCATGATATGTCCATTTTGAAGGAGACCATCCGAACAGTTTGAACTGCATGGCGTGGGTATGACCCGCAAGCATAAGGTCGATATCTGATTTAGGAAGCACCTCCCTGCGCCAATGTGAAGGGTCGTGCGAAAGCAAAATCTTGAATTCATCTGTCGGAACTCCGTCAAGTGCTTCCTTCAAATCAGACCTGTCAATAAATCCCCTGCTTCCGGCGTTGTCAACACCAATCAAAGCGATACAATCATTGCCACGCGCTATTTGAATGGACGAATTTCTTAGCAATTTCCATCCGATTTGTTTCTCACAGTCAATCACCTTCGCCAGTTCTTTATCTGGAGTATCGTCGCCATGATATTGGCGATATAGGCAATAGTCATGGTTGCCCAAAACGGAATAAACGCCATCCTTAGCGTGGAGTTGTGAAAGGATACCGGTGAATTCCTCCACTTCCTGTGATGATGAATTTACGAGGTCTCCGGTGAATACGATAAGATCCGGATTAAGAGAGTTAACCTTCTTGACAATCCTCTCGACACAGTCCGGGGCTGACGAATATGTACCTATATGGAAATCCGACAACTGGACAATTTTGTAACCATTGAACGCAGCAGGAATTTTTTTGGAAGATATTTTTACGTTCTCAACCGAGATTTTTTTCCAGCCTTCAACTATCCCATAAATTGATATGCCTAACCATCCAAGGGCAATTATTAATCCAGCAAAATTAAAAATGGCGGTAAGACATGGAAAGAAAATACCCAATCCTTTGCCCAATACCGAAATGATAGAAAATATCAAAAACGGGAAGACAACACACAGTGTCAACCAAAAGAATAAATTCAGCATTTCCTGTCGTGTGTCTCCTGCCAGGAAGAGTTTTATCAGTACCAGAATGTAGGCGACAGTAGGCAATAAGAACAATCCTTTCCACCACCATGACGCATTATTCATAATGGAGAAAAGGATATAACTATCAGGTAACAACAGGAGTATTAACAATATGAGGGCCAAACCTATCATCAAAAGATTATATAGTTTACTTAAGAGTTAAGAGGAGGGAAACATGTATAGATGAAACGCTGCTCACGCTCGGCAATCCACCAGCGGCCGTCAATCTTGACATACTTGTCATAGTAGCGCACCGCCATCATGGAAAGCTTGTCAATCCCATCTACTTCGTTTACCAGTGAGGCGATTGCGTAGCAAATACCTGAGGCATGGGTGTCATCAACAAAATCCACCACCTGCTGACCGTTCTGATGGAAGGATGCTTTTGCAGCTCCAAACGCCTTGTATCTGGCAATCATATCGTTCACATCGGTAATATCCATTGTGAGCTGATCGCCCATATAGACTTTCAGCTTTATGTCAGGGCGGAATATCTCGGCATAATAGTCCTGATTGCCTTTGTCGCTCTCTGTTGCGTAACGGTCAACGAGATCCTTAAGCATTACCCGGTCTTCTATTCTGTTATCCATATCTGTATTGGTTCTAATGTTTATTATTATAACGCAAATTTACAGTGTTTTGCTTTGAAAATACTTTTCAATATAACGTCAAAACTTGCACATTTCAACGATAATCATTAACTTTGCATTATGGCAAAGCATCTGCATGAACTGATTGTATTCTCCGAGGATTTAAGTCTGATAAATTCCCCGGCATTCTATGACTGCGTGATACATCTGATATGCACGAAAGGAAGTTGCAGTTTCAGGTACAGCGACCGCCTTTTCACTATGTCGGGAAATGACATCGCGGTTATTTCCCGTCCTCAATTGGTTACCGAAATTGAAACTGACGTTGATTGTAAGTGTGAATATATTGCCGCTCCCGACAAATTCCTTCACAATCTTTTGCCTGCCAATAATTACGCCATTCAAGGTTGCATAAGCCTGTTTGACAATCCCATAATCAAGGTAACCGATTTAGATGCCACTCGTTTCAGAACCGACCTTGCCAATATAAGGAACCGAATTGACAACATTGACCACCGTTTCTATCAGGAGCTCATGGGAAGTCTTTTGCAGACAATGGTTTATGACCTGTTTGACTTTCATGCCAAGACAAACGTCAATATTCTGACTACAGACCGTGTCGGCTATATTACTTCACAATTCTTTATGCTCATAGAGGGAGGGCGACCGAAAACACAGAGAGAAGTGTCTCACTATGCCGAACAGCTTCATGTAACTCCGAAGTATCTGTCGGATACGATAAAGCGTGTAACCGGGACAAGTGTCTCCGCACATATCAACAACGCTGCTACAGCAATTGCATTGGAATATCTTAAAAACAGCAATATGTCTGTTTCACAGATTGCTGATGAAATGAACTTCTCATCATTGAGCTATTTCAGCCGTTTCTGTGTGAAGCATATCGGAATGTCGCCGGTAAAATTCCGTACCGCAGGTGCAAAAAAATAAAGCCATGCGCTAAGATATTATCTTAGGCATGACTTCATTTAGATTTTGTCGTTTTTATCTCCAGCCCATGAACATCTTTACTACCTCCGGCTCATGATGGTCAAAGAAAAGACTCTTGCCTGTATTAAGTTTTGTTATCTCCTCCATATCCTCGTCGCTGAGCGTGAAGTCAAGGATGTCGAGGTTCTGTTCCATACGCACGATATGAACTGATTTTGGAATAATTATCACACCACGTTGCACAAGCCAGCGGAGAGCCACCTGAGCCACACTCTTGCCATATTTCTTACCGATAGCCTCAAGCACGGGGTTCGTAAAGAAATTGTTACGTCCCTCCGCAAGAGGTCCCCACGACATAATACGGCAGTCAAGTTCCTCCATATATCTTTGAGCCTCTATCTGCTGGTCGAACACGTGGGTCTCGACCTGATTCACCATCGGCGTAATCTCCACATTGTTGGCAAGATCGATGAGATGGTCGGGATAGAAGTTGCTGACTCCGATTGCGCGGAGTTTACCTTCTTTATACGCCTCTTCGAGCGCGCGATATGCGCCATAGCGATCGCAGAAAGGCTGGTGAAGCAGCATCAGGTCTATGTAGTCGGTTCCGAGCTTGCGCAGGCTTTCGTCAATCGAGGCCTTTGCCTTCTCATAGCCATAGTTTGAAATCCAGACTTTTGAGACAATGAAAAGTTCTTCGCGGGGGATACCGCTTTTGGCTATTGCAGCCCCTACACCTTCTTCGTTATGATATGCCTGAGCGGTATCTATCATTCGATATCCCACCTTCAGGGCATCGCTTACACAACGCTCACATTCTGCCGGGTCCACCTGATAGACTCCGTAGCCAATCTGCGGCATTTCAACGCCGTTGCTTAATTTCACTGTTTCCATATTATTTCTTTCTTTTATTATTTCTCCATTCCAAGACCTTCCAGCCAACGCTCCACACTCTTTTGTGCAGCAGCCTGATTCTCCTGAGCAACCTTGCCCTGAACGGCAAGACCTTTTCCGGTCAAAGTATTGGCACCTTTACATGCAGCTGCAATCTTACGGTCTGTTCCACCCATTCCGCTCCCTTCATGTGTGATGAAGGGGATTACGGTCTTACCGTTCCAATCGTGTTTCTCGATGAAAGTATAGACGCACATAGGAGGATTGCCCCACCAGTTAGGATAACCGATGAAGATTATATCATAATCTTCCACATTCACATCACCCTTTACAGCAGGTCGAGCATCTGACTGGAGTTCTTCCTTCGCTATCTCAATGCAATCATTGTAACTATCCTTTGGGTAGCCCTTTTCGGGAACTATCTCAAATGTGTCCGCTCCGGTTGCTTCCGCAATCATATCGGCTAAGATATTTGTATTACCTTTTTCGATGTAACCTACGTTGTAGTTCTCACCCGTGTGGGAAAAGAACACTACAAGTTTCTTACCGTCTGTATTCATAATCGTTTTATCTTCTTTATTTGTTTGTTTATCCGAATTGTTTGAGGCACAAGCCGAGAGACAGTAAATCGCGCAGAGTGCGACCAGCACAGTTTTGAGAAACTTTTTCATTTTGCTATGGCTATATTGGAATTAATCATTGGGGAATTTTTCTTTTTCAAGATACCGTATAACCTTTGCCGGAGAACCTACAACAATAGCATGGTCAGGGACATCATGTGTTACTATTGAACCTGCGCCCACAGCAGCATAACGTCCTACGGTAACACCCGGCATTATCGAAGCACCTGCACCTATCCAAGCCCCGCGTTTGATATGAATTGGTTTGCAACGGAGAAGATTGCGGTCATACATGTCGTGATTATTGGTTATTAACTGCACGTTTGCCGCGATCATCACATCATCGTCGATAGTAATGCCGCCTGCCGACATCATAAGGCAACCGCCCATTATCATTACGTTTTTCCCGATTTTGACCTCTTTTGACAGCATCATTGTCAAGGGAGCCAATACCAGACTTTGCATCATGTGGCACACTATATAAGGTCTATCCATAATTAACTGTTCTTTAATTTATTCTACAAAGATAACGTCTTAAAATGGAATATGATTTTCACAAATAGAGGTAAAACTTTCATTATTTTACTTTTTGAAAACAAAAAAGATATTTCTTCATTCTTCAATAGTTCGTTAAAAAATTATTCATAGGCTAAGCGGCTTCCACCGCCAAGCCAAAGAGTTCTTTGATAAGTTTAGCATTTAAAGTCTTGTTTGGGTCAATTCCGCTCAGGTCAAAAATCTTTTTATGAAATGGGCGTTGACCATCAGAGACTTAATTTGACCGATAGAAAAAGGCATCTTAGTTAGCTTCCTGAGCACCTTAGTGATGTTTACGGCTGCAAGCGAAGCATTGTATGCAAAATCCAAAGCCTTTTCATCCCGAGCCTGACAGTCAGGCAGCCCGGTGAACTGGTGACCGTCACGGAAGCAGAACTCGATCTGGAATCGTGTCCGGTAAATGTCATAGACATCTTTGCCGCAGACAGAGGTGTCGGTAGAAAAATACAGTCGGTGTCCTCCTGCGGGCAGATAATGGATTACCAGACGTATTTTCTGCTTCAGAGACTTACACCATGCTACCAGTTCAAAAGCCTCCCCTTCCTCGGGAGCGATGTCGATCCGTCTCATCCGGCTTTTATCGGGATTTGCAAAGTCAATCTTACCGTCCTTGGTCTTTGGACGTCCTCTTTTACCTGTCCGCGGGCCTTCATAGATGTAATACACCATAGCGTTGGAAATTGGAAACGATCCGCGGCAAGGTTCATATTGAAGCAGAGCCAGTCGAAATCCTTACGGAAAGTCTGCCGGTAACGCTGCTCGCCACGCCGTCCGTAACGTCCAAGTTGGAGAAAGTTTATCTTTCGAGGTATGCACATGATTAAAATTAGTATCTCGATGATGTTCGCTTTAAAAGTTTTGTTTAACTTTGCAGCGCAACCGAAGAAAGCTCTTCGGCAGATGCCCTCAAATTGGTCAAGTAGTTCGAAAATCAGCATAGTTTTATGTGTGGTCAGATACCATAAAATTACTGAAAATCAGCGACTTGATCAAATTTTTAGAGTTAAATTTTCATGCTAAACATCACATTTTTAACGGATTAAACACATGGTGCCTCGGAGCCGTTAACAAATTCTCAAAAAGTAACTGAAGTATTGTATTGAAGATTAATTTGAAAAATTTTTGATTGAAATGAAGTTTATTACAGAAAAAGACAGGATTTATGCTACGGATCCTTCGGGTAATGTAGTAGCGGAGGTAACTTTTCCGGAGAAAGACGGAGTATCTACAATTGACCATACGTTTGTTGACCCGTCACTGAGAGGAGAGGGTATTGCCGGAAAATTGGTAAAACTCGCTGCGGATAAAATCTTGGCAGAAGGGAATAAGATAGCGGCCACATGTTCATACGCTGTTGCGTGGTTCAAGAGGCATCCGGAATATCAACTGGTATGTTCGGGCCCGGTGGCTTGCAGTATCGATAGAAGGAGATGACCGATTAAAGAGGAATTAGGGTAGGGGAGACCTACCCTAATTCCTCTTTATAATTGATCCTACAAACTGTTTTATGAGTGGGACGCATTCTGTTGCAGTGGTGCAGTCTTTGCACAGGTTCTCCACGGGGCAAATTCCGTCGCCAGACCGGTTGATGATATTCGGTACTCGCTTACTTAAAGACAGCGGTAAGACTCGGAAAGAATATTCCCAATCCTTTGCCCAACAACGAAATGATAGAAAATATCAATAATGAGAAGACGACACACAGTGTCAACCAAAAGAAGAGATTCAGCATTTCCTGTCGCGTGTCTCCGGTCAGGAAGAGTTTTGTCAGGACAAAAATATAAGCGACAGTAGGGAGTAAGAACAATCATAGAACGACCCTAATCCCGAGAGTGTGGGAGACGGTTGCGGGTCAGTTCAATCGCCTCCTTACCTGTCATTCTGTCAATGGTGATGTCAATGATGGTGACAGACTTAAGGAATTTGCTTATCTCCGCAGTTGGATCGATACCGGGGGAATATTTCCGGCATAACATCTGCAAGGCATCAATTTTCTCCTGCTCCTTATCCACAAAGCGTGCCGTTCCGAATACCACGACACTACGGAAATATGTGGTGAACTCTTCCGGAACTATATCATCTTTCTCAATCACGCAAAGTGACAGTTTCGGATTGCGGCGTAAGGCATCGATTTTGTATCCTTGAGATGCAGAGTGAAGAAATATATGTCCTGAGTCATATACGTAATTGATAGGGACAGCATACGGATAGTCATCGCCTGAAAGGGCGAGTACGCATTCCTTACCGTTACGAAGGATTTCATCGGTCTCTGCGGAAGGGAGTTCTTGTTTGAAACGTCGCATTTTCCTTTCCATCATCCTATAATTTTTAGTCCTATAATAGAGAGTATCAGTGTTGTGATGAAGAATATCCTCCAGAAGTTGGCCGGTTCGTGAAAGAATAGTATACCGACAAACACTGCACCTACAGCACCTATTCCTGTCCATACGGGATAAACCGTACCGATAGGGATTTTTTCGGCAGCTTTTGCCATGAGAGTCATGCTCAAGGCAAGGGCCGAAAGGAAACCTATCCACCACCATATACGCTCCGAGCCGTAGGTGATTTTGGTTTTACCGAGGCAGAAAGTGAATGCCACCTCCATCAATCCGGCAAAAATCAAGATAATCCAATTCATTTAGAAATGAAACAAATGAATCCGGGGATACGCATAAAAAGGCGTATCCCCGGATTATTTAAGCAATTGAGTTATCACTCCACGTCAGAAGCGGAAGAGAGAACATAGTCGAAGGAGATATTGATCTTCTCAGGTGTGTTGTCAGTGTCGGGATTGTTCCAGTCGGACACACCAACGTCAAACCTGATCTTGTCCATGCCGGCTTCGTTACCCGAGAGATGGATGGTATAGACGTACTGTGTACCCTGACGCCATTTCGGATGCCATGAACCGACAAGAGTATTGGATGCTATTGTCTGGTTGCCTGAAGCGAGGTTGGGGTTGATGAGCCTGATGTTGAAGTGGATATTGACAGGATTATCACCGCCAGCAGGATCATACGCGTTGGGGATCATGAAGCAGGAGGATGTCTCAACCGGAGGCTTGATATAGTTGCCGGCTGCATCTTTATCCGAAGATGTAACGTTGTTTCCGTTCAGGGCATTCAATGTGAATGATTTGGCGTTTGTTTCGTCATACTTCACACCGCTCCAAGAGCCTTCTGAGTTACCGTTCTTGTTGGCAGTGAATGTACCCATGTTCTCAAAGTCACTGATGGATATGTTGGTAATCTCCACCTGATAACCTTCCGGAAAATCGCTGACGAACTGGAGGCTGACTTTGGAAAGGAGATGCTTGAACTGCAGGGGAACAGGCTGATTGTTCTCGGCTTTACCCAGGATGCCTGTTTGACTTGCGAAAAGGAGGTCGTGGGAATTACCGAGTTCGTCAGTGTGGCAAGTGTAGTTGATGCGGAACGTACCGTCATTCTGGTCGACACTGGGGCCGCCATATTTGGGAGACATAGATACATTCTCACAACTGAAAGCATAAAAACTATAGGAAGCACCCTCAACCCAATAGCGGCTGATAGCCGAACTCCACCCATCGGTCGCCTTAGATACGGGAGTGTTGGTGAAGATACTGAAACGGGTGTTGAGGTCGGCACCTTTAGTGTAGTAACCATATACGAAGAATTGGTTGAAATTCTTTGAGTCAATGGCTCTTGTGTTTTTGTTGACCACATTCCTGAATTGGATAGCATTGCTCTGAAGGCCTTCCTTAATGACATCTTCAGATGTACAGGCCGTGAGTGCCAAGGCAGACAGGGCGAATGTAAGAAGATTTTTTTTCATTGCATGTTGTTATTTAGATGATATTTTTTCGTTTAAAAGATTCTCTCGTGTTTATTTATCCGGGGAAACGGGTAAATCTATGTCGACTCGTTCGCCCCAACCCTCGACCTCGACATCGAAGCCTGCGGGAGATGAACTGTCAATATCCTCGATTCGCAGACCGGAGACAGTAATGAGTCCGCCCCTCGGTTGCTTTTCTATCTGGTCGCTCACATCGATATTGAATTCCACAAATTTACCGTTTTTCAACCTAACCTCAAGGTTAAGGGTATAGCGGCGAGGTTCCATTTTCGAGTCGCCCCTTCCGTAATATTCATCAGGAAATCCCGGAACACCGAACGACCTAACATGAGCCTCACAACCGTAGTCTTTTATATCGCAGTCATAGATTATTATGGTGGCCTCTTCAGAACTGCGGCCGTCAAGGAGATATACTGAATCCGCCATACCACCGAGAGCACCTCTGGCGAGGGCGACGTTCTCGAGGCCGTATTCAAACTCATATCTCACCACATAAGTGTAGACGAGGGGCTGCATCTTTACAGGGAGAGGTCTGCTCTCATGAGTCTTCACGGGAGCGACCGTCTGGAGATATGCCGAATAAAGTATGTCGGGGGGATTGGTCGTGCGGGTGTTGGGATGAAACTCGGAGAAGGCGGTAAGCGACGTACGGGTGCGGTCGGTAGCCGAAGCGCGGGCCTCCGGAGGAGTGGCCATATCGGAGAGGATGATGTATTCCGTATCTCCGTTATATAGGAGCATGGATTGGTCGACGCCACCCTCAACCATTATGTTGTCGCCATCATTACCGATAAAGTGCTCATGCCGTTTGCCGTCAGGAGTGAAGCGGATGATGTTAACCCATTCAGGTTTCCCCGGACGCAGATCATCGTAGCCGAAGCCATGGAGCGGAGTATCCCAGTTTTCGGAGTGTCTCATGCCATAGTCACGTTCCCACTCATGTTCCCATGAGAGAGCAACGTCGAGGCTCGGGAAATGATTGTAGCACAATTCATCCCGGCAAGACATCATCACCGACATCAGGATCATGATGAAAGTTATGAATTTTATTCGAGATAATATCATAGGGTTGAATTGACTTTTACAGTTTTTGTCATTATATCAAATCGCCATGCGATTGAAAATTTAAGTTTAAGCGGTCCGAAGTAATTGAGCGTCTTCGTGCGCATATAGAGTTTATGGTTGTCACGGTTTTCATAAATCTTGTATCGTGTATACATATATCCGGCTCCGATACCCGCTTCAAGGGAGAAATGCTTGCCGATAGGCCACATATAGCCGAATGAAACTCCACCCATACCACCTTCACCATGATAGCCGTTGCCGCCGTTTTCCAATTGGTAAAGACCGCCACCGACGAAGAGGCCAACGTACATTCCGTGCCACGGTGCGCGTGGACGGATATGGTAGCGTGCCTCAGGAGATATTATGGCGAGACGGTAGACGTGGGTAAAGTCAGGTTTCCACCAAGCGACATCTCCTTCGAGAGCCACAGACCAATTCTTATCGAAGAGCCATTCTAACTCAAGGTTCGGAAACAGTATGGCGTCATAGAGTAAATTTGTCTTCAGTGCAAACCTGTGTTTGACGGAGTAGATATATTCCGGCTCAACATGGCGGGAGATTGTGTCAGGTTTCTCGGAAATATCGGAATAATCTTCCATGGCTTTATTTCCGGGGCCTTCTGTTATCTGTAAGATTTCGGATGCAGGGTCCGAGGGGGGCGTATCAGCCTCCTGTGGGGTAGGCTGCTTTGTGACCATCGTCACAGCCAAGGCATTGCGGAGTAGAGGGAAAAGATTCTTCTCCATCCAGCGGTTGGGGAGGCCTCGACCGAGCGACATGAGTCTGCTTTTACGACCGTCGATCACTTTTCCATGAGAGTCATAAACCCAGATGGGGGTGTTGTCGAGGATATCGAGAATCGCATCCCGGGAAGGGGTCTCCGTATTTTGGCTGACGAGCTGCTTAAGACCATCCCATGCTATTACTTCGGGGATTCTCTGAATGAGATTTGCGTTGACTCCTGACTGTTGAATAATATAATCAGAGATAGCGTCGCAACGGTGGCGAGCGAGGAGTTCGTTGGCTTTGCTTGTACCATCGGGGGATGCGTAGGCGCGGACGACAATCCGTTCGATGTCGCCGTTATCGGCAGCCTCACGCACTTTGGCGATAAAACTGTCCATCATCAACCTGTTTTCACCCAAAGACGGATCAAACTGGCGATGTCCTGTACGGAAAATCACATTCACCGAGTCGGCATGATTTATGCCGAAAGAGGTAAACGTGGCCATTACCGCCAGTACAAACGCTAAAAGTCTCATTATGTCAGAGTCGTTTTGGTTAGTTCTATATAGACAGGCCTTTTTTACACCCTTGGGAGGGGCGTCATATCCACAGGCCTTTGTTGAGCGGATATGATTAATATCTTTGAAAGATGCAAATATAACAACTAATTTGTAAAGTTACAAATTTTTAAGATTAATAACCTTTTTGTGTCAGTATTCCAATTTGAAATACGGTGCTATACACACTGTATAACAAAGGTTTGTATTTTTAATATTACATTTTGGAGGAAAAGTATACTCTTTAATTCCAAATCATGTCATAAAATAATTGGCGAAATTACATATTAATTTCAATATCCGCAAGTTTGTAGAATAAAATTTAACTTCTATTAATAAACAAGCGGTCTTTGGTTTGTCATGCCGGAATAGAATCTGGGCGGGTCGTTTTGAAAAATCCCTCACTCAACAGTGAAAAAGGATAACTCCATTGTCTACAATGGGATAAGAAATACAAACTATCTGCCGAAAAATATTGTTGACTATATTGAGGGAGATTACTTAACTTGTTGATAAAATGGTTATGAGAAAGATATTGTTTATACTGCTTATAGGGATAGGTTTATTGGGAGGAAATGCATCCGCCCATGAGCGCCATGACTGTCAAAGGCGACATGGTGTTTGTGATTCACATTGTCGTCATCATAAGGAGTCTTATAAAGTTATCGGTAGCATGGTTTACTTTGATGACGAGGAGGTGAAAGGAGCATGGGGAGCGAATTTTGACATACTTCGTGACGGGTATGGCAAAGATACATGGAATGTGTACTTCGACGGTGTGAAGGTTGAAGGAGCATCGTCTAATAGTTTCAAGGCTCTTTCCGACGGATATGGCTGTGATACATGGAACGTTTACTTCGAGGGAAAGAAAATCCCCGGGGCAACCACACATAGTTTCAATGTGTTGCGCGATGGGTATGCCAAAGATACATGGAATGTGTATTTTGATGGGGTGAAGATCGACGGAGCGTCGCCCCACAGTTTCAAGGTTCTTAAGGATGGCTATGCGCGCGACTCATGGATCACCTACTACCACGGAAAGAAAGCCAACTGATTCCCTTCCGCAGTCAGTCTGCCGCTCCCGGTTGAAATGTAATTAAACTGGGTGGTGATCTTTCAGGTATCTATAGTTCATATCTACAACTCTGTAACCTGAAGAAAGAGATAACCCGGCATGTTCTCTATTGCCGTCCCACGGCATATCCGATATACCATCGTCCGTCCGGATCCTGAACGAAGGTGAGGGTGTATTCGTTCTGGCCATTGCTACGTATTCACGGCTATTTTGACTTATCAAGTAATTTTATTACCTGACCATAGAGCGGCTGTCAGTCAAAAAGACTATTTTTCGCATCGGTTTTTTAATTTTTTGGCGAAACAAAAATAATCGAAAAGGGTCGAATCCTGCAAATGAAGTAGTTTAAACTTTTTACGGGATTTGTGTTTTATATAATATTTTCTTGAAGAG
>CAMWMD010000033.1 GCA_947175265.1 uncultured Porphyromonadaceae bacterium | reverse complement strand
TTGTAAGGCAGACGCTCTAAACCAGCTGAGCTAATCGCCCGATTGCGAGTGCAAAATTACAACACTTTTTCGTAACTTCCAAATCTTTTCCGATTTTTTTTGCTAATTTTGTGAAAAATTTATTTCAACCTCTCTTCTTCTATTTTATAATAGATTATCAATCACCGCATTGAGACTCTATTTATTTTTAGCACTCTCATGGTAAAAAATATCAGAATTGAAGATTTCGACTATCCTCTCCCTGATGAGATGATTCCCCGGCATCCCCTTGCCCAAAGGGATGCCTGCCGCCTGCTCCTCTCAAGGCCCGACGGCAATACCGCTCATCGGCGATTCTCAGATCTTCCCGACCTCCTCCCTCCCTCGACTCTCCTCGTATGCAACGACACAAAGGTCATAAACGCACGAATATCCTTCCGGAAGCCCACTGGTTCAAAAATCGAGATATTCCTGCTTGAACCTCTAATCCCCTCGGATTACGTCATCAATTTCCAGCAGAAGGAATCCTGTGTCTGGAATTGCCTCATCGGGAATCTGAAAAGGTGGAAAGAGGGTGAACTCTCCTTAATCATAAATCCCGAAGGCGCGGACTCCCCTGTCACCCTCACGGCACGCCGCCTTGAGCCTACCGCCGGAAATGCTCACGCCGTGAAGTTTTCCTGGGATAATCCGCAGGTCAATTTCGCCTCCGTAGTGGATGCGGCCGGGTTCATACCTATCCCTCCCTATCTCAAACGGGAGTCGGAGGAGAGCGACCTACGGGATTACCAGACCGTATATGCCGATGCGAAAGGCTCGGTGGCCGCCCCTACTGCCGGACTACATTTCACTCCCGAGGTATTCGCCAATCTCAACGCACACAACATAAGGGTCGACAAGGTGACCCTCCATGTCGGTGCCGGTACATTCCAGCCGGTAAAGGCCGACTGTATCGGCGACCACCCCATGCATACCGAGGTGTTCCATATCAGGAGGGATGTGGTGGAAGACCTCATAAGGCAAAAAAGGGAGCATCTCCCGCTCGCGGCTGTCGGCACGACTTCCGTACGCACCCTTGAGTCGCTTCCCCTGCTCGGCGCCATGATTGCGGCGGGCGACACCTCACTTCATCTCGGGCAATGGACGGCTTACGAAGACCACTTCAAAGAGGCAGATACCGTGGCAGCGCTTGAGTCGCTCCTCGAATATATCGACTCCACAGGGGAAGAGGGAATCGACGCATCTACGGCAATAATGATTGCCCCGGGGTTCAAATGGAAAATGGTGGATATCATGGTCACCAATTTTCATCAGCCCCAAAGCACCCTGCTTCTACTCGTATCATCCTTTCTCGGGGAAGATGACGGCACACCCCGCTGGAGAAAACTGTATGACGAGGCTCTCTCCTCATCCTACCGTTTCCTCTCCTATGGAGATGCCTGCCTTCTTTTCCGTCATGTATGACCAGACACAAACAACTATACTGAATTATGGATTTACCTTACATCGACATACGTCTCCCTTTCTCCAAAAGCATAGGCGCACGGTTTCTTGTGGCCTCCTATTTTGCCGGCACGCTAAGCCAGTGTCCACGGTTTAATGATTGCGACGACCTGCGTGTCATCCAGAAGGCACTTCTCGACCTCCTGATAAACGAGGAATGGCTCGGTGAGGGGCATCCATCGCTCGATGTCCATGCCTCAGGCACCGCTTTCCGCTTCATCACGGCAGTGGCCGCGTCCACACCGGGAGCCGACTTCATCGTGACGGGCACACCGCGACTTTGCGGCCGACCGATGACCCCGCTTCTTGATGTGCTGAGGAAAGCGGGCGCGAGCATTGAGGCCTTAGGGGAGAACGGCACGGGACCCTACCGCATAATCGGACGTCGCCTCAAGGGGGGTGATTTTGAAATCAGGGGGGATGTGAGTTCGCAGTTCATCTCCGCGCTTATGCTCGCCGCTCCCACATGGGAGGGGGGAATGCGCCTGCGTTTCACCACTCCGCTCGTGTCGCGCCCGTATGCTGAGATGACAGCCCGTGTAATGGAGAATTTCGGTATTGGCGTGCGCTTCTCCGACGAGGGTGTGGAGGTAAGTGAAGGTGAATATCTCGCTCCGGCTGACTTTAAAGTGGAGACCGACTGGAGCGCGGCAGGTTTCTTCTATGAGGCAACCATCATTTCCCGTCCGCTCATGCTGCGTCTTGAAGGGCTCACCCCTCACGGAGAGTCGCTTCAGGGAGATTCAGCCACCGTAGAGATATTCAGGAGGCTTGGCATAGATTCCACATTTACGGATAAAGGGGTGGAGATAAACGCCTCCACATATCTTCCGGATTTCATAGAGGCAGATATGACGCATACTCCGGACCTGGTTCCGGCTTTGGTTGCAGGCTGCGTAGCGAGCGGGTGCCGCTTCCATCTCACGGGAGTCAGGAATCTCCGTGTAAAGGAGTCAGACCGTCTGGAGGCGTTGAGAAGGGAGATGCTGAAGTTGGGTCGGCACCTTGACGTGGGGGAAGACCACATAGCGTGGACCGGAGGATCCACAGGGCTGGAGAGCCGCGATATAGAAACATATAGCGATCATCGCATAGCCATGGCGTTCGCCGTGATGGCCCTCCACTATGGAGTAATGCGCATACATCATCCTGAAGTGGTGGAGAAATCGTTTGAGGATTTCTGGAACCAACTTCCCCGTTTAGGTCTCACATGCCGTCGTGACGGCGATTATATGGTTGTAACCAGAGAGATATGGTAGGGGCTCTTGTTATTTTGGCGGCACTGATTGTGATAGGTGTCGTGCTGTATGCAGTCGACGTGCTGTATTACAGGCCTAAGGAGAAAACTGCCGTCTTGAAGGCAGCCGAAGAAACCGCTCCTTCTGAGGAGGCAGCCACAACGGATAATGCTCCGGAAGAGGAGGCTGAGTGTTGCGGAATGCATCAGGTGTGTGAGAAGACAAACCTCTCGCCCCATACCGGAGAGATTGTGTATTACGATGATGAGGAACTTGACCGCTACCGTGGCCGTGATGCCGAGGATTATACGGTAGAGGAGATTGAGGAGTTCCGCGACGTGCTTCTTACCCTCCTGCCACAGGATGTGGCTGGTTGGAGCCGAAGCATCCAGGTAAGGGGTATAACCTTACCGACTGAAATCCGCGACGAGTTGCTGCTCATAGTGGGTGACTTGCGAAACTGAACCTTCATTTGACAACAATAAATGCGCATATCCGGGTATGCGCATTTATTTTATAACCTGATTTACAATCAATCCACATAGAAGACATAATAATCTTTTCCATCAATTGTCTGCGGAAAGAAATCGTTATTTTTTATTCCGAAGGGTATGGGATACAACCAATCAAATAGTGTGCGTCTTTTGGATTTTATATTCGGAACAGGTTCTTGACGGTTATATATACTTCCATATTTACCCAGTTCATATTCAATAAAATGGTAATCATCCGTGCTTCCCTCTTCTATTTCATAGATATGTACATCTCCCTTACCTCCCCCTTTAAGTATAATATTGTCAAATCCATCTATATCAGCATTCCTCCAGTAGATACGATACGGCCTGTCTCCAGGAAAAACATTCATTATATTGGATCCGGGTTCTGTACAATACATATATTCTATCGGAACTTTATTTAAGCGAAGTATAAGCAAATCGTCTTCTTTTTCTTTCGGATATAAACCGGTATCCTCTTTAAGTGAAGAAGATAGTTCATCACTCCACATATTCTCCGGTTTATCATTACTGTAACGATTCATATCCACAACACGATATCGAAGATTATCAAACTTATAACCATATTCTTCTAAATTAATGTCTACATGATACTGATAAAAGTAACTGGTCAAAAAAGTTGGAGTGCTTACAGCTTCAACAGCGTTTATATTTCCGTTGCCATCATTTAGAATAATATAGAACTTAGTTTTATCCCTTTGATTCCTATATTCATATTCCTCAAATTTTCCATACTCTGTAGGATACCACTTAATCCGTATGGTACCGGTCGGCTCGGTTAAGGGTGGTGTAGGTCGTTCCAACCCCTCTACATTGAATACGTAACGGTGATTTGCCTGTAATGTCTCCCATTCCTTACGGCCGTTTTCAGTATCGGTATAGTCCTTTAGCCACAACACATAATTGTCAGCCTCTCCATCCACCTTTAATTCTATCCTTCTCGCCTGTGAGTCGTCCACACCAAGTTCGGACGGTGGTACATACGCATACCACATATCCGACTCCTCATCCTTCTTGAACGTCACCTCTTTTCCGCAATATAAAGCTGAGACTTTTCCTCCTATACTTAATTCACTTACCCTATCTTTCAGTTGCACCGATTCAATAGAATAACCTTCCAGTTTGTCCCAAACCTCAATTTTCGCCAGCGATCTTACCAATTCCACCTCGTTTATCTCATCGCCGCTACCATCACAATTCCCCTCACCATACATCGGTATCATATCTGAATCCTCACGATATGAAACAGTGTGGTTTCTCAGAGCATCAAGGTCATCCAAACTACTCAAATCCACATCATACCCACTCCAGTTCACCAACAAAGCAAAGGAATCAATACTCTCCTTATTCTCCACTGCCACGGAATAGCAACCTTCCGAATATATCACATCCTCCGGCTCATATACCCCGATATTATCCCCCGCACGATTGAAGCATACCACACGTATCTCCTCAATCATCTCCGACAATCCTCCACCTCTGATGCCTGAACCAATCCCATGACCCATACCATCAGCAGTAAGGCTGAAACGCAAATAATCCACCCGCCCGGAATCCCCGGAGGGAGTCTCAGCACAGGAATGCAACAGAAATGCAAGAAATATCACTAAAACAGCAGCACAACCCTTGAATAAAGGGAACCGCAACAGACGGGTCATATACAATGTCTTAAGAAACCGACAAATCGCCTTTTCAATAACTCTCTTTTAATCATCTCTCGGCATGAGATAATTAAACTTCACAAAATTAAACAAAAACAACTGAAATCCATGTATCTTGACCAAAAAAATTATAGTATGTACTGATAAATAGTCCATATTTGACTTTTGGCTAAAATAAAAAGAACCTAAACTAACCCTTTACGGCATCTGTAGTGAAACTTACCATAATGTAAACAGCCCTATATGTTCCAAACATACAGGGCTGCGATGAATCTGGCAAGTATAATTTATCTGTCAGAAAAATATGGTAATGTTTATCTTACCAACACTTTTCTGCCGTCTATGATATAGATGCCGGGTGAGAGTTGACCGGTATGGCGCACGCCGTTGAGGTCGTATATGGAGGCATCACCACGCTCCATCGTTATCTCCTTCACTCCGCTCTCCTTTGTCTCTATCCTGAAATTGATGATATCGGTGAGGATTGTGTTGGCCTTATACATCGCGCACATATAGTCGCCATCTTTCAACCCCGAAAAGTCGGCAGTCAAGGGGACAGTCACTGATTCCCCACCTGTCAGGTAGAAACGTTCGGATTGAACAGAGTACACCTCATAACCGCCATCTCCGGGGAATACCCGCAAATTGAGATAATCATAGAATGCGCCCGACTCACAATCTACCTTGAAACTGAAGTCAACAGCCTTGGAATCGCTTACAGGATTTGCCGTCACCATACGGAAATCCGACAGTTTTATCTTCGTATCGGCCGACATTATCTCCAGATTAACTGTAATAGGCTCGCTTATCTCGCGTTCCTCCCCGTCAAGGAATATCAGGGCATACTCCCCGGCCGGAAGTTCACCATCCTTAACGGGCTTAAACGTGGCAGCGTAATCCGATATATCGACAGTCTCCCCGGGGAGCACATCCACAGGACGGAAAACAGAGACAGAAACCACATCCCCATACTGATCGACAAGCACAGGTGTCACTGTGCTGTAATACTCATTATCCGAGACGTTAGTGACAGTAAACGGCATCGGGAAGGGATGATCCCTATAGACCACCTCCGGCACCTGTATTCCTGACACCACCACACTCGCCTGTTGCTGATCTGAAAGGATGGCAACCCCTCCGGACACGACCGCCGTTATCTCCTGCGGCTGCCCCACAGGCATACGCACTTCCGTCCATTCCCCATCGGCATAAAGGGCAGGGGTTATGGTATAGGTGCCGTCAGGGAGCGACGGAAACTTTATCTCCATATTGTTGCGGCCATCATTCGGGTGATACCCTCCGACACCGGGACCTTCCACATATCTGTCGACACCGGCATCCTTGGAAACAAAACGCATTCCGAGATGACTCCCTTCCGGAAGGTCAGACATTCCGAAGTTGAAGTATTGCCCGTGTCCTACGAAAGCATCACCCTCCTTCACACTACCTACCTCCGTAGTGAATCCCTCAGTATTATACATTATATAGACACGCCTGTCGCCGGGCTTCGGAGGACGCATGTTGAGGGTAGCGGTCTGGCTGGAATTGAATCCTCCGGCTCCACCGCCCACACCCAGATCATCAGGATTCAGTGCTGTGAGAAGGTAATAACCGTTGCTGAGTCCGCCCCAGCCCCAGTTAAGATGAAAAAATCCGTCGGAACTGTATCCGTCCACTATGAATTGGTGTCCGCCGGCAGTCCCGGCGCCACTGTAAAGCACGGGTAGCCCCTCGGCGAGATTTCCGTAGATCATCGTCTCCCACTCGTCGTAACCGTAATAGGCCCGGGAGGGCATCCACAGGGAGGGTGAGTAATCGAATATGTCTATGAGTGCCATACCCATCTGACGTGTAGCCGCGCCACTCTCCCCCACATCATAGTGCATGTCAACGCTTATGCCACAAGCCACCATGAGTTCAGCCACAGCATCGCGTGAGGCCTGAGTGCTCTTGGAGTCGTAGGTATCCGTCATCAGATTCCATTTGAAATCAGTCTTGGCATAATCGAATGAGAGTTCCTGCTTCCCGGGTTCCCAGTAATATGAATGGGTTCCTTTCCCATGCTGAGGATAATTGAAATACTTCATGGCCTGTGCCATGGCTGTCGCCACACATCCGGTGACTACCTCATGTCCGTTCACCTTAGGACATTTCTCATTATACGGACTCTCCTGATTCCATTCCGTCTTTATGAGTGGGGAGATGGGAGCATGCTCCTCACCAGACGAGCGTGTCGGACGCCAGACGGGGGCTCCTGAAGCCTTAAGATATTCTATCTCCCGGTTATAATAGTCAAGCCAATATTCCAGGGCAGGATTACCTCCCGCTGAAAAAGCACCCCTATCGGAATAAGCCAGAAGTGGGGCAGCGGAATCATCTGCCGGAAGCACGACAAATCCCTCGCCTGATGAAAACACATACAGGTCGCCCACCGTCATTTGCAATTCAAGAGGCACACCACCTCTCGTGGCAGGGTTTATATACGGGGTTGCGCTATCGTGCAGACGCGCCAATGCCTTTTCAGGACTTATGGAGGCAGCATGACATAAACCGGCACCACCTATAAGAAGTGCCATAAGGGGTAGGGTGTTTCTCATAAATATATACGGATTATATTGATAATATAACGGTATAACAAATTTTCAGGCAATTCCGCCGAAGTGCCGATTATTTTTATTATCTTTACATATCCGAATACTCATTAAACACACTTTCCGGTCATGAAGCATGATTCTTACGATAACAACGGACGGATTCCCCAAAAAGACGGAGTTGAAGAAATATCTGTCGGGATATACACAGCGGGCATCCCACGCCTACGTCACATAGCCGAGGGGCTTACCTTACTTGAGAATATGCTTATCGGAAAGGATTTCCATTGGCAGCGTCAACTTGAGGCTCTCCTCCCCGGCAGAATAGAGATAAAGGATGGTATGCTTATCAATCATCTTCCCGTAGAGAAATATCTCGAATGCGTGGTGGGGAGCGAGATGAATCCCGCCGCACCTCCTGAGTTCCTGAAGGCTCATGCCATAATCTCACGCAGTTGGGCAGTGGGAAAAATCTTGGGATGTCATCCGGAGGGTGATGACGGCAAGTATGACACGCTCTCCACTCTAATAGGGTGGGACGACACTTCGGCTCACATCGGTTTTCATGTATGTTCCGACGACCATTGCCAACGCTATCAGGGGGTTCAACCCGTATCGCCCGAGGCGCTGGAAGCCATACGCTCCACACAAGGGATTGTGCTGCGGGATGATTCCGGGAAGATTGTTGACGCACGTTTCTCCAAGTGCTGCGGAGGGAAGACGGAAATGTTCTCCACATGCTGGCAGGATGTGGATATGAGTTGCCTCAAGAGTTTTGACGACCCTTGGTGCGACCTCTCAAATCTTCCCTCGGCGAGAAGGGAAGACGTGCTTAACAGCATACTGAAGGATTACGACCTCTCCACCGGAGGGGGCTACCGATGGACCGCCACAGTGAGCAAGGAATCCGTGAGACAAAATCTGCTGAATAAATTCGGGCGCGACATAGGGGAGATAGTCTCACTACGGGCATTGGAGCGCGGTCCATCCGGAAGGATATCCCTCCTACATATCAAAGGGAGCGGAGGTTCACTGGATTTGGGTAAGGAACTTTGGATAAGGCGCCTGCTCTCCTCCACCCATCTGTATTCATCGGCTTTCGACATCGAAGACAAAGGGAGTTACCTCAAACTCACGGGTAGAGGGTGGGGGCATGGTGTAGGGCTATGCCAGACCGGAGCCGCCCGCATGGCCCTTGAGGGGGCCGATGCAGCGGATATCCTGCGATTCTACTATCCCGGCAGTCATCTGTCATGAGGCCGGAATTTAATAGAAACAACGCCTAAGTAATTCACTCTTCATTACTTAGGCGTTGTCCGGCGGAGAGAACGAGATTCGAACTCGTGGATAGGATTGCTCCCATCGTCGGTTTAGCAAACCGGTGGTTTCAGCCACTCACCCATCTCTCCAGGTTTTGTCTGAATCAGCCCTGAGGCCTTTCAAAATATGTTCAAGCGGGATATTCCCTCTTAGCGACTGCAAAGTTATATCTTTTTTATTTAATACGCAAATTTTTCTCGCAAAAAATTTTTAATCCCCATTTTTGCCCAAAACATGCGCTCTTTTCAAAGTTTTTATTAACTTTGGGTCTTGAACGGCTCTCAACATACCGATATGCCGATAATTTATCCTTAAATAATCATTAGAAATGAAATATAACCGTATCCTCCTAAAACTTTCCGGCGAATCCCTTATGGGAGCGCAGGGACATGGCATTGACACCGAACGCCTCAATTCATACGCGCTCCAGATTCAGGAAGCAGTGAACAACGGCGTTCAGGTCGGAATCGTAATCGGCGGAGGCAATATTTTCCGAGGCCTCTCCGGAGCCTCGAAAGGATTCGACCGTGTAAAGGGCGACCAAATGGGGATGTTGGCTACCGTAATCAATTCCCTCGCACTCAGTTCGGCTCTTGAGGCAATAGGGCAGCCGGTAAAGGTATTCACCGCAATATCTATGTTCCCCATTGGCTATCCTTTCTCAAAATGGGAAGTAATCAAAACCCTCAAGGAGGGCTCCGTGGCAATAATGAGTTGCGGCACAGGCTCACCCTATTTCACTACCGACACAGGGTCGGCTCTCAGGGCAATAGAGATTGAGGCTGACGTCATGCTGAAAGGTACCCGCGTGGATGGTGTCTACACTGCCGATCCCGAGAAAGATCCCACAGCCACAAAATTTGACCATATCACATACAATGAGGTGATCGCACGCAAACTGAAGGTGATGGACATAACAGCCACTGCGCTCTGCATGGAGAACAACATGCCCATCTACGTCTTCAACATGGACAAGGAGGGAAATCTCGCCAAGATGCTGAGAGGTGAGAACGTGGGCACACTCGTCAGCAACGACTGACACTCGTGAGATACGTAAGGCTTATGAGGCTATTAGGAATCTTATAAGTCTTATGGAGCTTATAAATTTTATAAATCCTATAAGACTCACAATAACTGAATAATACAATCAAAAATCATATATAATGGAAGTTAAAGAATATCTCGACAACGCGAAAGACAACATGGAACTCGCCGTGGAATATCTCGACGATACCCTTTCGCATATCCGTGCCGGAAAGGCTTCTGCTCGTCTCCTTGACGGAATCAGGGTTGACTACTACGGTTCTCAGGCACCCATATCAAATGTGGCCAACATATCAGTGCCCGATGCCCGCACAATAGCGATCACTCCTTGGGAAAAATCTATGTTCAAGGAGATCGAGAAGGCTATCATCAATTCGGAACTCGGCATCACTCCCGAAAATAACGGCGAGGTGATACGTCTGTCAATCCCGCCTCTGACTGAAGACCGCCGTAAGCAACTCGTAAAGCAGAGCAAGGCTGAGGCTGAGAATGCCAAGGTATCAGTGCGCAATGCGCGACGCGAGGCCATTGAGGGTCTGAAAAAGGAGATCAAGAAGGGCATGAGCGAGGATGTGGAGAAAGATGCCGAGAACGACGTGCAGAAACTCCATGACAAGTACATGAAGAAAATAGACGAGATCTTCGCTGCTAAGGAGAAGGAGATATTGACGGTGTAAGCAGGCTCAAGGCTCAAGGCTCGAGACTATTGGGGAGGGAGTTTTGGGAAACTTCCTCCCTTAATTGTTCTTTACACCTCAAATCCTGGTATCACAATTTTCAATTTTCAACTTTCAATTTTCAAAATGGTTTCAATCATTGTGCCTGTGTATAATGCAGAGAAATATCTGCAGGAAGCCATCGACTCCGTATTCATGCAGGCTTATACGGATTGGGAACTCATACTTGTCAATGACGGCTCTACGGACAGTTCAATGAAAATATGTGAAAAGGCTGCCCGTAAAACTTCAAGAGTCAAAATCTTTCATACTCCCAATCAGGGAGTATCCGCTGCACGTAACACGGGATTAAAGTATGCGAGGGGAAATCACATCACTTTCCTTGATGCCGACGATGTCCTCCCTATGTCGTCTCTTTCACTGATGATGGATTGCGCCAAGACTTCTAATGCCGATATCGTATGCGGTAAAATCAAAGAAATTGCCACTGAACATTCCCTCCTGACTACCTCTTATTTTTATAGGGATTTAAATACACGATTTTATCGGGTATCGTCATATACTTCAATAAAAGGAGTGAGAAAGATGTTATATCAATCAAGGATTGACAATTCCGTATGTGGCAAACTTTATAAGGCCTCCCTTTGGAAAGATATCCGTTTCCCTACCGACACACGTTATGAAGATCTCGCCGTCGCCCCTCTTCTTTTTATTAATGCCGACAAAATAAAAGTTATGCGTAAGACGACGTATATCTATCGCCAGCAGCCGGAGAGTTATGTTCATACCTTCACCCTACAACGCTCAGATGTATTGACGGTCACTTCCCGTCTCACAGACTTTTTCACCCATAACTATCCCTCTCTGGCGCGGGCGGCAAGAGCCAGACAACTTAATGCCAATTTCAATATTCTCGGTCTGATAGCAGCCAACAGTGACAGACTTAATGATGAAAATTCAGCGACACAACAAAGCGAAAAAGATAAAGCAATGCTATTATCTGCCAGTTGCTGGAATAAAATAAAAGAGTTGCGTGGAGAAGCCCTGCGCAACCCGTCTGTAAGGATGAAAACAAAAATCGGTATTCTTATTTCTTATATAGGAGGGAAGAGCCTATATGAAAAAATTTCCCGAAGGGTGTATTAAATAGAAATCATTTGCCAGAGCGCTATCCCGGCGCTGACGGAGACATTAAGGGAATGCTTCACGCCCCCCTGGGGAATTTCAAGGACCACGTCGGCGAGGTCTACAATCCTCTGGTCGACTCCGCTCACTTCATTCCCCACCACAAGAAGATAACGCTCCCCCTCCTTCGGCGAGAACTCTCCTAAAGGGAGGGAATTGTGGGTCTGCTCAAGCACACACACCCTCCATCCCTCACCCTGCATTCTGCGGGCTTCCTCCACTCCGTCATCCACGTGTCTCCAATCCACACTCTCCTCAGCCCCGAGCGCTGTCTTCGTCAGCTCGGGATGAGGCGGACAACCGGATATTCCGGCAAGAATCATCTCCTTTATAAGGAAAGCGTCGGCAGTGCGGAACATCGCCCCTATATTATACATGGAGCGCACGTTATCCGCCATCAGTGCTACGGGGCGTTTCTCAAGTGTCTTATATTCCCTGACGGAGCAATTGGTCAGTTCAATTATATTCTTCTTTCCGCGGTCTTCCATCATTCCGACATTTCAAGCATCCTCTCTATAGGACGCAATGCCTTCTCCGCAACCTCGGGATCGACCACTATCTCCGGCATGCCGTCGCGCAATGCCTCATACACCTTGCGGAGGGTATTCATCTTCATATAGTCGCACTCGTTGCACTGGCACTCCGCATCCTCAGCCGGCGCGGGAAGGAACACCTTATCCGGACACTTCTTCCGCATCTCGAAAAGTATGCCGCTTTCCGTGACAACTATATACTCGGGGGCATCATCCGTGCGCGCGAACTCAAGCAAGGCAGCCGTACTTCCCACCTTGTCGGCGATAAGTTGGAGCGGACGGCGGCACTCCGGGTGCACAAGCACCTTGGCCTCGGGATGTTCCCTCTTCATCTCGGCAATCTTTTCAAGAGAGAAGCGGTCATGCACATGGCACGCGCCGTTCCACAACACCATGTCGCGCCCCGTGACGCTGTTTATATATTCCCCCAGGTTATGGTCAGGACCGAATATTATCTTCTCCCCCTCGGGAAGTTTCTCTATAATCTTGCGGGCGTTGCCAGACGTCACCACGATATCGGTATGCGCCTTCACGGCGGCTGAAGTGTTGACGTAACTCACTACGGTATGGTCAGGGTGGGCTGCAACGAATGCAGCGAACTCCTCGGGGTCGCAACTGTCAGCCAGGGAGCATCCGGCAGCCATGTCGGGGACAAGCACCGTCTTGTCGGGGCAAAGAATCTTTGCAGTCTCCCCCATGAAGTGGACGCCGCACATTACTATCACGTCAGCATCGGTCTTGGCGGCCTGCCGGGCCAGAGCCAGGGAGTCGCCTATGAAGTCGGCTATCTCCTGGATTTCGTCGCGCTGGTAATAATGGGCCATTATGAGGGCGTTCTTCTCTTTCTTGAGCCGGGCTATCTCCTCCTTGAGAGTTTCCGGAGAGAGGGTGGATGCAGTGGAATCCATTTTTGTTTATTATTTAATAAATATTTAAATCTATAAAAAATAAAAATCAACAACAATAAAGGGTGTCAATAACCTATAATAACTTTCCTCCTGAAAATTTGGAAATTTGAGTTATTGAATTTCCTGAGGGCTTTATTGTCATATTATCTACAGGGGGTGCATTTGATTCTCATAATATTGCAATCGTTGTCTACACCTTGTAGATAACTGCAAAGTTAATAAATTTATATGGATGAATATGGCAAAAACTGTAGAAAACCCACCCTTTTCCTGTAGATTGCGGTGAATATAACTTGTAATAAGTTTCCCTCCGATCCTGCCAATACATGCCGGAACCGCCTTCCCGTATCATTTTTATGAATGGCAAGAAGATATGTAAATAGTTATCAAGCAGTTTTGAACGACTTTTCTACCTCTTTTCATCGGCTTTTCTTCAGGTTATCGACAAGTTATTGACAGGTATGGATACAAAGAACGGAGGAGCCTGGGCCGAAGCCCGGACTCCTCCGCAACATCAAGGTTACGAAAAGGTGATTCCTTTTACGTTTTTCCTTTATAACCGCTCTCCTTCATATTATGTTCATCCGGCAACCTGTTTTTAACTTTTCCTCTCCTTCTTTTCCCTCCTTATAAAAAAGAGGGGAGCGACTCGACGGTCGCTCCCCCCCCGGGGCCCATATTTAGAATTACAGATTTACTTTGATAGCAGTTTCCGTCCGATCTCGATTGCCTCGCGGTTGAGGGGTATGAGATTGTGGTGCCTTTCAGGAAGAGATTTCATGAGTCCCTTAGCCACATTCTCCATAGGCAACTTGTAGGGCATAGCCTCAAGGAGGGCACCCAGCACCACCATATTATAGGCCTTGGGATGACCTATACGGAAAGTGGCCTCCATGGCATCTATGGGGAGGATGGTGATGTCGGAACGTACCGGAGGATTATGGATGCCGTTGCTGTCGTAGATGAGAATCCCTCCCGGTTTGACCCGGCCGCTGAACTTGTCAATGCTCTGCTGGTTGAGGGCCACCACCACATCATACGCATCAAGCACGGGTGAGGAGATGCGGTCGTCGGAAAGGATGACGGTCACGTTGGCCGTGCCGCCCCTCTGTTCCGGACCGTAGGAGGGCATCCATGTCACCTCCTTGTCATCCATCAGTCCGGAATAGGCGAGTATCTTTCCCATCATGAGGACACCCTGTCCTCCGAATCCGGCTATTATTATTTCCTGTTTCATTCTTTCTTTACTTTAATAGTGGCATACATTTCAGGCTACCGGTTCAGTCCACCTTCAGGTCGCCGAGGGGATAGTGCTTGAACATATTCTCCTCCATCCATTCGTTGGCCTTGACGGGCGACAACTTCCAGCCGGAATTACATGTCGACACGACCTCCACCACAGAGGTGCCCTTCTTCGTCAGGGCATTCTCAAAAGCCTTCTTTATGGCGGCCTTTGTCTTGCGGGCGCCGGCGGGAGTGTGTACAGCCTGGCGGGTGACGTAGCATGTCCCGGGGAGGGTGGCGAGTATGTCGGTGATCTCGAGCGGATGGCCGTTGAGGTCAACGCGGCGTCCGTAGGGAGTGGTGGCTGTCTTCTGCCCGATGAGGGTGGTCGGAGCCATCTGTCCCCCGGTCATTCCGTAGATAGCATTGTTAATAAAAATCATCACAATGTTTTCACCACGGTTTGCGGCATGGATGGTCTCGGCAGTGCCTATGGCAGCCATGTCTCCGTCTCCCTGATACGTGAACACCACGTCCTCGGGCCACAGGCGGCTTATTGCGGTTGCCACAGCGGGAGCCCTTCCGTGGGCGGCCTCCACCCAGTCGACGTCGATATAATTGTATGCGAACACGGCGCACCCTACGGGGGAGATGCCGACAGTCTTCTCTGTCAGCCCCATTTCCGCCACGACCTCCGCGATAAGTTTATGCACCACCCCGTGGCTGCATCCCGGGCAGTAGTGCATGTGCACGTCATCGAGAAGTTCCGGTTTCGAGTATACCTTGTTCTCCTCTTTTATGATATCTTTGAGTTCCATAACCGAAGAGGTTTATTTTTCAATAATCTTATTCTCCAACGCCTCCACAATCTCTGTAGGGCTGGGGATGATTCCGCCGAGACGTCCGTAATGCTCCACCGGAATACAGTCGTGGATGGCGAGGCGCACATCCTCGATCATCTGGCCGGCGTTGAGTTCCACACACAGGATACCCTTCTTCCCATCGGCGGCCTTTCTGACCGCCTCTTTCGGGAAAGGCCATAACGTGATTGGGCGGAGGATACCCACCTTTATCCCCTTCTCACGTGCAAGTTCCATTGCTTTGGCGCATATACGGGCTATGGAGCCGAAGGCGACGATGAGATAGTCGGCATCATCCGTGTCGATCTCCTCACAGCGTGTTTCCGCTTTCTCAATCTCACGGTAGCATTCCTGAAGACGATGGTTCACTTCCTCCATACGAGATGATTCAAGTTCGAGGGAAGTGACAACATTCCTCTTCCTCTTACCCGTCCGTCCGTTAGTAGCCCAGGGACACTGCTTGCGTATCTCCTCATCCGTACGACGTGGTCGGAAAGGTGGTAGCACCACCTTCTCCATCATCTGCCCGACGATTCCGTCGGCCAATATCATGGAGGGGACGCGGTATTTGAAAGCCAGGTCGAAACCGAGCCCCACGAAATCTACCATCTCCTGCACGGAAGAGGGAGCGAGCACGATAAGATGATAGTCGCCGTGACCGCCCCCTTTTGTAGCCTGGAAATAATCGGCTTGAGAAGGCTGAATTGTGCCCAACCCCGGGCCACCCCTCATCACATTGAGTATTAGAGCCGGGAGAAAAGCCCCGGCCATATAGGAAATCCCCTCCTGTTTCAGGCTTATGCCCGGGGAGGAGGAAGATGTCATCACGGCCTTTCCGGAGGCAGCCCCGCCATACACCATGTTTATGGCAGCCACTTCCGATTCCGCCTGAAGCACCACCATGCCGGTAGTCTCCCACGGCATAAGCGCCTCGAGGGTCTCAAGCACCTCTGACTGTGGTGTTATGGGATAGCCGAAATATCCGTCGCAGCCATATCTTATCGCTGCGTGGGCCACGGCCTCATTTCCCTTCATTAACATTACCTCTTTTTTCATAGTCTGATGTTTCTTGGCATGAACGACAATACGCTCACGTTCGACATTTCAGTCAATTTTAACTCGATAGACCTCTATGCAGGCATCCGGGCAGACCCAGGCACACGAGCAGCAACCTGTGCATGCGTCGGGATTAGACATGTAGGCATAATGGTAGCCCCGGTCGTTCACCTCGTTGGGCTGCAGCGAAAGTGTATCTGTCGGACATGCCGCCACACAGAGATTACACCCTTTGCAACGCTCCACGTTCACTGTGATTGCACCTTTCAGTTTGGCCATGTTCTGTTATTGTTTAAGTGTTCCGGCAGGGATAAATGAGCGGGCATCATCCCTTGCCTGACTTTTTATTCTACAAAAGTAGTAAAAAACTTTCGGTAAAGGGTCCGGATTTTTATGTTGAACAACATATTTTATGTTATAAAACATAAAAAGCCGGTTTTTGGGATGAAATTTTTCACTCTACGCTTTGTTGCCGCGGAGTATTTCCTTAAGTCTCTCCATCCCTTCCGTGGCAGTGGCCTTTATTATGGTGACGCCACTCATCATTTCGGCGGCCTTGGCGGGGTGAGGGTCGATATAGTAGATGGGGACACCGGGCCGGACGCATTCTATTAGACCTGCGGCGGGATACACGACAAGGGAGGTGCCCACGACCACAAATATGTCGGCATTGTGTACGATCTCTATCGCGCGTTCGATCTCGGGGACCGGCTCCTGGAAGAACACTATATGCGGACGCATGAGGTCGCCGTTCTTTCCGCGGGTCGCGGGTGTGGTGTCGAGATGCTCTATGTCGAGGCTCTCCACATATTCGGGATCGCTGACGGAGCGTATCTTCATGAGTTCGCCGTGCAGGTGCAGCACATTACGTGAGCCTGCGCGTTCATGGAGGTCGTCCACATTCTGGGTTATCACATATACGTCATAATCTTTCTCGAGGTCCACGAGAGCCTTGTGGGCTGCGTTAGGTTCGGCCTTGAGGAGGGCATGACGGCGTTCGTTGTAGAATTGATGCACTTTCTCGGGATTGCGGCGGAATCCGTCGGCCGATGCCACCTCCATCACGGGCACGTTCTCCCAAAGTCCCCCCGCATCGCGGAAGGTGGAGATGCCGCTTTCTGCGCTGATTCCCGCGCCGCTGGATATTACTAATTTAGGCTTGCCCATAATTATAAGTCTTTAAAAGGAATGTGCGAAGTTAACGCAATAAATCCATATTCTGACAATAATTGCACGGCAAGAAAGAGGAGTGTGCAATAAATCCATTACCGGGGTGTCATCTTGTTGCGGTTTAACAGACAAATTAGTAACTTTGCCGTATGGAAGTTGAAGATTTCGATATCCGCGACCGTCAGGCGCGGGAAACAGATAAAGATATAGAGAAGGCCCTCCGTCCGCTGGCCTTTGACGACTTCAGCGGTCAGGATAAGATAATCGATAACCTGAGGGTCTTCGTTAAGGCCGCGCGTCTGCGCGGTGAGGCTCTCGACCATACCCTCCTTCACGGCCCTCCGGGATTGGGGAAGACCACCCTCTCAAACATCATGGCAAACGAACTGGGTGTCGGGTTCAAGGTGACCTCCGGGCCTGTGCTCGACAAGCCGGGCGACCTTGCCGGCATCCTCATGAGCCTTGAGGAGAACGATGTCCTTTTCATTGACGAGATACACCGTCTGCACCCGATTGTGGAGGAGTATCTATATTCGGCAATGGAGGATTACCGCATAGACATCCTCCTTGACAAGGGACCCGGGGCGAAGAGTGTGCAGCTCACCCTGTCGCCGTTCACGCTGATAGGCGCCACCACCCGGAGCGGCCTTCTGACCTCCCCTCTGCGTGCCCGTTTCGGTATCAATTGCCATCTGGAATATTACGATCATAGTATCCTGCAGAAGATAGTGAGACGTTCGGCCGCCCTCCTGAGAGTGGGTATAGATGATGAGGCATCGCTTGAGATAGCCTTGCGTAGCCGCGGCACACCGCGTATTGCGAATGCCCTTCTGCGGCGAGTGCGTGATTTCGCTATGGTGAAGGGTAACGGATTCATAGATATAGATATGGCGCGTTATTCCCTGGAGGCTCTCAACATCGACCGCTATGGTCTTGATGAGATAGACAACCGCATCCTGACTACGATAATAGATAAGTTCAAGGGGGGGCCCGTCGGTCTCTCCACTCTTGCCACGGCTCTCGGTGAGGATTCGGGCACTCTGGAAGAGGTGTATGAGCCTTTCCTGATAAAGGAGGGTTTCCTCAAGCGCACTCCGCGGGGACGAGAGGCTACCGACCTTGCCTATACCCATCTGGGGAGGAGGAGACCGAATATCCCGGGCACGCTATTTGATGAGGATTGACCGGGGGATTACGTGGCTTATGAATCTTATGTGATTTATGTGACTTATAATTTTAATAGATGGCTGGAATAAAATCATTAGCGAAGGATACGGCGGTCTACGGACTTAGCAGTATCGTAGGGAGGTTTCTCAACTGGTGTCTCGTGCCATTGTATGTCTACCTGTTTCCTTCAGAGGAATATGGAGTTGTCACCTATCTCTACGGCTTCACGGCCGTGGCTCTGGTCATTCTCAACTATGGCATGGAGACGGGGTTCTTCCGCTTCGCCAACAAGGAGGGGAATCCGGAGAAGGTCTACACCACAAGCCTTATCTCTGTGGGGAGCACCTCGCTGTTGTTCATCATTCTCCTCACATTGTTCCTCAACCCCGTCTCGGGAGCCATGAAACTCCCGGGGATGGAATTTTTCGTGTGGCTGATGGGTGTGACGGTGGCGATAGATGCCTTTTCCAACCTCCCTTTCGCCTATCTTCGTTTCAAGAACAGGGCATGGAGGTTTGCGGGGATAAAACTTCTCAACGTCGGTGTGAACATCGGACTGAACCTGTTTTTTCTACTCGGATGCCCTGCATTGATGAGGCATTGTCCCGGAGCGATAAGATGGTTTTATGAGCCGGCAGGTGGAGAGGCTTTCGGAATAGGGTGGATATTCGTGGCCAACATAATCTCCACGCTGATTGTGCTTCTTTGCCTTGTGCCGGAGTTGACAGGAAGGAGATATGAGTTTTCGGGAGAACTGCTGCGCCGTATGCTCCGCTACAGTTGGCCACTGTTGATTCTCGGTGTGGCCGGTATATTGAGCCAGAATATGGGTCAACTTCTGATACCCTATATCTTCAGCGGTCATGAGGAGGAGGCTCGTTCCATGGTAGGTATCTACGGAGCCAACATGAAGATAGCGATAGTCATGGTGATGTTCACCCAGGCCTTCCGTTACGCCTACGAGCCATTCATATTCGCACAGGCCAAAGGTGAGGGTGAAGGAAAGAAGCAGGCTTATTGCGATGCCATGAAGTATTTTGTGATATTCGGTCTGCTGATATTCCTGGGGGTGATGTATTTCCTTCCTTTGCTGAAGCATTTCATTTCCTCGGGCTACTGGTCGGGACTCCGCGTCGTGCCGCTTATGATGCTGGCCGAGTTGTGTTTCGGAGTTTTCTTCAATCTCTCGCTGTGGTACAAACTCACAGACAAGACCGAGTGGGGAATGTATTTCTCCCTATTATGCTTCCTCCTGATGCTCGGGCTCAACCTGTGGCTTGTTCCGGCGATAGGAATTCCTGACGGTTACATGGGGAGTGCGCTTGCGGCCCTCATCTCATATTTTGTTGTCATGGTGATAAGTTATTTCGTCGGTAGGCACTATTATCCTATCCCTTATGATATAGGGCGCATATTCCGCTATTGCGTTGTTGCCGGTGTGCTGTATGCCGCCGGTATGCTGGCAGGCGACTTTTTCCCCTTATGGGCGACCTACACGATACGCTTCGTGCTGCTTGTGCTTTATGTGGGGGTAGTGGCGGCATTTGAGGAGATACCCTTGTTGAGTCCCCTCTTGCGTCGGTTTACGAAAAAAATCTGATACTCTTAAATAGCAATCATAGTCCTCTCCGGCCGGGAGAGGACTATAAAGAAAGGCGGCCGATTCACATCGACCGCCTTCTGAATTCTTTTATAACTAACCTAACATCATGAAACGATTTTCTGATATTATAACATCGGGGGACAGAAAAAGTTTGATTGTTTTCAAAAAAACTTTTACTGCGACATCCATCTATTTCATTATAGGATATTTCTGAGGATAAAGAATCGTTCCGAAATCGTTTCAGGGGTGGAACGTTTTGCGGGATATGGTGTGAATTATAATGAGCAATTAATCAAGGGGTAATAATTGATTTTCGGAGTTTTGTAGCGTTAAAATTTGTGAAAATCGTTCCGTTCCAAAAAATAAAAAAACTGTGTATTTTCCTGATTTAGGTTCACTTACTATGATGTTTAACCCTGAGAGAAGTTGACTCCGGTGTTATTAACCCTGAATATTGTTGACTGGCGAGCCTGTTATGAAACGTTTAGATATTTAAAGGAGTATGGTGGAATATCATATAGGGTCTCGTTGCAAATATCGGAATAGGAAAGTAGATTGGTGTCTTATCCTGCAAAGACATAAGAAAATCTTTCTAAAAATAAAGGCCATACATCCATTCACAGCCTTCCCACAGCAGCTTGATGTCGGTGGGATACCTGAGATGGCTCTCATAACAGGTTGCATCGGTAAGGAACATATCCTTGTCGGCCAGTTCCGGACTCCACTTCCCGTACAGGATCTTCTGAACAGCCCTGATGTCAAGGTAAGGAGCAAGACGGTTGCGGATGGTGCTCACTATCTTTCCGTCCTTTATTGGATTTGAGGGATCTATGAGAACTCCGCAGAACATCTGCATGTGCAGGCTGCCATTGAGCATCTCTATCAGTCCGTCATCCGACAGACCCGTATAAGGCTTGAGCAACATCAATGCAATCTCGCCTTCCGGGGGGAAGACAGGCTTGTTTCCACGGGGATTCTTCCGGGGCATCCTCCTTCGGATCTCATCGGCAATCTCCCTGAGAGGCAGAAGTTCATGGATACGACCAAGCTCACTCACTTTAAAGCTCTCTCGATATTTCTGAAGAAAATCGAATTCTGGGAACGGCAAAGTTGCCGTAATATCGGATATTTTTGTAATTTCACGGTAGAAAAATTTGTAAAATACCCCCGAAACAGCCTGAGATGGGTGGATCGGAGGTTCTTTGTAAAGTTACAAAATATCTAAGATATTGGCAAATAATCAGTTGTATATTTTCTGAATATCCCTAATGTAAGAACTGATGTCTTTATTTTCTAATAATTTTATTACCTTCTGAAGAGATTACAATACCCTTATATTGAGAATCGACCTCAACACCGAATACGTTGTAATATTTCATATTTGTGGAAGTATTATTATCAGCAGATACATTTTCAACACCGGAACTATAATACTTAAACGGGATGTTTACTGTTCCCTGATACTGAGTCTGACCATTGAAATATATCAATATATCCAACGGCACCTCTCCCTTGAATTTTTCTACAAGCTCCTGTGTAACTTTTTCAAGTGAGACCGATAGATTTGCCGTGTAATTCATTTCACTGTCAGACCACGCTGTTTCAGAGAATTTCTCGGTTTTATCTTCTTCAAGAAATTTTGTTGTCACTTCTATTGTAGGCTTTTTTGTCTCAGTATTTACCTCAATATATGGATAGCCATACCGCATAGTTATATCAAACTTCGCCTCTTTATCCTCACCTGCCATGTAAAGTGGCTTATCAAATGTGATTTCAGTATCAAGGACATCATAGACGTATGCTTTGAAAGTCATGCAAGCCGGTGAATAATCAGAAGTCAGAGTGTAGATATATTCCCCGGGTTGCAATCCCGACACCGGCAATTCAAGAACATCCTCAGCAGCCAACAGGATTTTGCTTGCATCAAGATTATAACTTTCAGTGTCTTCATCCAAAATTTTAGTCGGGTCATCGACACTGGCAACAGTCCATTTAAGAGTTTTCTCACCGGCAACATCGTCGGGATTATATGGGAATCCGCTTGTAATTGTCAAAACCGGTGCAAGGATGGAATCTACAACCGTTTTTGTATTCGTCACGTGCACACCCGCCTCATCTTTGATCTGTGCCACTACTTCGTATGAGAACAGATCGGGAGTGATTGACGCTTTCATTGTATACACACCTCCACGCATAACGGCTATTTGTTGGCTCACTTTATTTAGAAAATCACCGTGAATAAACTTGATCCTGTTGAATACGCTCGTTAGATCCTTTTCAACAGATTCAATTTCTTCACCATAACCATCGGTGATTGAGAAATGCATTGTTGGAGAGTCGGGGACAGTAAAAGTCTTGGGGATCTCCTTGCAGTTATATATGCTCAATGAGACTTGCTGAATACCGGTGTGAAACCCCTCACCGCTCCATTCCGTCACTTCTCCATCATTCAGCAGGAAGGTGGTGCTGAAGTCAAGATCCTTCACACCTAAAAAATCAAGTTCTCCCGGAAAGATAAACGGACCTCTTTCCTCTGCACCGGCATTCGGAGCAGCGAGGAAAGGGATAGTTACAAGAGACAGGTATCTCAATATTTTTGGTAAGCAATTCTTTTTCATGAAATTTGAATTTATAATATAGTTCTATTATTTTCCATTATTGATGTTGAGCCTTTGGAATCAATCTGCTCAATGAAAGAAGCCTTCTGAATACCGTTGGTTCTGAACGCTTCAAAAACTGCCTCCCGGACAGCAGGTTCAGTGGCAAGGTATTTCTCTGAGTCGATCCATACTTTCAGCTCAACCCGCATCACGCCACTTCCGAAATTTCTCATTATCACAACGTGTTTCCGGGTGTTATCTACACCATCAATGTCCCTGAAACAGTCGAGTATGAGACGGCGAACCATTTTCGGATCATTGTCGGCTGAAATATCGAAGGTGATATGCCGTAATTCCACCCTGTTATTTCGCGTCATATTCTTGAAATTCTTCTCAAATAGCTGTCGGTTGGGCATTGTCATAATCGGACCATCCTCCGTTTCCATTGTAGTGGAGATAATGCCGATATTGAGCACCTTGCCACGTTCACCTTCATATTGAAGGATGTCGCCCGGCCGAAGCCTTCCGGTCATAAGCGACATACCACTGAAAAGATTTTCAAAAGTATCTTTCAATGCAAAACCGATACCTACACTGGCACCACCGATTGCGGCAATAAGGCCGGCCTTATTGATGTCGAGAATAATCATCACCGTAACTACATACAGCAGCCATGCCATAATATTACCTACTGAAATCCATACCGCAACCCGTCCTTGTCTGTATTCGGGGTTCCTGTGGAGTAACGATTTAACCATAGTGACTACATAATTCACTATGACTCCCAATGAGTAAATTGCCAGTAATTTTGAAACAGAGACAACTCCCACTTTGTCCGGCATATTCAGGAATGGGGTTCCCATCAGTTCGCTGAGCCACAAAGTCAGGTTATATATGTGAGCCACCCATACAAATGACAGGAGGATTATCGCAGGAAATGCCAGAGGGTACAAAAGCAGACGTATGGCCAAGCCTATCATGCTGTCTCGGCTGACTCGCTTACGGGATATGTATTTTTTAGCCAATGCGATAAGCATAAGGCCGGTTTCAATGCCAATCCAAAGTAGGAAAAACATGGTGGCAAGTATGGTGTAACCCCAATATATCATGAAGAAACTGATTGCAAGGACAAACAGATTGGCCCATGCCATGTTGCGGTCGGTGATGTCAAGTTTTTTATGTCCGGTCCAAATGACGGCAACCTGAAATGCCAACGCTACTGAAAATAGGAACGGAGCCGTGAATGTAACGGTCGAGAGGGGCACCAGGTCCTCCCGATATGCAAGCAAAAGAAATGTCAGGCCGAATATCGGCAGATACGACAGCACGGCACGCCCGATTCCTTTTCCTTTAATGCGTAACGTAACCGAGGTTGCAATCAACAGTGCGAGCAGATAAAGTTCGGTCTCTATCAAGAGAATAATCTGGAACTGATGTCCGGACCCAACTATCAGACGAATCACCAGGAATCCCGCCACCAACACAGCAAGTCCGAAAATCAATGAGTAATACAAGCGTTTCCCAATCATCCATTTGGGACAAAAACGTTTGAATCTCGTTAATATGAAGCAGCAGACAGCCACAATCAGGGCTATCCAGTTGTTAAGGTCAAGATAATCATAAAGGCGGTCTTCCTGAGAATTCCAGTCATCGGTGTCGCTCTGCCCTGTCAGAAACCTCCATTCCAAATCATCGGTAAATTCCATCCAACGCTGAGGGAAATTCGCGAGAAGTTCTCCGAGACTTTCATTGCCTGTAAGGAATATTCTCATCTGAAGGTTTAGAACCAAACTGTTGTTATACTTCTCCAGTTTGTCGGCCTTATCGGACAGGAGCTTATATACAGCCCTATCCCTGTTTAGTTGCAACATATAACTCTGGAGACTTCTTTGCAAAGAATCAGCGACAGAGAGCGAGTTTTGGAGAGCCTTTCTTGCATCCGGAGAAAAGTTACGGTCCTCTATTGACTTCAGGAACTGAGAAAGCTCGCCATATCTTGTATCTATCGCAGTGAGGTCTTGTTCAAGCAGCGTAAGGCCCTTTCGTTGGGATTTTATCTGATCGATGACATTCTTCAAAGCCTGAGTAGCCTGAAGTGTTCCATATAGGTAACGTTCATCCTGCGAATACATCACTATCCCCATCTCATCGCATATCTCGGAAAGATTGTCGATGTGACTGCGGAAAGCGTGTTGGCGATACTCGAAACGTTGGAGATCTTTCTGTATATTGGACTCCAGAACCTTCATATCCTCCGACAACATAATTACAGTGCGGTCAATATTGTCTTCGGATAATACTGCCCATGACGGCAATGCCGAAAGCATTGCCGTCATTAGTAGCAGTATGATTTTGTGTCTTAAATTCATGTTTATTTATCACTACCTGAGAGAACTCCTGCGAGCCATTCCCATACGCTGTTCACACCGAAGTCAAATTGATCAGGATTAACGCTGGTTACGTTTCCGTCATCGGAGATTCCGACTGTAATTGCCACACCTTTGCCGGTGAAGTATTTTTCAACCTGACTTCCTTTGATTGGAGCTGAGGTTTTTATGGATGTGGGGCTCAAGGAGGAGAAAACCTCGCCGTTCTTATAGCTTGTTGCCCTTATATTACCATCTATCAATACATGATAGACCTTGTCGGGATCAACATTGCTTTTTGGTACGAAGGTAAAGAGCACACCGGCTTTATCGGGAATGTTATTACCAGTCATTTTAAGGGTGTACTTTTCCTGAAGCACCACTTCTTCCGACACTGTGCCATTAGGTTTTGCTATGTGGGCAGTGATGTCAACCATTTCGAACATCTCGGGGCCGAAAGTGGCTGTTACTGTATAAGCTGTAGTCCATGTGTCAGGCACTTTAGGCTCATCGTTTTCGTCACTGCAAGCGCTAAGGCCGAGGATGAGTGCAATAAGCACCACAATCATCAGCGAATTGAAATTTTCAGTTCTGAATTTCATAATTAGATTGTTTTTTAGTTGTAATAACGGAAGAAAATCACACGCTTTTGGGGATTCCATGGTTTTTGTATCGTATACCAATCCTTCTTTCCAGATAGAGTGCTTACATAGCGCGTCTTGAGACCCATAAATTTGGTTGAGCCCTTCGTCCTTGACCAGAATTCAGTTGCATTATAGGAAAATTTAATATTCTCCTCCTGTTTTACGAAACCACCTTTCATTAAAGCAGTTTCAAAATCAACTCTCATCGTGATTCCCAACTGGTTAACCAAATCCTCAAGATAACTGACCGGCTTATGTAAAAACGCTACGGCACTATTATAAAAATCACCACCAATATAATGGTAAAGTTCACTTACGGTAGGAGCCAATTCGTCAATTGCCGGGTTCCGGCCATTCATTTCGGGAGTGATGAAAACTATGATTCCTGCTTTATTATATTCGGGTTCTCTTGCCCTTATCACTAAACCAACCAAATTAGTACAAGTCCACTCATCAGGATTCTTATGCCATGCTCTTGCGCCTACATAGTCACCTTCGACAATGAAATCACCGTAAAACTCACTATTATCAGGAAAGCCATTATACCTGATGAATGTGACTTCGCGGAACGTGTCAATCGGAGTTTCCTTTGAAATGGCTACGCTTCCAAACTGATACCCGTCATCATTGGGGGTATATATTATTTTTCCCTGAGGATTGCCTTCTTCGTCTGTTGGCACGTATATTATACTCCCGTTTTCTCCAGTAGTAATCTTAGTTTCATAATCCGGTGCGAGCCAGACAAGAAACTTATCCTTTGCATCCTCAGGAGAGTCCGCTGCTACATACAGATGTTTGGGATCACTGGAGTCTAAAGTATAGCCCACCTTTCGGTCATAACTGTTGCCTAAGGAATCTATCCCGAAGAAATTGTCTTCGAAATATAATGCATCGTCAAATACAAAATCTTCGCCATTCCCTTTTTCCGGCATATCCGTCTCAGGGTCTTTCAGTGGCTCATCATCACTACAGGAGCTAATTCCGATGGCAAATGCCAGCAGCGTTGCCACTGCCAGCATATTAAAAGATTCGTGAAATAATTTCATGTTTTTGAAATTTCAATTTATGATATTCGGTTTCAAACCCAATTCGAAGCGGAATGTGAAAAGCATTCCCATTTAGTTGAGATCTCCAGCACTATGACCGCCAAATTAATTGGTTTGTTTCACGGGTTTATGAACTCGTCCATAGAGGAGTTGTAAAGATTGCCGTATTTCTCGGCGTTATAGACCATCACATGGCTACCGACCGTATTTATGAAAAGGCGGTTGTAAAGGTCGCGCATTGAGATTACTGACTTATTGGAAAGATTCTCGATAAGGGTGGATGTGAAGCGGTTGCTCATCCAGACGCCTAAATCAGTGTTGAATATGTCGGCCTTTGAGGTTTCATTTGGGTTGGCTGCTGTATAGAATATCATTCCCGGGAAACCGGTGCTGCCTTCAAACACGCTACCAGAATAGCAGGTCTCTACAAACGCTGCAAGTTTTCGGTAGCCTTTTTTGGCATGGAGCTGTGAGAGTGTATCCTGCATCATCTCAGGTGTCACGCCTCTTGCCAGCTCATCCCAACAGAACGCACCCGGAGTGCCGTGACCGCTCCAGAAAAGCAAAAGGTTTGTTCCTTCGTTGCCTTCAATCACTGTCGGGGTCTTTTCTGTCGGTTTTCCCGCAAGGATATTGCAGAAATCATGCGGGCCTAAGTCTTTAAGACGGTAGTCAATCTTCGCGTCAGCATAAACATTCTCCCCTCCGTGTTTGACACGGATTACACCCTTTTCAGGGTTGTTGGCGTGTTCAGCTATATCGTCTGCCACAATCAATATTATGTCGTCGTCGGTATATCCATGCTCTTTGAGCAACTGATACATGGCAAGTGCATCCGCCTGATGCCGATAGTTGCTCCAACCCGTAGAAGATGCGACAATCAGAGCCTGATGACCGGTCAAGGGAGCGTACGAGATTGAAGTTCCTGCTCCAAACTCCTGCATCTGTGTGGCCTTCCAGTTCCATCCGGCAAGGGTTGCATCCGTGCGATTGCCTCCATCAGCCGTGTTGTAGTCAAGGATTAGGTAACGCCCGTCATATACCTTATAATTATAGTATATCGTGGAGAGCACATTGGTATAGACCTTGCTGTCAAAATCCAGCCAACCAGATGCACCTCTGACGTAAGGCTCACCACCCCGACTCAGTGCATTGATAACATTGCGCATATCCTCGCCCATCCATGAACCCATGTTGAAGTCACGGCCATCCACAATCTTGCGGAGCGAATTGCGCAGGGTCGTGTCGGGATGAAGCTCCTGATACCAGACCGCATAAGAGAGAAGCATTCCGGCATCATACAGTTGGGCAGCCCCGACAGTTGGGTCAGTACCGAAAAATGTTCGGTAAGATACATCGAATCCGGTTTCGGGATTTGCACCAAAGCATACCCCCTCGATACCTTCCGCTTTCTGACCCAACTGATCGATAACGTCAGACCCATAGGCCATATCGGAGAAAAGGAGACGCGGGACATTGGCACCGGCGGCGTTAAACTTATCGACCACCACCCCTATATCCGTTATATGACTCGGAACACATATCACATAGTCAGCACCACTCACAGCTGCATTTGTTGCTGATTCGGCAATATCCGATCCAATATAGGTATAAAGCCCTTTTACTTGCAGACCAAGCTCATTTGCCTGAAAAGCGAACCAATCGACAAATGTCTTGCCGTATTCATCATTCCCATTGGCAATCAATCCCACTGAACGGCCGCCGTAATTTACAACCTTGCTTAACAGGACTTCGGATTGGGTGATGTCGGTCTCAGTCATGGCCCAAAGATTTCCCGTGGAAGCGAAAGCCCTTACAAGTTCCTCTGTGGTAGCAAGCGTCATGAATGTCACTCCTGTCCGGCACAGCGTAGCAGCAAGGGTCTTGGCACTTGATGAATAGAGACCGCCGATTACTGCATAGACATCTTCGCGGACGCTTATTTGTTCCGCAAGTTCAACCAAGTTTTCCGTGCTTTCGTCATGATACTCGATATTGAGTTTCACGGTCTTTTCCTGAGACGAAAAAGCCTGGTCTATGTTGTGGGAAAGCATGGTGAAAATGCGCTTCCAATGGTCGGAGAGGCCGTTCTCCATTGGCAGGACAACCACGACCGTCTTCTCAATCGTTGGCTTGGAGAAGTTCGGTTCATCATTTACATTGTCGTCACTGCAACTTGATACAATTACGCAAAGCAGACCCGAAAGCAGTATCAATAATTTATGTTTCATAATTCAGATGCCTCCTTTCTGATTGCCTCCTGACGCGCCGCATCGACAATCTGTTGATATTGTTTATACTTGGGCGACAACACCCAATCTACATATCCGCTTTCAAGTCCGAAAACGGTTGATTCCGGAAGCTCTCCGGTCGTAAGCCACATTTCCATAAAGTCATACACCACCTTGTCTATGTGCTTTATCACGCTTCCGATGATGTTGCGCGACAGTCCAGACTGGTCAACATCCATTCCGGCTGTAAGCGGTGAGTCAGCATATTCCCGTGTATAGCGGAAGATTCCCTGATTGCTCCCTCCGGCAACAGGAAACACGAAAGAGTAGCTTTTAGACCATTTGCTCATACGTTGGTAGGCTAACTGCGCCGATGCATATCCCGTCCAGTCTTCGGCGAGATACTCAGTAAAGGCTTTCACGTCGAGACCTACGGAATCAAATCCATCCTGAAATCCCGCTCCTGCCCTTGCTATGGTCCGGTCATTAGGATGTGCAAGTAGAATTAGCGCATCCTTTCTTACTGCATCTTTCTCCAACGTTTTCACATATTCAGCGGCAGCGACTCCGGCAAGATATGATGCGCCATACATTGACATTTGAAATATGGTTATCGGGAGGTCGAGCGTTACGTCATTCTCGAACATCAACATACGCTTATTGTCCGTGAGGTAGTGTTGCGAAAGCGCATTGGTGATAAGAGCCTCGTAGTCGCTGCTTGCGACCACAAAAAGAGCCGGGATATTGCTCAGTGGCAGTGAGAGCCAATCATTGACAAGTCTTTCAGCTTCCTCCATTGTTGAGGGGGAATACTGATACATGTCCGCGTCCGAGTAATGGGCACGTTTGAAATTCTGCACTCCGGTGAGTATGCAATCCATATATCCCTGGTCTCCGAGTCCACCGGGACCGTACATTACAATTATTTGCGGTGTAGGATCCTGTGGTGCCGGGATGGGTTCATCTTTTTCCGATGAACATGCCGACGGCACCAACGAGAGAGTGGCCGGCAAAACCGCCGACCAAAAGTATTTGAAAAGTCGCTTTGGCATCAAGCACAGCATACTGATTAGCTACTTCTTTTGCCGATTTGTCGGTCATAAGGCCGGCTATGGGCAGTGGAAGTAATGGATGACTGATGTCCCCGACCATCAAACGACAGTCAAGGACACCAGTCATTTGAAGGGTTAGAATAAATTGCTTCCCTGCTTGAACTCACAGGAATATACTATCTGATTGGAGCTTTGCTCTCTGATGACGAAGGTGGCAGAGAAATCCCACACTTCATTTTTGAGAGTTTCCTCTACCTTTTTACAAGATACCTTGATTTTGGCATCGCATTCGCTCTTGGAACCGGTCATAGTAAAAGGAGATGTTTTTACTCCAAGTGCGGTAGTGAAAGCATCTTCAACTATTTCCATGTTTGTAAGCACATGGGATCCACCGGCAATCTTATCCTCCCAACCGTAGGTATAAATAACCTGCCCGGGATCATCGTCATCATCACCGCAGGCAGTGAGAGAGACACCAGCCAACACTATCATGAGTGTAAAAAGCAGTTTTGTAAGAAGTTCTTTTTTCATTGTTATTTATTGTGTTGTAAATTATAATAGTTTCTCAGGCTTGAAAGTGAGGAGCGTTGAGAATGCATTATCCTCGTACCATGCCAAATCTACTATATTGCAGGTCTTGGGTTCTTCCCCTTTGACTGAAATATACATAGTATAGTAGATTGTGGCATCCTCGCTGGGAGTCACTTTCACAATGCCGTAGTTGTCAGGCAGCGTGAGTGTATAGGCATCGTTAACCAACTCATGACCAATCATGGCCTCTGCCTTTGCCTTAGCTTCGGCCTTATCATCGGTATAACCGTAGAACTGACCGTCGGGGGCTTGTTGAGGAAAACGGAACTGTCCGTCAACATACAGTCGCTCATTGAGTTCGGCAAGAGCCTTTTCTCCATCACTTTGCGGTTCATCATTGTTGTCGCTGCAAGCAGCGAGCGATATGCTCATTACTCCGATGAGAAGTGTTTTTGCTGTTTTTTTCATTTTATATGGTATGTTATTGTGTTTTTGCTTTTCAGAGTAAATCAACAGACTGAATCACTTTAAAAATTTGAATGATTGTCCGTCAACTGTGAGTATCATAACGCCGTTGGCGGCTAATTGAAAAGTATGATTACGCGATGTCATGACGAGCTGACCATCGGTTTTATAGACTCGAACCTCACTTTCAGGAGTAGCTCCCGATACATTTACCGTGTCTCCCGAAACTGAGATTTTAACAGCTGATTTCTCAACCACTATATTCTTCACTCCGGTATCTTCTTTTTTCTTGAAAATGACGTTAAGCATCATGTCTCCTTCAATATTGGGTAGGGTATAATAGCCATTGGAGTCAATTGAGCCGGTAATATCCGTCTCGCCAAGTGTGGCAGAGGAAATTTCCCAGTCATTATCTTCGGGAGTGATGCGCAGGCGCATCCCTTTAGCAGGATTCAACAGGCTGAGATTGCCTCCTTCAGGAATCTTAACCGTCAGCATACCTGTTGAATTGCCGATCACATTCTTGAAGCCCCATTTTTCAGCGTATTCCGCTTCACATCCGTCTGGCACATGGAGCATAGCATTTTCCTTAACTTTGTCGCTGAATACAGGTGAATCGTAATCCATTACTGCCGCTCTTGTTGAACAAAGGTATGGAGGTATATTTCGGCTGATATAAATGTCGGTAATCTCGTCATGGTCCTCAAACGCCCAAGGCTCTATATAATTGAGTTCAGAACCGAAATACAAGGTCTTAAGATTATCATCGCTATCTCCCTTGCTGAAAGCAAATTCACCGATGCTCCATATATTGTTGCCGAATGCCAGCGACTGACCTGTACCGCTGCCATGAAAAGCACCTCTGTCAATTTCTATCAAGTTGCTGCTAAATCCAATAAAAATCAGGTTCTCGCATCCTTTGAACGCATCTTTTCCGACGGCAACCGCCTCATTTAGGATGACTCTTTCAAGTGATAAATTTCCATAGAATACGTAACGGTTTATAGTCGTGGCATAAGTATCAAGTGTTTTAAGCTCAACTCCGTTTATGAACAGACGGGAACCTTTATAGCCTGGATTAGCGTAAGGATTTGTGAAATCAATTTTCATCCACTGAGAGAGCGAACGGCAATCCACACGCCCTATAGCGCAGTCCTCAAAGGCATAACCTTCTATAGTTACAAGTGATTCGGGAACAGAAAATTCCTGTAAACCGGATTTGGCGAAAGCATATTCCCCTATAGAGCATACGCTCTCAGGAAGAGATACCGAAAGAAGTGAACTGCACCCTTCAAATGCCGATGCAGGAACACTTTTGAGGTTCCCGGAGAATATGACTCTGGATAAGGAAGAACAACCGTTGAATGCATTTTCCGGTATAGTTTCCATCTCTTCAGGGAACACGATAGATTGTAGGGAGGAGTTACCCTTGAATACGTCTGACGTGAATCCCTGAATGTAATCGACACCTATATATTGAGGGATACTTACGTTATTGGAAGTGCCGGTATAAGCTGTAATAAAACCATTCGAGACAATCCATTCAGAGTCTGTAGCGGGACATCCCTCTACATTTGAGAATCCCCATGCTGTTTTATAGGCATCCCCACTTTCCTCAGGAACAAACAGGTCATTCAAGGCTTTAATCTTTGAAGTGAAGGCTTTGGATCCTCCTGTGGCGGGTGTTGTACCGGCAGCAGTGATCGGCACATTATCTGCAATAGCGGAAAACGCACCGTCTCCAATGTTTGAAAGATTGCGCCCCATCCATATCTGTTCGATACCTTTACAATCTGAATAAGCCTGGTTTCCGATCGTCTGCAAAGACTCCGGGAGGATTACGCTTCTCAAAGCAGTTCCGGTAAAAGCTGCCTCTCCGATTGCAACAAGATTATCGGAATATACCACATCAGACAAGTTGATACAGTTTGAAAATGCTCCGTCAGGGATTTCAGTGCATCCCCTCAAATCGGCACGGTTCAGATTTTTTATTCCTGCAAAAGCTCCTCTTTTCAGGGGAGAACTCTCATCGAATGTATATTCCGTAACGGCTTCGGACAACTGAGGCTGCACACCTTTAATTATATAGAGGTTACTTGCATTGGCAAGAACCGTTATGCCTGTATAGGATATCCCTAACCATGAGTCCAAAGAATAGATGTATATGTTATCTATTATCGTAGTGTTGCGTGTGGCTGTCCCAACTGTCTTCAATGAGTTGGGGATGGTGAGTGAGCGCAAACGGTTTATTCCCATGAGGGAATAGTCTTCGAGCGTAGTTATACCTTCCGACAATGTTATGTTGATAACATCCGGACTCTCCATGAAAGCAAACTCACCGACAGATGTTATCTCCTGACTGTCAATTGAAGAGGGCACTGTAACAGAAATCTCATCTCCGAGATACTTTAGGATTGTGGCTCCGTCATATTGCCATTCACCGGAAGTGACTGTTTCGGCACAAAGGGTGACACCGGAGAACGCAATCATAGCAGCGCCGAGTATGGATTTTCTGTTCATATCTATTTTCATGTCTTTTGTTTCCGAAATGTTTTTATTTGATTATTCGTTTTTGTACCGTTGATGATGTATATACCTCTTGGAAGAATGCATCTCTCGATTGCTCATTTTCAAATTTTATCTGGAACCTCTCTTCAGTCAAATGTGCTTGAACACTAATCGGCACAAGGAAACTCAACAAATAGGGGAGGTAGGTTATTTTCATCTTATATTATCTAAATTTGTTATGTTTGTTAAAGCTTCTCTTGGTAAGAGATTTTGAGATTCTACAAACGTCAGAATATCCAACCGCTCATGTCATTGTATTTGCCAGTTTTATTAGGCAGACGATCATAACGACTCCAAGTATACAGGCAATCATCAAAGCTATTCCGGAGAGAATAGGCACTCCTGCTTTTACTTTATCTTTGAAGGATTCTTTTTCAAACATAGTCTTTCATCTGTTTAGTTCAGTTGTAATATCATCTGCAAAAGTAGAGAGTAAAGTAGGGGAACACAAGCAAATATCGGGTATGTTTGTACTGTATTCAATCGTTAACTACATATTCAGAGTACAAGCCATCGAAGATTTGTACTCTTAAATGTACTCATTTTGATTATATATTACTAATCAACTACTTAGTAATGATAGTTCTGAATGGCATTATAGTTGTTATTATAGCCCGTATATACGATATTTTTGTTAATTTTGCAGCATGAAAATCAGGTCTATCATACCTCTGTTATTATTCCTATCCCTATTGACGGATAGCTTTGCAGCCACTCCGAATAATTACGAACTGGCTCAGACGTTACGTTACAAAGTTGTGGATGCCCCCGACTCGGTTCTTGCCGAGCTGGACAAAATAGAGGCTCAAAAAAGTCCGGTACTTCCTTACTACCAAATCAACCTGTTGCGTAGTCTTGCCTACAATGAAAAGCGGATGTTTTCTTTGGTTGAGCGGTATGCCTTGAAAACCCTTGAATCTGATTCTATTTCTGCCCATAAAAAGGAATATCTTAACGCGCTGACTCTTCTTGCGGACGCACAATCATATTTCGGAAACTATCAGGGAAGTATAGACTCCTCCATAAAAGCAATGGAATTGGCCCGACAAGAGGGAAACAAGGCTTCGGAATATAACATTCTTACCACAATGGCCCAAACATCCTTTTCAATGGGAGAACGAAGGCAGGGATATGACTATCTTGAACAGATTATTTCCGAAGGCTCAAATTCATCCGAGGCGCGAGTGCTGGCAAACGTGTCAGCTGCATACGGGATAAAAATAGTAGAACTATATACTGATGATAGATTCGCAGAGGGCCTTTCAGAGGGAAAGAAACGTATTGCCTTGATAGAGAAGATTGATAAAGTCGGTGGAAGTCCGACCGGATTCACAGATCAACAGAGAGCATACGCCTATGCCCGTATTGCGTCTTGCGCCGAACGACTCGGAAGGAAAGACGAGGCGAGCAAAGCGTATAAAGAGTTCATGGCAACAGATTATGCCAAGAATCCTATCGGCCGAGTCTACATAATAGACTATCTTCTTGATTCTCGTCAATGGAATAAAGTCTTGGAGTTCACAGCTCCCTTATATCCGATGTTTGAAGGTGGAGATACTATAAACGGTGATTATCACAGTCTGCTTATGTCTGATGGTCTGGCAAAAGCCGGACTTGGAGAGTATAAGGATGCTTATGGGTTGATTCAACGCGCGTCGGCGATACAGGATTCTCTCTACATAAGGGAAAAGACTACCAAAGCACAAGAACTTGCATCCATGTTCGCGCTAAATGAGAAAGATCTGGCTCTTGTAAACGAAAAGGCGAACTCTCAGCGCAAACATATACTGCTATTGGCTTCTACCGGTATCGCAATACTTATCCTGATCATTCTTCTATTGGTGTGGAGAGCCTATCAAAATTCCTTGAAGCAACAGAGAATCGCCACCCAACGGATTGACGAGCTTCTCGCCCAACGTCCTCTTGAAGCAGATTCAACACCGGAAAATCAGGAGGATTATAAGAAATTTGCAGAAATGCAAAACAAGATTATAAGTGATGGACTTTTCAAATCTCCCTCTCTCAATCGTGATGCCATAGCCGAAGCGACGGGATTAAGTAGGGCAGTGGTTTCACAGCTGATAGGTCAGTTCACCGGAATGTCTCCCAACGATTACATCAATAAACTGCGTGTGGAATATTCAGTGAAGATGATAAAAGAACATCCTGAATGGACCATTGATGCAATTGCGGAGAGCTGCGGTTATGTGAGAAGGGCGACTTATTACAATCATTTCAAAAAATTTTTCGGTATCACACCGGCACAATACCGTAAGGAAAAGAGTAAGGGTTGACTCAAAGGAAGAGGCAACAGAATGAATAATTAAAGGCAACCCATCCAATATGCGGGGTGGTTGCCTTTTGTTTATATCAATAGTTCGGTAAAATTTGAGGTTGTTCAGTATCGGCTAAGCCGCTAACTGAGTCAACCGATGATTTATCTTCTGAATTATTTTGAGATG
>CAMWMD010000032.1 GCA_947175265.1 uncultured Porphyromonadaceae bacterium | reverse complement strand
GCTCATTGTAGTCCTCCGTCATAGTCAGGAAATTGAACACGTATGGGTCTTTGGTTGTCTGCTGGGCGAGGTCGCTTTGTAAGGCGGGGAGGGTCTTACTGAAATTGGTAATGGCATTCGCCTGACGCTCATATAAGTCGGTACTGAGAAAATTTAACAGCATATCTCGCCCCCAGCTATTCTCTATGACCTTGCGGACAAAGAATAGAGCCTTTTCATCAGTTTTTGAGGTGTCGAAACTACCCATATAACGCTCTATGGTCGCAAGATTACTCACCATGATTTGCCTATGCGGAGGGATTTCTTTGGGAGGACGGGAGCGGATTTGGGGCGCAGTGAGCGGATTTGGGCGCAGTGAGCGGGGCACAGCCCCGAACGGGAACGGCTTCGCGCTTCTCGCATTGAGGATACGGAGGGATCACCTAATTCCCTAATCACCTAATCTGCTAATCTGCTAATCACCTGACCACCTGTTACGATTGGGAATGGGTATAAAAAGACAGACGCATTGCCCTGTTATGAACAATGCGTCTGTCTATATATATTTCACTTATTTATCCTCAAATTCGTTACTTTAAGATGGGATAGTATGGAATTTGTCAGTGAAAAGTATGTGTTATTAGGAGTTGTAATGTTCGAAAAAATTTATTCGCCTTTCTTTACAACTTCAAACTTGAAGACATCGTCTCCTTCAATGGCTACCCATTCGTAACCTTCAGCGGCAGGATAAGTCAAATGACTGGCTTGGTTAATTGTACCCTTATTGTATCTGCCACCTTGTAGACATGCTCCATTACCCCAGACATAAAATTCAGGCACATCATTATTACCATTAAAAATAGTATATTCGCATCCTGAAATAAAATCACCACCATTTATTATGGCAAGACCTTTGTCAAAAATATACACAGGATAAAAAGCTGTTTGCCCAGTGAATTCTTTAAGACTCTTTGTGGTATAAGTACCGCTGTTAATAGTAACAACAGAATTTTCATTTCCTACAGAAATTCCTCCTTGAACGCCATTAACTTCACAATTGTCAAGTTCTGCCTTACAACCCGCTGCAACATCTATTGTATAAGACCATGTACCTTCGCGGTTATTAGAATCAGAGTTGAAAACACAATCCTTGGCTTTTAATGTTCCGCCAGTTGCCGCAACAGCAAAATGATGACAGTTTACAGTAACATTTTCAAGTTCCAGATTTCCATCTAAACTATAAATAGCGGAGCCACCGTTATTCTGTTCCGTCTCTATCTCAATATTCTTAACAATGAGAATAGCATCATCAAACACATTCAATGGACGACTACCCGTGGCAAATCCAACTGAAGTAATTTTACCAACACCTTCTCCATCAACAGTAACTGTTCCACTTTTTACTGAAAGTTGTGCTCTGGCAGTATTAACAGAACCATTAATCTTTAAGACAGTGTTAGCTGCGAGAACAATTTCCTCACCATTATTGACTGTTGTAAGATCGAGTGCTGCATCGGCTGGAACTTCAATTAAACCACCTTTTTTAAGTGCAAAAGCTAGATCTTCTGCAGTTTCTACTACATTTGGAACTTCGTAGTTATTATCGGGCTCATCGAAAGTCGGTTCGATCTTGACGGTTATGTCGGCGGGTGAGGTGAGTACGGAGCCGTAGATGTTGGTGCGGTAGTTGCGCTGAACAGGTACGGATGAGAGGGGAAGAGAAGACACTTTGTTTTCGCCGTTATGGAAGTCGAAAGTAAGGTCTTTCACCTCCTTTTCGCTGCCGACAAGGATATAGTTCATCGAAACATAATCGTAATTGCCTACGGGGAAAATCTCACCTGTGGGAGTTGAGGAAGCACCGAAAACTACATTCCCAGCATCTCCCGAAACTGAGCCATTGAGGAGATTGAGAGCGGTGGGAAGACCGGCGACAGTCAGCGAACTCTTGAAGTCGGGGTATGCTGAAGTTACAGCAGGGAGGGAGAGGTCGTTAGAGCCGAGGTTTATCTGAGCGAAGGGACGCTTGAGAGTTGCTTCGAGGCTTGCGGGGCCATTGATGGCAACGCCGGTAAGTTGGCCGAAGAAAGCATCGCGGGTCTCGTCATTACCGGAGAGACTGGAATAGTCAACAGTTACAGTCTGATTAGCTGCATCAAAACTGTAATGCGAACCATTGGGGTCGGCAGCCCAGAACACGAAGTCGTAGGTCTGGCCGTTTACAAGTTGCAGGTTCAGGACAGTCTCCAATCCGTTGAAGGTAGCCTCACTGTTGATGATTGGAGTCTGAGAGCCGGTGTGATATACGGCATACTGGAGTTTTGAAGCGGTCAGACCGTCGCCGAAAGCACGGGTAGCCATATTCTCGGGAAGTGTCAGTTTGACCATCACATTTCCATCGCCGTCGTTACCGGCGGGCTGCACCATATCGTTGGAGCAGGAAGTTGCAAAGAGGGCTGCAATAGCAGCAGAGAAATAGAGAGGTTTTCTCATGATTGAAATATTTGATTTAGTTGTTTAGGCTGTAGGCTTTAGGCCTTAGATTATTTTTTGAGGCGCGAGGTTCGAGAAAAGAGGCTCTTTCGGAGAAATCGGATTTATCGGAAAAATCGGAAAAATCGGAGGAATCGGGGGAATCGGAGGAATCGGAGGAATCAGACCTCAGACCTTGAGCTTTGAGCCTAATGCCTTGAGCCTCAAATCTCGATATTGAAGTCGCCTTCGAAGTCTTTGTCGATACCGATGCCGCCGGAGGCTTTCGAAGTCAGGAAGTCGCCGCGCACTATCGTGCCTCGGTTGAGTTTCGTCGGGATGGTGATGTTGCCTACCGTAGAGACCAGCTTACCATCCGGGTCGTAAATCTCGATACCCAGGGAAAGTGTCGATTCCTCACCATTGATGAAGAGAGTGTCGTAAGCGATGAGCACCTCACCGTCAGGCGTGACCTCCAAGGGACTCGTGAACGTCACGCCAAGGGCGGAATCCGTGGGACGGCTGCGGTACATCGAATACTCGTTGATCATATACCCGGTGTGTATCACCTTTGCCGTATATTTCGAGAAATCTATCTCCACTGTATTCTCCCTTTCCTCAACGCTGCGGCGTTTCGTCTCCATTTCGATAAACTCATCTACGTCTGTGGCGATGAAAGCGTGGGCAGTAAGAGGGCGAGTGAGTTCCACGGAATAATTGAGGTCTACCTGCGCATCCGTAGTAGAGGGGACGAAAACCCTTACACATCCTTGGTGAGCATCCTTCTGGTAAGTGCTTCCCACGTAAGGGCCTTTGAGTTTGATTGCCCCAAACGATTCAGTATCGAAATAGGGAGCCTCGCCAGTCGAGGGGTCGAAAAACTGCGACCATATCCAGATGTCATACTCGCCCGGGGGGAGTTCCACTACTGTGGCCATAGGCAAACGGTCAGAATACTCCACATACTCTCGGAATCTCATCAGCGGTGTTTCGGTGGTGCCGGCAGGATGTACCTCGAAGAGATATTCCACCCACATCCATTTGTCATCGTCAATGGTCCTTGAGGAGCGTCCGGGGTTCACGTAATCGTAAAGCGACCAATCCAACTGATGCGTCACCCGGAGATTGACACGCCTCGTCTCGGGGGATTCCGGAAACTCATGCACACATGCTGTATGCACCATTGCCAGCATAACCATAGCGAGAGATGCCACTATCTTTAATGCTTTTCTACTCATTCCCCACCCCCTTTCTTCTCTGCGTGGCAGCGGTTGCCGAGTCCGAAGCGGTAAGTGAGTGAGAGAGCGACCTGGTCCACGCCGAAGAATGTGCGTTTGCGGCGGTCATATAGCAGACCGTTCTGCCTGTTGAGGAAGACATCATAATCCAGATGATATACACCTCCGCCTATGCTCGCCTCCATCGTAAGGTTTGGGTCGGAGTTTAACCGGAACCTCCATCCGAGGGCTATGCCGCCCCCGAGTGCCGGAGTTCGGCCGTCGTGATCCTGATAGCGGTAATTGCCGTCGAACGCCACATTGTAATATGCCATTCCGAAATGGGCGCCGGCGAAGAATCCGTGATTACGCTCCGAAGGCCACCATCTGATTTCAGGCTGGAGAGCGAAGGTGCGGAATTTCAGAGTACTCTTGAAATAATCGAAACCCGAGTAATATATGGGGAGAGAGAAACTCCAGTGAGGTGCGAGATCTACCTCCACGCCGACATTCGTCCATAGTGCGAGCCAGGCCGGGAGGTTGGTCTTCACATAAAAACCTCGTTGCCATTCAGCAGGTGGAGTTACTATGGGCTCATATTCAGGAGCCGCGACCTCGGTTACTTCCTGTTGCGGAATCTGTATCTCGGCAACAGTCTCGGTCTCAATCACCTCCGGTGCAACCGATGTGTTCTGTATGGCCGTCGGTACGGTGCTGACATCCGTAGCGCGTTGGGAGGGGAAAATCTCACTGTTTAGCCATTTCCAGACGTGTCCTTTTTCCATCTTTCGCAAAGCGGGAGCGGGATTTTCAGGATTCCTGCCGATAGCGGCCACCACGAGTGGAGCGTAACCGGAGGGTGTATCCATATCGTTGAGGAGGTTGGCCACGTCTGTCCAGTCGGCTACCCTACTCTCGACAACTATTTTCTCAGCAGGTATGCCGGTGTTGTCGATGAGGAAACGTGCTACGCTTTCAGCCCTTTCGCGTGCGAGTCGCCGGTTGAGGTTTTTAGGTCCGTCGGGGGATGAGCCACCCACAATGAGGAGTGAGTCGATTTCCCCGGCGCGGAACCTTTTGTCGGCCTCTTGAGCGAAAAGGTGGAGTTCGGGACTGCCATTCTCAAAGGAAGCGACATTCATCGGGAAGAGCTGTACGGTGCTGATGGTCCGGGTGCTGTCGTTGGCTTTCGGAAGCCCCTCCGTATTGGCCGAAGCCACTGCGAAAGCGCATCCGGCCAGGATAGCGGCCAAGAGGGATCGTGCTGTTCTTTTTATGATGAATGACATAATGTTATTTTGTATTTTTTGTTTGTGAGACCGTCCCGGTTCAAGGGGACGGTCCCGGAGGGGGTACCCGTTTTTATGGTTAGGGTTATTTATTTTGCGTCAGCTTGAGTAACTGTACCGGACTCGATCACTGTCTCATTGCCATTCTCATCAATTAAAGTGTAGTTTGAGAAAGTGTTACCTTCACCTACTTTTGCGAAAGTGTTACCTGTTTTACCCCACCTTCCAACAATCGGGCCAAAGTTTTCCGGCACATCCGTTGTCTTATCCATTCTATCAGTGTTAACTGAAATCTCTACGTTAGTGATGGTGTTATTCTCCATAGAACGAGTGTAGTGCATCATACCAAACAAACCTCCCACATCACGGAACCCAGAGATGTTTACGTTCTTAGCAGAGTTGTTGTTGGCTGTATAATAACCGTTTCCAGCCTCAGCACAATATCCCGCGATAGCTCCTACTTTAGCTCCGTTGTCATTGTTAGAATCAAGAGCAACGTCAAGCGTGATATCTTCTGCAGAACAATCGTTGAGATGACCATAACTTCTTCCTACAACACCGCCGGCAAAATCTCTAGAGATAATCTCTACATTCTTAACAGAAATATTATATATACCCGTTCGGAATGCATCTCCAACTAAACACCCTGTGGCAACACGGGTCGAAACGTCACCTACTTCAATCTTTACACCATTAAATTTGACATTCTTAAGACCATCTTTAGACTCATTAACGTATCCAAAGAAGCCAACATGACTTGAAGCCACTTTCTGAGTTATAGAAAGATTAGATATCATGTAACCTTGACCGTCAAAACTTCCTGTAAAGGGCGCACCTATTTTACCGATCGGAGTCCAGTTGACATTGTTAAGGTCAATATCCTGAGTGAGTTTGATAGTCACATCTTTAAAGTTATTGCCATCATTAACCTCCTTGGCTACCTTAGCAAGTTGCGCAGGAGTAGAGACCAGCATTACTCCATCGGTTACCACAGGAAGTTCATCAGCAATAGAGCCATCCCACAGAGATATATTATACTCATCACTCCACTCCTTATCCTTGGTAACTGTTATATCAGCCTGACTGGTGAGCAGTTTGCCGTAGATGTTGGTGCGGTAGTTTGCCTGAATGGGCACATTGCTTACCTCCACATCAATATGCTTGGTCGCACCATTATATACAGCGAGTTTAACGTCATTGATGGTAGTCTCACCCTTCGGAACCAACACGTATGTGCAGTGGAGATAGGAATAACCGTTAACAGGGAAAGAACCATATTCCGAAGCGATGGGGCTTGCAGGTGTGTTGGTAGTGAAATCCACCTTATCACCATCTATGCTTCCATCAAGAAGATTGAGAGTGGTATAGCCGGAGGCAGTTACGGTAGTGTAGAGAGTCTCCACATTCTGACCAAAGAGAGCCTTTACCGCATCCTCTTCGAGATCCGCGCTACCGAAGTTAATCTGAGCGACCGGACGGGTGAGAATCACTGACTGCGCTTTATTGAGATCGGTCCTCTTGATTTCTACTGCATTGTAGAAACAGTCATTATCTACTGTCTGAGCAGCCGTAAGGTTCAATTTATCATAGTCTACTGTAACATTCTGATTAGCGGCATCGAAAGTGTATACATCGTTTTCGCCAGTCGCATTGGAAGCGAAGAATGCTACCTTATAATCACGGCCATTTGCAAGCTGAAGAGAAACTGTCGTAGTAAGGGAATTGTCAAACTGCTTGGTATATTCGCCAACAAGCTTAACGTCATTGGAATCCGTTACGTCATAGACGGCGTAGGCGAGGTTTTTGGCAGACAAGCCGTCGCCGAAGGCACGAGTAGCGGGCTTATCATTGAGGGTTACGGTGAAGGTTACGTTGCCGTCGCCGTTACCGTTAATTTCGGGTGCAAAATCATCCTGGGAACATGACCCGAGGCAAAGCATACCTGCCATTGCCGAATAGAGCAAACTTTTTTTCATCATTATTGGTGAAAAGTATTAAGTTATTGAATTTGTCCCGGGACAAAGCCTCAAGGACATTTTGAAAATTATTATTTCTTGATAATTTGGATTCGCCCGGCAAGTCAGTTCTTAATCAATCGGGTCAAAGCCTAATGAACAGGTTGAAATTTCAGGGATGATAAAATCAAAAGGATAATAGGGGAGAATAAAGGGGAAAAATAATGAATCGATAATTTCAGAGAGTCGTCTCCATCGAGTCATCCCGAGGGAGGTCTCCGACTTTCTGACGCTGCAAAATTACAACATAACTACCCCATTTTGCAAGCGTTTAACTGAGTTTAACTGATTTTTATATGTATAAACCCTGTGTTAAAAGCGAGTCATATACATTATCTATTGATTATTTGCAAGTTATATACAAATAATTATTCCGGAAGTTCTTAATAAGATTGAAATTTTAAGATAAAAAAACGCTCTGAATCTCCCCCTTTCGGGGTGAGTCACAGAGCGTTGGAGCCTTAATGAAAGATTATTTCACAAACGAGGCGAGGCGGTCGTAGAAAGTCGGGTCCTCACCCGTGGTAAGATCCACAAGTTTCCCCTCCGGATTGATAATCGCCTTTGTCGGGAAACCCTCTATTCCGTAATCCTGATAAAGTTTCTTGTCATGGCCATTGTAGAGGTTTATCCATGGTATCTTGTGCTTCTCCACACCGGCACGCCACTCGGCTTCCGATTCGTTGCAATCGATACCTATCACGACAATCTTGTCGCCATACTTCTCATAGGCCCCCTTCAAAGCCGGGAAACCTTTCACGCACCATCCGCACCAACTTCCCCAGAAATCGAGCACCACCCATTTCCCCTTGAAGTCGGAGAGGCTTACCTTCTTTCCTGCAAGATCCGGGAGTGTGAAACCGGGCGCGGTAATCTTACCGGAAGCCACCTCCGCCTTCCGCTCCTCCTCAGCGTTGCGCTCACTCTGCATCTCCACCACCTGACTGTTATAGAGTTCGGCGTAAGGCATGAGTATGGAATTCTTTGCCTCGGGAGTCAAATTGTCGTAGACCTTCTTGAAATCATCGCCGCTGAGGTCAAGGATTACGAAAGGAAGGGCGGGGCTTTTCGGATTTTCGGCCACAAACTTCTTAATCGCCGCGTCATAGCGGTCCATAATCTCCTTGGCCTTCTCCTCGGAGACATTCTCGCTTGCATTTACAAGATTTACGTATTCCTGCTGTATGGGGCGCGTGATTGAGGCGATAGCGGTGAGGTCGTCCATCAGCACGGTGCCTTTCACATCATAATCCAGCGGGTCGAACTCACGGATGGTTACGTCAAGCCTGTCGCCCGGTGCGGCGTAGAAATCAGGCTCCGTCCTGGTCATCACAGGGGGCTCTATATTATAGCGGGCTGCCCCTGCGGGGTCAAGTTTCAGACGGGCGATACCGTCCTTCACCTCGAGCGTGTCGTAAATCACCTTCAGGTCATCCTGACTTTTGGCATTGAACACATTGTCGATCGTCACATGGCTCACCACGATAGTCTTCTCGCTGAAATCTTTGGGAAGGGTAATCGTCACGTCGCTCCCGTCGGAGGAGCAGGAGGCAAGCAGCAGCCCCGCGAGGGGTAAAAGTATGGTCTTTCTCATGCTGAATTAATAATATGTTAAAATAGATTAACAATAATCCGGACTTATATGTTTTTCTCCGGGCGTGCAGGTATAGGCCTCAAGAATGCCATCGTAATCGGTGATGATTGGAAGGAATCAGACAAAAACAAAAATAATTATTGCAAATTGCAAAATATTTTGTAATTTTGCAATCAAAATGAAGTCCATAAAAATTCTTCATTAACATATTTGCAGGTAAAGATAGAACCTGCGAAGAAAAAAAGAAACTAATAATATTCATCATAAGCATTATTTATGTGCGGAATCGTAGGGGTCTTTGAGACCAAGGGCGCAGGGCAAGACCTACGCAAGGAAGTGTTGAAAATGTCGAAGAAAATCCGTCATCGCGGGCCTGACTGGTCAGGTATCTATTGCGGTGACAATGCAATCATAGCCCACGAGCGTCTGTCGATTGTCGACCCGGAATCAGGGAGCCAGCCTCTTAAGACACGCGACGGGAAGGTGATCCTGGCCGCCAACGGCGAGATCTACAATCACCGTGAGATACGTGAGAAACTTAAGGATTATGATTTCATGACCGGGAGCGACTGCGAGGTGATACTTGCTCTCTACCGTGAGAAGGGACCTGAGTTTCTTGAAGACCTTAACGGCATCTTCGCATTCATGCTCTACGACGAGGAGAACGATTTCTACATGGTGGCACGCGACCCGATAGGCGTAATTCCCCTCTACATGGGTACCGACCGCCAGGGACGCAAATATTTCGCCTCCGAACTCAAGGCCCTCGAAGGGACCTGCGACGTCATCGAGCCTTTCCTCCCGGGATACGTCTACGACAGCCGCAGCGGTGAGATGCGCCAATGGTATAAACGCGACTGGGAGAAATTCGAGGCCGTGAAAGACAATACCACCTCAATCGGGCAACTCAGGGATGCCCTTGAGGCTTCCGTGAAGCGTCAGCTCATGAGCGACGTCCCTTACGGTGTGCTCCTCTCCGGCGGACTCGACTCCTCCATCATATCAGCCATAGCCGCCAAGTATGCGGCAAGACGAATCGAAAGCGACGACAGCCAGGCGGCCTGGTGGCCTCGCCTCCACTCTTTCGCCGTGGGGCTCAAAGGTGCGCCCGACCTCAAGGCGGCGCGTAAAATGGCGGAGCATATCGGCACCGTGCATCATGAGATAAACTACACCGTGCAGGAGGGTCTCGATGCTATCAGAGACGTGATATATTTCATCGAGACCTACGATGTCACCACCGTGCGAGCCTCGACCCCGATGTATCTTCTTGCCCGCGTAATAAAGTCGATGGGTATAAAGATGGTGCTCTCCGGCGAGGGTGCCGATGAGATTTTCGGCGGCTACCTCTATTTCCACAAGGCGCCGGATGCCCGTGCCTTCCATGAGGAGACGGTAAGGAAACTGTCGAAACTGCATCTCTATGACTGTCTGCGTGCCAACAAATCCCTGTCGGCATGGGGTGTGGAGGGTCGTGTGCCCTTCCTTGACAAGGAATTCCTCGATGTGGCCATGCGCATAAATCCGGCCGACAAGATGGCACGCGACGGACGCATGGAGAAATGGGTGCTCCGCAAGGCATTCGAAGATATGATACCCGCCGAGATAGCATGGCGACAGAAGGAGCAGTTCTCCGACGGCGTGGGTTATTCGTGGATAGATTCACTCAAGGCGATAGCGGAGAGCCAGGTGACCGACGAGATGATGCGCAACGCTGCGCGCCGTTTCCCCGTGAACACCCCCATGAACAAGGAGGAATATTGCTACCGCTCCATATTCGAGGAGCATTTCCCCAGCGCTACGGCCGCAGCGTGCGTACCGTCGGTTCCCTCCGTGGCATGCAGCACAGCCGAAGCCCTCGCCTGGGATGAATCATTCCGCAACCTTAACGACCCCTCCGGCCGAGCCGTCAGCGGAGTCCATGAGCAGGCCTACGCCGACGCGGCCGAAGGTGTGGCCGTGTGAGAGCCACACATTGTGAAGAATGATGTTTACTGTCAAGCGGAGACCTATTGCAGGCCATCCGCTTTTTTTATATCCATCCTATATAGATTTCCAATAGACCCACATTTGTCTCAGTGTAATCTGTTATGACTACGAAGTTTCCGGTTAATCATTAGACATAGACGCCTTATGTTTGTTAAGAGTTGTTAATATTTCTGATTAAGTGTCACGATAATCACTGATTCGTGTCATTCTTTCAGTTTCCAACATGATTAAAGCAATGAAACAACTCTTTCTAACCCTGTTCCTTCTCCTCCTGACCATCCCCTCCCTACCGGCACGCCTCATCCAAGGGAAAGTGCTGGCGGCAAACGACTCGACTGCTATCGCGGGCGCCACATGCCGATTGCTCGCGGAAGGGAAATTCATCACCGGAGCCGAGTCCGGACCGGAAGGTGGATTCGCAATAGAGACCACCCTTCAGTCGCCCCTCAGTCTGGAGATATACCTGTCAGGATATGCCGGCACCTCGGTGCTTATTGAGGCAGGCACAAGGAATCTGAACCTCGGAGACCTTTTCCTTGATGAGATCACTTCCCTCGATGAGGTGACCGTGACGGCCGATGCCCTGTCATATTCAAAGGGGCGTACCATAGTGTATCCCTCCATCGCCGACGTGAAGGCCTCCTCCACAACCCTCTCCCTTTTTCAGAAACTGCCACTCTCCGGCCTTGAGGCAAACCCCATCACAAGGGACCTCTCGGTCGACGGAGGCTCCCCCATGATACTCATCGACGGAATACCCTCCACTCTCGACGACTTCAACTCAACAAATCCCAAGGATATAGAGAAAATAGAATATTCCCGCCTTACCCCAGCCCGCTATGCTGACAAAGGAACCAACGGTGTCATAATGATAACCCTGAAGCGAAGGAATGACGGAGGGGCAATCTATGCCTGGGGGAGAAGCGCGGTAAACACCGCATTCGTGGATGCCAACATAAGGGCCTCGTATCATCAGGGGGCTTCACAGTTCTCACTTTTCTACACACCCTCCTGGCGCAACTACAACGATGTCTACGACAACATCACCGAATCATACGTAGGGGATGATTTCAGGGTCAACCTTGAGGAGCACGACCGCAATCCCTTCAACTATGTGTTTCACACCATGCGGCTGAAATATGATTACCGCCCGTCGCAGAAGACCCTCTTCTCGGCCACCTTCCGCGCCTCCCCCACCAAAAACAAAAGCCGCGCTATAGTGCATACCCTCGATTCGCAACTCGGGGAATACGACAACCACAACCAATCGGTATCCAACGGGTTCTCCCCTTCGCTCGACCTCTTCCTGCGTCAGGATTTCAACCCTTCGAACTGCCTTGAGGTGCAGGTGGTCGGCACGCTCAGCTCAAGCGACTACAAGCGCGACAACCGCTACGTGTTTGACGACGGCTCCGAGGAGATCTACAGCACGAATGCCGATTCCAGACGGCGCTCGCTCATCTCCGAGGTAAGCTTCATACATGACTTCAGCGAGAATACCCAAATCTCGGCCGGCTATCAGAACACCCTCTCCCACAGCCGGAACAAATACCTCAGCACAGATTATGAGCCGGTCCTGACGGAGAACAACAACTTCCTGTATGCGCGTCTCGGCCAAAGCATAGGGAAACTTTATCTGTCGCTCTACACGGGTGCGAAAATGTTCTGGGTCGAAAACGACATGAACAAACGCCATTTCATCCGCAACCTCTCATCGGTAAGGGTCTCGTGGAACATCGACAGGCATTGGAACCTCCAGGCATCTTTCATGTACACACCCTCGATACCCTCACTGTCGGCACTCACCGATTATCCGCAGCAGACCACTCCCTACCTCATCAACAACGGGAACCCAGACCTGAAAGTGGCGGAAAACTTCCGTTATACCCTTCAGGCAGGATATAAGGTGGGGAAATTCTCGCTCTCCTTCTATTCCGGAATCGGAGACTCCCGCAACAACGTTATCAACGACATAAAGTATATCGGCGACGGCCTGTTTCTCTCCCGGTCGGTCAACGCCAAGAGAAGACGTTATTTCGAGAACGAACTGACCCTGAAAATCGACGACATACATGGCTTCGGGGCAAACCTCTACATGGGCTTCACGCATTATCAGACAGCCGGAGAGAATTGGCGTCAGCATCTCAACTCCTTCGAGGGGAGCGTAACCGTGTGGTGGAACAAGGGTCCCTTCACGATATCCTACTGGCGCAAACTGCCGGGGAAATACCTCAACGGTCAGGTGGTGGGTAAGGATGAGAACGGAGATGCCCTGCAGTTGGACTGGGAACCCAACAAACACTGGACCATCGGAGCAAGTTGGATGTATATGTTCGACAGGAAAGGGACCCGTTACCCGGCATGGAGTCATTCGGCAGTGAATCCTTACGTCCGTGAAAGGTTCATACGCAACAACGGCGACATGATCGTGCTCTCCCTCACCTACAACGCCGACTTCGGCTCAATCTTCCGCACCTCGCGCCGCAACCTCAACAACTCTGACAACGCCTCCTCCCTCATAAAATTCTGAGCGGGAGGCATCATGGTGAAATTCACCCCTGAACCAAGGGTATGGGATACAGAAAAGGCTCCTGAACCGTCGCAGGTTCGGGAGCCTTTTCGGATTGAAACCAATCCCAACGGCCGGGTCAGAATCTCAGAGATACACCCAGCGAGGCAGTAAACGAATGAAGCTTGTAATCTGCCGTGAAGGTCACGGGCTGCTTTGTGATGATGTTTTCAGTGGTGTAGGAAGCATCATCCACACCGAGACCGGCGACATACATGAATCCGACATTGACACCAAGCCAGTCGGTAGGATTGAACGTGCAACCCAGCGTAGGTTCTATCTTGGTCATGCCCGGGGTCTCGGGATTGTAGTATTCCTTGTCGCAGGGTGAGAAATCCACCATCAGGCCGGCTCTTACGTCGAGCCTTTTGGCAGCCTTCCATTCCACGCCTCCGCGTACAAGCCAGGAATTATGGTAATTTTTCTCGAGGTGCTGGTTAAGGTCGTCGGCACCCTTGAACTCAATGTCAAGACTCTTGTATGCGCTCCAGAATGTAAGTTGGGCGTCGAAGGCGGCAGTCCAGCGGTTGTTGTGCCATGAGGCACCGAATCCGAGCACAGCCGGGAGGGGCATCTCCGCCGTAAATTCGGTTTTCGACAATCCGTCGAGACGCTGCGCGAGCATCCCCTGGATGGTGGGATCGGTCACGGCATACTCCACATTGGCCTTGCCTGACTTCACCTTCATCATGCTTTTGGAACGGAAATTTATTCCGGCCGTGACGTTGCGTGATATGTCGTACATTGCACCGAGATTCACGCCACACGCAATACCGGCGTTTCCGGTAAGTTGAGCCGAAGCCGGCGTGATGGATGCGAAAGAGGGCACCGGGAGTTGCGGAGCCAGAAGATGTATGAGCTGGTCAAGTTGCTCTCCGCTGAGAAGCCCCTTGTGGAGATTGACAGAGCCCCATGTCAGTGTCAGGCCCGCACCGACCGAAAGCCCCGGGATCACACGCCAGGCCACCGTGGGCTGCACCGTGAAGGCAGAGAGTTTCACCGACTGATTGAGCGTAGCGCCGGGCCAGTGGTCAGTCCAGTTGATTGAACTTCCGTAAGGTGTATATACAGAAATTCCGGCCTTCAGGTTGTCGAGGATACTGAATGCGCCGAAAACACTGAAGGGTGTCGAGGGGTCGCAATCGGTCTTGTATTCCTTTCCGGCAACGGTGGCCGTAGCAGTAGGCATTATTGCGTTGAACGACGCGTCGGCCTCCACCTTATTCTCCATAAAGGCCATACCGGCAGGGTTGAAGAACTGACTCTCCGCCCCGAGTTTGAGAGCGAATCCCGTATGGCCCATACCGAGTTGACGTGTGCTTAGGGTATTCACCTGATAACCTTCGGCAAAAGCCGGAGCCTCCGCCAATAAAAGAGTCCCGGCTAAGAGGAGACCCTTGACTGTGTAAAGTCTTTTCATCTGAATAAGTAAATTTTGCCGGCGACGCCACAGGCTTCCACGCCCCGCGGCGCCGCCAGCCATTTGAAAGCGAATATCGGGCGCAAAGTTAATATTTTTCCTTCAATCCCCAATGAATATATACGATTTTTTCTTTTTTATTGGTCGTTTTTTCCTTTCAAACTATATTTTACTCACATCCCCGGGTTGTGGGGAGATGAAAATGGGAAGGGGGCGCATAAAGTGTCACTTTTCAACAATCAGGGAGTTATATTTGGAATTATATGATTTAATCACTAATTTTGCAGTCATTTTATAAATCAATCATTTCAGATATGCTCACCATTGCAATACAGAACAAGGGACGTCTCAATGAAGACACCGTGGCCCTTCTGGCCGATGCAGGCATCTCCGCCTCCGCAAGCCACCGTAAACTAATTTCGGATGCCAAGGGCTTCCCTCTCCATGTGCTCTATCTGCGCGACGACGATATTCCCCAGGCTGTGGCGATGGGTGTGGCCGACATAGGTATCGTCGGCCTCAACGAGGTGATGGAGAAAGGGTGCGAGGTGGAGATTATGATGAGCCTCGGATTCGGAGCCTGCCGTCTGTCGCTCGCCGTTCCCAAGGCTGTGGACTATCCCGGTGTTGAATGGTTCAACGGGAAAAGAGTAGCCACCTCCTACCCGAAGATACTGAAGGATTTCTTCAAGGAAAACAATATCACGGCAAGCGTGCATGAGATAGCCGGCTCTGTGGAGGTGGCTCCCGCCGTCGGAATGGCCGATGCCATCTTCGACATAGTGTCGTCAGGGGGCACCCTGATACAGAACGGCCTGCGCGAGGAAGACACCGTCATAGAGAGTGAGGCTGTGCTCATCGCCACTCCCGGACTTGATGAAGATAAGGCAGCGGCACTCGACAAACTGATGTTCCGCTTCAAATCCACACTCGAGAGCCGCGGCATGAAGTATGTGCTGATGAATCTCCCCAAGCAGAAGGTAAAGGATGCCGTGGCTATCCTCCCGGGTATGAAGAGCCCCACCATCCTTCCCCTCGCCAATCCTGAATGGGTGTCGCTCCATGTCGTGCTTCATGAGGATATACTCTGGGAAAAGATCGAACAGTTGAAGAACATCGGGGCGGAGGATATACTGGTGCTCGCCCTCGAAAACCTTATCAAATAAGATGGAACTTATTTTCAATCCTCCCAAAGAGGAATGGCGGGAACTTTGCGTGCGCAATATCCCGGATGATTCTGATATCGAGAATACGGTCAATGAGATTATAGCCTCGGTGCGTGAGGGTGGCGACGCCGCGCTGCTCGCTTTCGCCCGCAAGTTCGATAAGTTCGAGGGGGATTCCCTTCTCGTCACGGAAAGTGAGATTGAGCAGAGGGCCGCACTGGTTAGCCCCGAGGTTGGCGAGGCCATCAGAAACGCCGCCCGCAACATCGCCGCATTCCACAAGGCTCAACTTCCGGAGGCCGTTGATACGGAGACTACCCCCGGAGTGAGGTGCGTGCAGCGTGCCGTGCCCATATCGAGGGTGGGACTCTACATACCGGGCGGTCGTGCTCCGCTCTTCTCCACGGTGCTGATGCTTGCCATCCCGGCTGCCATAGCGGGATGCAGGGAGATAATACTCTGCACTCCGGAAGGCCCCGGAGGGATTGCTCCCGAAATCCTTTTCGCAGCAAAAGTATGCGGCATCCATAAGGTGTTCCGTATCGGAGGTGCGCAGGCCGTGGCGGCTATGGCGTTCGGTACGGAATCGGTGCCCCCCGTGCATAAGATTTTCGGTCCCGGCAACCGATTCGTGACCAAGGCCAAACAGATACTCAGCCGCGTGACGGCTATCGATATGCCGGCCGGTCCGAGCGAGGTGATGGTGCTTGCCGATGATAGCGCCGACCCCGTATTCGTGGCGGCGGATATGCTCTCGCAGGCAGAGCACGGCCCCGACAGCCAGGCCATAGCGGTATGCTCCTCCGAAAGTATGGCACGCAGGGTTGCGGAAGAGGTGGAGCGACTCGCCGATACCCTCCCGAGGCGCGATTCCATAGAAGGCTCACTTTCCCACAGCCGCATAATCACTTTCCCCGGGAAAGTGGAGATTACCGCATTCGCCAACGAGTATGCCCCCGAGCACCTCATCATCTCCATGGAGAAACCCTGGGAGATAGCCGGAGAGATAACCGCAGCCGGAAGTGTATTCATAGGCAACTATTCTCCTGAGAGCGCGGGCGACTACGCTTCAGGCACAAACCATACCCTCCCCACCTCCGGGTGGGCGCGTTCGTTCAGCGGAGTGAATATCGACAGTTTCATGCACAAGATCACTTATCAGGAACTGACCCCGAAAGGGTTGGAGGGGTTGTCGTCGGTCATCACGACCATGGCCCGTGCGGAAGGTCTTTATGCCCATGCCCTGGCCGTGGATGTACGTCTCAAAAAACAATGAATATGAAATCACCGCTCGAATACGTCAGGAGAAACATTCTCGCGCTGAAACCCTACTCCACCGCACGCGATGAATTCAAGGGGGGTGACATTTCCGTATGGATCGATGCCAACGAATCCCCTTATCAGAATGGAGTGAACCGTTATCCCGATCCTCACCAGAAAGCCCTGAAGGAGAGAATTTCACGGCTGTTTGACGTGGCCGCCGATTCAATTTTCTTAGGTGGCGCGGGGAGCGATGAGGCAATCGACATCACTTTCCGGGTGTTCTGCCGCCCCGCCATCGACAATGCGATAGCGATCACCCCGAGTTACGGCGTCTACCGTGTGGCTGCCGACATCAATGATGTGGAACTGAGGGAGGTCTGCCTCAACGCCGATTTCTCCCTCCCGGTAGAGGCTATACTCTCTGCCGCCGACCACCACACCAAACTCGTGTGGATATGCTCACCCAACAATCCCACCGGGAATGCCTTCCCCAAGGAGCAGATTCTGGAACTGGCGGAAAGGTTTGACGGCATGGTTGTGGTAGACGAGGCTTACGCCGATTTCTCCGCCAAGGGGTCATTGCTCCAGGAGATATCCTCACATCCGAATATAATCGTGCTCCGCACATTCTCGAAAGCGTGGGGCATGGCCGGGCTCAGAGCCGGCATGGCATTCGCGGTGCCGGAAATCATAGCATTCTACAACCGGGTGAAATATCCCTACAACATGAGCGTCCTCATCCAGAAGGAACTCCTGCGCCGAATTGAGGAGGGAACCCGAAACCATATCGAAGAGATCATCGCCGAAAGGGAGAAACTCGCCAAAGGGCTCCGGGAGGCCACTTGTGTGCGCGAGGTGCTACCCTCCGATGCCAATTTCCTCCTTGTCCGCGTCACTGACCCGGATGCCGTATATGATTTCCTTATCGAGAAGGGTGTGATAGTGCGCAACCGTTCCACAATGCCCCTTTGCGAGGGAGCATTGCGCGTGACGATAGGCACCCCGGAAGAGAATGAACTCACATTGCGCTATTTTAAAGAATTCGGGTTATGACACAACTGAAGAAAGCCATATTCATCGACCGCGACGGCACGATTATCCGCGAGCCGGAGGATGAGCAGATAGATTCCCTTGAGAAACTTGAGTTCGTCCCCGGTGTGATATCCGCGCTCCGCTCACTGATGAACAAAGGGTATGAACTCGTCATGGTGTCGAACCAGGATGGCCTCGGCACAGATTCCTTCCCTGAGGAGACTTTCCATCCGGCCCATAATAAGATGCTGGCTACCCTGGCCGGCGAGGGGGTGACGTTTGACGACCAACTCATCGACCGCAGTTTCCCGCACGAGAACCTTCCCACCCGCAAACCGGGGACCGGTATGCTCACGGCATATATGGACGGAAGTTACGACCTGAAGGAGTGTTTCGTAATCGGCGACCGCAAGACCGATATAGAACTCGCCCGCAATCTCGGGGCCATGGGTATTCTCCTTGCCCCGAAAGATGAGCAGCAGGAGGGGTGCGCCCTCGTCACCGACGACTGGCACGAGATAGCCCGCTTCATCCTCTCACACGGCCGCACGGCTTCCATAGAGAGGAAGACCTCGGAGACCGACATAGCAGTGAAGGTGGATCTTGACGGCAATGGAGATTCACAGATAGACACGGGGCTGAAATTTTTCGACCACATGCTCTGGCAGATTCCCCACCATGCCGGGATATCGCTCACCGTGAAATGCAAGGGCGACCTGGAGGTGGATGAGCACCATACGATGGAGGATACGGCGATAGCATTGGGTGATGCCCTTCTCATCGCACTCGGAGACAAACGCGGCATTGACCGCTACGGGTTCGTTCTCCCGATGGATGAAAGCCGCGCCATGGTGCTGATCGATCTCGGAGGGAGGATAGAGTTCAAGTGGGATGTGGAGTTCACGAGGGAATACGTGGGCGACACGCCTACTGAAATGTTCAAGCATTTCTTTCAGTCGCTTTGCTGTGCGATGAAATGCAATCTGCACATCGAGGCCAAAGGAGAAAATAATCATCACTTAATCGAAGGGGTTTTCAAGGCTTTCGCCCGCGCACTGCGCATGGCCGTGAGGCGCGATCCATTCAGTTATGAACTCCCCTCAAGCAAAGGTATTTTATGATAGCGATCATAGATTATGACATGGGCAATATCCGCTCGCTCGGCAATGCCCTGTCGCGTCTCGGCGCGGAATGGGTGCTCACCTCCGACCCGGAGGTGATTCTCGGTGCCGACAGGGTAATCCTCCCCGGCGTCGGAAATGCTGCCGAGGCTATGGAGAACCTCAAGAAGCGTGCCCTCCCCGAGATTATATGGAAAATACGTCGCCCCGTCCTCGGCATCTGCGTGGGTATGCAGGTGATGTGCCGCCATTCGGAGGAGGGGGATGCCGAATGTATGGGTATTTTTGATGCCAAGGTGCGCCGCTTCCGGGAGATGCCGGGGATTAAGGTGCCCCACATGGGGTGGAGCCCACTGTCGAACATGGAGAGCAAACTTTTCAAAGGTATCGAGAAAGGCTCTTTCGTGTATTTCGTCCACAGTTACTACGCCCCCCTCTGCCCCGACACCATCGCCACCTCGCGTCATCCGGAACTCTTCTCGGCAGCCCTGAAATACGAGAATTTCTACGGTACACAGTTTCACCCTGAGAAAAGCGGGGAAGTCGGTGAACGTATTATCAAAAATTTCCTTGACCTATGATTGAGATCATTCCGGCTATTGATATCATCGATGGCAAATGCGTGCGCCTCTCACAAGGTGATTACGGGAAACAGACCACATATTCAGCCACACCCCGCGAGATGGCCGAGTTGTATGCGGATTCCGGGGTGAGACGCATCCACCTTGTAGACCTTGACGGCGCGAAAGCGGGAAAACCTTGCAATCTCGCATCGCTCAGAGAGATCGCCTCCTCGGGTGCCCTCGATATTGAATGGGGGGGCGGGATAAAGGAGCCTTCACATCTGGAGGCTGTGCTTGAAGCCGGAGCCGACCACGCCATAATCGGCTCGCTTGCCGTGAAGCAGCCTGAAATAATGGAGGAATGGCTGGAGAGATTCGGAGGAGAGAAGATAATTCTCGGCGCTGACCTGCGTGACGGGAAGGTGGCTGTAAGCGGCTGGCTTGAGGATTCACCCCTCACCATCCACGACCTTATGGAGCGTTTCATTCCCCACGGATTGAAAGAGGTGATAGTGACCGACATCTCAAAAGACGGTATGCTGCAAGGCCCCTCAACCCAACTCTACGTTGACCTTGCCGAGCGTTATCCCGGCATCATCTTCACCGTGTCGGGTGGAATCTCCTCTCTCGACGATATAAAGAGACTTGATACCCTTGGCTTGCAGCGTGTAATCGTCGGCAAAGCCATTTATGAGAACCGCATATCGCTGCCTGAACTTAAGGAGTATATCAATCGGTAGACAAAACGACAACATAAGGATATACAGAACAATTGCCCTCCGCATGAACGGGGGGCAATTGCTTTTATCTGAAACTGTAGCCCAGGCCGAGCATCAGGTTGTTCTGCTTCTCGAAATCAAGCAACTGATACCCTATGTTGACATACAACCCCTTCAGAACCCTTATCTTGAGGTTTGCCATCTGATATGTGGCCTTTGATTCAGGCGGACCGAAGATATTGTATCCGATGCCGAGGTTGACTGAGAAAAGGGGCATGACGAGTTCTCCCCGGGCAGAAAGGCCCCAGCAAATCTGTCGGAAAGGGTCGGGACGATAGAAATATATATCGTCGGTGCCGCTCCCTTCGGCATAGTTGCGCTTGAGGTCGGTGCTCTCATCCCATTGCACATCGAGCGAAGGCCCCACACGGAAAAGACGCGAGAGATTCCACATAGGGGTTATGTCGAGACCGGCCACCATGAAATGCCCTCTGAGCAGGACCGGCTCCTCGCCTCCCCTATAGACCCTCTTCCGCCATGCGCAATATGCCGTCACGTCAACACCGAACTTACCCCTCTCCACGGAATCATTACGCTGGATGGGAGGGAGAGTACGCCGCTCGCCGAACGTATGGGTGACTCCCACCCTTACGCCGGCAAGATTGACTCCGGGATTGGGATACGACGTGTTGCCGTCAGAGAAATGGGTGAGGTCAAGACCGGCTGTCAGGAAATACCCCTCCGCCATTTTCCAACGCAAACCGGCACCCAGATTTATGTAGGCGTTCATCCTCGACCCTACTATGAGATTGGATTGCGCCGTCACGCCGTCACACGGTTTCCATCCGACCGAGAGGCCGAAATTCCATTCATAAAATAGCGACAGTCGATCGCTGATACGCCATACGGGGGCTCCCTGAAAGAGATAGAGCGATACGGGGGTGCCTATACCCTTGCTGTTGCCGAAGATATTCACACCGGCTCCCAAGCCTTGCCATACTCCGGGATAGAATCTCCCCTCCTTTGAGTCGGGAGAGAAGGTGAAGCCGTATTTCAGATGGATGGATGAGGAGAAATGTGTGGTATTGGCATCATCCATCATGAGGGTCTCCCTGAGCACGTCGTCCCGGAAGGAGGAGAAGGCGTAAGACGGGCGCACGTCAACACTCACCTCATTCCCAATCTGTGGGAAGGCGGTCGCCACACCCGACACGAATGTCATCACAGCCGCTATATGCCTGAGTCCTACTGCCATAATATTATCAGTTGATTTGATTCACAGAGATTTTCCATGCCTTATCAGCAACAGTCTCCCGGAGTTGCCGATGCAAAATTAAGAAATATTTCACTTTTTTTGAAATAATTGTCACATATCCGTGTCTTTTGTGTCTTTTAACTGAACTGTTATAATTCATAAAAATTTATGCGCCCATTTTTCATATTCGCAATGCTGGGAGTTTCTTTTGGAGGACACGCCGCTGTGGAGACTCCTGATTCCGTCAAGACCAACCAACTTGAGGAGGTGGTCGTGGAGGGTGATCTCCAGCAGACGGAAGCCCGCAAAACTACCTATATCCCCACAAAGAGAGAGAAACAGGTTTCACAGACCGGTGTGGAACTCATAGACCAGATGGGTATACCCCAACTGATGGTCGCAAACGATAAAATCCAATCCATTTCCGGAAAGGATGTGGCTGTCTTCATAGACTATATTCCCGCTTCCGAAAACGATCTCAAGGCCATGAGGATGGCCGACGTGAAAAGAGTGGAATACTATGAATCCCCCTCTGACCCCCGGCTGCAGGGAAACCAGTTTGTCGTGAACTACATAATGGCAAAATATGAATACGGCGGATATGTCAAGGGGTATGGCAATTTCTACGTCCCCTTCTATAACGAGCAGTTGCTCGCCAACGCACGTCTGCAATATAAGAAAATGACTTACGATATCCTCGGCTACGGATCTTTTAGGGACGACCGGCATGTCGGCGAGGAACTTTCGGAAACATACCGTATCCCCGGAAGCGACAGCAACCTCAAGGAATTCCGCCGATTCTCCAACACTCTTTCCGGTCATGACAGACTCAATAACTTCCAGACTTCCTTCAAAGCCACATATAACTCGGAAAAGGTGCAGGCTGTGTCGCTTCTGACGGGAAATCTCAACAACAAGCCACTATCTGAAAGGACCGGTATGGTGGAGTACACTCCGGCCGACTATCCTTCCTCAGAGTATTCATCATCATCCGACTCTCATTCCAAGGCCCTTTACTATTATGGATACTATTTCTTTTCTCTATCTGAGAAGAACCAGTTGAAATTCAATCCTCAATACACATTCTCACATACGGAGACGGGATCGGCATACACCGAACACGGTTTCTCCCCCATCTTCAACGGAGCGAGAGACAATACCAACTCACTATCCGGTTCGTTGTCGTTCAATCATGATTTCGGAAATTGTGGCGACTTAGGAATATCGGCTGACGGAAGTTACAATTACAGCCGTACCGTATACTCGGGGAGTGTCAACTCACTTGACCGCTCACGGACGTATTCACTCTCTTTTGGTGCGAGTTATGATATAACGGTAGGAAAATTCTACGGTTACATTAATACCGGATGGGTATGGCTGAAATCCTCCTTCTCCAACAGTAAGGATATCACTTCCTTCCCCTGGTGCAATACCTCGTTGCAGTATGCCTTCAGCAAAAAGCATTCCTTGTCGGCGGAGTTTCATTTCTCCAATTGGCCTCCCTCTCCGAATTACAAGAGCGAGAACGTGATTCATTCCACCCCGCTCATGTATTATACGGGGAATCCAAACCTTGTCCCTTTCAAAAGTTTTGACTATTACCTGCGTTACACATGGCTGCCGGAGCGCAACTATAGTTTCAGCATATTCGCCCAGGCATGGAATGTAAAAGACCGTTATGTCTACAGTTATGAGCCTTACGGAAACGGACTAATCCGCTCCATACGTCAGCCGCTTGGAACATACGTTCAAGGCAGTTACGGCCTGTCGACAACACTCCGTTTCCTCAACCGCTCACTTGTATTCACGGGAAGTATCAACAACTTACTGAACCATAACGGGAAACCATACAATATTAACCATTCATCTCTCAGAGGGTACGCCCGGGTGCGTTATTACATCAAAAACTGGAATCTATCCTTATATTACCGCTCACCCGAGGGATGGCCCGACGGCTGTATGACGGGAGTATGGATGAAAGGAAGGAGCACATGGTCGGTCTCCGCCGGATGGAGCAATGAAAACTGGAATATCAGATGCGTGCTCTATAACTTGACACGTTGGCATTATCGCGGGAATATCTCGATGATGGATAGTCAATACTATGACTCTGATCAAATCAGTTTCGGCACCGCCTACCATGCCAAGGCCCAACTATCACTTACCTATACGTTGGGATACGGTAAGAAAGTGAAACAGACCAACGAACCATCCGTATCTGACCAGACCTCTTCGGGCATCCTGAAGAACTGATTTCCCGGGAATGACAGTATGAAAAAGATATTTATGGGAACCATTTCCATAAATATCTTTTTTCTACTAACTTTGCACAATCGTAACGGCAGTGCAGACTGTCTTTCTCCATACCGTTTATAAAATCATCATGGCTACTATCTTTATCCTTTTCGGTTCTATCCTGATAGGATTCCTCTTGCGCAACTTCAATATACCATCCGTGCCGTCATGGGTCGTGACGGTCATAGTGTGGGTGCTCCTCTTCCTTATGGGGATTTCAATAGGGTCGAATCCCGAAATCGTATCCAATATCGGAATTTATGGGAAAGAGGCCCTCGTGCTGGGGATATTGGCTACTTTAGGGAGCGCGGCGGCTGCCATGGTGATCAAAAGGAGATATGAGCGGAAATGAAAGGGAGTCTTCTCATAGTTCTTGTCTTTGCCTTGGGAATCCTGACAGGTTATTCCGGGATAATGGGCACCCTCACCGCGGTCTCCGACTATTCCATGCCTGTGCTGTATCTGCTGATCGCAATCATAGGGTTTGAATTCGGCAACAAGAATCTCATTCCGACCTTGAAGAAAATCACGAAAACGGCGCTGATTCTCCCTTTCCTCACAATAGGAGGCACTCTTCTCGCCGCTGTCGTCACCTTTTTCCTGCTCGGCAACCATCCCCTCAATGATTATCTCGCAATGTCGAGCGGCCTGGGATACTATTCCCTGGCCCCTCTGCTGATTATGGATTTCAAGAAAGCTTCTGCCGGAATTGACGCGGCCACCGAACTCGCCACCATTACCCTGATGGCAAACATGGTTAGGGAGATTACATCCCTAACGTGTGCCCCCCTGTTCAAGCGTCTTTTCGGTTTCTACTCCCCTATCGCGGCGGCCGGAGTGGCCTCCATAGATGTGGTGCTCCCGGTGATTGTACGCACTTGCGGCAACTCCGCCATACCTCTGGCTATAGTCCAGGGTGTCGTGCTTGAAATAGGGGTCCCCACACTTGTGTTTATCTTCTGTTCGTTATGACAGAGTTCAAAATGATTCTCAAATCCTATAAACCCACATATCCTCATGAGAAAAAATATTACAGTTCTGCTTCCCATGTTTCTGCTTAGCCTTATGGCTATGAGCAGCCAGCGAGTGTTCATGACGAGTGGAAAAACCGTTGACCTCACTGTTGACGGTAATACAATGAAAGGTGGCTGGAATGTCTCGCCTCATATCAACCCCGATATATTTGAAACCACAGCGCATGAAATCATCTTTACCTCCGATAAGGATACCCTCGTGATCAATACCCTGAAGGAATGGGAATCATTTGACTTCGTTATGGTTACAAACGAGGGTGATTCCGCCAATGTGAAGGTGGTACGCACGGCCTTGAATCCCTTAGAGAATCCCGACCCCAAATTGCTCAGGATAGCTGACTCAGGCAATCTGACCAAAGAACAGGCCTGTTTTGATCTCGATGCCCTTATTTACGGAATCAGCCAGGTGCATCCCGATATCTTTTCAGTATGCAAGCAGGAGGATCTATTCAGGGCAGTTAATAAGGCCAAGGCCTCTTTCCCCGATTCGGTGAGCCCGATGATGCTTTATAAGGCGGCCTCCCCAATCGTGGCTATGATAGGCGACGGACACACAAGCATGACATTTCCCACAAAGAGTGTATTCACAAATGAGCTGAAGCGGTTTCCTGTGTATGTAGACGTCCTTACCGACCGCTCAATAATATGCAGGAGCAGCCTTGATTCCGTAATTTCCCGAGGAGACAGAATATTGTCTGTTAACGGGATAAGCGCAGACAGCATCATTAATGCCATGATGCCCTACGTCAGTGGAGAGAGACCACACTTTAAACTTTCACGCATCAATGGTCTGTTCACCTCACTGTTCGAGATGCTCTTCGCAGCCGATAATTATCACGTAGAGTATAGGAAGCCGGATTCTAAAAAAGTGCTTTCGCATACTTTCCCTGCCACACTCTGGGAAGAGATAAAGAAGAGGTGTCCCTCTACCCGAGACAAGAAAAAATATGAAGCCTATTCATATCTTATCGACACTTTGAACAACGTAGCCATAATGGATTTCCGCAGTTTTTCCGATACTGAAAGAATGGAGCAATTCGCCGATTCCATGTTTACAGACCTTAGGAAAAACAATATAGGCAACCTCATTATCGACATACGCAAAAACGGGGGAGGAACCAGCAACGTGGGAGACGTCCTTCTTAGATATATCTCTCCCGAACCTTTCGTGCAGATGGATAAGGCTCTTGTGCGCATCACTCCTCTCACTTTAAAACTGATGGGGAACAGTGGCGGATCAACTTTGTTCCAATTTTATGAAACCGACTCCACCGACTATATCAAGCCATTGAGTATTGACGAGGGCCATTATGAAGGGAATGTGTATCTCCTCACCTCAAACAATACATTTTCATCCGCAGGCTCCTTCGCATGGACTTTCAAGGAATGCGGTATGGGGAAAGTGATCGGAGAGGAAACCGGGGGCATGAATGTTTCCTATGGAGACATACTGAGATACCGACTTCCGATCTCCAATCTCTCCTGTTATATATCATTCAAACGTTTCTGGCAGTTACGGGCAGATGAAAACGATATCCACGGCACAATTCCGGATGTTGAGGTGCCTGCCAACGATGCCCTTGATGAGGCTCTTAAACTCATAAAAAAAGGAAAATCACGGAAATAACCCAACATAAATGCCCCGTCCCGCATTTTGTGGGACGGGGCTTGGCGTAGGACAAAATAAAATCTTAATTTTGTACTGCCAAACAAAATTGATCTTATTATTATGACACAACCTTTGGAGCGGAGCAAACAGGAAAAGTTGCGCCGCTATTTCGTCTTTTTTGTCTCTCTGTTCATAATGTCGTTCGGCGTGAGCCTCGTGACACGCTCTCTGATGGGCACCTCACCGATTTCAAGTGTGCCCTACGTCTGGAGCATCAACACTACCCTTTCAATGGGAACGTATATCATCATCCTAAATGCCATTCTCATCGCTGCCCAATTGTTGATGCTGGGGAGAAAAGGTATCAGGGAGAAAAAGATTGAACTCCTCATGCAGATTCCCGTGTCGCTGGTGTTCGGTGTGTTTATCGACGTGACCATGTCGATACTCTCTTTCTGGCATCCTACGGTGTATTACCTCCAATTGATCTCATGCATACTCGGATGCTGCCTCATGGGGCTCGGTATCGCACTGGAAGTTGTGGCGGATGTGTGTATGAATTCGGGAGAATACGTGCTTCACATCGCTTCCGTGAAATTGAAAAAGGAGTTCGGCACAATGAAGATCATGTTTGATGTCACACTCCTGCTGATAGCCGTGGGATGCTCATGGATTTTTGCCGGCCGCATCGACGGCGTGAGGGAAGGCACGGTCATCGTGGCTATTCTCACAGGTCCGGTCGTTCGTTTCCTTCGCCCCCGCCTCCGGTTCATTGACAGATGGGAGGAGGCTCCGACGTTGAGATCAGAGGAATCTTCTGAGGAAAATATATTTTCCTCAGATATACGACCTGCCAATTTTCCTGTCATTACCATCGGTAGGGAATATGGCAGCGGGGGGCATGAGATTGGTGAGATGGTAGCCCGTGAACTCGGCATACCCTTCTATGACAATTCCATGATGGAGATGGTGGCTAAGGAATCGGGGCTCAGTGAAAGCATCGTGCGTGACTACGACCAGCGTCTGCCACATTCCCTGCTGTTCGAACTCGTGACACAGGATTTCACCATCCCTATCGAGCAGTCAATGTCAAGGAAGGATGCACTGTTCGTAGCCCAAAGCCGGGTAATCCGGAAACTGGCTGCCGAGGGGCCGTGCGTCATTGTCGGGAGATGCTCGAACTATATCCTGCGCGGCAATCCCGCATGTATACACCTGTTCCTCCGTGCCTCCGATGATTATAAAGCCAAGCGGGCGGTATCCTATTACGGTATTGATAAGGAGAATGCCTACGCTCACGTGAGCCGCATAAATTCCGTCCGCCGCGACCACTACACATACTTTACGGAACGCACATGGGGCAATCCCGCGGATTATGACGCGGTGTTCGACACATCCCGTCTGGAGGCTGCCTCTATTGTGGAGGCAGTGAAGGGATTGGTAAAGGTCAAGCCTTAACCCATTTGTTGATCAGACCCAATATGATGTCGGCCAACATCTGCTCACGTTTGGTGTAGAATGAGTAGAGATCCAACCATTCCATTTCCGCTTCCGGATGAAGGTATCTGAAACCCTCAACCCAGTTTTGCAGGAGTTTGGCACTGTTCCCGTCCTTACGCGGACTTCCGTTTATTGCTATTATTTTCATGGTGATAATGCATACTGTTTGCGTTAAAACAAAAGAATTATTACCTTTGGTGAGGTATATACCGACAGGTTAGATAGTTACCCAAAGGGGTATTTTAGGGAAATCAGAAGTATGAGGATTTTAAGACAGGAATAAATTTTTCAGGACACACTTATTTCTGCGCCCTTGAACTGGCTTTGGAACTTATCGGAGGGAAATGGAAACCGATGATGCTCTATCATCTGAAGAATGGCCCGATGCGGTCGTCAGAACTGCAGAAGAAATTGCGCAACATCTCAAACAAGATGTTCACCCAGACGGCACGTACTCTTGAACGTGATGGTATTATACAGCGGCAGGTTTTTCCTGTCGTGCCTCCGCGCGTGGAGTATTCACTGACTCCGATGGGTGAGTCAGTCATACCCCTAATCATGCAAATGGGATACTGGGGAGAGTCAATCGGCACCTATTGACCGATACCACCGGATTCAAGAAAAATACAAATTATCTGAAAAATTTTGCCTTTTCAGATAATTTATTTAACTTTGCTTCCACAGACCGCACCAGCAGAAGCCCGGTTTCGGGTTAAACGGGTGGGAACTGTGAAAGATACATAGAGACGTATCTTAAACAACTGTTTTAAAAGCGTTTACTCGACGCTCCTTCTTGGCTTGTTGAAACTTCGCACCTTTCATTTACCGTCAAGAATGCAGCAACAGTAGATGCCTTGTGGATATGTATATCATCACTAAAAGTTTCCGTTTATGCGGAGACTATTGGTGTATTTACACATATTCAGCGTGAGGCTTCTGCAAGTTTGCTCGTTCTACGGTAATGGGCAATGCGAAGGCCTCAACAAGCGGAACGAGCAAGCAGTACGGCTCTCGCGCTTTTTATTTATCACCCCCCTATCATGAGAGCGGATAGGACAATCTAATCTAATAGCAATGAGAAAAACTACATTCTTTGCTCTTCTCGCTTTCGGTCTTCTTGCCATCCCGAAGGCAAATGCCCAATCCCCAACCATCGTTGACAAAAGTAAAATGTCAATCATCTCTGCAAATCATTCCGGAGATGACAAGGGTTTCTTCTGTTTCTCAAAGTATAAAAATGGTAAAGCTGAAGGCAGTGATAATGAAATCCAATTTTCCATCTACGACGAAAACTTCTCTTTAGTAAAATCATTCTCTTTACCCTTGGGAAACACTTATGATGATATAACTGAACTGGTAGATTTCTATGAAGATGGGACAATAACTTCCAATCCTATCACAAGGGGAATATTCAATAATGATTTCTGCTATATCCTTCCTTCCACAGAAAATGTAGGCAGTCAAACTAATATGATCAAAGGATTCAAAGTGTATAACCTGGATGGAGTTGAAATCTCCTCTATCGCCCTACCGGATGGATACTACCAAAACAAATATGTGAATCAAATACGATATATTTCCATGAACGGGACAAAATATATCATGGTAGGAAATTGTAACCGTCTGAACGACTCTTCTGATTATAACTCTTATACAGTAGTTTACAAGTTGGATAGCTTAACTCGCGCCACACAAATAGCCTTGCTTGAAAATACACAGATTTCTCCTCGTACACCACGTCAGGGAGAAATAGTGACAGTGTCTTTAAAAGATGCCATTCAGTCAAAGGGATGTGTAGTAAATGTAATAGCCTCTGATGGCCGTACTATGCTTCAGAAAAATCTTCCGGCAGGTGAAACTACATTCACCTTCAATACAGCAGATTTTCCGCAAGGTATGTATGTCGTGACTACTGCCGGGAAAGAGGGTAAAACCGAGGCTGCTAAGATAATCGTACGATAACTTGCCATACTTTTTCAATAGTTGATGATGAGCGACTATAGTTTCCTTCCTATATTATAGTCGCTCACCATTATCAGTTTATTCTAATTTAAAATAAAATGACATGAAAATACAATTATTCTTGACAATCATTGTCTTAAACTCTGTTCTTTCTTTCTCCCAAAAGTCACAAGAGGTTAGCCTTATTGATTTGGGTCTTCCATCAGGGCTGCAATGGATGGAACAAAATCTGGGTGCAAACAAAAGTTATGAATTTGGAGAGTATTATTTAGGGAATGATACTCCAACCCTAACCGATTTAGGTGAAGGTTTTTCTATTCCATCTAAAGTACAATTTCAAGAACTAATAGATCATACGGTTCATAGATGGACGGAGATAGAAGGAGTGGAGGGTATGATATTCACCGCCTCAAACGGCAACAATATTTTCCTCCCTGCAGCTGCTCAACTATGGTGGAATAATGAAAAGGGGGCAGGCTACTGGGATATTAATAACAGAGGCTCTGGAGCATATTGGACATCCACACCATCCTCTTCTAACTATATTTACTTTCTTGAATTTAATGACGAGGAAGGTGACAGACCATTCTTCGGAGATAGAAAAAAGAGTACCAATCGGCTACCAATTCGTCCTGTATTTGATATAAAATTAGCCGGAGTTTCTTTCAATCTTTCCCAACCCGAAGAAATTAAGATTAAAACTACCGGGAATTCAATCTTCTTTGAATGCACAATAGAATCTCAAGTTATAAATTACTCGTTATTAAGTATCTCAGGAGAAACGATCATAACTGGCAAAACAATAAAAGGTACAAGTCTTAATAATTTGGAGAGGGGTATTTATATCCTCAATTTAGTTACTTCTTCCCAGTCCAAATCTCTAAAAATCATCATCTGATTAATATCTCAATGATATGAAGGAGGAGCCAACTTTCATGGTTCCTCCTTATTTTACCCCTACTGGTTGTCTTAATGGAGGACTCTGCTTGTTATAGGCACTAAACGTCCGGCCATAACAAAACATATTGCCAATATTTACAAATCAGGTGAATTGGAGGAGAAATGCAACCTTATTCCGTCAGTAGGCTAATAAAGTGTTGAAGGAAACATAGAGTACTCAAAGGACATTTGGCGCTTTACAAAAAATATTTCATGAAAGAAGCAGATATTATCATTGCCTTAATAATTGTCTTAAATGCTAAACTTCGACAATACCTGAATTTTGATGTTATACATCAGAGGGAAAAATATTAACTTTGTGATTTGAATTAAGAAAGACCATGAGTTTAGGAATTACAGCAAATAGAATGAATGAAGACTGGAGCATTATTGGCATATATTGCCAATAAAGTGCCGGGGATTAATATGCGTAAAATGCTAAAGATAGTCTATTTGATTGATGAGCGTTTTATGCAACTGCGTGGATTCCCATTTACATGGTTAGATTATATATGGGAGAAAGGTCCTGTCGCTCCTGAGATTTTTTCCTTGAGGAATCAGGATAATTATTTTTCTGATTGAGTTTAGTAGATGACAAAAATTGAAATTATGCTATTAAATATTTAATTTTTAGGTAATTATATTTACAAAAAATCCCTGAAATTTAGTAATTTAAAGGAAAAATTCGACCTCTTTTCTCATGAAAACTACTAATTCCAAGGACATGGTCAAAGTTAACCAAATCCTCCCGATTATGCAAGGGCATTTTGGACAAAATCAGGGCTAGAGCATGAAATTTATATAAGATTTAGTTAAAACAAAGGTTGATAATGTGAATAAATGTAAATATTATTGCATAATCCACAGATTGGAGTTAAATTAGTAATATGCAAATAGAGATTTTCAGTAAAGTAAAAGACCCCAGAGTGCTGGGAAAAGTCAAGCACGAATTGGAAGATGTCCTGCGCATAGCTCTTATTGGTGTACTGTGCTCATGCGATGATTATGACGAAATATCCGACTTGATAGAGGATAATGCGGAGAAATTCAAGAGTATGGGATTCCTCAAATCATCCAACGGAGTGCCTCCCGGAGATACCATACGCCGTGTTGTCGAGTCTGTCAATCCGGAGCAGATGCGGGTATCTTCAGCTATCTGCAGAGACAATATTGTATCTTCGCTTAAAGGCTGTCATGTAATCATAGACGGCAAAAAAATGCGGGGAGAGAATCCGACAAGTCGGGGGTGTAATGGATTATATATTCTGAATGCGATGGTCTCTGATTACGAAATATGCGTAGCTCTTCAGACTTCCTGATGAAGAAATCTTTGAGGTCGTGATCAATAAGTCCGATGAGTTGGCTCATATCTGTGAATTTTACAATCTGAAATCAGCAAGTTAAACGTGCGAAACTTGAACCGTATTAATTATTATGAACCCCTATCGAACGGAGCTGACAGGAAAAACAGCGCCGCTATTTTGTCTTTTTCGTTTCTCTCTTCATTATGTCGTGAAGCATGAACATAGAGGAATTCCGTGATTTTTGTCTCTCGCTTGGAGAGGTGACAGAGAAAACTCCCTTCGGGAAGTTTGCCAGAAGATACGATTCAATTTTGGTTTTCTATATCCTGGATCACATGTTCTGTTTCACGGATATGGACGATTTTACCTCAGTGACAGTGAAATCAACACCGGAAGAAATCGAGGAAATAAGGATGAACCATTCCTCCATCGACGCACCGTTAAACCAAAGTCTGCGTCATTGGATTCAACTTAACCTGAACGGTGACTTACATGAGAAAGAAATATATTCTCTTGTCAAACGGGCCTATGATATCGTAAAGGCAAAATACTCAAAATCGAAACGCAGAAACCGGGTGAATCCTCCGGTTTCTTGAAGTCAACTTTAAGAATACCAACTAAATGAAAAAATTAAAATTTATTGCCGCTTTCTTTATTGGAATAGCAGGAGGACTGGTTATCTGCCTCTTGATTATTTCGCTTTTTACGGATATGTCCTTGTCGCAGTTTATTGATAAACTCACTGCGCTTGATTTCATGGAAACTGTCATGGCTTTCCTGGCAGGAATCTTTTTCTTCATGATATCTTTTATCATACTTATACCCATTCATGAAGCAGGGCATTTGATTGCTGGCCTTCTTTCAGGTTATAAGTTCGTATCCTTCCGGATTTTTAACTTTGTGCTAATTAAAGAAGACGGTCATTACAGGTTAAAAAGATTCGGAATCGCCGGCACAGGAGGTCAGTGTCTTCTCGAACCTCCATCGGTTCCTCTCGACCGTCTACCGGTATTCTGGTATAATGCAGGAGGCGTATTAGCCAATATTGTTGTCTTTATTCTCGTGCTCCCTTTGATGTGGGTTGACATGGCTCCACTAATAAAGGAATTTGTCTTCATGTTTCTTCTGACAGATGCCCTCATAATCCTTCTAAACGGCATTCCAATGCAGTTGGGAGGAGTTGGGAATGACGGCTATAACTTAATTCTGCTTAGGAGAAGTCGCCTTAGCCGGGCAGCCTTGGCGTGTCAGTTAAGAACAAATTCATTAATTCAACAGGGATTACGTCCAAGAGACCTTCCGGGCGACTTATTCCCTGACCCCGATGAGATTGACTATCATAATCCCCTTGAGGTTTCAATCCCGATAATGAAAAGCGGTATTTATGTAGACGAGGGTAAGAATTATGACGCACTCAGGATATACGAAAATCTGTACAGTCATAAAAATGAAATCATGCCTCTGTATGTCAAAGAGATTGCCTGTGAACTGATATGGCTCAGGCTCTTGGCCGGAGATAAGGAGGGTGCCAAGGCTCTGCTTGATCCCGAAACGAAAAAGTATCTTGAGTCTAACCGGCGCATGATGTCTTCAAAGGAAAGGATCCTTTGTGCAGTGGCGCTCCTTATAGAGAATGACAGGGAAAAAGCTGATACGATTTATAAGGAACTCTATGGCAGAAAAGAGGAATATCTCCTGCAGGGAGAGGTGAAAAGTGATCTCGCTTTGATGGAAGATTTACTGAAATGTCATGACTGAGAAAAAGCCTTTTCCGGTCTCAATCCTCATAACTATCTCACCTCAGCGTTTAAGAGGGAGCCTGGGAAAGACCAGAGTCAATTATCACTCAAACAAATTTTCTATTTAAATCAGATAATCAGGAGGCGTAGATAATTATGGATGCAAACTGCTGTTTATGCTTTATTCTTTTTTTGCTTGTATCGTTTGTGATAGTAGCCGCCAATCAAACCACCGATGATACCGGCAGCTATGGGAAGATAAGAATACCAAGGAAGATTCATAATTCGGGTTTTTAAAACTTTAATATGCAAATTTACAAATAACTCTCCAATTATGAAAATGAATCCCGGCTAAAAATGGCAGTACTTATTTCTTGACCATACTGAACTTCGCAACTTCTTTATCTCAGTCAAGAACGAGGCAACGGTAGATGCCACATCACCTTCCTTCTTCCTTTCACAAAGGCGAACGCCCAAACCCCAACCATCGTTGACAAAACTTACCTACGTCTTATCCCTGACCATAATGCGGACTCAGGGGAGCCATGTTTCTATGCCATGGAATATAAAAATGGCAAAGCGGAGGGGAACGGTAATGAATATTATTTTTCAATCTATGATCTGGATTTTAATTTGATAAAAGAAGGCACATTCCAACTTCCAGTTAGTGTTACACACGAATATACTCAATATCGGAAATACATATATAAAACTATTGAACCTGCTGACCTGGATGTTTGGGGATATACAGTTAGTAAAAAAAATCTTCCCATTGAAACTTTCTTCAAATTATACTTCCAGACCGTGACGGATGCTAAGATTGTTGCTCTACCCAATGGTACCAAAGTAATAGCATACGAATTTTTAAAAAAGGAGAATTATGGAGAAAAGTATCCTTCAAAGTACTACATGCTCATGGATGATGGCTACTACCATCAGTGCAAACAGGAATATAGAGAGAGTGATTATGGTCGCTACGGAGACTACGAAGATAAAATAAAAGAAAGTGTGTATACCGAGAGTTTGGATACAACTGATGTAAATGATATGCCGGATAACGGAACAGAGGGAGACTACTTCTCTATTACTAAAGGTATTTTTGGTAAAGGTCTTCACTATTTAACACCTATTTTGAAAGATTTTAGTTACAACATAGAAACTGAATCATATAAGGAATGGGGCACAAAGCCGGTTATTGTTGGGTTTGAAGTCCATAATCTGGATGGAGAAACTATTAAAGTTATTGACCTTCCTGCCGGGTACTTCCAAACAACACGCGATAATCTAATTAGGTTTGCTAATCCGAATGGACGACAATACCTTAATTAAGGAAGTGGGCAAATTGGCTGGATTGACAGGGGATTGGATTATAGAAACACAAAACGGCAGGACCCGAACAAGACACACCACTGCCGGTAGGATGATGAAGCAACCTCGAAGCTCGCGCCAACTACATCAAACGCCTTCCAACTGACAAACTCAACGAAGTTCTTGAAATCATAATGAAGAACACTCTATAAGCCTCAGTACTACAGGAGAAGAAAAACCAAACATTTCGCATTTATGTAAAATATTTGGTGTACTTTTGCGTTAGAATGATAAAGCTATAAAACTATGAGTGAACTAGAACTGCTTCTTTTAGATCAAACTGATAACTGTACGGTATACACTATACAGTTCTTATCCGATGACCTCAACGAGTTTGAGAAGTTTGTCACCAAGTTTCAGGCCGACGGTGAACTCAACAAGGATTTCAGGATCATTGCTAAGTTTATTGATCAGATTCTTGACTTCGGAGCATTGGAAAGATATTTCAGGCCCGAAGGGAAGATGAAAGATTCTGTCGTAGCCCTTCCCACTTTGCGCTCAAAACTTCGTCTGTATGGGTTACGTCTTTCAGACCGTATCCTCATACTTGGTAATGGAGGTCAAAAGAAAACACGCACCTATGAAGATGACGACACATTGAAGGGATACGTTCTGACTTTGCAACGTTTTGAAGAACTCCTTAAGGAAGGTGTGGCAGACGGGAGCGTTATCATCACTGAAAGCGAGATTGAAACCGATAAAACATTTGAGATATGAAAAGAGCTAAGATTTCTCTTAGGGAACTTCTGAGCGACATAACACCGGAAGAGAGGGCTGAGGCTCGGTTATCGTTTCAGATTTCCAACCGTCTTGACTTCCTCATGAAGGAAAAGGGACTATCGAAGAAGCAACTTGCCGATGCTATAGGAAAACGTCCAAGCGAGATTACCCGTTGGCTGAGCGGAGAGCATAACTTTACCATCTCCACTCTCGCTATGCTATCCTCATTTTTCGGACAGCCGATAATTAGCGTACAAGTTAGTCAAATTATAAAGTGATTCTTCATTAGACATTTTCATCCTTCTCTTAGTACAACCTAAATATATAGCTTCAATTTCTCAATCATGATTGGTGTTTAGATAAGCATTCCCTTAAATCCACATTTGGGAAGGCTTATCTAAACACTCTATTCAGTTCTTATTTTAAAGCGATCTTTTTTACATATCTCCCAATCTTTATAATATAGAAACCTTTTACATTCAAGGATATTTCATCAGATTTCGAAGAATGAATTAATCCTCCTTGCATATTATATACCTCTATATTATCCTTGGAAGATTTTCCTCGTATATGTATTTTCATATCCTCTATATATACCTCCGGTTTCTCCTCTTCCACCTCCGTTACTGCAGAGTTTCCTCTCACTATTACCTTTAATGTGGCTGACAATTCTGACCCGTCACATGTATAGATTATTATATTTGTACTTCCCTCTGAGATTGGCCTAACGATTCCTTCCTGTGAGACATCCGCTACTTTAGGATTCTCCGATATAAATTTTAATAACGAAGTTGTTTAAACTTATTTCGAGATGTTAATAATGCAGTAAAATAATTAAAATA
>CAMWMD010000031.1 GCA_947175265.1 uncultured Porphyromonadaceae bacterium | reverse complement strand
GCGCCATCGCCTCTAAATTGCGATTTATCTCACGATTAAGCGCAATTTTTCGGTCGATATTAGAGAATATCTTTCCGACGGCACGTTGAGTTTCTATATCAGGCAAATATAATACAATATTCTTTATTGCATCTATAGGGAGTGAGTATCTCATACCACTTCCAGATGCATTATTGGCGAAATATTCTTTTGCTAACTTTGAATTAAGATAGGCATTGAGATAGCGTCCGTCTAACAATTCAGGATTTGGCGTTATCAAAGCACAATGATAACCAAGAACACAATCTTTGAGGGTGACGGCAATGTAGCAGGGAATTCCAATGTCATGTCGAGTTTCGCTATCCTTTGTGATGGCGACTTGACCCTTTTTCAGAGAGAGTTTACTTATTTGAGAATCTGATGCAGTCGCGACCATAAATTTTTCTGACATTGATTCGGTAACTGCCCAATTATAGTAAACATCAGTAAAGTTACATAATCGTACAGATTGCTCTCCTGATTTTGTCTTTTTATCAATGTTGCTAATTTCGCATGTAGCAACGTCTATCAGCTTGTATTTATGTAACTTCATTTTACTTCCTTTTCAGCTGCTTTTCTAACAATGATTTGCGAGTGTATCGTTCTCGATCGCTTCCTGACATTGGAAACAGACTCATGTCGTTCATGGCTTCCAATTCATCTTTGATGGTTTGAAGATTATCTTTACGCTGCTTCTTGTAAATTCTATATGGTACGATAATAGCTGCAAGAACAGCACACAGCGATAGGAGGCCGGCAAATTGATTAAGCCAAAGTAAGAATTCCATAAACTATATTACTTATCTAACATGCCTCTGATTTCTTTGTCGAAGTCAGAGTCTATTTGTTGTGTGGGATTGAAAAGGTCGTATTCCGCCTCGGCTTTTGCTTTCGCTTGGGCTGCTGAGATAGTTCCTCGATTGGGTAGAATTTTGTAGTCGTTGAAGGTCAAGAATTTATTGACACTGGCGGCAAATTGCTCCATATTGAATACATTGCCTCGCTCAATTTGCCCCTCTATATAATCGAAGTAGGAAGTTACTGTGCGTTCAAGCGAGCGTATCTCTTTTTCAGAGAGATAATTTTTAGCAACTGAGACATCTGATTTCAGGATACGACCTTCGGGTGCATATTTCCATGTTGTCAGACCCATGTGTGGTTTCGTATGGTCTGCTCCCGCATGGATAATTTCAGCGGCGGTATGTCCGGTTATAGCATAATGGAAGCGGTTCTGTACCATTGCATAAAACTCCTTTGTAGTTGGAGCAAGGCGGTCGTAGTCAATGCTGCATTCGGCATAAATATCAGTTATTTGTTGCCAAATCCGTCGCTCGCTGGCTCGGATTGAGCGTACACGCTCAAGAAGTTCACGGAAATAGTCGCGTCCAAACACCGCATTCCCCTGTTTCAGACGGTCATCATCGAGCACAAATCCTTTGCGGATAAACTCATTCAGTACACGGGTTGCCCACTGTCTAAACAGAGTGGCTCTTTGACTATTAACACGATACCCAACACTGATAATCGCATCAAGAGAATAGAAAGTCTGTTCTCGTTTTACTTGGCGATTTCCTTCCTGCTGAACTATTAAGTTTTTCTTAATAGTTGCTTCCGGTGTCAGTTCATTTGTTTCGTATATATTCTTTAGATGCTGGTTTATAGCGGGGACAGACACATCAAACAATTGCGACATAGCCTTTTGAGTTAGCCATAATGTTTCATTCTCAACATACGCTTGTACTGTACCCGAATTATCAGGCAAATTATATAGTATAAACTGAATTTCCTTTGCCATTGAGATTAGCTGTTAAATTTGAGAGATTTGAGTTGAGCGAGAATTTCACCTTCAAGCCGATGGCTCTCGGCAAACATTTCAGTAAGTTTGGATTCGTAATTGGCCATACGTTGATTGAATTCCTCTTCCGTTATGTCTACGTATTCAATTTTTATGTCAAAGTATTGTCCGGCCGATAGCGAATAGCCTTTCTCCTTGATTTCATCGTATGTCACGGCAACAGAGAATCCATCCTCAGCCTTACGCTCGCGGAAAGTGTCTACGATTTTGTCAATTTCTTCGGGGCGTAGACGTTTTTTCTGATTGTTACCCTCTTTGTACTCCTCGCCTAACTTGGAAGCATCAATAAGGATGACTTTATCGGAAGCCTTTGAATTGTCAAAGAAGAGTACTGACACATTGGTACCGGTATTTGCAAAAACATTGGAAGGCATGGAAACTACACCGTGTATAATTTTATTGTCCACTATATGTTTGAGTATTTTATTCTCAATGCCAGATTTTGCAGTAATAAAACCGGTCGGAATTACGATTGCACCCTTACCGTTAGATTTCAGAGAGTTGATTACGTGCTGAATGAAACAGGTATAGATTGCCATGCTCTCTTTCTTTTTTGCAGGGACTTTAGGTACACCAGCCCAGAAGCGCGCCGGTTGGGCGGCTATTTTCTCGCGGGTATCAGCAAAGTCCATTTTGAAAGGAGGATTGGAAACTACGTAATCAAACTGTCTCCAAGAAGTCCCTTCATCATTTTTGTGGTAGGGTAAAACAAGTGTGTCACCTTGAATGGCATGGTCAAGTGAGGAAACTAAGCCATTGAGCAAAAGGTTTAATTTCAACATTTTGTTACTACGCTGAGATATATCTTGCGCAAATATGGTACATTTACTGTTACCGATCTGATGAGCAAGCGCCATAAGCAGTGTGCCAGTACCGGCAGAAGGGTCATACGCTTCAATATTATGCAAGTCTTCGTTTTTATCTACCAGAAGACGAGCCATAATGGTGGCTATGGCGTGCGGTGTATAATATTCCGCATACTTTCCACCTCCGGCTGTGTTGTAATCTTTGATAAGGTATTCAAATATAGTAGCGAAGAAATCATAACCCTTCTCGTCGGAAAAAGCCTCTTCAAAAGAAAACCCAACGAGTTTGTCAACCAGAGCACGTGCGAATGCAGGACGTTGGTCAACGTCAGTGACGTATTGTGTCAGACGTTCAAAAAGAGGTATCTTTGTATTCTGGGTGGTCTGCGTAGAGAAAATATCGATATTTTGCTCGGCGATGTCGGTCATCGTTGCATCGAAAATTATATCGAAATTGCCTTTGCTTTGGTTATTCCAAAGTTTATAAAGAAGATGCTCAGGCTGTAATTTAAGAGTCTCAGGCGGTAGGAATACCAACAGCAACTCACGTTCTGAATCACTTAGTTCAGAATAAGCAAGTTCCCAATGCTCGGCATCGGCTATTTTCTTTGCAAGGGGACTTTTTGCTTTCTTAAGCTCATGGCCAAATTTGTCATTCAGGAATTTGAACAAGAAAATCTGAGTGATAATCTTATATTCATTACCATCATTTCCGAGTCCGTAAGACTGACAAGTGGCTTTAAGGTCGTCAATAAGACGTATTGTTTTTTCTTTTATATTCATTATGCTGTCGCGTATGTAGCGTTATACTGATTCAGGTATTGACGAGCAATACCATTCTTTACAAAGTTATAGTCATCAACAGTTGCCTCATCACTAATCTGAGGGAAAAATGAGAGCATATTTGCAACTATCTGCAATACGGTCTGTTCGAAGTAAGCATCCTTTTTCAGGATGTCGTTTTTGTCATAAACCCTCTGGTCAACATCCTCCTTTATCATTTGGAGAATAATACTGATTTCATGATCACTGAATGTAAAAATCGGTTTTTTTGACTTCTCCTTACGTTCAGAGTTAATTTCACGGATACGTTTGTGGACACGTGCGAATTTAGGGTCTCCATTATATTTATTTAGTAGTACCCGGTTTGATTTCTGAATAGCCTTCAAACGATTAATTATTGAATCAAGAGCGGCTGTTTCCTCATTGAATTTAGCGATAGAATCAATAACGAATCCATGCTCCTTAAAACGTTGCATGAAAGCTTCCCGCAGAGTTATAAACTCCGGATCGTCAGGGTCGATATTATCCATAAATGCTCTGATAGTGTCTCTCCATTTGTCCTGAAGTTCACGACCTCCGGAAATCAATTTGAGTTCTTCCTCTCCAATTTTGGAGAATGTAAACTCAATGTCTTGCATAGCCTCGTTAACCAGTATGGTAGTCTGCTAGTTAGCATTGAATGCCTCTTTTTGGTTAATGATGGTTATATGATGCTGAACCTCCTTCAGCATATCCGGTAGTTTGGTGAGTTCTACTTTGGCAAACTGAGTCTTTAACTCATCGTCGCCGAATGTGCGAACAAGGTTTCCGCAGTCGCGTGCGGCTTCAAGAACCTTCTTTAGTTTTAGAAGTTCCTCTTTGTCTTGTATAGTGGACACCTCCGAACTGAATTCCTCGACATTGTTTAAGGTATATTCAAACAATGTGTCATGAATTTCACGCATGGTATCGAGAATTTCCTGCGGATTTTCAAGTACTTGCGTAAAAGTGTTGGTTACTCCGCTGCCATCTTCATTCGGATCGTTGAAGCGGTTTAACTCCTGAAGATAAGCCTCGTTGGTTTCCTCGAAATTACGCTTGATATCAGCAAAGTCTATGATATATCCGTAGCGATTATTTTTATAAGGACGGTTTACGCGAGTAAGTGCTTGCAGGAGATTATGGTCTTTAAGCTTGCGCCCAAAATAAAGACGTTTTAATCGGGGGGCATCAAAGCCGGTCAAAAGCATATTGAAAACAATCAGAACATCCACAGTCATATTCTTTTTGAAATCTTTGACAATCTGCTTGCGGGTTTCTTTGTCGTCGGTGTCATGAAGAATAAGACGTGCGTTCACATTTGTTGGGAACGATGCGTTTTTATTCATTTCACGTTGAACTTCGTCCCAATACATAGCCAGATTCTTAGCTTGACCACTGGTCTCACAAATAATCATCCCACCCAATGTATTGTCGCCGTGTTGTTGACGAAATCGGGTAAGATCTGTGATTACATATCTGATAAGTTCTTTTACATAATTCTCATGCTCAATTATGGTAGATTTTTGAACATCTTTCTTCTGAACAAGCTGTTCAAGCTTATCCATGATTTGTGTAAGTTTCTCATTATACGATGTCTCGATTTCTTCTCGGATTATTTTCAGAGTGTAACCGTCAGCGATCGAACGGTCATAATAATATGTGTGAAAATAATCGTTAAAGACTGTTGCCGTCGCTTTTTCATCTTTAAGCAAAGGCGTTCCCGTCAGCGCAATCTTGATTGAGTTTGGGTCTGCGTCAAAAAGATTGGCAAGGAAACAACCTCCAGGGCGATAGCCACGGTGCGCTTCATCCAGTATGAATACGCGCTGAAGATTGGTGGCATAGTCAGGCAGTTTTACCTTCCCTTTATCTTCGGCAAAACGCTGAATGTTAACAACAGTGATTTCCTGTTTGCCGCTCGCTCCCTGCTGTGACTTGTTGTCGCGGAACTGCTCCATCAGTTCCTTACGGGAATTGGCGGTTGTTACAACCAAGCCACGGGCTTCAAACTCCTGTGTAGCTTGTTCCAGCAGATCAAGGCGGTCAACAATGAAATAAAACTTAGCAACTTTATTTTGCTTTGCAAAGTAGTCATTCAGAAAATATGCGAGATGGTATGAAAGTGCCGTCTTACCACTTCCTTGTGTATGCCATACAACCCCGGCATTTGCCCCATTATCAAGATGTTCGCGGATTGCTAATGCGGCAAACATCTGTTGATAGCGCATGATGTGCTTTTGGTCTGTAACCTCAATTTTACCGTCGACTTCCCGTTCTGATTTAACATAAGCGATACCATACTTAAGGATGAATAATAACCGCTCCGGAGAACACATTGAAGTAATAATCCGGTTGGTTGGTGTGTTTGTATCAAGATTTGTTTTATATTCAGGGGTGTTATGAATAACTTCGCAGTTGAAATCTTTCAACATCTTCTTTTCAACACTCTTGTCGATAGGACGGTATGGATAATTCCTATTATAAGGGGCAACATCGGCATTTGACCGGTTTTCCTCACGGAAGCAGTTGAAGGAAGCCGTTTCTTTTGCAGCAGTACAATAAAACGCGCCCTGCAGGGGTACAATTCCGCCCATAGTGTCATACTCCATATTATTAGAGAATATCATTAATTGGGTTATATTGATAAAAGAGCGGAATCGTTTATTTGGAAATCGCTGCTGATTCATTCGCTTACTTTCCGCAACCATTCCTCCTGAGTTATTTGGCTTTTTTACTTCGATAAATACAAGTGGAAGACCGTTAACAAAAAGAGTTATATCAGGACGAAATTCATCCTGACCATTCTTGCAAGAAAATTCTGCTGTAAAATAGAATGTATTGTTTGACGGATTTTCGTAATCTATTAACTTGACAGGAGAGACTGCCTTCAAACGTTGATAAAACGCGTAACCCAGATCATCATTCTTCAAATCGTTCCTGATGTCCTGAAGCATTTGTTTTGCATTAATGGTGGAATTGGGGTTTAGCCGTTCAAATTGCTTTTCAAACTCTTCGATGAGAATGTTGGTTGAAGGGTCATAAACTTTACCGGCGTCTTCTTCGGAGATTTTTCCAAAGTATGAATATTTTAGACGTGTCAAATGAATCATAGCGGGTAATTGTACGCGAGTGGCTTCATTAAATTTGCTCATTTTGTAAGTGTAATTTTTGTTAAGTATTTTTGAGAGTTCAAATTGAAGTTATCATAGGTTGCAAATTTAATAATTTATTTTTAAATGGAGTATTGAAATGTTGGGGAAGGGGGGATAAAAAAGACTGGCAGCGGGACTGCCAGTCTTTTGTTGCCTTTTCCGACGGGTTAAATTATGGTGTCGGTCGTGGCGTTTGAAATTTGCTTAAATTTTAATAGTCTGGTGCGACTTTCGATTCTAAGTTTCCATAACGTCAATAATTTTAGTTTTACTTTAAATATTACACTCAGAAAAGAAGAAGATAACTTGAAGATAAATCATTTGCCAGTCGGTCTAAGTTCTATCAGAAATCTTTATTCATGCTCTCACTTCGGGAGGGCTTCTAAACGACATTTATAACGACACATAACAACTATTGAACGACACATAACGACAATTTGAAACAACGACTAAATTCAGATATTAATTAAACGACATTTATATTGAAAAGGTAATCAATCTTAAGAAAAGATTCGGACTAAAACGATTCAGAATGAAGATAGATTGATAAAGAAAAACGACTATTGCACATATATTGATAAATGATTCTTAAATCTAAAATCAATTACCCTTTTGTCAGGGTATCGGCGATTTTGACTTCCTCTGAGGTCCCCTTCGCCCGGGTTCACTTGTATAACGGCATTTCAAAAAAATGGTTTGATGTTTTATAAGAAAAAATTGAAATTATTTAAATATAATTTGCTAACGGGCGATAAATCAGAGAAAAAAGATTAAAAAACATTTTATTAATTAACAGATGTTAAAGAAAATCCGTGTTATCCGACAAATGGAAAATGGCAATCAGCATAAGGAGGATGAGGATTGACCATCCGGCGGGGACAGGGTGGCAGGGTTCAATACCAATCGATACCGTTGGTGTTGGATGAGCGTTTGTCGTATTTGAGATCCTTGAGAAGGGATGACTTGACGGCAATGTTGAAGTTGAAAGATTTGTAAGGCCCGAGAGGGACGAAAGAAGCCGACATGGTGAAGCAGTGCAGGTCGCGGGAGAGGGAGCAGTTCATGTATGCAATCTTGTGCATGTCGAAGTTGTAGGAAGCGGAGAAGGAGAAATTCCAGTTGGTGGTGGGCCGGATGCTTCCTGAGAAGGAGAGGTTTTGCGTCCATTTTCCTTTATACTCCAGTTTGTCGTAGTCGAAGGCGCCGTATCCGTAGTTTACGGAATAGTTGAATGTGAGGTTCCAGGGGCATTCCCAAGCGGCATACCCGTCGGCATCGGCCGCGGCAGCCTCCTCGCGGGCTTCCTTTCGGCGTCGGTTCTTGAGGTCGCCGAAACTGTCGAAGTCGTTGGCCTCGGAGCCGTCGCCGTCACCGAAGGGGTCATTCCCGTCATCGCCGTTACCATTACCGTTTCCGGTATTTTTACCGTTGTCGTTATCGTTTTTCTTTCTCTTGAACGTCTGATTATTGAACGTGTAGGAGAAAGAGGTGCCCGTTGATGAAAGCCTTGCCCATCCTTTCCCGGCCTTCCATCTGGGGACGTTGACCTTCACCGGCGAGCCTGATGAATTGAGGCGGTAGGTGTAGGGGTCCCAAGTGGCGGAGAGGTTGAGGTTGAAATTCTTTATGAGTCGCAGGAGTATGGAGGTATTAATATTACTCCAGTTCATAGAGTCGGCTGCGAAGTTGTAACTCTGGCTGATGGAGAAATTCTCTATGAGTGAGATTTTCTTCACGCCTGTAGAATCCTTATCGCTCTTGACCTTCATCTCGAGGTTGTTGGCGAGGCTTACCGAAACGGCACCTGTCTTACCGGCCGAGGGAGAGCCCATGAGACCGTGGGAGAAATAGTTGTATTTCCTGAACTGTGTTACACCTTGGGCGTCGACATAGTTGTATGATCCGTAGATACCCCACATCGGGTCGGAGAAGTCGGGAGAGGCATTGAACGATACGGTAGGGGTAAGGACGTGTCGAATCATCTGCACCTTATCACCGAGGAATTTCATAGGCTTCCAGAAGCCGTAAATTTTGGTATCGAAGGCGAGGGAAGCGTTGAAGTCGAAGAGGTTGTAGAAGCCGTAGGTAGTATCCATCACCTCACGCGAGGCCTGCGTGTCCCATTGGCGACGTATCTTGGAGGCATACATACGGTCGTTCATGGTGATTGAGGGTGAGATGTTGATATACTTGAAGAGAGAGAACGTGGCTGAAACGGGTATATAGTGCTTCAGACCGTTTCGCCAGTCTTTAATCAGGCTTTTCTGGAAGAACTGATCCTGACGAGCCGTGAGGGAGTTCTGGAATTGGCCCGTATAGGACAGTTTGATCTTCTCATACCATCTTTCACCCCCGACCGACTTCTTCCTCTTGAAAGGTGCGGTCTGGGATAGGGAGACGTTGACATTCGGGAAAGATACGGAGAGAGTGGAGTCCTGAGTACGCTGAGAGATGTTGGCGGTGGTGGAGAGGCTCCACTTGGTACCCGGGAAGCGGTAGGTCATGTTGACCGTACTTGATTTGGTATTCTCCGTGAAAGAAGAGTTGTAATACGAGTTGAGGTCGTTGCGGGTATATCCGGAGGTAGTGAAATTGACGGAGGCGGAGAAATTCATATTCGGATTAGCCTTCGTATCCTGCGAATGGCTCCAGACGACCTGGAAGTTCTTCTGCTTCGAATAGTCGGGGCTCCCCTTGTCGCCGTAGATTGTGGTGATGAAGGAGATGTCGAAATTACCTCTGAAACGGTAACGCTTCACGTAGGATGAATGGCCAGAAATACCCCATGAGCCTTTAGTGTAGATTTCGCCTCGGAGGGCAAGATCCACGTTATCGTTGATAGCGAAATAATATCCGCCGTCACGGAGATAGAATCCGCGGTTATAGTCCTCGCCGAAAGTAGGGACTATGACGCCGCTTGAATAATCCTTAGTGAAGGGGAAGAAACCGAAAGGAAGGGCGAGGGGCAGAGGCACGTCGGCGAGCACCATGTAGACAGGCCCGGTGACGATATTCTTCTTGGGAATCATCTTACCGCGCGTCACATTGAAATAGAAGTGTGGATGGTCGTGGTCGTCGCAGGTGGTGTATTTACCGTTCTCCACAAAGAACGAGCCGTCTTCCATTTTCTTGGAGGCCTCACTGGTGAGGTATCCCTCCCCCTGCTCGGTGATTACATTGGTGATGAATCCTCGTTCGGTCTTGAAGTTGTAGGTCATCTCCTTCGACTCGTATTCATCGCCACCGTCGGAGAACACGGGTGTGCCCACAAGGTTACCAGTAGAATCGACGGCTCCGGTGGCATAGACGGTGGAATTGTCGAGATTCATCTGAATCTCCTGGGCGTTGAGTTTGAATTGTCCGTATTCCACCTTGCTGTCGCCATAAAGATATGCGTTGTTCTGGCCAATCATAACGAGTGAGTCAGTGGCGTCGAACTGCACGGCATTTTCAAGGTCGACCTTATTACGGTTGATTCGCGAGAGGGTAGATCTTGAGGAGTCGTGCGGGAGAGGAGTCCCCCTTCTTGCCCTGTAAAGGGAATCAGCCGCGATTATGGAATCGGCCGCGATTGAATCTAAAGTGAAGAGGGTGTCCTCACTGAGGGGACTGCGGTCGGGGGAATCGTGGGTGGAATCGGGATTTAAAGGTACAAAACCGTTATTCCCCACCGAATCGGCAGGGGAAGGGTCAGAGGGAGCCGGGAGTGCGCGTGGCGCTCCGGTCTGCTGACCGATGGCGAGGCCGAGAGAGGCCAGGACCGATATATATAGAAGAGTACGCCTCAAAGATGGCAGATTAAGTTCGGATTAAAAAAGGGCCTGCCTTGCTTTTGTCAAAGAGAAAGGGGCAAGCGGTTGCAAAGTTAGCAATAAAACCCGATATAAAGTTTTAAAAATAGTGAAAAGGGAGGAAGGTCAAGAGAAGAGTGCATGTAGAGCCATGAATCGCTGCAGGGAGTCTGTGCCGAATGCCTCCATCTGTCGGATTACTTTTCCGAGGTCCTTTTCCTGAGTGAGATTTCCGGATTTGGAAAAAAACTTATCGGCATAGCATATAAGTTTCTCTTCGAGCGAAACGGGGCAAAGGTCGCGCAAGGGGAGGGGAAGGGCCTGGCGGCGGATGTCGTCGACGGTCAGGCCTGAGCCTGTGTGCCTCTCGCAGACGAGTGCATGACGCGGGAGGCCGGCCTTGTCGAGCATTTTCCGCCCCTCCACACCGTGACAGATGTAGGGGAGTTCGCCCCGGCAAAGAATCGAGGGGGCATCACAGCGCACCACGCCGATGTCGTGAAGCATGGCAGCATCCCTCACGAAGTCGAGGTCAACGTCAAGGTTTTTCGCACGGGCAATGTCGAGAGCCTTTCCCGCCACACATTCCGAGTGAGTCAGAACTGTGGCGAGAAGTTCCCGGTCATTGCTGTAATAAAGGTCGAAGAGATTCTTTACAAATGGAGAAATCATTCGATAATCTCGCACCATCCGTGAGTGTCAGGCTCCTCGCCGTACTGTATCGCTCTGATTTTGTTATAGAGGATAGTGGTGACGGGTCCGGCCTCACCGTTCTCGGAGATGACGTATTTCTCGCCGGTGTCGAGGTCGTCGATTTCGGATACGGGGGAGCAAACGGCAGCGGTGCCGCAAGCGGCGATCTCATCGAAAGAGGAGAGTTCCTCCAGAGGGACGTGGCGCTCCTCCACGGTCATGCCGAGGTCGCGAGCAAGTTGGCGGAGGCTCTTGTTGGTGATTGAAGGGAGGATAGACTCGCTCGCGGGAGTGATGTAGCGGTTATCCTTAATTCCGAAGAAATTGGCAGCGCCGCATTCGTCGATATATTTCTTCTCTTTGGGGTCGAGGTAGAGCATCACGGAATAACCCAACTCGTGGGCCTTCTCACCGGCCACGAGTGAGGCTCCGTAATTTCCGCCTGCCTTTATCGAGCCTGTACCCTTTGGAGCCACACGGTCATATTCACGGCTGATGCATACCTTTGTGGGCTTGAAGCCCTCCTTGAAGTAAGGGCCTACGGGTGTGACGAGCATGATCACGAGATACTCGGAAGCCGGGCTTACCCCCACACGCGGGGATATGCCAATCTCGAGGGGTCGGATATATAGTGAGGCCCCGGTGCCGTAGGGGGGTATGAATCTCTCATTGAGTTTGACCACTTTCCTGACCATCTCGCAGAAAAGTTCCTCCGGCATGGGCTGCATTTTCAGCCCTTCGGCAGAGCGGATGAAGCGACGTGCGTTCTCGTCCATACGGAAAACCCGCACCTTTCCGTCTTTCCCCCTGAAAGCCTTGAGGCCTTCGAAAGACTCCTGGCCGTAGTGAAGGCAAGAAGCGGCGATGTGCAGGGGAATAAATTCAGAATCAGACACCTCAATTTCGCCCCACTTACCGTCCTTATACGTGCAGCGCACGTTGTAATCGGTCTTTATATAGCTGAAAGAGAGGTTGCTCCAATCGATCTCAGGCTGTTTCATAAGAGTATGTTATTAGTCATTAGTTTGTTAGTCAATCCGTAATCAGACGTAAGAGTCAAATAGTCATTCCGGCATCCGAGCATTGTAGGGAGCGGGCTCAGACCGCGACCTTGCATGTCAGAGTTCCGGTCTTAATGATGTAGACACCGTGCGCGGGGAGCGACAGGCGGGAAGAACCGACGGGGAGATTCCCTTCGGAGACGAGTCGGCCAAGAATTGTGAAGACCTTTATCTGCACAGACTGCGGAGCGATCACGAAAATCGAAAGGGGAGCGGTGCGAATCTCAATCTCCTGCTCCTTAACGACAGTCTTCGCCTCCCCGGTAGCCTCCGTCTTAATCGTTTCCCACCCTTTTGGCGTGGTGTCGGCACCGAATACCGGGATACAACCGGCAGCCGCCATAAGGATATATGTTAGGAAACGATGTGTCATCCGGGATTTGGTTAATGATTATTCGGGGTGTAAAATTACAAAAAAAAATGGGAAAACAGAAGTTTTCCCATTTTAAATTTATCAAGAGTCGCGGCAGAAGCCGTGATAGAGAGTCAAAAGGAATTATTTACCCTCTTTCTGCATCTGCTCTTTGAGAGCCTGAAGCGCGCCGAGGTCGCCGAGAGTGGTCTTCTCGATAGAGGGAGCAGCAGCCTGCTCTTCCTCGCGACGGGGCTTCTTAGCGGCAGCGCGCTGCTGGGCACGAGCCTCAGATTTGTTGGCATCTTCAGCGATGCGGCTGTGAGAGAGGATGATGCGCTTGCTATCCTTGTTAAACTCAATCACCTTGAAGTTGAGTTTCTCGTCGAGTTTAGCCTGAGAGCCATCTTCCTTGACGAGATGCTTGGGAGTAGCGAAGCCCTCGACACCGTATTCAAGAGCGATAACGGCGCCCTTGTCCATCACCTCAGTGATAGTGCCCTCGTGGATAGAGCCTACAGTGAAGATAGTCTCGAAAACATCCCAGGGGTTCTCCTCGAGCTGCTTGTGGCCGAGAGAGAGACGACGGTTGCCCTTGTCGATCTCGAGCACCTGCACCTCGATATCGTTGCCGACCTGAGTGAACTCAGAGGGGTGTTTGATCTTCTTGGTCCAAGAGAGGTCAGAGATATGGATGAGGCCGTCAACGCCCTCCTCGATCTCAACGAAGACACCGAAGTTGGTGAAGTTGCGCACTTTAGCAGTGTGGCGAGAGCCGATAGCGTATTTCTCCTCGATATTCTCCCAGGGATCTTTCTTGAGCTGCTTTATGCCGAGGCTCATCTTGCGGTCGTCGCGGTCGAGAGTGAGGACGACAGCCTCCACTTCGTCGCCTACCTTGAGGAAGTCCTGAGCGCTGCGGAGGTGCTGGCTCCAAGACATCTCGGAAACGTGGATTAGACCCTCAACGCCGGGCTGCACCTCAACGAAAGCGCCGTAGTCAGCCATAACGACAACACGGCCCTTGATGTGGTCGCCGACCTTGATAGACTGGTCGAGAGCATCCCAGGGATGGGGGAGAAGCTGCTTAACGCCGAGAGCGATACGCTTCTTCTCGTTGTCGAAGTCAAGGATAACGACCTTTATGTCCTGGTCGAGCTCAACAACCTCGCGGGGATCGGAGACGCGGCCCCAAGAGAGGTCGGTGATGTGGACGAGACCGTCGACACCGCCGAGGTCAACAAACACGCCGTAAGGAGTGATGTTCTTGACCTTGCCTTCGAGCACCTGTCCCTTTTCGAGTTTGGATATGATCTCACGTTTCTGAGCCTCGAGTTCGGCCTCGATGAGAGCCTTGTGAGACACGACAACGTTCTTATATTCCTGGTTGATTTTGACAACCTTGAATTCCATAGTTTTGTCGACAAACACATCGTAGTCGCGTATGGGGCGAACGTCGATCTGAGAGCCGGGGAGGAATGCCTCGATGCCGAATACATCGACGATCATGCCGCCTTTAGTGCGAGATTTGACGTAACCTTTGATGATTTCGTCGTTTTCGAGAGCCTGGTTGACGCGGTCCCAGCTGCGTGTCTGGCAAGCCTTCTTGTGGGAGAGGCGGAGCTGACCGTTCTTGTCTTCAAGGGCCTCGATGAATACCTCTACCTCGTCGCCGACCTTGAGGTCAGGATTGTAGCGGAATTCGGAAACAGGGATGATGGCGTCGGATTTCATGCCTATGTCGACACGCACCTCACGTTTGGTGATAGATTTCACCACGCCGGTCACCACTTCGTTATCTTTAGCTGTCTTAAGAGACTCGTCGTAGGTGTTTACAAGCTCCTCGCGGCTCTTCGAACCAGCTGTTTCGCCATTTTCATAGGCCTCCCAATCGAAATCTTCAATCGGGGTTTGAACTTTTGATTCAGTCATTAAAAGTTAATAAATAGGTTGATAATTCTCTACCTCGCGGGGAGAAACCCACACGAGCGGTGCAAAGGTAGTAATAAAAATTGAAAATTGAAAATTGAAAATTGGAAATAAGTGTTTTAGAAAGGTTTTTTTGCAAAAAAAGGTGATTTCCCGAAGGAAATCACCTTTTTGGGAGGAGTGGGATATCTGTCAGAGGGCGAGCATCTGGGTCTCTCGGGCGAGGTTCTCGAGATATTCGGTGCGGTCTTCGTCGACGAGGTCGTCAAATTGCGCCGCGCCGATTGGTATCCTTGCCTCCCTCTCATGCCACCAGTCTCCGAACCTGCGCCCTATCCATTGTAGTTGCAGGGTCTCATAATTGTCGAACGCTTCGGTGAATACTTTCTCGGCCGCCGGGATTTCGTCGCAAGCCAGAGCGCTGTCGAGCATCACGCGGGGCATTATCTGTCCGCCTACGTCTACCCATTCGCCGGCCACCTCCCCGTCGGAAGGGGGGAATTTGCCGTCGGGCAAGGTCAGGGAGAGGTATTTGAATATAGCCACCGTGTATAGTGTCTTTGCTCTCTCGAGGGCTGCGCGGGTGAACTTCATCCCCTTGTGGCGCACATAGAGGTCGTCGTCGGCGGGGTGGGCGAGCAGGCCGGTTATAGTGTCGATGGCCTTCAGCATGGAGTCGACGGTAAAGGGGTTGAGCACGTTGAAGATTATGCGGTCGTTGAGGGGTAGTTTACGTTTCAGCCTACGGTCGCGTGTAGGCCATTTCTTCTCGTCTCTCATGAGTCCGCAAGATCGAAGCATTGCACCGGGCACCACCACGGTCGCTCCCCTCTCGTCGCCGAAAAGGTAGGAGAATGGGAAGGAGGAGGAATCGGGATGGGTCTTGTGCGGCCCCATCACCATAGTGAACGCCCCTATCTTCGCGCCGAACATTATGTAGGCCCCCGAGGAGGTCTTCGCGCCCCTCTCGAGAACCCCCCAATGCACGGGACCGAGTTTATACATGTGGTTGCTTTGGTTTGTGCCTGAGCCGGCGTTCATGAAAGATGTCTGGCATCCGATGAGGAGCGTGGCCTTGTGCATGCTCACCGTGTAGGGACCGGCGAGGATAGCGCAAGCCTCGCCATTTTCAAAGGAGCAGTTTGCGAAGAAGAGTGAATCGTGGGCAGTGAACCCTTTCTCGAGCGTCACACCCTGGCCGACATAGCAATTGCGGATTATGCACCCCGAGTCGACACGGCCATCCTCGATTATGAAGTTCTCGGCATCCACGCCGCTTCCTACGAATGCCAGTTCCCTACCCGGGGCGGCATTGTTTATGATTGCACCGTTGCGGAGTGAAGAGACCCCCTCGACTGAGACACGCGGGCCAATGCTTACGTTGCGTATAAGTCCGCAATGACGCACCACGGCTCCCTCACCCACGTAAGGGGGTACGCTTTTGGAGTCGAGGAAATCCTGCAGCCCCGGCCGGAGATTGTTCTCCACCCATTTCGGGACCCTCGCCATGAGAGTGGCTATTTGGGAAGATAGACCCGGGTATATGTAAACGGGTCGTGAGCCGGTCTCATCGAGTGCGGCCACAGCGACGCCTACCCCGCAGGCGGCCTCGGGTTCGAATTCAATCTTCGCCACATTCTCAATCCTGGCCCCTTTCCCGACTCGGCAGTTTACAAGGCCACCGGGCACGTCATGCACCACGGCACCCGCTTCGAGAATCACCTTTCCGCAGAAGCGCACGTTGCGAATGAGCGATAGGTCGACGGCCGGGGATATCGCCACGAGGTTCCAGTCGTCGGAGGAGCAGCCCTGGCGTTCGAGGCGAGCCCTCTGCCACCATTCCGGTCTCCTCGGGGACACGTCGTCAGTCATCGGGTTGTGCATTGCAGTCATCATCGTCATATTTTTGGAAGAGAAAATCATTATAAGGGAAGCGCTCGGTGTGAATCTCCTTAGCCTTCTGATAGAGCATATCCTTCAGAGCGTCGATATTTATGCGCTCCTTGGCGGATATGAACACGCAATTGTTCGACATCCGTCCCATCCAGGTTTCCCGGAACTCATCGAGCGAGATATTCTCCCGGGTCGCGGGTGTTAGGTCGTCGGGGTCTTTTGGAGTGTAGTGGAAAGCGTCGATTTTGTTGAAAACCATAATCACGGGTTTCGCCTCAGCTCCGCAGACGTCGAGTAGGGTCTTGTTGACCACCTCAATCTGCTCCTCGAATCCGGGATGTGATACGTCGACCACATGGACGAGAATGTCGGCCTCGCGCACCTCGTCGAGTGTAGACTTGAACGAGTCGACGAGGTGGGTGGGAAGTTTGCGTATGAATCCTACGGTATCAGTCAGCAGGAAGGGGAGATTGTCGATGATGACCTTGCGGACGGTAGTGTCGAGGGTAGCGAAGAGTTTGTTCTCAGCGAAGACCTCGCTTTTGCTCAGCAGGTTCATGAGGGTCGATTTCCCCACGTTGGTATAACCCACGAGAGCGATTCTGGTCAGTTTCCCCCTGTTCTTCCTTTGTATGCTTTTCTGGCGGTCGATATGCTGGAGTTCGTTCTTGAGCCGAGATATCTTGTCGAGGATAATACGACGGTCGGTCTCTATCTGTGTCTCACCCGGGCCACGCATACCGATACCGCCGCGTTGCCTCTCGAGGTGGGTCCACATGCGGGTAAGACGCGGGAGAAGATACTGGTATTGGGCGAGTTCCACCTGAGTGCGGGCTGTAGCCGTCTGGGCACGCTTCGCGAAAATGTCGAGGATGAGGCTCGTGCGGTCGAGAATCTTCACCTTCAGTTCGCGCTCAATGTTGGCCACCTGTTTAGGGGAGAGGTCGTCATCAAAAATCACGAGGCCGATGTCGTTGTCCTCGATATAAAGCCTAATCTCCTCGAGTTTACCCTTACCGACGTAAGTTCGGGGATTGGGGTAATCGAGTTTCTGTATGAATCTTTTTTCAGGTTCTGCACCGGCGGTACGGGCCAGGAAGTCGAGTTCGTCGAGATATTCCTTCACCTTGGCTTCGTTCTGCCTCAGCGTCACGAGGCCCACGAGCACGGTCCGTTCGTTGGCCTCCTTATTAATTATATTGTCTTCAATCATTATGCGGGTTATATTTTGGAGTTGTCAAACCAACTTCTATTTCTGCAAAATTAATCAGAAGTTCCTCAATTTGCAAATCGGGATGCAAGGGAAAAAGAGGAAAGCCTTCACTAATAGAAACGCCTGAGGAAAAGGAATGTTGAGAAAATAAGGGGAGAGCCGAGATCGTGAATGCGCGATCGGGGCTCTCCCGAGATATCAATGATAGGAAAAAAGAGGGGGTTATTTCTTCACCTTGTTATATCTTGCGTTGAGGCCTTCGATCACCTCGTTTGTGATGTCGAGGGCGGGGTTGATATATATGGTGGCGTTTTTGAAGAAAATGGCGTCATACCCTTTTTTAGCATTGTATTCCTTTATGAATGCCTCGATAGAATCGTTTACGGCTTTCTGACCGTTTAGGGCGGCATTCTCGTAAGTTTTCTGGAGAGAAGCCATCTGCCGCTGCGCCTGGGTCTGCATATTGTTCAGTTTCTGCTCGTCGGAGCGGTATGCATCCTCGGAGAGGTACTGGTTGTTCTGCATTTTCTTCTGCATGTTCGCGGCCTGCGACTGGATTGAGTTTTCATGCCTTTTCATCTCGCTCTCCATATTGTTCTGCATACGGAGCATCTCCTCGGTGTAGTCTTTGCTGAGATGATAGTTCTTGAAGATAGAGTCGGAATCCACGTACCGGTAGTTGGGTAGATTTTCGGCCGGTGACTTGGTTTCGGCGGTGGATTTTTTCGGAGCGGGAGTCTCCTGTTTGGAATCGTTCGCACAAGAGGCGGCGCCCAAGGCGATGCAGCATGCCAGGGCGCAAGCCGAGGCTCTGAAAAGATTCTTTTTCATTTATTGATAATGTTGTTGTTGTTCAGATGTTTTGCATCCTCCTTCCGGGTGTCGCTCGGGGGCGCGGGTTTAACTCCGCGGCAGGCGTGCCCAGAGAGGAAAGAATGTGATGGGGAAAGAATGACTCTTACGGATAGCAAAAGTAACGCAAATCCCACAAACAAAATGACTAATAACGTTAATTTCACTTTTTTAAAGTTAATTTAACAGATTGTCAGGTTGCGGACGGCAGCGTGTCGAGACAGGCTGGTGCAACACAGGCGCAAAATTATTAAAAAAAGGAGAAAATAAAAAATTTAGCCAATTGAATGTTTGTTAAAATGCGTGAATATCGTTTAGCAGGGTCCGTAGAGAAGTGAACGGGGGATAAATATGGCGGTCGGGTTTTGCCAAATGGAAATTTTTATATACTTTTGGGGAGTGTAACCTTCCGATATGGTTGCCTCCCCGCTTCCGTGGGGACAATAAGAAGCGCAAGAACCAATCAAAACCATAAAAACGAAAGAAAAATGGAAGTTAAAGACCTGAAACCGGCCCTTGTGTGGCAATGTTTCGATGAGATCACGAAAGTGCCCCGTCCCTCCTGCCATGAAGAGCAGATCAAGAATTACCTACTTGACTTCGCCAAGAAGCACGGCATAGAAGCCAAGTCGGACAAGGTGGGAAACGTTGTGATGTATAAGCCGGCCACGAAGGGGCATGAGAATGCGCCGACAGTGATCCTTCAGTCGCACATGGATATGGTGGCCGAGAAGAACGGCGGAGTAGAGCACGACTTCCTGAAAGACCCCATTCAGACATACATAGACGGCGATTGGGTGAAGGCCAAGGGCACCACCCTCGGTGCTGACAACGGCATAGGTATGGCAGCGGCATTAGCCGTGATGGCCGACGACACACTTGAGCATGGACCCGTGGAGGCTCTCTTCACGATGAATGAGGAGATAGGGCTCGAGGGGGCACAGAATCTGGAGCGCGAACTGCTGCATGGAGATATCCTCGTGAACCTTGACTCTGAGGATGACGGCGAGATATTCATCGGCTGCGCCGGGGGTATCGACACGACAGCCGTGTTTGACTACAACCGCAGTTTCTCACCGGAGAATTTCAGTTACTTCCGCGTGAAGGTTAGCGGTCTACTCGGCGGCCACAGCGGCGGCGATATCCATCTCGGGAGAGCGAATGCCAATATCCTGCTCGCACGTTTCATCTGGAACTGCTCTCAGAAATGGGATGTTGAGGTGAGCAGCATCCACGGCGGCAACCTCCGCAATGCGATAGCACGCGAGGCAGAGGCCGTATTCGGCATCCATAACGACCACAAGAGTGAGGTGGAGGCGTATCTTGCAAGTTACGCCACAGAGATCGAGAATGAATTTGCCGGGATAGAGCCGGGGATGAAGATAGAGATAGAGAGTGTGGCGCGTCCGGCATACTGCATAGACTCCAAGACCTCGCTCGCCCTCGTGCGCGCCCTTTATTCGGCACCGCACGGGGTAGTGTCGATGAGTCATGACATCGAGGGGCTCGTTGAGACGTCGACCAATCTCGCGGCCGTGAAGATGGAGGGCGACGACAAGATAAAGGTGACCACGTCGCAGCGTTCGTCGGTAGAATCGCGCAAATATGACATAGCGGGTCGCGTGGAGGCTCATTTCCAACTTGCCGGGGCCAAGATCACCCACACCGACGGCTATCCCGGATGGGCTCCCGACATGAACTCAAAGATAATGAAGATCTCAGCCGAGGCATATAAGGAGCTTTTCGGAGTTGAGCCGGCCATAAAGGCGATACACGCCGGTCTCGAATGCGGCTTCTTCCGCTCGAAGTATCCCGAGCTCGACATGGTGAGCATAGGGCCGACCATGACAGGCGTTCACTCACCCGATGAGCAACTCCTCATTCCCACAGTGGATAAATTCTGGAAACATCTCTGCCTGATGCTCAAAAAAGTGGCGGAGTCATGAGAGGGCTTTCTCCGGTGTCGTTCCTGATGGTCATGGCCGCATGCCTTCCGGTATGCGCCGTGCCACAGGAGAGGCTCGAGCAGAAGGAACTGAGTGTTCTGGAGAATATCATAAGTTATGACGATGCCGCCGACGGAGGCTGGAATATAGCGAAGGCCGATTCCGTGGCGGAGGCAGACGGAGGGCGCCGTTACGACGGCCTCACCGACGAGGATTTCCGCATAGTCGCGAAGGAGCTGGATGTTGAGGTGGCGGCCATAAAGGCCGTGGTTGAGATTGAGGCGGGGAGCCAGATGAAGGGCTTCTTTGCCCCCGGTGTACCGGTGATAAATTTCGACCCCTCCATGTATGCCCGATTCCGGAGCAAGGCACCCTCCAAGGCAGGCGACAAGGGTGCGAAGGTGCCGGCGGGTCTGAAGGGTTATGCCCTGAAGGAGTGGACGCAGTTGACCAATGCCCGGAGGGTAAACGTCCAAGGGGCTGATATGGGCACGTTCTGGGGGATGTTCCAGATCGGGGGCTTCAACTACCGCCAATGCGGATGCAAGAGCATCGAGGAGTTTGTGGATAGGATGTCGTATTCCGACTACGAGCAGCTCGAACTCTTCGCCGCCTTCATCACGAGCGGAGGTATGCTCGCCGACCTGCGCGCACGTAACTGGGCGGCCTTTTCCCGGAAATACAACGGGCCGAGTTATGCGCGGAGGGGCTACCACACGCGCATGGCCAACGCCTACCGCAAGCACAAGGGGAGCTGACCTTCCGATAAGAGGCAGCCCATCCTATAAGGGGTAAGGGTGGAGAAGGGGATTAACGGTTATAAAAATTCTTATCATGAAAATCACAGAACTGGAGCCGAAACTTGTATGGCAATGTTTCGACGAGATAACGAAAGTGCCGCGTCCGACGCATCATCTCGACAAGATGCGCGAGTTTCTTGTAGACTGGGCAGGTAGACACGGTATAGATGTAGCCACTGACGAGGTCGGCAACGTGGTTATGCGCAAGGGGGCGACCCCGGGTCATGAGAATGCCCCGACGGTGATACTTCAGGGACACCAGGATATGGTGGCCGAGAAGAGGGGCGACAAAGTGCATGATTTCCTCACCGACCCGATCACCACGATAGTAGACGGCGACTGGGTTAAGGCCGACGGCACTACGTTAGGAGCCGACAACGGTCTCGGGTGCGCCGCGGGTATGGCAGTGCTCATCGACCCCACGCTTGTGCACGGCCCCATAGAATGCCTCTTCACGGTAGACGAGGAGCAGGGTCTGATAGGGGCTAACGGGCTTCAGCCGGGCTTCGTCACGGGGAGCATCCTCCTCAATCTCGACTCAGAGGAACACGGCTCCCTCGTCATCGGATGCGCCGGGGGTATGGTGGTGGAATGCCGCCTCCCTTACACACCTGTCCCGGCACCGGCCGACAAGGCGTACTATAAGGTGCACATCAACCATCTCAAGGGTGGGCACTCCGGCATGGAGATAAATCTGGGCCGGGGTAACGCCAACCAGCAGTTGAGCCGCTTCCTCTGGGAGAACAGGGACAAGTATTCCCTCACCTTAGCGGCTATCGACGGAGGGGGTCTGGCCAACGCCATACCCCGTGAAGCGTGGGCAGTGGTAGGAGTGGCCGCCGACAGGAAAGAGGCGTTCGAGGAGGAGGTGAAAAGATTCTCCGACGTTCTCCACGCCGAGTTCCTCCTTGCCGAAGGTAAGGATTTCACGTTTGACTGCCACCCCGTGGAGACACCGGCTGCGGCAATCGATGCCCTCCTCTCCGATCATCTTGTGGCCGCCCTGTTCAGTTGTCCGAACGGAGTGCAGGGTATGTCGAATGCCGTGGAGGGGCTTGTGGAGACATCGTGCAACCTCGCGTCGGTGAAGATGACGGATGGCGATATCGTTGTCACCGCCCACGTTCGCTCCTCTGTCGACTCTCGGCGTGATGAGGTGGCCGACCGCATCAAGGCTCTCTTCATGATGATAGGCGGAAATGTGGAATTTTCCAACGGCTACGTAGGATGGGCGCCAGACCCCGATTCGAAGGTGCTGAAAGTGGCCGTGCAGAGTTTCGAAGACCTTTTCGGAAAGAAGCCTAAGGTGGAGGCTCTTCACGCCGGGCTCGAGTGCGGCCTCTTCCTTGAGAAGATGCCGGGCCTCGACATGATATCATTCGGGCCAACGCTGAAGGATATCCATTCGCCGAGCGAGAAGGCCAACATCCCGTCGGTGCAGGAATTCTGGAAATACCTTTGCGATATCCTCACCCGCCTTGCCTGAAAGAGGGCGCGGGGAGATGAACAAAAGCGTATCACAGAAGTTAATACTATATATAGGTCATAATCCCTTCCCCCCATCGGGGGGAGGGGATCCGGGCCGGAAACATTAATCAATTCTACTGAGAAAGACATGTTAGGATATCTCTCCATAGGAGTGTTCATCGACGGAGGCTACTATGCCAAGGTGAACAGGGCCCTGAAGGCCACTGAAAGTTCGATAATCAGAGTGAGGTCGCTGTTCGACTTCATAAGCAGCCGTCTGGCCGTGACGGAGGGTGTTGACCCCGGGAACTGCCAGATTACGGAGGCCCACTATTTCAGGGGGCGTTTCAGAGTCAAGGAGGCCTACGACAAGCATCTGCTTTACAACGAGCGTAAATTCGAGGATACGCTGATAGAGAACGACGTCATATTCCATTACAAGCATCTGCGTGAGGTGGAGAAAGACGGGGAGACCCAGGTCATCGAGAAGGGTATAGACGTGTGGTTCGCCCTTGAGGCGTACGAACTCGCCACGTTCCGCAAATTCGATTATGTGGTGCTCATCACAGGGGATGCCGACCATGAGATGCTCGTCAGGAAACTGAAGGCCCTGAAGATAAAGACCGTCCTTCTGACGTGGAACCTCGCCAACGTCGAGGCCACCTCGCCACTGCTCAGGGAGGAGGCCGGCCACCATTGGGAATTGTCGCACATCCTCAAGGAGGAGCCGGATGTAAAGAAATCGCTCCTGTACAAACTGCGCGATTCCGCCCTGAATCCGCTCGGGGATGAGTTCTGATCAGTTATTAACATTATTAAATATATACGACTATGAAAATCATGAGAATGCTGTCGATATTGGCAGTTGGTCTGCTTATGGCCGCATGTGGCGGAAAAGGTGCAGACAGTGTTGAACAGAAGATAAAGTCAGGTTCCGAACTCACGCAGTCCGACTACACGGAGATGATTGAGTATTGCGGCAAGTTTGCCGAGCAGGCCCAGTCAATCCAGGACAAGATCAATTCGCTACCTGCGGCCGACCCCTCACAGGGGACTCTCACGGATGAGATGGCCTCGCTTTCTGAAAAATATCCATTCCTTTCCACATTCTCCAACAAACTGGCCAATGTCTCCAAGGAAGAGATAGGGGAGAAGAACGTGGAGCTCATCAACAAGTATGCCCCGCTGATGTGGTTTACCGCACCGGAATGGGCAGCGATACCCTCCGACACCACGAACGTGGAGGGTTTCATCCAGGATATGCCATCGACCGACAGCGCGGGTGTAATCTCCACGGGTGACGGCGTAGCAGTGGAAAATAAATGACATAAGATAAGGTAATCCAAAAAAAAATGGGGGCTGCATTGTATGTTTTACAACACATAATGCGGCCCCCGTTGTTTGCGGTATTTAGAAAAATGTCTGAAATTGCGGCATGTTTGTGAATTTTATTCCGAAATTCGGGATTTTGAGTAGAAATATGAAAGTGTTAAAATAGGAGTTGTGAAAATGGGAGAAAATCAGGATTTGGATAATAAAATGATTTGGACTAATTTTGCAGCGTAGGAAATGGAAAAAAGGGAAAGAGATACTAACTGACCTTGACATATTGAGACCATTCCGAGCAAGCCCGCCGCGGCTAAGAGAATCTTTACCATGAAGAGCAAGTCGGCGAAAGCGTCGACGAGAAAGAATACTAAGACCTGAAAAGCAGAAAAGCGAATATTATTAGTTGAAGTGATTGATTGAATACCTTGAAATCTTGCATGAAACTCATCAACCTCGCAGTGATGCGTCTTAGCCTGCGGCGGCCGGAATGCTGTTATAACGATATATCCGCATATTTAACAAATTAATTCATTGTTTAATTATAGATACCAGAAGGGGTTGGCCTAAAAGGTCAACCCCTTTACTACATTCGGGCATCCGGTCATTCCCCCTTCATGTAATGGTGGTAGCCGTGGAGTTTTTTCCATGCACCCCGTGTGAAATCGGGCACTTCGACGGGAGCGGAGTTGTTTTCTATTGAAATGCGCGACAACTCGCCGATAGCCGACCATTCGGCGGCGTCATACACATCCTGGTCGAGAGGGAGGCCGTTGAGGAGGCAATACACCAGACGGTAGTCCATGATATAGTCCATACCGCCGTGTCCCCCCACCTTCCTCGCTTCATCCTCGATTTCCTGCTGTATGGGATGCTTGTATTTCTGCATGAGAGCATCTTTCACATCATCGGGGACAAATTTATGGGAGTTGAGGTCTTCGTGATCGGGCACCCCCTCTAATTTCGAGGCATCGCGGAAGGCATACCCCTCGTGCATGTACTTGTTGGCGAATCCTTCGGTCCCGGTGAGCTGGTACATCCTCGAGTATGGGCGTGGATTCATCACGTCATGCTGTATGTGCATGGTCTGTCCGTTCTCGGTCTGTATCATCGACATGGTATGGTCGCCGTTTCGGAAATCGGCTGAATCCTTTCCGAGAATATCCCTAACGAGTCGGGGCCCGGTCAGAGGTCTCGAATCCATAGATACTATATAGTTCATCTTGTTTCCACGGTGGAGGTTCAGGAGTTGTGCGGCCGGCCCCATACCGTGTGTGGCGTAGACATCGCCACGGTGCTTCTCGTTGAAGTCAAGGCGCCAGTTCCCCTCATAGTGTTTCCAGAAATCCTCGAGGTTGTGAATGTATGAACCCTCCACGTGTAGGATATCGCCGAAGAGCCCTTTCTGGGCCATGTTGAGAGTGGTCAGTTCAAAGAAATCGTAGACGCAGTTTTCCAGCATCATGCAGTGTCGGCGGTTTTTCTCGGCAGTGTCGATGAGCTGCCAGCACTCATCGAGATTCATGGCGGCGGGGACCTCCACGGCCACATGCTTCCCATGCTCCATTGCATAGATTGCCATTGGGACGTGGTTCACCCAGTCGGTGGCAATATATACGAGGTCAATGTCGGGGCGCTCACAAAGTTTTTTCCAGGCCTCTTCCCCCACATACTCATCTGCGGCGGGGCGTCCGGTAGAGGCGAGTTTTTCCTGAGTTTTGTCCACACGGTCCTGATGTTTGTCGCAAATGGCCTTGACCGAAGTGCGGTCGATAAGTCCGAAACGGCGCACGGCGTCCGGGCCTCTCATTCCGAGTCCGATGAATCCCACTCTCACGGTATCGAGAGGTGCCACTCGAAACCCCACGAGGTCTTCCTGTCCTTCCGGACGTTTCGGCACTTTAGTTTTGATCACGCCCGAATGTTTGCAGCGGTGTATTGCAGTTCCGTCGGGCGATTTCAGTTCGGAAGCCGGTCGGGAATGGTCGCAGTCGGAAGTCTGGGGGAAGCCCGACAGAGAGAGCGACAATGCGAAGATAGAGAAAATCAGTTTTTTCATGTATTGATGTAATTTTGTTATAGAGTCTTTATGAAGTCGGTCATTTCGGGCAGACAGCGGTCGATGTCCTCGAGGAGTTTCATCTGTGCGCGTGTACGCCGGAGGTTGTGCTCAGGTTCATCGATACGGAAATAAGTGTCGCCGTTGATGTAGTCGGTCAGGAATCTGACAGCCTGCATATATGTGAGCATCATCACGCCGAAGGGTAGCAACTCTTTTTCAAGAGGGGTTAGGAAAGACGCTGAAGCGACATAACCTTTGGCGAATGCGCGGAATATATCCATATTTACCGCCACTTTTGAGAGGTCGGCTTCATCTTCAGCACCGGTGTTTCCGGCAGTACGGAGGAAGTCGCCGAAATCAGATAGCACGAAACCGGGCATAGTTGTGTCAAGGTCGATGACACAGAGGGGCGTGCCGTCTGTATCGAAAAGAATATTGTTGACCTTTGTGTCGCAGTGTGTGATTCTTTTGGGGAGTTTCCCTTGCTCAGCCAGGTGGAAAGGGAGGGTCATCTCTTCTTCACGAGCGAGGAGTCGTTCGGAGAGGTCGCTGACACTTTTTGCGCGACCCGCGGGGTCGTCTTGGATAGCCTCGCGGAGTTGGCTGATGCGGAAGGCGGTGTTATGGAAATTGGGTATGGTTTCCTTGAGATTAGGGGCAAGAGGGTGGGAGAGGAGGGCGTGAAACTCTCCGAAAGCCTGACCGGTGAGTTCGGCCATGTGTGGGGTGAGAGTTTCGTGGGTGAAGGAGCGTGGTATGTGGACAGTCATTCTCCAATATTGGCCATCTTTCACTGTGTAGAGTGCGCCCTCGGAGGTAGGAACGAGTATGAGTGTACGGCGGTCGATGTCGCCGGTGTCTTTCTCTTTCAGGCAATGGCGTATGTGGTCAGTGATTTTGAGAATGTTATCCTGGAGAAGATCTACGTCTTTAAAGACGTTATGGTTTATTTTCTGGAGTACATAATCGGGTGCGTCCGGAGGGAGGGTGGTGACGAGGAAAGTGTCGTTGATCAGGCCGTTTCCGAGCCGAGTGATTTTGTCGGGCGAGCCTTTGATTTGGAAAAGACGTGCTATGTCGAAGAGGTTTTGTTTCATGGTTCAGGAATTAAATGTTAGGAGTAAGGGAGAAGATATTTGCAAATATAATGAGAAAAGTGGAAAAAGAGGAGAAAAGAGTAATTAAAAATTGTGTCTACTTTTCGTGGGGCAGTGCAAAATAAGATTACTCAGGATTGAAAAGTAGGTAATTCAAGGAGTGTTTTGGATTGAAAAGTAGGTGTTTTCATAGATATTTTGGATTGAAAAGTATGTAAAATACTTGTATTTTTGGATTGAAAAGTATATATTTGCAGCTTAAATCAAATATATTCAATATTATATGTTATACCGCAAAATCGAGCCAGTTATCTATGAGTATCTCTCATCCGCCTCTGACAAAGTGCTTGTAGTCAGTGGTGCCAGACAAATTGGAAAGTCATTTATCATACGCTATGTCGGAAGCAAATTATACAAGAATTTTATTGAGATAAATTTGATCAAAGACTTTGACGGCCCCAGAATTTTTGCTAACGTTAAGACTCCTGATGATTTCTATTTCGCTCTTGGGATTGTGGCGGGTGAGCGACTTGGAGACGCCGCCGACACACTTGTGTTTTTAGACGAGATTCAGAAATACCCACATCTATTGACAATGCTTAAGTTTCTAAGGGAAGAAAGAAGATATAGATATGTGGCAAGTGGTTCGTTACTCGGTGTGACTTTAAAAAGGTCGACTTCAATTCCTATGGGGAGCATCACTATACTCAAAATGTATCCCCTTGATTTTGAAGAATTCCTTATTGCTAACGGCGTTGGCATCGCCGCCATTGATAATATGAGACAATCCTTTGAGGCTAAGGAAAGCCTAAGCGAAGGAATACACGACAAAATCATGTCTCTCTTCAAGAGATACCTCCTTGTAGGGGGTATGCCTGATGCTGTAAACGCATATTTGGAAACAAGAAATATTGTCAAGGTCAGGGCAATACAGAGGGAAATTCATGATTTGTATGTAGTGGATGCCTCCCAATATGATGAGGAGCATCATCTCAAGATTGAACGCATCTATAACCTTGTGCCCTCAAATATGGAGAACAAAAAGAAACGTTTGATTTATAAGGATATTGAAGATAAAAAAGGGAAACAGTCAAAGGATTATGAAGAGGAGATAGAGTATCTGATTAGTTCTGGTATCACCCTTGAGGTTAATGCTATCTCAAATCCGAAGTTTCCGCTTACGGAGTCTGGACAAAAAAACTTGTTGAAATTATATTTGAATGATGTCGGGCTTTTGACCGACGTTCTCTATCGCACCAATGTTGCGGCTGTGCTTAATGATGAAGCAAGTGTAAACCTTGGTTCCGTATATGAGTGTGTGGTGGCTACAGAGTTGGCGGCCCATGATAACAGCCTGTTCTATTACGATAACCGCAACCACGGAGAAGTGGATTTTCTTATTGACGACTATAAATCGTTGTCTGTAATGCCACTTGAAGTGAAATCAGGTAAGGACTATAAGAGACACAGTGCTTTATCAAGGTTTGTATCGACCCCTGATTACCATATCACCCAAGGGTATGTGCTTTCCAATAGTCGTAAGGTAGAATGCGAAGGGAAAATAATCTATATACCAATATATTACTGCATGTTCCTCCAAGGGACCATAACGGATGAGGAGATACTGATATAGGGGAAAGAAGCGGCATATCCGATGCCGGATATGCCGCTGAGAATTGAAGTAATATTTAACATTTATCAGAGGTCGGCGATGAATCCCGAGAGGAGGCAAGCGCCGGTGCTGAACTCGCGGATGAAGAAATAGAACGGACGGTCGAATACCATCGTGTATTCCTTATTGGGGTCGATTGGTTCAGCCGTAAACGACATTTCACCGTCTGAGACTGCTGCGGCGGTCGCGCCGTTCTCGTCAATCTCAAAGCTGGTAGTCTGTGTCATGGTTATTGCTCCGGCTTCCGCAGGGGTAAACATCGACCAGGAGTAGGATGAAGAGGAAGGAATTGCCCCGGCTTTCTCAAGAATTTTGTTTATATCTATGTTGCCTGTGATCTTAAATTTGGGGATTTCAATACGAACTGAGCATCTCTGACTGCTTTCAGAAAGCAGGGCAGCCTCCTCCTTGTTGTAGAGGGTAGCGATATTATCGGGAGTCATTCTCTCGTCCGGGAGCACAAGATAGAGAGAGAAGGCTCCGTTTCCGAAATTCATGACACAACTTGAAAAATTAGGACTGACTCCATAAAGTCGTTTCGATCTTTCCGACACCATGAAATCTACGTTTGTGTCGCTGTTATAGCCGTGGAAGACCCCCTTCTTTGTATTTTGGGGATCAAACTCTGCACTGTTTGCCCATTTGCTCTTGAAGAACATAGTGTTGATGAGGATAGCCATATCGGATGCGCTGACCTTTTTAATGGCATTGGGAATTAATCCTCCGGTCTGTTTATTGCACCATTCATTGATTGCCGCCAGGAATGCATTCTGATTGGAGAAATCGTCGTATGAGATTTCGGAAAAATAATCCTTTTGCATAGTGGATGTGAAAGCGTCGGAGAGTGTAAAGCGCTTATTGACGCGGATTGAGTTGCCAAGGGCTATTTTAGACTGGTTGTCGACCGAAGGAAGTGATTGTAGGAGAGTCCTTGAAAGTTCGTTGACGGCTTCTAAGTCAGATATGCCGAGATATAGGGCAATTTTCTTTGCTTCGGTTTCGCTGTCGATACCATTTGACATCATACCCAGCAGCATTGCGGCAGAGAGGGGGGAGACCACCGTATTCTTATTTGTTTTCTCAACGTCGTTGAGATTTATCTCAATTGCCTGATTTGTGAAGTTGGTATAGAAATCCAGCAATTCGATGGAGGTGCCTCTTGATGTTTCTGAAAGGTTGATATCAACTCTTTTATTCGGTGTCGAATCAGCGGGTTCATTGGAGTCGGAAGAACAGGCGCTACCGAGGAAGCAAAGCACCGAGCAGCATGAAATGAATGAAAATTTGAATAGATTCATAATATCATGAGAGTTACTAAGTTCAGTAATTATTTAACGTCAGACCTCTTAAAAATCTTGTGGTTAAGATTAAAATTATGACCGCCCGCTACCCATTCGTCAGCAGTAGGATAGTAGATGTAGTTATTGGAATTACCTGTCCATCCCCAGTTCAGTATGTGCAGCCAGAGATTGTTTTACTATAATCAGAGATCGGCAATAAATCCCGAGAGGAGGCAAGCGCCGGTGCTGAACTCGCGGATGAAGAAATAGAACGGACGGTCGAAAGTAAGGCTATAGTTGGGGACATAGGCAGTATCCCCAATCACCCCACTTGATACTGTAGCTGCCTCCACGCCTTTCTCATTTATTGAGAATGAGGTGATCTGATTGAGTTCTATTTGATTTTTTATAGTCGGATTGAACATCGTGAGATTGATGCTTTCATTGAGTCCGTGTAGATTTGCAGTGTCTAATATAGTATTAAGGTCAGATTTTGAGCTGAGTTTAAATTTCGGCAACACTACTGAGCAACCCTGGAATTCCTGTTTTGATGATAGTTCACGCATATCAGAAGAGGTTAGCAGAGGGAATTCAACGGAGTTCATATATGATTCTGTGGGAAGAATCAATTGCAGAGAAAAGGCGTTGTTTCCGAAGTATATTTCGCAGGTTTCAAACTTTTCAGTCTGGGAGCAATAACCGAAAGGAGTCTTGGAAGATGTCATCATCTCAACTTTATTATCTCCGTGCAAGCCATGAAATACACGGACAGTAGTCATATCCTTTCTGAAGTACTCGGATGCCCATTCTCCGTTGAAATACACGCTATTGAGGATTAGGGCGATTGTATTAGGGGCTACGGATTCGAAATGGTTGTTGATAAAACCATTGGAATTTGATGCAATCCATTTGTTTATGGTTGCCGATTGATTGTTTGAGAAGTCAAGGGAAGTGGTGGCTGCTTTATAGTCGTTCTTCACCACTGATAAGAAATTGTCGGAGAGGCGGTATTTGTTTGAAGTCCAGAGCGAATTGGCGATATTGACTGTGGTCTTTCTGTCGACAGAAGGTAGTTGCGACAGAAGTTGTCCGGAAAGCATATTGAGGGCATCAAGATCCTCAACTCCAATATATGAGGCGATCTGTGCAGCGAGCGGCTCCTCCACACCGTTGGCTATCATACCGAGTAGCATCGATGCTGACAACGGAGAGACAATCACATTATCGGAAGCTTTGTCGGGAGACATGAAATTACATTTCACGGCGTCTGCTGTGAACTCAGTGTAGAATCCCTGGAGTTGGTTGGCAGTCGCTTTTGTGGCCGGGGTAAGTTGGATATCGGTGCGAGTGTTGTCGTTGTCAGGCTCATCCTTTGAGGAGTCGCATGATGACAATGTCGCTGCCAATATGGTGAAACTTAAGGCAGTTAATTTGGAATAATAAAAGAAACTTTTCATGTTGATAGTTTTTAGATTAGTTTTCGGCAGTGAAAGTATAAAATATTGCTTGCGAAGACAAGTTTATTGGTTCACAAAATTAAACAGCCGCTGAATATTGACTAAACAAAAGTAAACAAAACAGTGTAATAGATTGATATGTAATAAGATACTCTGAGAAGTCAATTTGGCGTATATTACATCGAGTCGATATAGTCTTTCCAGTTTTTGAATTCCGAGTGAGAGCCGAATTTCTTAAAGAGTCGTCTGCGGAGATTAGCCACACCCTGAGGAGTGATGCTGAAGAAATCGCCACATATTTTTTGTGGGATGCTGATCTTCATAAGCATTGTATCCTGATATTCGCGGGCCTTAAGGCCCATCCCGTCCAAGGCTGCGATAAGAGAGGGGTTGGTCAGTGCCAGGGCAGCCCTGAGTCGGGCGAAAAGCTCCTCATCGGGTTTATTGTCCGACGATATGATGCGGCTGGCCATCTCCTCCGAGACTTTTGCAAGATTGAGATTGTCCTCCATATCCACAATCCTCTGAATCCTCTCTTCGGGCATTGCGTTATTCCGGAGGTTCCGGATTTCACTTTCCAGCAAGAATACCCTGTTACGGTGATTTTCCTTGACCCTCTCTAATTCTAATAAGAGCTTTATTCGTCTCATTCTTGTGCGGAAGAAGAATACCACGGCAACAAGGATTACTAAAGCCATTCCCAACCCGAGCCACATAATTGTCACCTGGTCGTGTTGTCTCTGCGCCCTGAGCTGGGTGTTCTCGCTTTCTGTCTCGGCCTCATCAATAATCTTCTCCATCTCCACCAATGCAGCGTCGTTTACCGCTTTCTGGAGTTTGTAGGAAAGCCTGTGGGCCATGCGGGAATATATCAGCAGGTCATGTCCGTTGTTTTTTCTGTCGGCTATCTCTGCCAAGTTGCGGGCGGCAAAATATTTGTCGGTTATGTCATCAGTTTTCAAGAGCTCCTTCATCTCCTCCTCATTAATATTAGGGGAGGATTGACTATTTTCAATTTCTGCAAGCGCTATGCTGATGAACCCTCTGGAGGAACGGTCATATTTAATATCAAACTGCTTGACCAGAGAGTCAGCCTTGGATGTCATGTTCTGTTTAAGGTATAGCCGGGCCCAACTGACGTAAAAGCCGGAAGTCAGTATAGAGTCATTGAGTGCCTTGACCTGAGGCTCAAGCGACGTGTAGATGTTAAGGGCCGTATCGGTTATTCCGAGAATCCTGTATGCTGTCGCCAGGGTAATGCGAGCAGCCAGTTCGTCATGTCTGTTCAGATATGAAGGGTCAAGAGAGGTTATGCTGTCGGAAAGGGCGGAATATATTTTTGCCTCGCGTAGAAAATGTCTTGAAATTCCGGTTATCTGATAAATAGCGCTTATTTGAGAATGGATACGCCGCTCAAGATACAGGTCTCCCTCTTTGGGTATCTCTCTGAGAGCCTTTTTGAAATAAGTAAGGGCTTTGGCGAACTCCCGTTTGTCGGTATAGGCCCGTCCTGCGTAGTAGTACAGCAAAGGATGAATTCTTGGCAAATTGTTTTGGCCGACAAAATAACTGATAAGGGATTTGATTTCTGTTGTGTCGGGAGAACCAATGTATTGAATGTCTTTAGTCTCGATAAGGAGGAGACACCGGAGCATTCTCTCGTCTTCGTTGAGTCTTTCCGAGTCGAGGGAGTTCAGCATTTTCATTGCGCTGTCGGGATAGAACTCCGCAAGTCTTTCCGCCTCCCGCAGTTCGGGTGTCCTTATTGTGTCGCCGCAGGAGGGTATAATAAGGAGTATGATAATAGGAAGGAGAAGAAAGAATCGTTTCATATTATCTTGGCATTAAAGACATCTTTTAGGTTTTGAGGCTACAAATATATATATAAAAATTGAAATGGCAGATTATTTGCCATAAAAAATGAGTTATGTGCTGCAATTCTGAATGAGGGAGGGTAAAATGCGGGAAAGGGGAGAGGATGAGGCCTAAATTTGGAGTGACAGAGGAATATAAGTATAAAATAAGCGGATGCTATGCAATATTGGAGAGAAGGGAGCGTTAAGAATTAAGAGAAAAGTCGGAACCCCTGTCAGTCTTGAGGGCCGCTGGGAGTTCATTTAAATATCGGCAATGACTTTGCCTGAATGTCTAACCTAATTGTAAACAAAGGCTTCCGCCGATGCAAGACAAACGCAACGGGGGTAAGCCGTTACCGCTTGATATGTGTGGAATAGTAGGATATATAGGCGATGGGAACGTGTATGACGTCTTGATTAAAGGTCTGCATCGTCTTGAGTACAGAGGCTACGACAGCGCCGGCATCGCGTTGGTCAATCCCTCCGGCAAATTGAATGTGTATAAGGCACGCGGCAAGGTGAGCAACCTTGAGGCATTCTGTGAGGACAAGGATCTTAGTGCGAAGGCCGGTATAGCGCATACCCGCTGGGCCACCCACGGAGAACCGAGCGACTGCAATGCTCATCCTCATTACAGTGAGGATGGCAATCTCGCTCTCGTACACAACGGCACGATCGAGAACTATAAGGTGCTCAAGGATGCTCTGACACAGCATGGATGCACATTTCATTCGGAGACAGACACCGAGGTGCTCGTACAACTCATAGAGTATATAAAGGTGAAGAACAATTGCAGCCTTCTCGATGCCGTGAGGGAAGCCTTGAAGCAGGTGGTGGGCGCCTACGCCATTGCCGTCGTGGAGAAAGATAACCCCGACCGCATAATCGCGGCGCGGAAGAGCTCGCCCCTCGTAATAGGTATCGGCGACAACGAGACCTTCCTTGCCTCCGACGCTACCCCTTTCGTGGAATACACCAACGACTGTGTCTACCTCAAGGATGAGGAGGTGGCAATAATCGAGAGGGGTAAGCCTCTCAAACTCGTCACCCTGGAGAACAAGGAGGCGAAGATCGACGTGACCACCCTCGAGATGAGCATCTCTCAGCTTGAGAAGGGGGGATACCCTCATTTCATGCTCAAGGAGATATTCGAGCAGCCGGCGACGCTCCACGATTGCATACGAGGCCGCGTGGTCAACGGCGGAAAGAAGGTCATGGTGTCAGGTGTGAGCGACAATAAGGATAAGTTCCTGAATGCAAAGCGTATCCTCATCGTGGCCTGCGGCACGTCATGGCACGCGGCGTTGCTCGGGAAGTATCTAATTCAGGATATGTGCCGCATACCGGTAGAGGTGGAGTATGCCAGTGAGTTCCGTTATTCCAACCCTGTGCTTGACGACCGCGACATAGTGATAGCCATCTCCCAGAGCGGCGAGACCGCCGACACTCTTGCGGCCATAAAGATCGCCAAGAAGATGGGTGCGTTCGTCTACGGCATCAGCAACGTGGTCGGGAGTTCCATACCGAGGGAGACCGACAGCGGCACTTATATACACGTTGGCCCGGAGATTGGAGTGGCCTCGACCAAGGCTTTCACGGGCCAGGTAATGGTACTGACCATGCTTGCCCTCTCCATAGCCCAGCTTAAGGGGACCATGACCAAGGATGAGATTGCCGAGATAGGGAAGGCCATACTGAAAATTCCGAAGGCGGTGGAGAAGGTGCTCAAGCTCAACGAGAAGATAGAGCGTCTGTCAGCCATCTATACTTATGCGCGCAATTTCCTTTACCTCGGACGCGGCTACAGTTATCCGGTGGCCTTGGAGGGGGCGCTGAAACTCAAGGAGATTTCTTACATACATGCCGAGGGGTATCCCGCTGCTGAAATGAAGCACGGTCCGATAGCCCTGATTGATGAGGAGATGCCGAGCGTGATCATCGCACCCAACGACCATCTCTATGAGAAGATCGTCAACAACGTTCAGCAGGTGAAGGCCCGCGGGGGCTCGATCATAGCGATCGTAACCGAGGGAGACCCTGTGATACACAATATCGCCGATCATGTGCTTGAGGTGCCGGAGATGCCGGAATGCCTCACGCCGATCATCACGAGCATACCGCTCCAGTTGCTGAGTTACTACATAGCCATCAACAAGGGAAAGAACGTCGATATGCCGCGCAATCTGGCAAAGTCGGTCACTGTAGAGTGATTTGACGAAGCCTTGAGGATGAAAAACGGGGATTGAGCGAAATTGGTCAATTCCCGTTGTTTCGTCTGGTAGTAAGGTGATTATAGCGTAGTTGGGAAAGATTCGGGCGGCTTTTGAGAAAAAATAATGAAAAAAAGTTGACGAAAAATTTGGAGTGTGAGAAAAATGTTGTAACTTTGCAGTCGAATTTCGGTTCGGGTCTAACGAACCGGGGTTTAAAAGCCTCTTTAGCTCAGTTGGCCAGAGCACGTGATTTGTAATCTCGGGGTCGTTGGTTCGAATCCGACAAGAGGCTCAGAAAGGGCGAATACCAGAGTGGCCAAATGGGGCAGACTGTAAATCTGCTGGCTTATGCCTTCGGTGGTTCGAATCCATCTTCGCCCACAAATTTACGGATAAGTCCGGAGCGATGCGGAAGTAGCTCAGTTGGTAGAGCATTAGCCTTCCAAGCTAAGGGTCGCGAGTTCGAACCTCGTCTTCCGCTCCACTTGCCCATGTAGCTCAGGGGTAGAGCACTTCCTTGGTAAGGAAGAGGTCGCGGGTTCAAATCCCGCCATTGGCTCCGATCCTCTCTCGCTCGTTGCAGAGGAAAACAATCAACAATATAATACTAGCGAAACTTATGGCTAAAGAAAAATTCGAAAGAACCAAACCGCATGTAAACATCGGTACAATTGGTCACGTTGACCATGGCAAGACCACGCTTACTGCAGCCATCACAAAGGTGCTTGCTGAAAAAGGTCTTTCCGAACTTCGTTCATTCGATTCAATTGATAACGCTCCTGAAGAGAAAGAGCGTGGTATTACTATCAATACAGCTCACGTAGAGTATCAGACAGCCAACCGTCACTATGCTCACGTTGACTGCCCGGGACACGCTGACTATGTGAAGAACATGGTAACAGGTGCTGCTCAGATGGACGGTGCAATCATCGTGGTTGCCGCAACTGATGGCCCGATGCCCCAGACACGTGAGCACATTCTTCTCGCCCGTCAGGTGAACGTTCCCCGTCTCGTGGTGTTCATGAACAAGTGCGACATGGTGGACGACGAGGAGATGCTTGAGCTCGTTGAGATGGATATGCGTGATCTTCTCTCTCAGTATGATTATGATGGCGATGAGACTCCTATCATCCGCGGTTCTGCTCTTGGCGCCCTCAACGGCGAGCCCGAGTGGGAGGAGAAGGTTATGGAGCTCATGGATGCTGTTGATAACTGGATTCCGCTTCCTCCCCGTGACGTTGATAAACCCTTCCTTATGCCTGTTGAGGACGTGTTCTCAATCACCGGTCGTGGTACTGTTGCCACAGGTCGTATCGAGGCAGGTCGCGTGAAGGTAGGTGATGAGGTACAGATCCTCGGTCTTGGCGCTGACAAGAAGTCAGT
>CAMWMD010000030.1 GCA_947175265.1 uncultured Porphyromonadaceae bacterium | reverse complement strand
CCCGAGTCTCCACCGTGAGAGGGTGGCGTGCTAACCGCTACACTAATCGGCCATAAAAATCTCGGACAAGGGTTAGAGTATCCGAGATTCCTGATTTACTCTGCAAAGTTAATCAAAAAAAATCAACTGTGCAAATTTCTTATGCAAAAGAGAGAAAAATTTTACTCTGCTGCCTCTTCGGCGGTCTCAGCAGTCTCAGCCTCAAGGGCAGCCTTTGCGGCAGCCTCCTCGGCAGCGAGTTTCTCAGCCTTCTTCTTGGCTACTTCCTCGCCCTTCACACGATTTTTCTCTGCCTCAGCCTCAAAACGAGCCTTAGCCTCTTCTGCTTTCTTTGCGTCCATTTTAAGTTGAGCGGCATTAGCCTCTTTCTCGCGGCCCTCTTTCCAGGCGTTGAAACGACGCTGTGCCTCTTCCTCATTGAAGGCGCCTTTCTTAACGCCGCCACGGAGGTGCTTCATAAGGAGCACGCCCTCCTTAGAGAGGATTGAACGAACTGTGTCGGTGGGCTGTGCACCCACTTCCATCCAATACAAAGCACGGTCGAAATCCAAACTTATTGTAGCAGGATTAGTGTTCGGATTATAAGAACCTATCCTTTCAATAAATTTACCATCTCGTGGTGCCCTGCTATCGGCGACTACAATAGGATAGAAAGCGTAGCCTTTACGGCCGTGACGCTGCAATCTGATTTTTGTTGCCATTGATCTTACCGGTTTTTGTATAGGGTTTATTGTTTTTTCGCTTCCCGGAATATAAGATTATCTTTTCCGTTTTGCGGCTGCAAAGTTACATCTTTTTTATCAAACTCACAAGTGGCTTTTCCTTTTTTTATCTGAATTTCGTAACTTTGCACCATAATAAATGATTCTTGTATGGAAATGAACCCTCTTTTGTCGCGCCTCGAAGGGTTTGACTCCCGTTTTGAGGAGGTCGCGACCCTGATAACTGACCCTGATGTGATTGCCGACCAGAAAAGATACGTCCGCCTCACAAAGGAATACCGCGATCTGGAGAAAATACTTCAGGCCGAACGCCGATACCGTGCCCTCCTCTCTTCAATCGACGAGGCAAAGGTGATATTGGGGGAAGAGACCGACGAGGAACTCCGCTCAATGGCCCGCGAGGAGTTGGACAAAGCCACAGCGATGCTTCCTGAGGTCGAGACGGAAATCAAACTCCTCCTTGTGCCCGCCGACCCGGAGGATGCCAAGAATGCTGTCGTGGAGATAAGGGGGGGCACTGGTGGCGATGAGGCCGCACTCTTCGCCGGTGACCTTTTCAGAATGTATCAGAAGTTCGCCGAGAAAAAGGGTTGGACGCTTGCTGTGACAAATACGAGCGAGGGTGCCTCCGGGGGATTCAAGGAAATCTGTTTCACGTTGACCGGTACCGACGTCTACGGTGTGATGAAATATGAGAGCGGTGTACACCGTGTCCAGCGTGTACCCGCCACAGAGACCCAGGGAAGGGTGCATACATCTGCGGCTACCGTCGCTGTGCTCCCCGAGGCGGAGGAATTTGACGTGGAGATAAACGAGGGTGCCATAAAGTGGGATACTTTCCGCTCCGGTGGCGCTGGCGGACAGAATGTAAATAAGGTGGAGTCAGGCGTAAGGCTACGATATATGTGGAAGAATCCGCTCACTGGTGAGGAGGATGAGATACTCATAGAATGCACCGAGACGCGCGACCAGCCTAAGAATAAGGAGAGGGCACTCTCGCGCCTCCGCACATATATCTACAGCCGGGAAAGGGAGAAATATCTGGCCGACATCGCTCAGAGGAGGAAGACACTTGTCTCTACGGGAGACCGTTCCGCCAAAATTCGTACATACAACTTCCCTCAAGGGAGAATGACCGACCATAGGATCAACTATACCGTATATAATCTCGCGGCATTTATGGACGGCGAGATTCAGGAATGTATCGACAGGCTGATGATTGCGGAGAACGCCGAGAAATTGAAGGAGGCCGCGCTTTGACATATATCCTGCCAAATTACGGGATAGAAACGATGATATAATATAGCGAAGAGGCTTGCGGAGAATTTTTCCCGCAAGCCTCTTCGCCGTATTCCTTATTCTTAACATGATATATTGTGTTTCCTGAATGACGGAGCCAGCCGGAATATAAGGGTAAGTCGTAAGTGTCCGAATCAATCGTAAAGGGAGGATATTTCGACGTATGATTCCACCTGGGGCGCTCCGAACTCGATCGCTCCCATGTCGGAATTTGCATTGACCACAAGATTGTAAGTATAGCTGACACCCGGTTTGAACTCGGAGATTGCACTTGTCTTGAGTGGGAATTTGAGCAGACCGTCGCCGTAAGTGCTTCCCTGAACTATGTTCTCGGGCGGTGTGTTGGCGTTCGGCCAAAGTTTGGCTCCGGTTTCTTTATCATATACCGAACCCATGACGGTGATATACATGTCGTTGCCTAAACCGGTGCCTTCCCAGATGAGTGGTTGGGGAATGACGTATTTCGAGCCGCCGAACTCGTATGCTGAAAGGTCGTTGGGGGTCGGGGTCAAGATGATGATATCTGAAGCGGCTTGAGAATAGTGGAAAATATTTGCAGCCACAGTGTTCTGGTCTGTCCAATATCCATCGCCGTCGACACCGGAAGACCTTGCAGTGGATGTAGAGGGGAAATGGAAATTGCCTGCTATGTTCAGTCCGGCGACCGCAACATTGGAGACTGCCACGCGAAGATCATCGCGTGTGGAACTCAACTTCAGGGTAAGTTTTGACAAAGCATGGCGGAAATTAAACACTACCTGTGCATTTGGGACACCGGAATTACCCTGAAGATCAGGACTTACGGCATAAATTAAATCCTCATCGGCGTAAAAGTTTGAGTAAGGCACACCGTGAAGGGGTGAATACCCATCCATCCATTCGGCCGGAGCGAAAGCATAGAAATCCACCTTCTTCCCTACAGGCCAGTATTCAACCGGTGAATAGGTCCAGAGATTCGTTGCTGATTTAGTCACCTTCACGTTATTCATGAATACACTCGGAGAGGTGCCTTTGCCGGTGTAGGCATAGACATTGAACGACGTCAGTGAATTTGTGGTGATATCAGCCTTTGTGGACAAGGTTGTGGCCGCAAAACGAATAGGTCGTGAGTCATTCTCAGTCTGCGTTGGCTGAGGCTCATCTCCTGAACTGCACGCCGTAAGAGCCAGCATTCCAATGGAAAGCGCTCCGGGAAGAAAATGTCTGTGGAAGCGTATCATATCTTTTATCTTTAGTTTAGTTGAATTATAGTAATGGTCAAGGAAAATATATCTCATGGTCAATGTCTATGTTTTCCCAACCGTCGACTCCGATAGGATTCCCGAAATCGGTATTGCTGCCGATTGTGTCGGAGAAATCTATATCTCCTATATCTATGTAAACACAATGATTCCATTTTGAGTTTACGACAATCCCGGTAATATCAATTCTCTTATAGAAAGTTCTTCCGTAATCGTCTTGAAACCTGAAAGTAAGGTTGTATTTTTTTGTGGTGCCATTACTCCCTCCGAACCCTGTGCAAGCCCCTGTCAAGATGTTTCCCTCCTGCAATACCAGATTCTCGAAAGGCACTGCTGTCACCCCTTCCGACTTGCCGTCGGAAATGGTCATGAAGTCGCCTGTTCCCCCTATCCATACGCTCATCTTCTTTAATGTCGGTGGCACGGTTATGGGCCCGACCTTAAGTTCATAGCGTGTACTCAGCGAGTCCGGGTAGAGGATGAGGGTCTGCCGCAAGTCCGTGTTCACGGGGCTGCCATTTATGGATATTCCCATTCGGGAATGGGATACGTTGCGCATCGCCACACTATACAACATCCCTGTCGGAAATGTCACCTGCTCCCCGTCTGGTAGGGTAGTGCCGTCTGCCACGGCCTTCGCGCCGAACTGAGAGAAGGAAGTCTGGTTGATGAAGTCTATGTTCGGGAGGTCGTTGTTGACCGTAAGAATATCGTAAGTGCCATACGGCAACTCTATCTTACCCCCCGCTTTCCCCGCCAGGTCAAACCTCCATATCTCCTTCTCCGGATCATCTGTGGGGAAGAAAATCAATGTCGCTCCCTCAGGATCGGCACCGGGAGCCTTCTCCCAGTCATACTTTATGAAGAGAACCGGCACTCCTTCCTCCGGCATGACAAGATGCTTCTGGTCGCATGCCGCCAACAGCATAGCCCCCAGAATAAAAAGCCATACGTCACTGAAAGAAAAGGGTCGCTTCATAGGAAGTCTTTTCCCGTTTTAACTCCTACAGGGAGAAAATGTTCAATTCATTTTATCGTAATTTTCATTCCGTCGTAACAGGGATGCACATTCGGAGGGAGTTTCTCAGCAAGTTCAAAGTGTCTCCCTACCTCGTGGTTGAAGTGAGTGAGATAGGCCGTCTTGGGTTTCAGACGGTCGATTATGGAAATGGCCTCAGAAATGGAGAGATGTGAGAAATGTTCCCGGAAACGGAGGGCGTTTATCACGAGCACATCAAGCCCCTCGAGCTTTTCAAGTTCCTTTTCCTCAATGGTCTTGGCATCCGTGATATATGCGAAGCGTCCTATCCTGTAGCCCAATATCGGGAGTCCCCCATGCATCACTTTGACCGGGATTATCTTCACCCCGTTGATAAAGAAAGGACGGTCGTCGATTTCGTGCATGTCGAAGGTAGGCACTCCGGGATAGGGGTGCGACCTGAAGCAATAGTCAAGACGGCGGTGGAGATCGTCATTGACATCTTTCTTGAGATAGATGGGCACATCACGGTGCGCACAGAACGGGCGGAGGTCGTCGAGTCCACCCACATGGTCGTAGTGGCTATGGGTGAGGAGCACGGCATCCACACGGTGAAGATCTTCCTGCAGCGCCTGTTCGCGGAAGTCGGGCGATACATCGATAAGGATATCGAGCCCCATAGTCCTGACGAGGGCGGAGGCTCGCCGGCGGTGGTCAAACGGGGAGCGGGAACGGCATACGTCACACAGGCATCCCACCTCGGGGACACCCTTTGATGTGCCGCTTCCAAGGATGGTCACCTTTATCTCAGTGTCAATGTAGTTGGCTTCTCTCTCAAGGGATATGGCGAAACGCTCACGAACATGGTCCACTATCTTTGAGGCGAGTTTCTCGACATCCTCTCCTGTAGCTCCCCCCGTATTTATTATGACGAGTGCGTTGTTGGGGTCGACCTGCGCGCCCCCTATCCTCATACCTTTCATTCCGGCATGATCTATCAGCCACGCCGCCGGAACTTTCACTAATTCCGGCTCATTTTCTTTTCTCCTTGGTTCGTCAAAATGCTGAATATCCGGGTCAAGGGCGAGCATGGCCTGCTCGAAATAGTAACGGCTGACTACCGGATTCTTAAAGAAACTCCCTACGCTTCCTATTTTCGCGGGGTCGGGCAATTTTGAATTGCGCAGTCTCAACACCTCGTCGGCTATCTCCCTTGTGGTAGGTGCATGGTCAAGGGTCTCCGCGAATTTCCGCAACGCGCTGTATTGAAGGTTGGCGGCCTTGTTCGAGGGGCGCAACCTGAAACTCACCCTGAGCACAAAATAACGCCCCTTCCATTCATGTTTGAACTTGCTGTCGCGATACCCGAACCCCAATCGGTTTTTGCTTTTATCCTTGCATTCTTGGTAGTCGTTGAAGAAAGTGACAGTCTCCCGGGTGACAACATCGAAGCATACGACAGAATGCACCACATCCTTCGCCTCAACTCCGTAGGCACCGACATTCTGCACAGGAGCCGCACCTACCTCGCCCGGTATCCCGGAAAGGTTCTCCATCCCGGCCAGACCCTCGTTGATGCACCATTCCACAAGGTCGGTCCATTTCTCCCCGGCTCCGGCCATGACGAATACCTCATCCTCATTCTTCCGGTATTTCGTGATTCCCTTTATCCCTGAATGAAGCACAAGGCCATCGAAATCATGAATGAACACGAGGTTGCTCCCTCCTCCGATATGTAGCACCGTGTTGTCGATAAACTCGGGAGTTCGTGAGATTCGTGTCAGTTGCTCCACCGAATCATATTCCGCGAATAAAGCGGCCTTAGCCGGTAGCCCGAAAGTGGTGTATGAGGTTATGTCTTTATCTTTTTCAAACATGATATAGAGAAATTACGGAGTTATACATAGTTGCTTGCGGCTCCCTATTTGCGGAACCGGGAAAGGAGGCCGTCTTCAAACCATAAGACGGTGCCGTCCGGATAGTGCCAGAGGTCAAGTGTCTGGCTGTAGTCATGCCCTGCGCTGACTTCCGTCGGATTCCCCAAAGAGAGGCGGCATTCATCCTTGGTCATCCCCGCTTTTATTTTCTCCCTGCAAATGAGGCTCCACACCTCATCCGTTATGCCGGGGAATTTTTTCCTTATGTCATCAAGACTGAAGATATGGGAGAATGAGCGTGAGTCGGTGCCTGAGTTTCCGAAATTCAGGAGCACGTAGGCCTTGTCCCCTTCCTCATCCTCGAATACAGCCTTAATGGGGAAGACCATCGAGCCGGGCAGGACTTGGCGCACCGTGACGGGGACGAATTTTCTCCCTGCAAGGCGGTTTCCATCCATATCATACCATAGGGCGGTGCGGGTGAAAAGTGTTTTACCGTTCATAAGCATCGATGCCTGCTGGATCATGTCGAGGTCTATGAGCATCGGCAAGCCATCGCTTTTAATGACTTCCGGTGCCGTATCACTCAATTTGCCCGACTGATACCGCAATACGTCATCACCGTTCTTGAAGAGCAGGGTCAGATAGGATTTCCCGTCCGGACCTATTCTCTCCTCCGTTCCCTCAAATGAAAGTATCTTTCCTCCGATTCCTGCCTTGTCAGGATCTTCGGGGAGTCCCTGTTGGTCAAAAATCAGTATGGAACGGTTATCCGTGGCATAGAATAGTTTCCCCTGTTTCCATTCCGATAGGGGAGTGGCTTCGATGCTTTTGAGGAAATTATCTTCCGCAGATGGGCGTAAGACTCTCCTGTCTTCTTTTGAAAGGGTGATTTTCTTTGTGCCCTCCACCCCTGTGAAGCAGGAGGTCAGAAGGGGGAGAAGCAGGAAGGGGAGAAGGATATGAAGTGAAATTTTCAATGTTTTCAACGTTATTGGGGGAAAGAATTAATCGTCTGCGGCTGATATGCCGCATGTGTAGAGAGTATGCAAAATTAATTAAAAATAATCATAAACCGAGTTTCAGGGTAATTAAAAAAAGTGTGGGACTGCCTCCTAAAAAGAAAAAAATCTTAAAAAGAGAAGGAGAGGGGAGGGGAAGAGAAATTATTTTAGTAATTTTGTAACTAAAATCACCGTGGAGGTGAAACCGGGTTAAGCCGGAAAGAAATTGCTTAGGATAAAAATGTATAAGACACAACACGACCTTGCCCCCGGAGGGCAAAAAGAGCGTAACCTGACGATTTACGAATCCCTGTCTCCCATAGTTTTTCTGCTTTTGTTCCTTATCGGTATTATACTTACCAAAGGAGCGGGCGCGATCAGTGACTGGAGTCCGTTTGCCCTTCTCGGTTCTGCGGCGGTGGCATTAGCTATATATGCCCGGAAAAGGAGAGCCGGAGGATTCGGAAAGGTCCGAGAGGGGCTGAGGAAAAGTTCTTCTCAGATTCTTCCCGCCGTAGTCATCCTTTTCTTCATATCCCTGCTCACCACCACATGGATGCTCGGCGGCATCGTGCCGACCTTCATTCATTACGGATTGAGTTTTATGAGCCCGGTGACATTCCTTATGGCCGTGTGTGGCGTGAGTGCCTGTATCTCGGTATTGATAGGGAGTTCGTGGACTACCATAGCCACAATAGGGGTCGCATTCATGGGCATCGGCAAGGTGATGGGCTTTTCCGACCCGTGGATAGCCGGAGCGGTGATTTCGGGCGCGTATTTCGGAGATAAGGTCTCGCCGCTCAGCGACACCACTGTCGTGGCCTCCAGCAGTTGCGGGGTGAATCTCTTCACCCACATCCGTTACCTGATGTTCACCGCGGGTCCGGCCATGGGAATTGCGTTGGCCGTCTTCCTCATTGAGGGAATCGTCCATGCCGACACACTTGGTGGCGGCATGGAGAGCAATCTTCTCGCCACTCTTCATGAGGAATTCAATATCACGGCTTGGACCCTTCTTGTCCCGGCACTGACCTTCATACTCATCGTTTGCAGGGTCAACACTACTCTGACGCTCCTTTTCAGTTCGGTAGCCGGAGTCGTGAGCATGATATTGACTCAGCCCCGGCTGAGTGTAGATGCCGCCTTCTGGAGTGAACTTTGGAGCGGAGTGGAATTCAACACTCCTGACGCCGCCTTCAACAGCCTCGTGTCTACCGGTGGTGTCCTCGGTATGTTGCCTACGATTTTCCTTGTGCTCAGTGCCATGATTTTTGGCGGAGTGATGATAGGCACAGGGATGCTGGGATGCATAGCCGGAGAGATGTCGCGGAGGTTGCGCGGGCCGAAGTCGATAGTGGGGGCCACCCTCGGCAGCGGTCTGATGCTCAACAGTTGTACGGCTGACCAGTATCTCTCCATCATAATAGGTGCCAACATGTACAAAGGGGTGTATGATAAGAGCGGCCTCGAACCCCGGTTGCTCAGTCGTAGCCTCGAGGACTCTATAAGCGTGACCTCTGTCCTCATACCCTGGAACTCCTGCGGGTTGACCCAATCGTCAGTGCTTGGAGTGCCAACTCTTGAATATCTTCCCTACTGTGTGTTCAACTATCTGTCGCCCGTTATGTCGTTCTGGATGGTATCAGCGGGGTGGAGGATAAAAGGAAAACTTCGTGCGTATAGGGCACGCCGTCAGGCTGTGAAGACGGCATAACCGGTTGTCTATGAGAATTGTAATGGATTTTGTCAATGCGTGAATGCGATGCAGGGATGTCAAAAAAATAAATTTTTTTTGAAAAAAGTTTTGCAGAATGAAAAATAATGCCTAACTTTGCACTCGCAAAACGGAACAAGACCGTAGCTCGGCGGGATAGCTCAGTTGGTTAGAGCGTCGGATTCATAACCCGGAGGTCTCGAGTTCAATTCTCGATCCCGCTACATTTTCAGCGCAATCGGCAGCAGTGTCGGTTGCGCTTCTATTTTTCTCTTTCACTGGCAACACCATCAACCTAATACACGATATGGCCACAATGTATGAGACTATAATGGATCTTCCCCTTTTTAAGGGTGTGGGGAAAGACCATGTCTCGCAATTTCTTGAGAAGACACCTATAATGTTCTGCAATTATCGGGATGGGGAGATAATATCCACTCCGGGTGAGGAGGTGAAGATGATAAAGTTCATTATAAGCGGTGAGGTGAAGATTTGCAACACTCTGGAGTCGCTTGACCTCACTGTCGTGGAGAGAAGCGGTAGTGGCCGTGTCTTGGGAGCCGACAGACTCTTCGGCATTTCCACAGGTTACCCTTTCAAGATTATCGCTGCGGGCAACACCAGCATAATGCAGTTCAAGAAGGAGCAGTATATGAACCTTCTCTATTCCGACCGTATCTACATGCTCAATTTCTTCAATTACCTCAGTCTTCGTGCGCAGCGGCCCACGGAGGCAGTCAGCATTTTTGCTGAGGGCGACATTACGGGTATTCTCCGCAGGATGGTAGCCATACTGACCGACCCCGTTGCTAAGGAGGTCTCGATAGAGGGCACTGTGGGCGATCTCGCCCGTTATTGCGGTGTGGATGTCGATAAACTCCGCAACTGGATAACCCTCATAGAAGGGAGCGGAATGGTAAAGAGGGAACCCGGAAGACTTATCATCCATTCGCGAGAAAAATTTCTCGAGTGAGGATTGGCGATTGACGAATTATTTATAAATTTGCAGTCGGTCGCCATGCGATTGAATATTGCATTGCGAGGCAGTCTAACCTAATCTCATAATATCATTGAAATGTCGTCAACAGGAATTTTAAAAGTTAAACTCTCGGCAATGAGTTTCCTGGAGTTTGCCGTGTGGGGTTCATATCTCATCTCTCTGGGAAATTTCCTCTCGAGGGTAGGGCTCAGTGAGCAGATAGGATGGTTCTATTTCGTGCAGGGTCTTGTGTCGCTTTTCATGCCGGCTGTGGTCGGTATTGTGGCCGACAGGTGGATTCATGCTCAGAGGATGCTTTCGCTTTGCCAGTTGGTTGCCGCATTTTTTATGTTTGCAGCCGGTCTTTATTGCGCCTCTTCCGGCGATGAAGTGAAGTTCGGCCCCCTTTTCGTGCTCTACACCTGTTCCGTAGGATTCTATATGCCCACGATTGGTCTTGCCAATTCTGTGGCTTATTCGGCTCTCGGAAAGGCCGGACTCGATACTGTGGCGCATTTCCCGCCAATAAGGGTTTTCGGTACAGTCGGATTCATCTGCGCAATGCTCTTCGTCAACTTTACAGGGTTCCAGTCTACGTTCGCACAGTTGTTCACTTCAGGTGTCTTTGGAGTTGTCCTCGCCCTTTATTCCCTCACACTCCCTGACTGTCCTACCGACAGGAGTGCATCTAAAAGCGTAGCGGAGGCTTTGGGACTGAAGGCCTTTGCCTTGATGAAGGATAAGAAAATGGCTATATTCTTCATTTTCAGTATGCTCCTTGGAGTCTCACTTCAGATTACCAACAGTTACGGAAACGTATTCATATCCGGTTTTGAGGATGTGCCGGAATACGCCGGAAATTTCTTCAGCAAGAATGCCAATCTTCTCATTTCACTTTCCCAGATGAGCGAGACTCTTTGCATACTCCTCATCCCGTTCTGCCTCAAGCGCTTCGGCATCAAGGGAGTGATGCTCATGTCGATGTTCGCATGGGTGCTCAGGTTCGGCTTTTTCGGATGTGGTAACCCTGCGGGTGGTGTCTGGCTGTTTATCCTTTCGATGATAGTCTACGGCATTGCGTTCGATTTCTTTAATGTCTCCGGTTCACTTTATGTAGATAAGCAGACCGAGCCGAGCCTGAGAAGCAGTGCGCAGGGATTGTTCATGATAATGACCAACGGTATTGGTGCATCAATAGGTACTTATGCCGCCCAACTCGTGGTGAACCATTTCGTATTCAGTCAGACCGATCCGGTGGCCCGTCTCGAGGGATGGCGCATATCATGGTTCTGTTTCTCAGGGTTTGCCCTTGTCGTTGCGTTGCTGTTCATCTTCTGCTTCAGGGATGAGTCCGCACACCCCAGTGTCAGGAAGGATAAGGTGGAGACCATGAGCGGGGAGGATCCCGGAGGTTTGGTCCTTGACAGGGGTGAGATATAACTTCATTCATAGCAGGAAAAAGAGATGATTCAGTTTTATTCTCCCGATATTTTGGCGACAGGAGTTCTCCCTGAGTCGGATTCCGCCCACTGTTGCCGCGTGCTCCGGATGCAGGCCGGAGATGAGGTTTATGTAGTCGACGGAAAGGGGAAACGTTACAGATGCGTCATAATGGAGGCGCATCCTCGTCACACCCTTGTTGAAATCGTAGGGGAGGAGGATTTGCTACCTCACTGGGGTTTCAGGCTTACTTTGGCAGTGGCGCCTACAAAGAATACCGACAGGATGGAGTGGCTGCTTGAGAAAATCGTGGAGATAGGGGTAGACCGCGTGGTCTTGCTGAAGTGTGCCCGAAGTGAGCGGAAGGTGATTAAGCCGGAACGCCTTGAGAAGGTGATGGTGGCGGCCATGAAACAGAGCCTTAAAGGGGTCTTGCCCACTCTCGACCCTCTCACCCCTTTTGCTGAATTTGTTCGTTCGCAGGCCGGTGACGACAGTTTCCGATGCATGGGTTACTGTTCCGATTCATTCCCACGGAAAGGATTTGCAAAGGAGTGCCCGAAAGGGAAGGATATAGTCATAATGATCGGCCCGGAGGGCGACTTCTCCCCGGAGGAGGTGGATGAGGCCGTGAAAGCGGGCTTCCTACCGGTCACATTCGGTGAGAGCCGCCTGCGCACCGAGACAGCCTCACTATATGGGGTCACGGCGGCACATGTCATCAATAGTCTTTGAAAAAAGACGTTGTCAATAATTAAGGATTCTGAAAAATCAAAGCATTACAAGTAATCATGGATATAAGGAATTACATAACCGGGGGAGAAGACAACAATTTCTTCCTCTTTGCCGGCCCCTGTGTCATAGAAGGGGAGAGAATGGCTCTTGAGATTGCCGAGAAAATGATGGATATCACTACAAGACTGGGCATCCCATACGTGTTCAAGGGTAGTTACAGGAAGGCAAACAGAAGCCGTCTTGACTCGTTCACAGGTATCGGGGATGAGAAGGCCCTTAAGATTCTTGAGAAGGTGAGGCATACGTTCGGCATTCCGGTTGTGACTGATATCCATTTGCCTGAAGAGGCGGCTATGGCTGCCGAATACGTCGACATCCTTCAGATTCCCGCGTTTCTATGTCGTCAGACCGACCTCCTTGTGGCTGCCGCTGAGACAGGAAAATTTGTGAATATCAAGAAGGGGCAGTTCCTTGCCCCTGATGCGATGAGATTTGCGGTAGACAAAGTCAGGGAGTCGGGAAATGACAATGTGGCTGTGACGGAGAGAGGCACTACATTCGGCTATCAGGACCTTATCGTCGATATGAGGGGCTTTCCGGAGATGAAGAAGGCGTGTGATTGTCCGGTGATAATAGATGCCACACATTCCCTGCAGCAGCCTAATCAGGCTGCCGGAGTGACCGGAGGAAAGCCTGCACTTATCTCCACAATTGCAATGGCGGCTATAGCGGCCGGTGCGGATGGCGTATTCATGGAGACTCATCAGAACCCCACCGAGGCGAAGAGCGACGGTGCCAACATGCTTCCCCTCTCGGAGATGGAGAAAGTGCTGACCAAACTATCAGTCATGCGTCTGGCCTACAATGAGGCCGAGAAGATTTGATTAAAATTAAGCGGCGCAGTCTGAATTCAGACCGCGCCGTTTAATTTTCCGATTGGGAAATATATTATTTTAGTTTAAGCACCTGACCTACTTTAATTACGTCAGTGTTCGACATTCCGTTTATTTTCCTGAGAGAAGTGGCGGAAAGACCGTAAGACTTGGCGATTGAAGAGAGCGTATCACCCTTCTTTACAGTATATGCGTCCTTCTCTGAATCCGCTGCTCTATAAGGATTCTCCTTCTCAGCCTTGGCAAGAGTGTTAGCCGGAGCATAATTTCTTGCTTGAGTGTAGGTCTTCTTATCGAAGGTATATGTGTCAGTATGTGTTGTCTGGTTTGCAAAATCGAAAATTGCGGCAGGATTGATGGCATAACCCATAAATCTGGTTTCGAAGTGGAGGTGAGGACCTGTGCTGCGCCCGGTGCTGCCTCCGAGACCGATAGGCTGACCTGCGCGGACCACCTGGTCGGGTTTTACCAAAGCCTTGTTGAGGTGGCCGTAGACGGTCTCCAGTCCGTTCGGGTGACGGATGATGACGTAGTTGCCATACCCCTTTGCCTCATAATTCGTGAGACGCACCTTGCCGTCAAAGGCAGCATAGATGGTATCGTTGCTCTTGATCTGGAGGTCGACACCCTTATGCATTCTGCCGAAACGGGCGCGATAGCCGTAATTTGAAGTCACCTTTCCCGGCACCGGCATGAAATAACCCGTGACATCGATCACTTTGGAGGTGGGAACATCGGTCTCCTTGAAGGGATTCACCGATTTGCTGTTCCATCCCTCGGTATAGATATCGGGTTCCGGTTCAAGATCGTCGATAAGGTCGATGAACGTGTTCTTTTCCACCAGACGTATCTGGTCCTTGGTCTTCGCTTGGTTTGCCAAGAGATGCTTGTGGGCATCTGAGTGAGGAGATTTGCTTTTTACTGTCTGCGCCATGCCTGCTCCGAAGGCCAATGAGGAAAGGAGACAGAATGCCGCTAATTTTTTAAGAAAAACCATTATTTTGTATTCTTTATTACCTTGTTGTATCAACGACGTCTCCGAGAATCAGAGTTCGTCGTCTGCGTAGAGGAATCCAAGATTTGCCGGTGTGTAATCCATCACTTCCTCGGGAGAGAAGAATCGGGCTATCTCGATTTTGGCATTCTCAACTGAATCGGAGGCATGTATTATGTTTGCCTGTCCGCTCATCGAGAGGTCGCCTCTGATTGTGCCCGGTTCAGCCTTGCGCCCGTTGGTCGCGCCGGTCATCTTGCGGAACACTTCCACTACGTCAATACCCTTCAGCACCATGCAGACTACCGGTGTGGCCATCATTGAGGCCGCAAGGCCGGGAAAGAAAGGGCGGTCAACAAGATGAGCGTAATGCTCGCGGAGTATCTTCTCATCAAGTTGCATCATTTTCATGGCAGTGATGATGATCCCTTTTTTCTCTATTCTTGATATCACTTCTCCCATGAGCCCGCGGGCTACGCATGAGGGTTTGAGTATGACGAGTGTCTGTTCCATGTTCTTAATAAATTTTAAGATTTTGTTTTCCTGCCTGTTCAAAGTTACAATATTAATCGGGTGATTCCTAATATTTTTATGTTATTTTTTGTAAATTAATTTTCAGCCTATTGTTTCAGCCGCGATAATAATATAAAAATTAAAAGGTTATGGCGGTTTTATGTTCTACAACATATTTTTCAGATCTATGCACAAGCCTCTTTTAGATGTGCAAAATTCATGATTTTGAAATGTTAAAATATATTAACGCCATTTTAATGAGGCTATAATCAAAATATTATCATCTCCGCCTTGACACGCTTCGTGGCTTCCACCTTCTCCCGAACGAGTGCCCCTCCGATGCTTTCCGGATAAAAAAATTCAGTGCCGGCAAAATAAATTTTTTCTTTTGAACAATTATTTTTTAAATTTGTAAAATGTTTAGAAGCCTAATATTGAAATTAAAAAATTAATAATATTTATATGATTCCAGAACAGACTCATGAAGCAGTGGCCGCTATTCCTAAGGTCGCATTGTCCGAGCCGGCGCAGGAAAGCACATACGCCATAGCCCACCTCCTTATGAAGCTGGTGCATTTTCTCCTTTCTCTTGTCGGGCTTGAGGACAACCAGACAGTCTTCACAATTGCATACGCCGCCATTGTATTCCTTTTGGCTATTGGGGTAGGTTATGTGGTGAAGTGGATAGTGATCGCGGCAATGAACCATCTCGGAAAGCATCTCCATTCCGCAGTTTACGGCTATCTCGTTGACGAAGGTTTCTTCACGAAGACATCTCGCCTGATTCCCGCGGTCGTATTCCTTATATTTATTGAGTTCACCCTCAACGGAAGGCTATCTCTCTCTACCTGGCTGACACGATTCACTTGGATATATATTTGTTTCATTGTTGCCAATAGCATCTGTCTCCTTATCAACGTGTCGTGGAAGCATATCAATGAGAGGGCCAACAAGCGTCACCTCCCGCTAAATGGTCTGGCGCAATTGGTGAAGGGTATCGTCTGGATTGTTTTCGCCATAATAATCCTTGCAGTGCTCTTTGACAAATCTCCCGCCTCTCTACTTGCCGGGCTTGGCGCTTTCGCCGCTGTCCTCATGTTGGTGTTTAAGGATAGTATCCTCGGTGTCGTGGCAGGGGTGCAGTTGTCGGAAAACGATTCCCTTCATGTGGGCGACTGGATAAAGGCCGGTGATGCCAACGGTACGGTTATGGAGGTATCCCTCACCGCTGTTAAGATTCTCAACTGGGATAAGACCACTACCACGCTTCCCCCCTATAATCTCGTGAGCAACGGTTTCACCAACTACCGCTCAATGCAGCAGAGCAACACACGCAGGATCCAGCGTTCGTATATGATTGATGCCGACAGCGTCGTGCCGTGTGACGATAAATTGCTCGAGGAATTTTCAAAGATACCCATGATGAAGGCGTGGATTGACCAGAAACTCGCCCAGCGAAAGGCAGGAAAGGAGCAGAACGCTGCTAATCCCGACGGTCTCGCTGACGGTTCTCTCGATACAAATCTCGGCGTTTTCAGGGCTTATCTCAAGATGTGGCTTGACACTAATCCCAATATTGCGAGCACGGGAGATGGCAATGACTGTTTCGTCACCACACTCCCTCAGACACCATACGGCATACCGTTGCAGGTCTACTGCTTCACTTCCACCTCAAAGTGGATTCCTTACGAGGCTATAATGAGTTCGGTATTTGAGCATATCGCCGTTATGCTTTACCGTTTCCACCTCTATACCTACGAGAGCCCTTCAGGACGCGACACAATCATCGACGGCTATATTTGTCCGGGTAAGAATCCGGATGTGGTGTTCGGTATGCCTTATCCCTTCTTCTACAACGGTGGCACTCCCGAGAATCCGTCATACCCGTTGCCGCAGTCGTCATTCCCGCAGCCGGCGGCAATGCAGCCTGTGTCTAATCCCGAACCGGCCGCGCCTGATTCATCTTCTCCTAACGCCGGTGCCGGTCCGGCTGCCCCCGCGGCGCCTGCTCATCCGGCTTCTCCGGCAACCCCGGCGGTGTGATTTGATTTTTTTTCGTAATTTTACACCATTTTCTACCCTCAACGCCGCGGTGATTACCCCGTCAGCGTGAGGGTGAGGTGTGAGTTAAATTGAAAATTATGGACAACAAGACGTTGACTGAAAGATTATCAAAAGATCTTGATGTCTCTGTGGAGGAGGTCGAGAGCCTCATTGAAGGATTTGCCAAAGTAATCGGGGAGTGTGCGCTCAACCTTGATTCGGTGACGCTCCCCGCTTTCGGGGCGTTCGAGCCTAAGAAAAGGTTGGAAAGGGTTGCCGTGCATCCCGCTACGGGAACCAAACTCCTTGTTCCCCCGAAAATAGTGCTTTCCTTCCGACCCGCCACCGCGCTTAAACAGAAGATTAGGAATGGAAAGTAAGATAAATGCGTCAGAACTTTCAGCCCTCCTTGCCCTGGCTACCGGAAAGGGGAAAGACCTGTGTGAGGCTTTCATCAGGCAATTCACTTCAATAATAAGTGAAGAACTGGAGGCCGGTGAGAATGTAAGGATAAAAGGGTTCGGCTCCTTCAAACTGTTGGAGGTAGAGGCGCGTAAAAGTGTGAATGTCTCTACAGGGGAGGAATATGAGATACCTTCTCACAGGAGGGTAGTGTTTGTCCCCACCCGCGAACTTGCCTCAGCCGTAAACGCCCCCTTCGAGGTCTTCGAGGCCATGGAAATAGCAGATGTCATAGCACCCACAGAAGAGATACCCGACCCGGACCCGGCCTTAACTGCAGCAGCCTCAGCCTCAACCGCAGCAGTTACGGAAGTGCCCGAATCAGCCCTAATGAAATCTGAAGATTCCGATTCCTCCGAAAAATCCGCTATCTCCGATTCTTCCGATAATTCCGCTATCTCCGATTCTTCCGATAATTCTGATTCTCCCGATATCTCCGATTCTTCAGAAGCTCCCTCCGATGTCTCCGCTAATCCCTCCAAATTCCGTTTCGCTAAAGGTTTCCTTGTCGGGTTCGTGGTGGCTCTGGCCGTCGTCAGTTGTTTGGTGGTGATTGGTTATTACTCCGGATTGTTCCACAGGGAAGCGGATGAGCAGAGTCAAAACGTTGATATCAACTCCAGCGAGGGAGTCAAGGCTATTGTCGCTCCCGCCGATACGACACCTGTAATTGATACCACCAATGCTGCGAAGGGGGAGGTTGCGGAAAGTCAAGTCTCCGTAAATGTTGAGGAGTCTGAAAAGGATGATGTGCCCACCCGTCCTTCGGATTCTGAGGGGAAGGCTACTGAAAAAGCACCTGTCTACGACACCGTGAGCACAACCCGCTATCTCACCATCATAGCAAAGGAACATTACGGCAATTTCAATCTGTGGCCAATAATATATGAGGAGAATGCGGCTATTCTTGGTCATCCCGACCGCATCAAACCCGGCACAAGGGTAGTGGTTCCTCCGTTGTCAAAATATAATATTGACCCTAACAATCAGGCCCAGATAAAGGAGATTAAGCGCAAGGGTGTGGCCATTTACGCAAGATTTAAGAAATAAATTAAAAATTATGCCCGAAAAATTTGGCGGTTTGGAAATAATGTTATAATTTTGCACTCGCAAAGCCGATGAGACGGCTCGCTTATCGAAAGGTGCCATGTCCGAGTGGTTAGGTACCGGTCTGCAAAACCGTTCACACCAGTTCGAATCTGGTTGGCACCTCAGGAAATTCCAATCTGCAAAAGGGTTGGAATTTTTTTTGCATATAATCACGGAATGCTTTAATTTTGCATCCGTAAATGAGTTCTATTTTAACATATCCCCAAGATAAGGGGCTTTATGGTATTTTCAACGACAGTTTCCCTCCTATAATGGACGGAGTGACACTGACGGTGGAAAACTATGTCTACTGGCTTATGGAAAAGGGGAGAACTCCGTGTGTGGTGACTCCCTGGAATCCCGTCAGGGAGCACTATCCATATTCCGTGATGCGTTTCTTCTCTCTCCCCATCAGGTCGAGAAAGCCTTATAGGTACGGTTATCCCAAACTTGACCCCTTTATCTGGTGGAAACTGAGGAAGACGGATTTCAAGATACTGCATTCCCATTGCCCCTTCTCATCCGGGCGCCTTGCGGTATATGTGAAGAAACATCAGAATGTGCCCCTGATCGGCACTTTCCATTCCAAATACCGTTCCGACCTCGAGCATTCATTCAAGCTTTTCCCTTGGGCGGTCCCTATAATAATGAAGAGGATACTCAACTTCTTCAACGCCTGTGACGAAGTGTGGATTCCTCAGGCTTACGTGGAGGAGACTGTGAGGGAATATGGTTATAAAGGCCCTCTGACTGTGGTGGAGAATGGTAATGATTTCGATTCCATACTCCGGGGAGATGCTGCCGATTACAAACGGGAGGCCAGAAAGAGGGTAGGGCTGCCCCCCGATACGCTTAATCTTCTCTTCGTGGGGCAACATATCTGGGAAAAGGGAATTGGCGTGATTGTTGAAGCCCTCGAATTGCTGAAAGAAAAGGTCGATTTCAGGATGAATTTTATAGGCACCGGATATGCCTCTTCCGATCTCGCCCGTCTCATCGAGAGGAAGGGTATGGCCGATAAGGTGAAACTTTATGGGGTGATTACTGACAGGAAACTGCTGAGCGATTTTTATGCTGCGAGCGATCTGTTCATTTTCCCCTCATTCTATGACAACGCTCCCCTTGTTGTGAGGGAGGCCGCGGCAATGGCCACACCCTCCATTCTTCTTGAGGGCTCTACGGCCTCTGAGGTCGTGACCGACGGTAAGAACGGATTTCTCGCCAAAAGAGAACCTCAGGAATTTGCACGCCTCATCGAGAGCCTTTCGAATGACAGGGGGAAGATCAGGACTGTGGCACTGGAGGCAAGGAATACACTTGTCAGAAGTTGGGAGGATGTCGTCGATGAGGTGACCGACCGCTACGATTCCCTAATCAGGCGTCATAATTCCTCCAGATGAAAAGTCAGATTAACCAAGAGATACCATTATCAATCCGTATGAATTTATGGCAGATGAAGTGAAAAGAAAATCAGGGTCAGAAATGTTCTCCTTCTGGAAGGTGATGCTCCCGGTGGCGATTGGACTTACAGTGGTAGGGCTCATGTTCTGGCACGACGCGAAGAAGGAGAATCTTGCGGAGGTGTGGCATAGCATCCATTTCACTCCGTGGACTTGGGTCTGCATTGGCCTTGCGTTCCTCTGCATGTTCGGACGTGATTTCGGACTCAGTTGGAGATTCAGGGCTCTCACAGATCACCAGTTGCGCTGGAGTCAAGCCTTTAAGGTAGATTTCCTGTGTGAGTTCACGTCATGCGTCACTCCTTCGGCGGTAGGAGGCAGTTCGCTCGGCATGGTCTTCCTCAATTCCCAGGGGATTGAGTTCGGAAGAGCCACCACGCTCATGATAACCACCCTTTTCCTCGACGAACTTTTCTTTGTCATTTCTTGTCCGATAGTTGTGTTGCTCACACCCGGGCATGAGATATTCACATCAGGCGGGGATGCTTTCACCCACGGGATACGCCTTACTTTCTGGCTCGTATATGCCGCAATTTTTGTGTGGACCTTTGTCCTCTTCAGCGGAATCATCTGGAAACCTGAATGGATAAGGAAAGTGATATATAAGATTTTCGGGTGGAAATGGCTCAGAAAATGGAAAGGCTCGGCTACCGGACTCGCCGACAACATGGTGGCCACTTCAAAGGAGTTGCGCACCAAACCGTTCCGCTTCTGGCTGGAGGTGTTCGGAGGCACCGCGCTCTCTTGGTTTTCACGTTATCTTGTCGTGAATGCCCTCTTCCTCGGTTTCCTTCCGCAGGACAACCATGCGCAATGGGTGATTCTGGCGCGCCAACTCGTCATCTGGGTGGTGCTCATGGTGAGTCCCACTCCCGGAGGGTCGGGTCTCAGCGAATGGCTTTTCTCCGAATATTACGCCGACCTGATTCCGACTGCCGGCTTGGCCCTCATCCTCGCCATTTTCTGGCGTATTATCTCCTATTATGTGTATCTCTGCATTGGGGCTGTGCTTGTACCTGAATGGCTGAAGAAGACAATCACCCGTCTGCACAAACCATCCTCCACCCCCTCCTCAACATCTTCCGACAAATAATCAAACATCGCCATATATGAGCAAGAATAAAAGTTTCATAGCCATAATCCCGGCCCGTTACTCCTCAAGCCGTTTCCCGGGTAAGCCTCTCGCAAAAATCGGTGGCGAGGAGATGATTGTGCGCGTTTGCCGCAGGGTGTCCGAGACGGGGATTCCCGTTGCCGTGGCTACCGACGACGAGCGTATAAAGGAGTGCGTCGAGAATGCAGGATTCAAGGCCGTCATGACCTCCCCCGATCACCAGAGCGGCACGGATAGGGTGTATGAGGCTTTCTGTATCCTCGGGAAGCCGGCCGATGTGGTGATAAATGTGCAGGGTGATGAGCCTTTTATCGCCCCCTCCCAAATTAAGGCGCTCATGGGCTGCTTCGATGATGATTCCACCCGCATCGCCACTCTCGTCAGGGAGTTTGACCCCTCGCTCGGTTTTGAAGCCCTTTTCGATCCTAATCTTGTCAAGGTCGTCAGGGGGGAGAAGGGCAACGCCCTATATTTCAGCAGGAGCATAATCCCATACATAAGGGGTGTGGAGTGGCAGGATTGGCTTAGCCGTCACACATTCTTCACCCACGTGGGGATATACGCCTACTGCTACGAAACTCTCGGAGAAATCACCGGTCTGAAAAGGAGTCCGCTGGAGAAGGCCGAGAGTCTGGAGCAACTCCGCTGGCTTGAGAACGGCTACCGTGTGAGCACGGCCATAACCTCCGAACCGACAATAGGTATCGACACGCCCGCCGACCTGGAGGCTGCCGAGGAATGGTTGAAAGCAAAAAATGACCCGCAGGGAAAATAAAGTTGCAGTTTTCAATCCTATTTGCTAATTTTGTGGTCAGAAACATATCCCCTTAAGGTAAAAATACAATAATGAAAAAGAGTCCACTTCAAAGAGTCAGGGCAGAATATCAGCCCAAACTTCCCAAGGCCCTTCAGGGTCCCGTGAAACTCCATATCGGTGAGGCTACCCAGTCTGTAGCTGACCAGGAGGAGATCAAGAAACTGTTCCCCCACACCTACGGTCTTCCTATCGTTCAGTTCGAGGAGGCAAACAACGAGGAGCGTGTGGAAGAGCCGTTCAACGTTGGTATCATCCTCTCGGGCGGTCAGGCTCCCGGCGGACACAACGTCGTGAGCGGTATTTTCGACGGTATCAAGCGTCTCAACAAGGAGTGCCGCCTTTATGGCTTCCTTATGGGGCCTTCCGGTTTCATAAATCACCAGTATATGGAGATCACTGCCGGTTTCCTTAAGGACTATCGCAATACCGGCGGTTTCGACATCATCGGTTCCGGCCGTACGAAACTTGAGACTCCCGAGCAGTTCGAGGCTGGTCTGAAATGTCTTAAGGAGCTCAACATCAAGGCTCTCGTTATAATCGGCGGTGACGATTCAAATACTAACGCCGCTGTGCTTGCCGAGTATTATCAGAATATCGGTGCAGGCGTTCAGGTGATAGGTGTTCCCAAGACCATCGACGGCGACCTTAAGAACAAATGGATCGAGACCTCTTTCGGTTTCGACACCGCTTGCAAGGTCTACAGTGAGGTAATCGGTAACATCCAGCGCGACTGTAACTCTGCAAAGAAATACTACCACTTCATCAAACTCATGGGCCGTTCGGCTTCTCACATCGCTCTCGAATGTGCCCTCGAGACTCAGCCCAACATCTGCATTATCTCTGAGGAGGTGCTTGCTAAACGCATGACTCTTGACAACATCGTCAACTATATTTGCTACGTCATCTCCGAGCGTGCCAAGATGGGCTGGAACTTCGGTACGGTTCTTGTTCCTGAAGGTCTTATCGAGTTCATCCCCTCAATGAAGGATCTTATCGCAGAACTCAACGAGGTGCTCGCTAACCACGGTTCTGAACTTGAAGGTCTTGAGAACGAGTCTAAACTTGAGAAGATACATTCATTCCTCACCGGTGCGAATGCCGATCTTTACAAGAGCCTCCCCACCTCAATCGCCCTCCAGTTGAGTCTCGACCGCGACAGCCACGGCAACGTGCAGGTTTCTCTCATCCAGACTGAGAGCCTCCTGAGCCAGATGGTGGCTCAGCGTCTTGACGAGATGGCTGAGAACGGTCAGTATTCCGGCAAATTCAACGCCCAGCACCACTTCTTCGGTTATGAGGGACGTTGCGCTGACCCGACAAACTTTGATGCTGACTACACTTATGCACTCGGTTTCAACGCAGCAATGCTCATCAACGCAGGTCTGACAGGCTACATGAGTTCTGTGCGCAACCTCACCGACAAATCTGAGAACTGGATTGCCGGCGGTATACCTATCACAATGATGATGAACATGGAGCGTCGCAACGGTAAGATGAAACCCGTTATCCAGAAGGCTCTCGTCAACCTCAATGGCCGTCCTTACCTGAAGTTCGCTTCAATGCGTGAGACTCTCGCGTTGAATACCCTCTATCAGTATCCCGGCCCGATCCAGTATTTCGGTCCCTCCGAGATCTGCGACCGTCCGTCGATGACTCTCCTTCTCGAGCACGACAAAGAAATCTGAGAATTTACCTTATAAACCTATCCGGATGGGAGAAGCAGCTTTTGCCTCTCCCATCTTCTTTTTTAATCCTCCCTTAATCCCTTGTTTTAACACCCTTCGCAAGTCATAGCCTCAACTCGTGGAGTAATTTTGCTGAAGGGATGTTAATTTGTTAATAAAAGAGACGATAAATTTGGGAAATTGTATAATCCTTATTACTTTTGCAACTAAGATAACGAGGCATAATTGCTTGATAGAGAATGAACTTATATGAACTTGCTGAGGAGATGCCGATTTCCTGTGGTTCCCTTCAAGTCAAATAATATAAACAAACTTAATAAGGCCTGGAACCCGCTTAATACTAATTTAAACATTATGAGAGAATTTACACTCAGAAGACTTGCCGCTGCTGCAATGTTGGGCGGCACATTGTTCCTCTCTCTCCCTATGGATGCAACCATAGTGAATGATTACAAAGATGCCCGGCGTGTGGTGCTGTCGGCAAATGGAGAGAAAATGCCAATAAAGGTGACCATAACCCCAACTAATGGAAATTCCCTTTACAATTATTCCGGTACAGACGATAATGGGGATGAGTTTCTGTTTAAAGTGTTGATGCCGTTCACTTCCCAAGAAGATGTTTTAGACGATAATGGGAATCCCACAGGGGAAACTCAAACTGTCGTAGACAACAGTAAAATCATCTTGACCGGTATCAATACTACTGCTCAATATGTCACTACTCCCGATGAGGTGGTAATTTCAGATGGAAACGAAGTATTTACGATTCCAACAGAAAATGTGCATTTCGAAGAAGGAGGTTATTATGTTACAAATGAGTGGGGTTATGAAGATTGGATGGAAGGATATTCTTTTGAAAATGCAAACTCTTTGGGACGTATATTCCTTTCAGAGAGCACAAAGAATATAAAGTGGGATGGGTATTTTGATGTGAGAAATAGCGATAAAGCACCTCGTGACTACCATTTTATCTCCAATGAAATACCTTCTATGTCAATGAATGAAGGTATTGGTTCTCAAATACGTATTTATGTGCCCAACAATTTGCGCGAGAAGTATACCGAGGGAATAAAATCTCAGGTCACCACGAGTGTATGGAGTGAGGAGTATGCACCTGTAACTGTCAATGTAGCTTCTCCCGGCACTTTGGCATCATCAATCTCTGATTACGTCTCTAACTTAGAGACCGTAAACTGGCTGATAATTACCGGAACACCTAATGAAGATGACTGTCGTATTTTTCGAAGAATGCCTTACTTGGAAATAATTGATATGTCAGAAGTAACCGGTTTGAAAAAAATGACTGGTTGTAATAATCTTGAATACCTTAGGAAAGTAGTACTTCCAGATGGTATTGAAGGTATTGGAGGAAATGCCTTTGATGAATGTATTTCACTTGAAGAAATCAATCTTCCAGAAGGAATGTTAGAAATTGAAGCTGAGTCATTCAGGAATACCAGATCATTGGCAAAACTAACTTTCCCAAGAAGTCTTAAGAAGATAGGGTCAGAAGCATTTTATAATTCTGTATTAAGAGAAGCAATATTAGAAGATATAGAGACAATCGGTAATTATGCATTCAGACATGCTCCTCTAACCAAGATTGAATTAGGCAGTAATTTAAAAACTATTGGGTACAACGCTTTTGAAAATACTGAGATAGAAAGAATTATTTTACCTGAGGGATTAACCAGGATTGTAGGTGATGCATTTATATATTGTCACAAACTTAAAGAGATTTCTCTTCCATCGACTATTACATATTTAGATTCCTATGCCCTTAGGGTCGATGAAGCGTTGGAAAAAGTTTCATTTAACGCTGTATTTCCATATCAACTTTCAGATAATGAAGCTTTCCACTTAATATCAAAGAATTGTGAGTTATATGTTCCAGCTCTAACTCTCAATGAGTATATGGTAAGCGATGCTTTCCGTAATTTCAAATATATCTATCCAATAGAGGAAGATCTGACTAATCTGGAAATTCGTGAACGTGAATATAAACTTGTCAGCGATAAGTGGATTGCTGAAAAAGCTAACATAAATTTACTAAGTGGCAGGCTTACAGTAGCGAGAAAAGCACAGCTCGTATTGAACGATTTCTCACAGGATAGTTATTCTACTTTCATTGCTGAGTCGGAGGTGAGTGCCGATAATTTGAAGGTTTGTAAATACCTGAGTTCCAATTGCTGGCATTTCCTTTCGTTCCCGTTTGATATCAAAGTCAAGGATATTGAGGTTGATAAGGATGCACTTTGGGTCGTCCGCCGCTATAACGGTGAAAACCGTGCGGCTATGAATGAGGGCAAGTCTACATGGGAAAATATGACAGACAACGACGTTCTGAAAGCCGGAGAAGGTTATATTTTCCATTGTGCGAAAGAGAATGGTTCTGATGTTAGTTTCACTTTCCGTCCGGCAAAAGATGGAAATGGAAATGCTTACTTCGCTAAGGATGATGTCGTGAAGTCGCTTAACGAATATCCCTCTGAATTTCCTCACAATGCTTCATGGAATCTCGTGGGCAATTCCTTCCCGGCTTACCTTAATCTCAAGGCGGTTAATTTTGATGGGCCTGTCACAATCTATACAAATAAAGATGATTATTGGAATTGGCGTTATGAGGCTTATTCTCCTCTTGATGATGAATTGGTATTGGAGCCTTTCCAGGCCTTCTTCGTGCAGAAACAGGAGGTGGAGACTGGCGCTCAACTTACTCTCAAACCTGAAGGGCGTGCCCATTCCGTTGAAGCATGCCAAGCACTTTACGAGACAGAGGAGAACCTTACCCGTGCTTCAGCAGATCGCGCTCTCTTCAACCTCAATATTAAAGGTGAGAACGGCACTGACCGCACACGTCTCGTAGTAAACGAGGAGGCTTCCGCAGCATACGAATCTAACCGCGATGCTTCCAAATTCCCCGCTATGAACGCTGAGACTCCACAGATATTCATGCTCAACAACGGTATGAGAATGGCAATCGATGAGCAGCCTCTCGGAAACGGATCTTTCCCCGTGGGAACCAAACTTCAAAAAGGCACTTATACAATCTCTCTCACCACACGACGTGCGGATAATTTTGAGGCTTTCCTTCTTGACTCCAAGACCGGAGTGGAAACCAATCTCTCAAAGGGTGACTGCACATTTGAGTCTGACGGCAACGATGAGGCACGATTTACCCTCGCAGTACGTCCCCTTCCCCTCAATTCAGGTGTGGAGGAGAACGTATCCGGTTCAGGTATCTCTGTAAATGTCAACGGCAACATACTCTCTGTTGTCGCTCCCTCAGCAATCCCCGTTAGCGTAATTGCTGCCGACGGAATGACTCTTATCTCGCAGGTGACGGATTCTCTCTCAACTGAACTCCACTCCGGTATTTATATCGTAAAAGCCGGTGAAAAAGTGGTGAAAGTTGTTGTCGGTAAATAAATCATTCCGCTACGAATAATTAAAGATTCAAGCAGATGAGAAGAATATTATTAATACTTGCCGCCCTGATGACCGTGCTCGGGCTCCAAGCGCAAGGGGGAAGTGGTGTGGGTTACGACCCCACAAATCCACCCGACCCGCAGACGGGCTATCGTCTCAGCGTGGCAACGGCACCGGTCGAAGGGGGTAGCGTAAATCCCTCGCGTGCTCAGTATGTGCCGGAAGGGACACAGATCACTCTCTCAGCCTCGCCAAAACTCGGCTATAAGTTCCGGGCTTGGATGGAGGGAGAGAATGTGATTTCTGTATCTTCTGACCTTTATTATACGATGCCGGCTTCAAACGTTACGCTCACAGCATGGTTTGACAAGGCTGAATATAATCCCTCCAACCCCGGTGATCCCTTTATTGATGGATACGAGCATCGCCTCTCCGTCTACTGCACACCCTCGTCCGGAGGTAGCGTCAGCGGTCAGAACCGTTTCATGAAGGAGGGTGAGGTAACCACACTCTACGCCTATCCCTCTTCCTCTTACAAGTTCTCTTGCTGGAAACAAAACGGTGAGATTATCTCTGTCGACCCCTATCTCCAGGTGAAGATGGGCGCCACCGACCTGGAATATACCGCACAGTTCGTCTACGATCCCGACTCACCCAAAGACCCCGGCACCAACTCATGGAACAAGGCTACGGGAGAGTTGATCATTGACGATTTCAATGAATCCGATCTGTGGAGCGCAGTCAGCAATCTGGTTGATGAATCGGAAAGAAACTTCGTCACCTCATTGACAATAATAGGGCGAATTTCCGACTATGATTTCGGGATAATGAACATGTTCCCTCTGTTGACAGTGGCGGATTACAGCAGGACCTCCGGTGGAAGGCAGTTGCCAAATTATTGCATGGAGAGTCTTGGTGAACTAACAAAACTCTCCCTACCCGAATCCTTGACAGAAATTGGTTATTACGCATTCTCAGGATGTTCAAAACTTTCGGAACTAATATGCTATGCTATCCTCCCGCCTGCAATCTACAACGATAGACTCGAAGGTGTGCCTGATGGACTTGTCGTGAAGGTATATGCCAATTCACTCGACTTATACCGGAGTGCTGGAGGATGGAGCAATTATCGCATACTTCCCATTGATGAGGAGTCAACCGTGCTGAGGGTGTTCCTCCCCGAAGATGCCTCAGAGGGGTGGTATGTCAACTCATCGCTCCAACTTGACAACCTCTCCACGGGTCGCTCGCAGAAACTCGTAATTACACGAGGTAAGAATACATATCTCTTCGGGAACCTTATTCCCGACCTGAAATATAATCTATATGTATTGTCTCCGAATGGGGCAACCTTAGGAAAACTTCTTGATTTCGAGGTGCCCTCCGAGGGTAAGGATTATGAATTTACCCAACTTCTCCATACTCATCCCCTCACATTGACGATTACCACTCCCGAAGGGGAGAACGTTACTGACAAATGTGAGATTTCCTGGTATGGTCAATATGGGGAATTTTTAGGTTCAGGCCGTGAGTTGACGGGTCAGGTAGAAGGCGCAAATCTCAAATATGCAATCCGTCTACCGAATGAACTCGCCCAACTCTATAATATACCCGCTGAAGGAAGTCATCTGGTTTCGGAGACAGATAATCAAATTATTGAAAATCTTTCTCCAATTGAGAAAACAGAAGTTGAGGGTTACCTCTATGACTCCCTTACCGGAGAGGCCATAAAAGGTGGATACATCACAATCGAACAGATTGTGAATGGAACTTACCGCACGGCTACCACCTATATAACAGGAGCCGACGGATATTTCAAGGCCTGGGTATCGAATACTGTCGGTGCTATCACCGCCGGCTCCTCACTACATCATGAGACCGATTTAAACTTCACCGATCTTAAAGATCTCGTTAGTAAGATTCTTAAACTTCTGCTCAAACCTTTGTCCGGAAACAAAGTATCTCTTACCATGCTTTCAAGAAAAAATGTGGTAAAAGGTATTGAAGATGAAGCTACAGTGCCTTATTCTGACTATGCAAACCTCGTATTCAAGATAAGGAATCTCACCAGTGGAGAACAAATGTCTCATTATCTTTTCGCCAATCCGGATCTGATTCTGTTAGATGAAGCTAAGGCTGGGGATAAGATTGAGATAATAGCCGAACCGCGCAACGGAGACTATACGAATGCCACCGCTGTCGTTGAACTGAAGGGAGATAAGAATAAAGCCACTCTTCTGTTTGTGCCACAAGGAGAAATTTCTCTTTCATACGGAGCATCTGGTGCAGAGAATAATGTAGCGATGCTATATGACAAAGATGGGAAACTGGTATCCAAAACGGATTTCATCAATGGGAAAGGAAATTTCAGTAATCTTTCCGAGGGTGATTATACAGTCGTGGCGATGGAGGCTACAGGTAAATATTCAAGTGCGGGTAGCCTGTCTGAATTCCGTCAGTCTAACTTGACAGAAGGGGAGGATTATCTTCTTTCTGAAGTGCGGGTTGAGAATGGTTATATAGAGCCGGTATATTTCGACCTTATACCGAAACTCGATATAACTCTTCCTACATACACTGGTGCAGAGACCGCAGTATCAGTCAACAAGACCTCGGTTACGGTAGGAGGATTCGTTACTGTCAGAAGTAAGGTGGATATTCTTCCGGAGTATGCCGATAAGATAGACAAGGTAAAAATCACATTCTCTATTCCGGAAGGTTGTGATTATGTGGAAAATTCATTGCTGTTAGGTGGAGAATCCAACTTCACGACAATAGGGGATCATACCTTGTCGGTGGATTTGCCCGTTAAATATGCTAATCCTCGTTTCTGCATAATTCCTCGGACAGCCGGTGATTATCGTCCGAGTGCTGTCCTGGAATTTGAAGTTGACGGCCAGACAGTGGTACAGCCAATAGGTTCGGCACTGTTTGTTGCTAACGACTTCTCTATCTCCGTGCCGGAGAAAACTTCCTCTCCTAAGATTTCGGCGCGTGGCACAGCTAAACCACAAAGTGATGTGAAAGTGTATGACAATGGCGTCTTCATTGGCTCGACCCACACGCAGCCTAATGGAGAATGGAGATTGAGTTTCAATCTGTTTAATGCGGATAATGAGGCCGAGCATATCATTTATGCTCGGATCACCACCAAAGATGGTGTGGAGTACCGTACATCTGCCGGCACCACGATCTATGATAACGAATGGGCTGAACTCACCGACATCATTATGATGAACGGCAGCGCTTCCATTGACTTCAATCAACCCGATGCCACAACAAAGGCCGGTTCTTACTCATACGTACCCGGAGACGACATGTTCACTTTCAAGACTGTCTTCAAGAATGGGAAAGCAGCTGATGTGGAGAATCTGAAATTCATCATCCTTCTTTCCGACGGATCGCGAAGAGAGATTTTGGCGAAATATCTCCCCTCTTCTAACGTATGGACCGCTGCTCTCGGATTTGCCGACATCGACCGTCTTCCTGTTAATGTCAAGGCTATATATACAGAGAAACGGATGTATGGTGAGGATGCCGACAATCTTGTTGACAATATAAAGCAGTCTTTCCGTTGTCCTGACGTGATTCCTGTGATCGACCCCTCCGGCTACGTTTATGAAGCTGTCACTTCCAACCGCCTTCAGGGTGTTACTGCAACCATCTATTATAAAGAATTGGTTGAGAACATGTATGGAGAGGTAGAGACGAGAGCAACAAAGTGGTATGCTGAAGAGTATGCCCAACTTAATCCCCAGTTCACGGACGAGGAGGGTAACTATCAGTGGGACGTTCCACAAGGTGAATGGCAGGTACGTTTTGAGAAGGAAGGATATGAATTATTTTCAACTGATTGGTTGCCTGTTCCTCCCCCTCAACTTGACATAAATGTCGGTCTTGTTCAGATGGTTGCTCCCGAAGTAGTTGGAGTAAAGGCATACGAGGATGGCGTAGAGATTTCATTTAGCAAGTATATGCAAAATGCATCTGTAGCGGCAGGTCGTGTTGTTGTCACCGCTGATGGAAAGAACGTAGAGGGAACAGTCAGGCCTCTAAACCTTGAAGTGGCTCCTAACGGCGAGGAGTATGCTTCTGTTTTCCGCTTTGAGCCGGTATCGCCTATTACGGTTAGAAACGTAAATGTCATAGTGTCTAAAGGTGTCAGTTATGCAGGCGTTCAAATGCAAGGAGCATTTGAACAGGAGTTTGCTGTGGAGGCAGAAGTGAAATCAATCAATGCTCCCGAAATTAAGGAACTTGAGGTCAATGATGAGGGTCATATAGAAGTGACCGTTCTTCCTGCCAATGCTTCCGCCGGTAAAATCCTCAATGTCTCACTCAAGTCTCCGATAGCAAGTATTCCTAAGAATGTATTGATTGGTGAAGATGGAAAGGCGAAGGTTGACATTGTGCCGGAATTGCTTGGCTCGACTATACTTACCTTCACGGTGGAAGGTGTGTCTGATTTAAAAACCGAAACACGCCTTAATCTGTATTCCAAGGATGTCATTTCTGATGTAGAAACCCTCCCCGGAGACCAATCACTCTTAATTATGATGAAATCAGACGGAGTGATTACAGTGAAAGGAGTCAACGGAAGATTGACATGTATAGACCTCTATGATGCAGCCGGAATGAGTCTTGCTCCAACAAGGAGGGTTGACAGTGACAGCAGTTTTAGGGTCGACGGCATTCTAAAGGGATTTGTAATTGTAAAGGCGGTCAACTCTGAGGAGGAGGCAGTAGCCAAGATTATTGTTAAATGAAAGCTGGCAATAATAGAAACTAAACTGTCTCTAAATTCTGTTTAGCAAAATGCTCCTGAAAGTCGGGAAATGGCTTTTAGGAGCATTTTCTTTTGTCATTGATTGTGTAAAGTGAATCAAGTTTGTGATACATTTCAGTGCCAACGGTGTTATAAATAAAAGGATGTTATCCCTTAGATTCCACCTTTAGCAAATAAAAACATTAAAACAGATAAAGGATGATTAAGAAACTTGCGTTTACCGCCGTAGTCGCGGCATGTTTCTTTCTGGCTGGATGTGCCGGAAAGGGGAGTCAGAATGTGACAGAAGTCAATGAAATGAAGGAGCAGGGGGCGGAAATGGCCGACGGTGCTCTCATTTCCGAGAACGGCCTCCCTATGGTGGTTGATTTCTCAGCAACTTGGTGTCCACCCTGCCAGCAACTGAAGCCCATATTCTCACAACTTAAGGATGAATACAGTGGAAAGGTTGACTTTATCACCGTAGATGTCGACAGCGTGCCTGAACTTGCCCAAAAATATGACATTCATAATATCCCCGCGTTGCTCTTCGTATCACGCGACGGAAAGGAGATGTACCGTACGATAGGTTTCATACCCGCCGATTCAATAAAGAGGGTAGTGTCGCAATATCTTAACTGAGAATAGGGGGATGATGAGATGAACGGTAAATTGAAAGGGAACATCGAGATGTTCTCATCCAAGGTTTTCTCTGGCCTTAACGAGAATGCCTTGCGATACTTGCTTCCCACATGGATGACGGCCATGACGGGTGTCGTGCTGCGTCTTGGATTCGGGTCTCTCTTTTTCTGGGTTTGGGGTTTCTTCACACGTCATAAAGATGCCCCCGTCTCCATAAGGGATAAGATAATCCTGTTTGGCGTCGGTGTGATATTCGTCTTCGGATATATGTGGACCCTTCTTCTCGGCTTGACCTACACCACACCGATCTCCTCCTCCATATTTATAAGTCTCCAGCCGGTATGGGTGTACATCATCTGTCTTTTCCTGAAGACCGAACAGCTGTCGAAAGGTAAGGTGGCCGGTATATTGTTAGGTTTCGGAGGTGCATTGCTGTGTGTCCTCACCCAGCATAGCGGAGCGGTCGCTTCCGACCCCTTCAAAGGGAACATGTTCTGTCTTGCCTCCTCCGTGCTGTTCGCCTCATATCTCGTCATAGAGAAGAGGTATCTCAAGAGATTGAGCAGCGCAACGGTATCGAAATGGACATTTCTCGGAGGAGCGATCCCGGCGATTGTGCTTGTATGTTTCCAAGGGTGGCACGCACCGGTATTGACACAGGGCCTTTTCTCAACCCCTATGCTCGTGCTTCTTTTCGTGCTGATATTCCCGACCTCCGTAAGTTACCTGCTTCAGGATTTCGCCTTGAAGTTGCTCCCCGCTACCGTAGTGGCTCTGTATGGCGACCTGATTCTCATTGTTGCGGCGATAGCAAGTTACATACTCGGTCAGGATATATTCTCGTGGTGGCAGATAGCAGCCATTATCCTTATGATTCTGTCGGTATATCTCGTAGAGGTAGCGGAGCGAAAGACTGCCGCTGCAACGACATCCAAGTGAGACAGATGACTTGAAGAACCGAGAAATCAAGGAATTGGAGAACTGAAGACTAAGGGAACAGTAGAAATCAGTAATAATCACTCAAAAAAACGGCCGGCATTTTTGCCGACCGTTTTCTTTGAGTGATTTTATTTTTATGAGTGCTTTCTCTGTTTATTTGGCGAGGCTGCTTGTGCCGCTTTCCCACCAATCGCAACTTACAAATTCAAATTCACCGTTACCTACCACTTTATATACCATCTTATAAGCATCTGTGGATGATCCGGTGTAAGCGGAGAAATTGACGGTATAAGTGATGTCAAGACCCGGAAGTGGCCTTGCGTCAGGATGAAGTTCTGACAATACAGCCGGGAACACCTCGTAGCAGAAACGATATTTCTCCAACTCCACAATCTCATCATCAGTCATATCCTCATACCCTGCGGGATACTGGGATTTAGCAGCGGAGGCACGGAGATCGACGTTGCATTGATATGCGCTTGTGCCGGAGTAGTATTCGTTATTGCCGTATTTTGTCACGTAGCCGACACCTGATTTGATATCGGTAGAACCGAGAGGACGGTCGATATTCTCATAAACCCAGTCTACGCAAGCCTGATAGTAGAGCACGCTGTTGGCGTCATTCTTGACAGCGGGAAGATTGATGATTACAGAAGGATTGAACTTCCAAACATTGTCATTACGGGTGAACTGATCAGTCATTACGTTTCCTCTTGTCCATTCCGCACCAGTGCAGTTATAGATGTCTGCACGGTTTACCGTAGTGCTACCTGTGTAATAACGGTACACGACAGTAACCTGATCCTCATCCTGAGCGTAGGGAAGTGTGGTCTTCAGATATACGGGGATGAAAGTGGAAGGCTGGTCGTCCTGCATATTGCCATACTTGAGACCCATGGCTGTATAGTCGGAGGGCTGAATGACAATCGTGTTCTGCGGCACACTCCATTTTGAGCCGTCGAATGAATAGATGGCATACTTGGCCTCAGTCGGAACCTCTGCGACAGCGGCACGTGTGGCACGGGTCGCCGGTAGCACCTTCACGTCAGTGACACGCGCTGTACCCGCCTTCGCTGTGGTGCTGATGTAATGGAAACCGATCTCAACAGTCTTCCCACTCCAGGCTGAAAGGCTGATGTCGCCTGATTCAATCCAATCATAACTCAATTTTGCTGGTTTGTTGGGTATCTCAACTGAGGTCCAGTTTTTCTCGCCCGCAACTCTTACGCCGAGGGTGAGTTCCTTCTCGGCAGCAGCGACATCCGCAAAGAAATTCACGATATACTGGAACGAGAGCACCGCATCCCCGTCAATCTTTACAGCCGGAGAAACAAGCCAACTGTCGGAATCAAGATTCTGCTTGTTGACGTAACCGGAGGCCTGCATATACCCTACGCCCCCGTAAGTTCCCCACTTCCACACATAACTGGAGCCTTCCGGAAGGGTAATATCCTCCATGGTGAAGGTGCCCCGGTCGGCGTCAAATGATTCTTCAATTGAAGTGGCCACATCATCACCACCTTCCACAGCACTGAATATCGGATTCTGCGAAGCCTCGGCGTATGAGGCCACGACATAATCGCCCGCTGCGGCATCGGGATAAGCCGCAAGAAGAATTTTGGGGAGGGTGGCCGATGCCGGAGTCACGGGAGCAAAACCGCTTATGAAATCCTCATCGCTTCCCCAGGCACCCTGATAATCCTCTTCAGTCACCTTGTAGAGCGGACACGCCGCATTGATTGCGTCGGCCTCCTCAGAGTAGCCTGACGCAAGGGCGTAACTCACCTTGATCGAACTGCCGTTGTTGAGCGTGAAGTAAGGGAAGGAGGAATCAGCGAGGAAAGCGGGGAGATATTTCTGAGCCTCCTCCTGAGATGCGAAGCAGGCATTGGTGCCGATAGCCTTCAGGGCATCGCTCTCACCGGCTGCCGAAGCGATAGCCTTATTGGCCGATAGCCCCGCGATTGTGGAATAATCCTTTGCCGTAAGGGTGTAGTTGACTGTCTCTGTAGTGGAGTAGACCGGCGGCTCCTTGAAGCCGTCAAGATGGTCGTTCCATGCATTCTCGCCGCAACCCCCTAAGATACCTGCGCCTAAGAGAAGAGCGAGCGTTTTGATATATTTGGTTTTCATTTTTTCGTATTGTTTCGGGGTGATTAGAAATTCACTTTAAGACGCAAGGAGAAAGTGCGGCCGAATGAATAGAACACCTTGTAGGCGTTATCCCATGCGCCGGCAACATTGTAGTTGGTGGTAGCGTCTTTTACGTAATAATAGTTGAAGAGGTTGTAGACGTTGCCGTAGAGGGTTGCGTCAAGTTTACCCATCTTGAATTTGTAGCTTGCGGAAAGGTCAAATTCATTACCCCAAGGAATATTCCAGGGATCGGCCACGTTAAGTATGGCGCCGGCGGAGAGGTCGCTTCCGCTCACGGCATAATCGGAGTAGTTGCGGGCCGACATAGTCCAGTCAGCGCCGATACGGAATCCCTTGAAGGGATTGAAGGTGATGCCAAGTGCGCCGGTGGTCTGTGCTGAACCGCCGATTTTCACACCTTTCTGATTTACGACTGCCCATGCGTGGTCTTCAGCCTTGATTCCTGAGGCGAGTGCACCTTGAAGATTCTTGAGAGGCTGACCCTGGTTGTTGTAGAAATAACCTTTGGCATTGTTTGCCCATGTCCAGTCGCCCCAAGCGAACATACCTTGCAGCTCGAACCATTTCGTGGGTTTATAGGTGAAATCGAATTCGGCACCGAAGTGTTGGGCCTGCACGTTTTCAAGATTGATTGAGTATCTTTCGCCGGCAAATTCACCTGAAGAAATTTCACCTGTGCGTTGTGTGTCGCGGTCTGTGCGATCCATCCAACGGGTATAGTAGGCATTCACCTGCATAGTGAATTTTGGAGAATGGAAACCGTAGCCGAGTTCCACGGAGCCGATTTTCTCATTCTTGGGATTGGGATTAATGGCATTGCTTGTGGCAGAAGAGAGGAAAACGCCGTTGGAGAAGAATGGAGCCTTCGAGATGTAGCCGCCATTGATGAAGATATTATTGTGGCGGTCGATGTTCCAGTTGGCTCCACCCTTGATAGTTCCGCCAAAGAAAGTGCGTGTAGGCGATTTCGCATGTTCGGCATCGTAATAGAAATGGTCGATTCGCTGATAAGTCGTGAAATTAAGAGAGCCGGCAAGGATAGTGGTTACTGCCCCGTCAAGGAGTTTATATTCACCCTGGCCGTAGATTCCTTCCTGATGAGTTTTCGCTTGATAGTTGCGATAGACGATATCGCCTACACCAAGTTTCTCATATTTCCAGTTGGGATCAGCGGCCGCCACATTATTTTCGGGTTTTACATTCTTACGGCTGCTGTCGTCCATATAATACTGACCGCTGTAGAGATCAATAATCTTGTTGTTGTGGTCGCCGATATAATAGCGGAAATCGACGCCCCCTGTCAGGAAGAGTTTGTTTTGAATCACTTCGTTCTTGTAGGTGGAAACGAGTCCGTACCACTGATGGTTGTTGTTGCTTGCCGACATCACCATGTTAGAACCGGTTGTCGAAGACATGTTCATATCCTGAATTGCTCCGTAGTCGAAAGTGCCGTCGGCACGGCGAAATAGAGTGGTTAGAATACCATTGGTAGCGCCATACCAGGAATTATAGCCGATTGAGTTGCCGTTCCAGGTAACGCTTCGTCCCTGACCGGAGTAACCGCCGCCTGTGGCGAGTGAGGTGTAGATAGCAGTCGAGAGTGAGGAGCGTTCGTCAATCTGCCAGATATGGTTGAGCGAGATCACCGGTTTGTGATAGAAGTTGCGGTTGGATGTGCGCTGCTGTCCCTCATTGTCATAACCGAACACGGGGTTGTATTTGTACTGGCTCTCGCCGTCCATATAGTTTTTCACTGTCTGCCACCCTTCTATGGTAAGACCGTTGGCTGAATTTCTTTGGTTGTGCCATTGCGGTGCGCCGAATGCGGTGAGTGACAATTGGTGATTGTCGTTTATTCTCTTCGAGATATTTACGAAATAGTTCCAAGCCTCGAACTGGGTGCCCTGCACATAACCGTTGCCCCACTTGCGGCTTCCGAGCACTGTTATCGCCCAGCCGTTGTCCATGAGTCCTGTCGAGAGGTTGATACCCACGTCGTTCAGTCCGTCATTGCCCGTGCCATACCATACTGAGCCGCCTTTCTTGGAATCAAGACCCTTGGTGACGATATTGATTGTGCCGCCGATTGAGGGTGCGGAGATGATGGCTGCGCCGAGACCGCGCTGGGTCTGCATGCTTGAGGTCACCCCGGAGAGTCCTGCGAAGTTCGACCAGTAGATGCCGCCCCATTCCATATCGTTCATGGGCACACCGTTGATGAGCACAGCCACGTTTGGAGCCTTAAAACCGCGCATGTTGATTTTGGCATCTCCGTAACCGCCACCCTCAGGGGTAGCCCACACACCGGGAGTGGATTTGAGCACCTCGGGAAACTCCTTGTTGCCGAGTTTCGCCTCGATTGTGCCCGCCGTGAGTTCTGAAATTGCCACAGGAGTCTCGCGGGTACGTGCTATAGAGGAAGTCACCACGACGTCCTGGAGTTTGGTTGCGTCGGGCTCCATGCGTATTGTTCCCATTTCTTCCGCAGCCTTCAGTGTGAGGGGTTTGTATCCGATATAGGAGATCATGATCTCCTTGGTTCCGGCCGGTAACTTCAAAGCGAATTTGCCGTCGATATCTGTAGGCGCCGCGATATTGGTGCCTTTTGCCTGAACTGTTGCGCCGATCATCGGTTCGCCGAGTTCGTCAATCACTGTGCCACGACACGTCAGGGTTTTCGGCTGGGCAAAAGTCCAGGCGAATGTCATCAGCGCCACGGCCAAGAGAAGTAGTCTCTTCATACGTAGGTTGTTTTAAAAGGTGATGATGTATTCTATTTAGTTAGTTTTCTTGAAAAGATGTTTCCCTGGTGGAATGAAGTATCGTTTAAGGTTGGAGAGTCGGTCATTCCCTACTGCAAAATTAGGATATATTCTCGTTTCAAACAATAAATATGCCAAAATTTAACAAATAATTCATAATAAAATTTAAAATAACCTCTTTGAGTGGCAATTATATAAGCACAACATCTTTTTAGATGTCTTAACCAACCTGAAACGGTGGCAGTTTGTTTTATAAATGAAACCGGAAGATATTCTCCCGGCGAAGATGTTTAAACTTTTTCTTTAGTGAGATTTTATCAGATTTTGGAGATGATTTTGTCA
>CAMWMD010000029.1 GCA_947175265.1 uncultured Porphyromonadaceae bacterium | reverse complement strand
AGAGCACGTGATTTGTAATCTCGGGGTCGTTGGTTCGAATCCGACAAGAGGCTCGAAATGCTGCTTGCAGCATAGCGTTGAATGTTTTTCATAATTTTGTTTTGGCGGCGTGTTTGTGAAAGCATGCCGTTTTTTATGTCCCTGTTCCTACGGCAGCACTCTCTCCCCAATCTCTTACAAATCCCTCCATATCTTGTAAAACGTTCCACCCCCGGAACGCTTCCGCAATAGATAAAAAGAAATCGCGGCCGATTCACATCGACCGCGATTCAAATTCTTTTTCAAACTAACCTAACATCATGAATTGTTTTCTGTATTTATAACACGGAAACGACATTTTGGTTTGATGGGAAAACGTTTTTTTGAAAAATTTTTCCGTATGATACTTTTTTTCGCCTGATTAATTATTAATTTTGTAGTCGGAAATAACTAAATAAATCACCTAAATAATTAACCTTAAAAATTCCACACATGAACAGATTTTACTCCATGCTCGCTGCAGGAGTGCTCGGTGCGGCCGCTTTGGGCACGCCGTCTGCCTCTGCAATAGGTTGGCCTTCCAACTATCAGGGTGTGATGCTTCAGGGATTCTATTGGGACTCTTACGAAGACACAAAATGGACTAACCTCGAGGCGCAGGCTGATGAACTCTCGAATTACTTCAAACTAATCTGGATTCCTAATTCCGGAAAATGCGACTGGATGGGCTACATGCCTCAGTATTGGTTCACCAACCATAATTCTGCATTCGGAACGGAGAAGGAACTCCTCTCCATGATCAACACCTACAAGGGAAAGGGCACAGGCTTCATTGCAGACGTGGTGATAAACCACCGAAACGGCGTCACAAACTGGTATGACTTCCCCGTTGAGGAATGGAACGGAAGGATCTGGAGCATCGGCCTCGACGGAATCTGCGGCAACGATGAGATGGCTTGGGCGGCCGGACAACCAAAACCTACCGGCAACTACGATACGGGCGACAATTTCGACGGCTGCCGCGATCTTGACCATACCAACGCCAACGTGCAGGACAATTGCAAGAACTACGTGAAATGCCTCAAGGAGAAATACGGCTATGTCGGCACTCGCTACGACATGGTGAAAGGGTATGGCGGGCAGTATAACAAAATCTACAACGAATATGCGGGCGTGGAATATTCCGTGGGTGAATACTGGGATTCCAACTATGATGCCGTGGCAGGGTGGATCGAGGCCACTGGGAAGACTTCCGCAGCATTCGACTTCCCCTGCAAATATGCCATCAACGAAGCCTTCCACAGCGGCGACATGACTAAACTGGTGTGGAAAGCCAACGGCACCGACGACCAGCCCGCAGGAATGATCCACTGGTGGTATCAGCGTTATTCCGTGACTTTCGTCGATAATCACGACACTTACCGCGACGGCTCCAAATTCAACGGCAACGTCGTTGCGGCGAATGCCTTCATCCTCATGAGCCCGGGCACTCCCTGTGTATTCCTTCCCCATTATCAGGCCCACAAGGATGCGATACAGCAACTCATCAACATCCGCAATTCAGCCGGACTGCACAATCAGTCGTCCGTAAGGGTGCTCCGCTCATCACGCGACAGCTACATGGCCGAGGTGACCGGCACGAAAGGTAAGGTGGTCGTAAAGATAGGTGGGGCTATGGTGTCACCCGACGGGTATGCCGATTCCGACATCAAGGCTGCCGGAAGCGACTATTGCGTATGGATGAAGGGTGACGCGCAGGGTGATAACGGAAACGGCGGCGATAACGGCGGCGATAACGGCGACGTTACTGTCACGACTCCAGATGCTCTTTACCTCATCGGGAATCTCGAAGGTCTGAACTGGAGCACAAGCGAGAGCCCCGCAATGACCCGTAAGGGCGACAAGTTCACAATCACGGCAACATTCGAGGCAGCCCCCAAAGAGAATTATTGCTATTTCAACCTCTCGGATGCGCTTGGCAATGACTGGGATGTACTTAACAGTACAGCCAATCGCTATGGTGCGGCTTCCGAGGGTGTGGAGTTGGAGAATGGCTCTACTGCCGACATCACACGTTATGCCAACGGTGTGAACGCCTCCGATTGCAAATCCTGGAAGATACTCCCCGGGACATACACCCTCACGGTAGATTTCGCCTCAATGAAACTTACCGTAGGTGATGCCGGCAATGGCGATGATAACAATGGTGACGACAACAACAACGGCGGCGATGATAATAACAGCGACCTGGCTCCCTCTATGCTCTATCTGATAGGGGACCTGGAAAATGACAACCACTGGAATCCCGCAGGCAGTCTCGCAATGACAAAGAAGGGTAACTCCTTTGCAATTACCGCCACATTCGAACCTTCCGGCGAAAACACCCATTGCTCCTTCAGTTTTACTGACGGACAGGGCGCGAACTGGGATGTGCTCAATGGAAGCGCCGACCGCTTCGGACCCGAGACAAAGGATATGGAGATGAGGGCCGACTCCACCTCACCGATAGTGAAATTCTCAAAAGGGGATGAGGCATGGCTATGCACTTCATGGAAGATTCTCCCCGGCACTTATACCCTCACTGTTGATTTCGCTTCAATGACTCTGACAATCTCCGGCAACGATGACAACGACGATGACAACGGCGATGACAACAACAATGGCGATGACAACAACGGCGAGTTGGCTGATATGCCGGAGACATTCTATATCCTCGGTCATGCCAACGGCAATGACTGGCACTACGCCCAGGGAGTGGAGATGGAGAAGAGTGGCGGTTGCTTCACGGCTACCGTAGATTTCGCCCAGCCTGCGCTGACTAAGGCTGATGCTGATCCATACGCCTATTTCTCATTCGCTAAAAGCCTCGGCTCATCATGGGATGAGATAAACGTTGCGGGCAACCGTTTTGCTCCTGAAGAGGATACCACCGTAAATCCCGATGAGGATACATTGGTTCTCGCGGAGAGTCCTTCTCCCGCTCAGGCTAAGGCTTACCGAGTGCTTCCCGGAAAGTATGACGTTGTGGTAGACTGGGGCAAGAAGACCATAGCATTGAAGAGAAGCGGCGAGAGCGGCGCTGAGATGCTGCTCAACTCCACCACAGGCAATGCGCCGGTATATTACAATCTCCAGGGCGTGCGTGTGGCTGAGCCTCTTGACGGTGGGATATATATCCGTGTCAGGAACGGAAAGGCCGACAAGGTGAGGTTATGAACAGATAAGATAAGCGATGAATAGACAACGCGACCGATCCATTCGGTCGCGTTGTTGTCTTTTGATGCATTGTTATCTTTTGAAGCGTTGTTGTTTTGGCGTGCAGTTGTTTCGGTGAGTGAGATTTTTGCGTATTTTTGTTTTGGCGCGTGTGTAATAAAAGAAAAAGCGACCGATTCACATCGACCGCTTTACTGAATTTTTTAATAACTAACCTAACATCATGAAACGATTTACACTAATATAACACGACAGCGGTAAAAAGGTTTGGTCTTGACTGAATTTTTTTCAAAAAAAATACCATTTCACCTCGGAATCGGGAAATGTTGGGTTGACAGAAGTTGCCTCAGACGGTTTCCCGAAATAAAAACCGGATATTAAATGTGGAAATTTGAAAAATATTATCCCCTCTCGTTTGTTTATCTATTGAAGCCTGTCCGGCATTTGTCCGCACAGGACTGTTTACCGAAAACTTTAAGGAAATGTATATATACAACGTCACATTTGTAATGATGCCTGACCGTGAGGAGGAGTTCCTCGGTTGGATGAGAGGGAGCGCGCTCGCCATGCTGTTCAATCAGGAAAGCACGGCACGCAATCCGCGCCTTCAGACGGTCGTGGAAGCCGGAGGAGAGAAACCCTCGGCCGACCACGGGCTGAGCATCGCCCTTCAGGGGGAATTCGATACTGAGGAGAGCGCGCACGAATGGAATGACAACACCCTTCCCCCCGTGCTGGGCGAGTTTACGGCCAAATTCGGGCCGCACGCCGCGTTTTTCACCACGCTGCTTACTGTCATACCCCTATGACGGGAAACGGCGCGGGAAAGGGGATGGAATTCCCTCCGATCAAATATGAGAGGGTGATAATGGGTATCGACCCCGGCACGAATATCATGGGTTACGGTGTGCTCGGCATCAACGGGAAGAAACCGGAGGTGATTGTGATGGGTGTCATAGAGTTGAAGAAGTTTGAGAGCCATTATCTGCGTCTGGGACGCATTTTCCAGCGCGTCACTGCCCTGGTGGATCAGTATCTTCCCGATGAACTTGCCATAGAGGCTCCGTTTTTCGGCAAGAACGTGCAGTCGATGTTGAAACTGGGGAGAGCGCAGGGTGTGGCTATGGCTGCGGCCCTGGCTCGCGATATACCCATTGCCGAATATGCCCCTCTATCCATAAAGCAGGCCGTTACGGGCAACGGAGGAGCCTCAAAGGAGCAGGTGGCCAACATGCTCCGGTATATACTGAAGATACCTCAGGATAGGATGCCTCATCTGCTTGATGCCACGGACGCTCTCGCGGCCGCACTCACGCATTTCTATGAGACCGGAAAGCCGCAGGTGGAGAAGGGTGCCAAATCATGGGAGCAATTCCTGAAACAGAATCCCGACAGGATTGTGCGCAGGAGATAAGGAATTTCAATTTTCAAATTTAAATTTTCAATTCATTAAGATGGACAGATACGAAAAGGCGATTGCCGAAAGCATGGTCACTACGGATGATACGGTGGTGGCTGCGGAAGTAGCGAAAATTATGGAGAAGGCTCCGGAGTATGCCACTCCGGAAGTGTACAGGTTCATTCTCAATTCAATCGACCTCACTACCCTGAGCACGGAAGACAGCCAGGAGAGTGTGACACATTTCACACAGGCCGTGAACGAATTTGATGAGGTGCATCCCGAATTGGGGCACGTGGCCGCAATATGCGTCTACAGCAATTTTGCCGAGGTCGTGCGTTCGGTGCTGGAGGTATCCGGGGTGGCGGTGGCTGTTGTGGCCGGTGGTTTCCCCTCAAGCCAGACTTTCACGGCAGTTAAGGTGGCTGATGTGGCCCTTGCCGTGGCGGAGGGAGCCAATGAGGTGGATGTGGTGATGAATCTCGGCTATCTGCGCGACCACAATTACGAGGAGCTTTGCGACGAACTCATAGAGATAAAGCATACGGCCAAGGATGCCAAGATGAAGGTGATTCTCGAGACCGGTGCGCTGAAGACGGCCGAGGCGATAAAGGGGGCCTCGATCCTCGCCATGTATAGCGACGCCGATTTCATAAAGACCTCTACCGGGAAGATATATCCCGGGGCATCGCTTGAGGCGGCTTGGGTGATGTGTCAGTGCATAAAGGAGTATCATGCCAAGACGGGCCGTAAGGTTGGGTTCAAGGCGGCAGGTGGTATCCGCACTGCCGAGGAAGCCGTAGGGTATTACACAATCGTGCGAGAGGTGCTTGGGGAGGAATGGCTCACCCCCGAACTTTTCCGCATCGGGGCGAGCAGCCTTGCCAACAATCTCCTCTCTACGCTCGGCGTGACGGATTTCAAATTCTGAGAACTGTAGGTTTATTAAGTAGATTTATAGACCTGTAGGTAAAAAACTGTAACTTTATAAAGATGGACGATGTCGGGTAGAAGATTATTCCTCCTCCTCGTCGTCCATCAGTTCCCACACGTCATAGTCGATGAGGATCTGTTGGAACTCATCGTGGGAAACTGAGGTGAAGGTCTGGTAATTCTGCGGCAGGAGGGTGAATCCCTTGTCGGCCTCCATGATTACGCGGCCGATAATCTCTTTTTTCGACATCCCCTTGTATTTGTCGTCGGTAAGGTTGTCGACCCAGCACCAGGTCAACTGTTTCTTGTCGAGCGTCGTAACCTGAAACACCTCGGGGCTAACGAGATCCTCCCAATCGGTCGATTCGAAATTCCCTTCCTCCAGCCCTTTCATGAAGTCCATGAGGATTACGAAATTATAGCCCGGCTCATAGAAATAACTATCCTGCATGAGGGTATAGTTCTTTTCGCCGTCGGCATCATCGAGACGGAGGTCGAACACGTCGGTTCCGGAAATGAAATATAGATAGCGTCCCTCGCCGTCGGTCCATACACCGAGGATATCATCCTCATCGCGGGGAGCGGGTTCGTCGGAGGAGCATGAAGCCATAGCCGAGACAAGGAAGAGGAGAGTGGCGGCAAGAGGAAACAGGAATCTTGACATAATATTGGGAAAAATTAAAATGAATCATTAAAAAGAGAAAGGCGCTTCAAGGGAAGCGCCTTTCGATATAAAGAGGCCGAAGGCTCAGTCTTTATACTTTTTGAAAAGGATTGCGGCATTATGGCCGCCGAATCCGAAGGTGTTTGAAAGCGCGGTCTCGATATCCCTCTTCTGAGCCTTGTTGAAGGTGAAGTTGAGGTTATAGTCCACGTTTTCGTCATTGTCTCCCTCCTCATGGTTGATTGTGGGAGGAATGATGCCATCAGTGATGGCCTTTACGCTGAAAAGAGCCTCAAGCGCACCGGCTGCACCGAGGAGGTGACCGGTCATTGACTTGGTTGAACTGAGGTTCATTTCATACGCATGGTCGCCGAATACCGCCTTAATGGCCTTAGCCTCGCCGAGGTCGCCGACGGGAGTAGAAGTGCCGTGGAGGTTGATGTAGTCCACATCTTCAGGCTTCATGCCGGCATCCTTGAGGGCATTTTCCATCACCAGGCGGGCACCGAGGCCCTCGGGATGGGTAGCCGTGATGTGATAGGCGTCAGCGCTCATGCCGCCACCGGCCACTTCAGCGTAGATTTTTGCACCACGTGCCTTGGCGTGCTCGAGTTCCTCAAGCACGAGGGCTGCGGCACCCTCGCCGATAACGAAACCGTCGCGGCTTCCGGAGAAGGGGCGTGAAGCGCCCTTCGGGTCATCATTGCGTGTGGAGAGTGCCTTCATGGAGTTGAAACCACCCACACCTGCGGGGAAAACGGCAGCCTCAGCGCCACCGGCCACTACGGCGTCAGCCTGGCCGAGACGAATGATGTTGAAAGCATCTATGAGGGCATTGGTAGATGAAGCGCAAGCGGATACGGTGCCGAAGTTGGGGCCGCGGAAACCGTGGTCAATTGAGATGTGTCCGGCAGCGATGTCGGCAATCATCTTGGGAATGAAGAAAGGGTTGTATTTCGGCCCCTGCTCTTCGCCATGGAGGGCAAAGTATCCGGCCTCCTCCTCAAAAGTATGGAGACCGCCGATGCCGGCTGCGAAGATCACACCCACGCGGTTTTTGTCAATGTTCTCATTTTCAAGGTCAGCGTCGTCGATAGCCTCTTTGGCAGCCACGAGGGCATACTGGGCATAGAGGTCGAGTTGGCGGATTTTCTTGCGGTCGAAATGATCGGCGCCATTGAAATCCTTCACCTCGCACGCGAACTGGGTCTTGAATTTAGACGCATCGAAATGCGTGATCGGTCCCGCTCCGCTGACCCCCTCGACAGCGTTCTTCCATGCTGTCTCGACGTCGTTGCCTATTGGAGTGAGCGCACCGAGTCCGGTTACTACAACTCTTTTTAATTCCATACTGGGAAATTGGGATGATTGCGGATTATATTATTTTGAGTGCTGCTCGATGTATGAGATAGCGTCGCCTACAGTTGTGATCTTTTCAGCGTCTTCGTCGGGGATTGAGATTCCGAATTCCTTCTCAAACTCCATGATGAGCTCTACAGTGTCGAGAGAGTCTGCGCCGAGATCCTTGCTGAACTCTGCGTTGGGAGTTACTTCGTTCTCATCAACAGTGAGTTTGTCAACGATGATTGCTTTCACTTTGGATGCGATATCTTCCATAAGTCTAAACTGATTTGGTGTTAATAATTACTTTTGCGTTGTTTTCAGGCTGCAAAGTAAACTAAAAAAATCCAATTGAGGAAATTTTTCAGCAAATTTTGCACGAAAAATTAGTTTCTGTGCAAAATTTGTGATGAAAATGGTATTAAAAAAACCTTGCGACTGTCAGTTAGCAAGGTTTTTCTATAGATTTTGGATGCGAGACTTATACTGTCCAGGTCTCCTGTGTCTTAAGGATCATGTCGCGGAGATTGCTGAAGCCTTTCTTGGCCTTCACCTCAGCCACCTGAGCCTCTACGTCAGCCTCGTAGGAGGAAGCCTCCACGTCGCGTATCACGCCGAGCGCGAGGGGAAGGTCGTGGCCATCCATGAGGGCGAGTTGACGGTGGAGGATATCATCTTCAGTGTGGGCGTCGTGTACGAGCACGTCGTCGATGGTATAGCCATCTTCACCGACTGTGACTGCCTTCAGTTGGAATCCGTCTCTCACAAGACCCTTCTCGTTATCCTTGCCGAAGAGCATCTTCTCACCCTGACGGAGGGTGATGGTGCGCTCTGCGCGTACCTCCTTGTCGGAGAGCCATGTGTGGATGCCGTGGTTGAAGATCACGCAGTTTTGGAGCACCTCAACCACCGCTGTGCCTTTGTGGCGTGCGGCTGCCACCATTATCTCACGGGTAGTGTCGAGAGTAATGTCGAAACCGCGTGCGAAGAATTTTCCGCGTGCGCCAAACACAAGTTCAGCCGGGATGAAGGGATCCTCGGTGGTGCCGTAAGGTGATGATTTTGAGACGAAGCCACGGTCGGAGGTGGGGGAGTACTGCCCTTTAGTCAGGCCGTAGATCTTATTGTTGAAGAGGAGGATGTTTATGTCGATGTTTCGGCGGAGTGCGTGTATGAAATGGTTGCCGCCGATTGCGAGGCCGTCGCCGTCGCCTGAAATCTGCCATACGGTGAGGTCAGGACGGGCAGTCTTCACGCCTGTCGCTATTGCAGCCGCACGTCCGTGGATGGTGTGCATGCCGTAGGTGTTCATATAGTAAGGGAGGCGTGAGGAGCATCCGATACCTGAGATCACGGCAGTGTCCTTGGGAGCGACACCCACCTCAGCCATAGCCTTGTGGAGCACGTTGAGGATAGCGTGGTCGCCGCAGCCGGGACACCATCTTGCTGTCTGCTCGTTCTTGAAATCGCCTGCAGCGAAAGTTACTGTCATATTCTCTTCCATGATTATGCTTTGGCTAAGTTTTTCTTTACTCCGTCAACAATCTCCTCTACGAGGAAGGGTTGACCCTCGATTTTGTTAATTCTCAGAATCTCCTTGCCCGGGAGGTGCTGCTGGAGATAATCGGCAAACATCCCGGTGTTGAGTTCGGCCACGATGATGTTCTTGTATTTCTTGAGCACGTCGAGGGCGTTCTTGGGGAGAGGATTGATATAGCGGAAATGCGCGAGCGCGGTGGGCACACCCTGGGCGTTGAGTTCGGAAGCGGCTGTAAGGACGTGTCCGTAAGTGCCGCCCCATCCCACGAGGATAGTGTCGGCGTCAGCGTTGCATTCCACTTTCAGTTCGGGTATGTCGTTGGCGATATTGGCGATCTTCTCGCGGCGCACTTTCACCATGCGTTCATGGTTGGGGCCGTCGGTAGAGATTACGGAGGTGTTGAAATCCTTCTCGAGGCCACCTACACGGTGCATACCCTTCTCCATGCCGGGGATTGCCCAGTAGCGCACGAGGCTCTCGGCATCGCGGTCGAAAGGTTTCCAGCCATTCTCGAGTTGCTCGGGAGTCACGAGATTGGGTTTGATTTCGGGGAAATCCTTCTCCTCGGGTATTCTCCATGCGGAGGAGCCGTTTGCGATGAATGCGTCGGTGAGGAGGATGACGGGAGTCATGTGCTCAACAGCGATTCTTGCGGCCTCGAAAGCCATAGTGAAGCAATCGGTGGGGCTTGCGGCCGCGAGCACGCAGAGGGGGCTTTCGCCGTTGCGTCCGTAGAGGGCCTGCATGAGGTCGGTCTGCTCAGTCTTGGTGGGTAGACCTGTTGAGGGGCCACCGCGCTGCACGTCGATGACCACGAGGGGCAATTCGGCCATGACAGCCAGGCCGATACCTTCGCTCTTGAGGGCGAGGCCGGGGCCGGAAGTTGAGGTCACGGCGAGATGGCCGGCGTATGAAGCGCCGATAGCGGAGCAGACGCCTGCAATCTCATCCTCCATCTGGCAAGCCTTCACGCCGAGGTCTTTGCGTTTGGCGAGTTCGTGGAGAATGTCGGTAGCGGGGGTGATGGGGTATGAGCCGAGGAAGAGGGGGCGGCCACTCTTTTCTGAAGCCATGATGAGGCCCCATGCGGTGGCTGTGTTGCCGTTTACGTCGGTATATACACCGGGCACTGCCTCATCCGACTCTATGCGATATGTCGGCATAGAGGCGTGGGTATTGTGTCCGTAGTCCCATCCGGCGTGTATCACCTTCTCGTTGGCTTCGTAGACGGCGGGTTTCTTGGCGAATTTTGCTTTCAGTTTGGCGAGCACCTTGTCGACAGGGCGGTCAAAGAGCCAGCATACAAGGCCGAGAGCAAGCATGTTCTTGCACTTCATGATAGCCTTGGTGTCCATTCCGGAGTCGGCGAGGGTGTGTTTCAGGAGTGTGGTCATGGGCACGAGCATGATGTGCTCGGGATCGATACCCAGTTCGGCCACGGGGTCGTCAGTCTGATAAAGAGCCTTTTTGAGGTTGGCAGGAGTGAAAGAATCGGCATCGCAGATAATTATCCCCCCTTTCTTCAGATACTTGAGGTTGGTCTTGAGGGCTGCGGGGTTCATGGCTACGAGCACATCGGCGTGGTCGCCGGGGGTGTGCACGTTTTTGCCGACGCTAACCTGGTAGCCTGATACGCCACTCAAAGATCCTTGCGGGGCACGGATTTCAGCCGGATAATCGGGGAAGGTGGAGATGAGGTTACCTTCGCCGGCAGAGACGTTGGAGAAGATGTTGCCGGCGAGCTGCATGCCGTCGCCGGAGTCGCCGGAGAAGCGGATGACAACCTTCTCAATACTCTTAACGTTAGAAGACTGTAGCATTTTGTTGGTTAGATTTAAGTTTTGATTTACGTCTTTTTTCCGGCTTAACCGGGGCGCAATCAGTTAGTTCAGAAATTATGTGGCAAAGTTAGTGAAAAACTTTATTCCGCAAAACAAAAAAGGAAATTTTTCTTTAATTGGAATAAAAAAACTTCTCCTTAGAATAGCAAATTTCCACGATGGAGGCATGTGAAACCCGGAATAACCCTTATTTCTGCAACAAAATTCTATAAAAGGTGTATAGGTAATTGGTAGGTTAGGTGGTTTGGTTCTAGGTGTTAGACTGTTGGGACGGTAGGTACAGTAGCGGTGCGAACCAACTGACGAGAGGAGTTAGGTATACATCCGTTGATTCAGAAGGCTTTGCCGTAGTTGCCGCGGTCGAGGGAGCGGTAGCCGATTGCTTCGGCGATGTGGCGGGCGAGGACACGGTCGGAGCCGTCGAGGTCGGCGATGGTGCGCGCCACGCGCAGGATGCGGTCGAAGGCACGTGCCGACATGTTGAGGCGCGTCATGCGGTCTTTCAACTTTGCGAGCCCCTCCTCATCGGGCCAGGCGTATTTGTGGAGGAGACGGGAGTTCATCTGGGCATTGCAGTAGACCCCCTTCTCATCTTTGAACCGTAGTTGCTGTATGGCACGGGCCGTCATCACGCGTTCACGGATGTCACGGCTTCCTTCCGCCGGAGTGGTATCGGCCATATCATCAAAACTAACGGGCTGAATCTCAATCTGAAGGTCTATGCGGTCAAGGAGGGGGCCGGAAATGCGGTTCATGTAACGGGTCACAGCCCCGGGGGAGCAGGTGCAGGGTTTGGTGGGATGGCCATAATATCCGCAGGGGCAAGGATTCATGGATGCTACGAGCATGAAGGAGGCGGGATAGTTGACTGTATATTTCGCACGCGCCACGGTTATTACCCTGTCTTCGATAGGCTGGCGTAAAACCTCAAGGACCGATCTCGGGAACTCCGGGAACTCATCGAGAAACAGCACACCGTTGTGGGCGAGGGAAATCTCACCCGGCATGGGATTTACCCCACCCCCGACCAGGGCCACCGGCGAGACTGTATGGTGAGGGGTGCGGAAGGGGCGTCGCGTCATGAGCATGGAACCCCGCGACAGTTTTCCCGCCACGGAATGAATCTTGGTGGTCTCCAGAGCCTCGCCGAGACTCAAGGGTGGCAGGATGGAGGGAATGCGTTTAGCCATCATGGACTTTCCCGCTCCCGGAGGGCCTATCATAAGGATATTGTGCCCACCTGCGGAAGCCACCTCAAAAGCCCTCTTCACGGCATCTTGCCCCTTCACTTCGGAGAAGTCGAAATCGAAAGAGGCAGCCTCGGCAGCGAAAATCTCACGAGTGTTGATTTTCACGGGTTCAAGATCGGAGGCTCCGCTTATCAGAGCCACAGCCTCCGAGAGGGTCTTGACACCGAACACCTCGATGCGGTTCACCACCGCCGCTTCCGTCACGTTGGCCTCCGGCACGATAAGCCTGCGGAATCCCATCTCACGGGCTTTCACAGCCATAGGGAGCGCACCTCTCACAGGAAGCACGGAGCCGTCGAGGGAAAGTTCGCCAAGCATCATGTATTCCGAGAGATGCTCCGCCGGCATAATCTCGTGAGCAGAGAGCACACCTATAGCCATGGGGAGGTCAAACGCCGCCCCCTCTTTCTTTATGTCAGCCGGAGCGAGGTTTATTATGGTGCGCCGGTGAGGGAACTTCAGGCCACTATGTGTCACCGCCGCCACCATGCGTTGGTAACTTTCCTTCACGGCAGTGTCGGGCAATCCGACAATGGAGAAAGATGAACCGTTGGTACCGTCGGTCTCTATCGTTACCGGGAAGGCATCGATACCCTGTATGGAAGCGGTGTAAACTTTGGTGAGCACTATAGAATGAAATGATGGTTAAAATTGAGGATATTATTTCTTATCCAGCAGGGAACGGAAACTGGAGAATGCTGAGTCAAGGTCGCTGCCACGGAAACGTTGGTGTCCGTCGGGGGAGAGGACAATGAAGAAAGGTGTGCGGGGCACGCCGAGGAGCATCACCCGCGAGTCGGCCAGGCCGGCCGGAGCCCACAGCCGGGCCACCTTTTTCAAGGAATCCGTGCGTATCGAGGATCTCCATGTCACGGAATCGGAATCGAGGCACACATCAGCGATGATGCGTGCCGAGGAATCCGAAAATTCCTTTGCGAGCGCCTTTATTGAATCAGTCTGAGCCTTGCGTTCGGAAGATGAATTGTTCCAGAAGAAGAGCAGGGTGCCCTTTACTGAATCGGGACGCAAAGTGTCAACCCCGTTTTGCATCGAGCGGAAAGCCACCGACTCCACCCGGCCCGGGGTAGCCACAGACCTTGCGGGCTGGTCGGCACGTCCGGGCAAGGAAACCCATACGGGGTCGGCCGCCTTACCTTGAAGGTCGCGCCACAGTCGGCGGAAGCCGGTCTCATCGTCAATGCGCGAGTATGTGGTGAGCAGCAGCAGGGCCGACAGGGGATTCTCCCTGTTGGCTACTACATATTCGGCCACCGCCTTATTGATTTTGGCAGGGTCGGCTGAAATGATGGCCTCGGCATTCTTGTTGCGCCATTGAGACCAATCCTTGTTTATGTCGTTCCCCTCCACCATCCAGCGGGCCGGTGTGGCGTCGTTTCCGGTGACCTTTATATCTTCTCCACGTTCGGCATATATCATCAGGGGATAGGCTTTCGGACCCGTGTAGAGATACACGAGCACGGGATTGATCGTGGGACCCTTGAAATCACCTTTACCGGCATTTATGGCCACCGCGGATTCCCTTATGAACCCACCCTTCTTGTCGGAAGCGTAGTAAATGAGTTTATAATTGGCGTTTATGCTCTGCTCCACCTCGAAACTGATGGAGAATTCTTTCTTCCGACATCCGGCAAATAGCAGCAGGATTGAAAGATATAGCAGGAGGCGCGTCATCTTCATGATCAAACGAAGGAATTCCCGAAACGGGACTTTATCTCTGTCACAATATGGCGAATCTTTTGCTCCTCGGAGAGGGGATAGATGAGCAGAGCGTTTTCAGAGTCGGCCACAATATAATCTCTCAGCCCTTCCGCCACGATTATCTTATCAGAGGAGGCGGCGAATATGGAGCCCTTGCAATCGGCGGCTATCACCTTGCAATTCTGTGTGACGTTGCCGTCGGCATTATGGGGGGAGGCTTCATAGAGAGCGTGCCATGTGCCGAGATCGCTCCAGCCGAGGTCTACGGTCTCGACATACACGTTGTCGGCTTTCTCCATGATTGCATAATCTATGGATATTCCCTGCGCATTGGGGAACACGCGGTTGATGAACGTGGTCTCTGCAGGTGTCCCGTATGTTCCGGCGGGAGCCTTGAAAAGGTGTGCTATGTCGGGGGCATAATTCTCGAAAGCCTTGAGGATGCTTTTGGCCGTCCAGATGAAAATTCCGGAATTCCAGAAAAACTCCTTGCTTGAGAGGAAAACCTTCGCCATCTCAAGGTTAGGTTTCTCCGTGAACGACTTCACCTTCAGGATCGAGTCGCACTCATCGGTAGGGGCACCCTGCTGGATATACCCGTAGCCGGTGTTGGGATTCGTGGGAGTTATCCCCAATGTGAGGAGGCGATCGCCCTTATCCACGAAATCACACCCTTCGAGAATGGCTTTCTCAAAGGCTTTCTCCTTCAGCACGAGGTGGTCGGAGGGGAGGGTCACAATCACGGCATCCTTGTCAAGGGCCGAAATATGGTTTGCCGCCCAGCAGATGCAGGGGGCGGTGTTGCGTCGGGCCGGTTCGAGGAGGATATTCTCGGGTTTGATACCGGGAAGTTGCTCCTTTATCAGAGGCTCGTACATCTTGTTTGTCACAAGTATGATATTTTCGACCGGGACAATGGGGGATATGCGTTCCACGGTCAGTTGGAGCAGGCTTTTCCCTGTTCCGAAGAAGTCAAGAAACTGTTTGGGACGGTCAGTGCGGCTGAAAGGCCAGAACCTTGAGCCGACACCTCCGCACATTATAACGCAATAGCGATTCATGATGACAAATATTATTCTTGAAAAGGAAATGCAACATCAGGTTGCAGAGATGACAAATGGAGCCGCATGGGTCGGCGGAGTGTGGCATACCCCCGTGAGACCCATGCGGCTTCAGATCATTCCGCATTCTGGAACTGGTGCTTCACGCCCTCCACGACGTTGAGCATGTAGTCGCCCAGTTTCTCGGCTTCGCTGATGAGGTCCATGAAGAAGATACCCTCCTGATAGCCGTATTCCTTATTGTTGATATTGAAGATGTTGGAGTCACGCAGGGAGTTGCGCAGATTGTTGATCTCACGCTCTTTGTTGTAAGCCTGAATGATGAGTGAATCCTCGGGGGTCTCCATCTCACGGAGTATGCCAAGCATATTTTTCATTGCGCTGGCAAGGAGGTCATACATCTTGTCGATTTCCTGAAGCACGCCTGGAGTGAACTTGACATGGTTCTGATGCTGGCGCACCACGGCCTTCGCCACGTTGAAGCATCCGTCGGCAATTGACTCTATCTCGCTGATTACGCGGAGCATACCGGAGATGCGCATCTTACCTTCCGGACTGAGCCTGCCTTCCGCCACACGGTTGAGGTAGTTGCCTATCTCAATATCCATGCGGTCGGATATCTCCTCATATTTCTCCAGCCTGTTGTATGTCTCCTCAAATTTGGAATCGTTAGGCTGCAGGTGTATTATGTCGCGTGCCATATTGAGCATACGCTCCACCCGTTCGCCATATACGGCGATCTCCTTCTGAGCCTGGGTGATGTTGAGTTCGGAGGCGGAGAGCATGCCTCGGCCGATGTATTTGAGAGAAAATTCCTCCTCATTATCCTTATGCTTGGCCGGCATTATCCAGCAGACTGCCTTAACGTAAAGTTTTGTGAACCATATCATCACGAGGAGGTTGAGTGCGTTGAATACAGTCGGGAACATGGCGAGGCCGAACGCCACGGAGGATTGCGCTTTAGCGGTGAGACCACCCTTGGGATTGAGCAGAGTGGAGTCGGCCATATTCGCCTCCTGAGCCGCTGAGATGTCAAGGGGGTTGGTTCCGTTACACCAGAGAGTAATATCGGCCACCAGTTCCATGAACGGATGGAAAATACATAGCACGATAATGGAGCCAATCACATTGAAAAGCACGTGACCCATTGCTGTGCGCTTCGCCGCAAGGTTACCGCTTAAGGAGGCAAGGATAGGGGTTATTGTCGTACCGATGTTTCCACCGAGTATGATGGCACATCCGAGAGTGAATGAAATCCATCCCTGTGAACACATGATCAGTGTTATGGCGAAAGTAGCCGCCGAACTCTGCGCCACCATTGTCAGCACGATTCCGAAGAAGAAGAATATCAGCACGGAGCCGTATCCAAGGGTTGTATAGTTGGTGACGAACTGAAGCATCTCCGGGTTCGACTGCAGGTCGGGCACATATTTGCTGATGAGGTCGAGACCCATGAACAGGAAACAGAAGCCTATCAGGAACTCACCGAGCGACTTGTAGGTGCTTTTCTTCATGAAGAGCATAGGCACTCCGACAGCGAGGAGTAGGATGCTGTAGTCGGAAATATTCACCTCGAAGGAGAACGCCGAGATAATCCAGGTGGTTACCGTTGTGCCGACATTGGCACCGAATATCACGGCCATAGACTGAGCAAGGCTCATCAATCCGGCATTCACGAAACTGACCACCATTACCGTAGAGGCACTTGAACTCTGGATAAGGGCTGTGATTACCAGACCTGTAAGCACTCCGGTCACACGGTTTTTGGTCATAACTCCGAGAATGTTGCGCAGGCGGTCGCCGGCCACTTTCTGCAGCCCCTCGCTCATAACTTTCATTCCATAGAGGAACAGGCACACGGCACCGAGAAGGCTGATAAAGTCAATAATGGTATAATTCATCTTGATGGGGTAAGAGGTGAATATTCGTGGAGAGAGTGGCTATGCTGAATTAACGTTTATTCAGCATAGACGGTTTGATTGCAAAATTAATTAAAAAATCGGAATAGGAGCGAAATAATAGGTAGAATATGAAGGGGAGGGGGTGATTTTCCGGTTTTTATTTACGCGGAATGGATAAATAATGCTATATTCGCAGAATTAAATATGACGATCAAGCCTGTCAGGGAGTGTATTTCCGGTATTTTGGCAGTATAACGGCCATTGGTTGCGGAATCGCCTGAAGGCAAGAAAGGTAATGATATCATCAGTTGGATATGGAAGTTAACTTGATAGTGGCTGCCGGGCGCGACGGCTCGATAGGGAAGGATGGCGACCTGATATGGAAGATAAGGGAAGACCTCATGCGGTTCAAGCGTCTCACCATGGGTTATCCCGTCATTATGGGGCGCAAGACCTGGGAGTCGCTTCCCAAACGTCCGCTTCCGGGGCGCGACAATATAGTGCTCAGCCGTGATAAGGGTTATGTCGCGGATGGGGGAACTGTGTGTACGGATGTCTCGGAGGTTCTGCGCCTTACGGAGGGGAAAGCCCCCTTCGTGGTAGGAGGGGAGCAGATTTACCATCTGTTCCTTCCTTACGTCACCCGTATTCACGTCACGGAGATTGATGCAGAATGCGGGGATGCCGACGCTTATTTCCCCATTCCTACGGAGGGGTGGGAGTTGGCGGAGGCTACGGATTGGGGGGAAACTTCCGAGGGGGTGCGTTACCGTTATCTGACGTATCAGAGGATGTGATATGAGGATAGTCATCATCAATAAGAGCGACAGCACGGGGGGGGCGGCGGTTGTCAGCCGCCGGCTTATGGAGGCTTTGCGGGCTCAGGGTGCCGATGCGCGTATGCTCGTGGCTGAGAAACTGACCGATTCACCGTATGTGGAGAAAGCGGCTGAGGGGTTGAGGCTGAAATTTCCTTTCCTGAAGGAGAGGCTCGGTATATTTGTGGAGAATGGATTTAACCGTGAGACTCTTTTCAAGATAGATACGGGAGCGGACGGGCTTCCGCTTTGGCGTCATCACTTGGTGGAACAGGCTGATGCGGTATTGATAAATTGGGTCAACCAAGGGTTCCTGTCGCTGAGGGGGGTGGCAAGGATAGCGGCAATGGGTAAACCGGTGATATGGACCATGCATGATATGTGGAACATGACCGGAATCTGTCACCATGCGGGGGAATGCACGCATTTCAAGGAGGAGTGTGGCGATTGTCCCCTGATGGGTAAGCACGGAGGCCCGCATGATCTTTCGCGCAGAATCTGGCTTAGGAAGAGAGAAATACTTCCAAAGAGCATAAGTTATGTTGCAGTAAGTAACTGGCTTGCGGAAAAGGGCAGGGAGAGTTCTTTGCTGGGAGGGGCGAGGGTAGAGGTGATTCCGAATGCCTTCCCTATTGTGGCAGGTGATAGGTCGGAACATGTGGCTGATGACAAAGTCCGTATTCTTTTCGGTGCGGCGCGTCTTGACGATCCTATCAAGGGTCTGCCTGTCCTTGTGAAAATGACCGGGATTTTGGCGCAGAGAAATCCGGAGTTGGCGCGACGCTTGGAGTTGGTGACGTTCGGAGGGGTGAAGAATCCGGAGAGTCTGGCGGGAATAGCCATTCCGCATCGTCATTTGGGCATGGTGAGAGGGGAGGATGCTGTCCGCAAGGTTTACGAGGAAGGGGATATTCTGGTGTCGGCCTCCAGTTACGAGACGCTTCCCGGCACGCTTGTGGAGGCGCAGGCGTACGGTTGTATTCCGGTGAGTTTCAATCAGGGAGGGCAGAGCGATATAGTGGATCATCTTGCTACCGGCTATATCGCCGAATGGGATGCCGATATTCAACGTGGAGCAGAGAACTTGGCAGACGGAATTGCATGGGCAGCCGGAATGATTGATGATGCCGCCTATGAAAGGATGCTACAAAGAATGAAGAGAAACGTAACAGCCCGTTTCTCCTCCGAGAGTGTCGCCACAGCTTATCTCAACCTGATAAATAGACTGAAATAACCTATCCCCGCCTAAAATCCTTTCTCTGTAAAGAGCTAAATTCGCAAAATTCTTTCTCTGTAAAGAGCAAAATCTGCAAAAATCGTTCCTTATAAAGACCAAAATTCGTAAATACTTTTCTCTGTAAAGAAAGATTTTCGTAAATTAGCAGGAATTTATATGGAAAGGGCAGCCGTACTCTCAGATGATACGGCTACCCAAGAAGATACTGCAAAGTATAAGAAGAAATAGGTTATTCGGCGGTAATGTCAATTGTCATAATTCCCTTATACTCTGTAGCTGTTACTGTTCCTTTTATCGATACTTTTGTCTCATTGACGATTTTAGTAGCTTCAAAGGACATTCCGCTATTTGAGGAAGTATCATTAAGGGTGACATCACTAAAAGTCAGTGAGGAATGATCTGGAATAATGTTGGAAAGCATAAGAGTAGCTTTTGTGGGTGAACTTTTATCAGGAATTACCAATGTAACACTACTCTCACCTTTCTCCAATTCCATTCCATTAACTGTTCCTGTCAAAGAATACTTCCCATCCACTTGATAGATTCCTTCAATATACAGGAAACTATAATCATGAGGAGTTTCATCCTTATCGCAAGCAGTCAAAAAAATACCTGCGAAGAGAATAATAAGTAGATTAAAAAAGTATTTATTCATATCCTTTATAGTCTTAAATTTTAACTGTCAAATCAATGAGGAAAATAGTATTTACCAATTCCGTCTCCTCGAATAATAGTGAACACAACTGATGAAATCTTATCATTCCATCCAATTGATTTGAGCCTCCTGTCTTCATGGGGATTAGGATTACCAGTAGCATTAGAAATGCAATATAGAACACTCCCTTGAAAATTAATATCTTCATAACTTATCAGACAAGTACGGAGGGCTGCTCCTATTATTCCAAATATAGAATTATTGTAAGGACTATACTCTTGATATAGGTTCATATAGTTCCACACTTTAATTGAAGAGGTCTTATCATTGAAATCAGCGAAGGCTTTTAGGCTTGGTATGCTTTGATAATGAGTTTCTGAACATTGAAGAACTACGCTACGGTCAGAATAATCTTTATCATCCCATAATTGAGCACGCCCTAATGCTGTTCCTGCAAATGGGACATAATGAACTGTGTTACTTCCGCGAGTGGATTCTAAAAGCTCCTCCTCTTTAAGTTCTACACATTTTTGATTCTCCATATACGAGATATTATTCTCTTTCTCCAATACTTCGGGAGATTCATAGTATTCAACAACGTCTCTTCCCAAATCATCTTCATGGAATAAGATGGCAAGTTTCTTATTCTTAGAAATTTCATTTTCATAGAGAGTTGCATACTCTTTATTCAGATAGATAGTGGAGTCATTCTGAAATGCCACTCCGGTAAAGTACGTTTTACCTGCATACTTGACTATAAGTTCACACTCAGATTTTAGTGCAGAATCATCTGTAGATTCAATCAATTCCTCTTGAGAGCAGGCGGTGATCCAAAGGCCCATAATTAGCCAAAGGAATGTTCTTTTAAAGAAATTCATACTGTATTATTTAGTTAGAAATATAGGTTTGAAAGGTAAGATATGTTATTTCAATACGGTTTCTCCGTAAGATTATAATTCAGTAGGAGAAGTGTATTCAATGTCTTCATAATTAAAGAATTTATCTTTCATTATCCTGAAAGGATTATAGAAAGGTGTTTTATGAACATATTTCAACCCATCCAGTGAGACTCAGGTTGCTGAGCCGTAAGACAATTCTTACTTCTCCATGCATGGAGAAAAGAAATTCTATAAAGGAGGCTTCGTCCTCTACTGTTACCAGAGGATTGCCGTTGGAGTCATAAATCTCGAAGCTCGTTATAGAATCTGAGTCAAATCCAGAGATTATAACTGCGCCTGATTTGCTTATGAGGCAAAAAAACTGATGAGCAGGGAGACGATTCCTTCGAGGGGAATCCGGGAGTTGCGGTTCTTCAGTAAGATTAATAATAATTTCTTCAGAGTCTACAGAGGGCGCATCTTGGGCTACCATCAAAAGGGGTGGGCCACATAGAGACCACATCAGCAATATGACTGACAGTTTAACGATTGATTTCATAAATGTTAAATTACTGCCGCAAAGTTAGGATAAGGAAATAAATATGTACAAATAATCCAGTAACAAAATTGTATCAAAATTACGCTAAATAGATAAAGTATTAAAAAACAATATGTTGTAAATAATGAAAACTGTAAAAGGTTTACAAAAATTTTACATTTTTATACACAATTATCTTTCTTTCTAACCGAAATCAAGGCTATAGTCTTTTTAGTAGTGCCTCTATTGAATCAACTTTTATATGATTAGCTTCAATTTTTCTTTTCAGACTATCCTTTCGTCCGTTTACACCCTGTCTAGTCAGTGAGAAAATTAGAGCTGCCTCTGTAGGACGCAAGCCGCATTTTAATAAAAGAGCAAGTCTTTTCTCCTTTTTAGTAATACCTCCAGTGATGAGTCTTAGATTCTCTAAAAATAATGGAGAAGTCGTGAGCACAGTTTTTTCCAACTCTTCCCAAAAAATATCGTTATCGTTTATAGGTTTTTCCTTATCCACATGACTGCGTAAGGTATCATATACCTGGGATTGCAGGATATAATTATCCACGGTGCTTTGTCCATCTTTTAGGATAGCCTTTATTCTTTCATTTATGTCGACTAAAAGTCTTTTTTCCTTATCAGAATTATGATTATGGATATTGATAAGTGGTGCGCCTGCTGTCTGGTTTATTTCCTCTAATTTTTTGTCAAGCATTTCATTAGTTTCATGTAACTGAATGATCTTTTTATTTTTTCTGTTCCTGATGAAGAGAAGCACTGAAAGCAAGCCTAATATTACAGTAATAAGAGCCAGACAAGCAATAAGATATATATTGTTGAGACTCTCAGATTCTCGGAGTTTGTTCAAGTGAAGGGCATAGTTGTAGGTATCCCGTTGACGAGATATACTCTTTTCATCCCGCATGTCCAGTTCCTCACGGGCAGCCTCAAGATATTTCACAGTCATAGGGTATAAGGAATCAGCAGGGAAAAGATGTCTGATTTCAGGCAAGAGTATGATGCTATAGGCTCTTCTCTTATAGGCTGGATTAACATTTCCTGAGAAATTCAGTACCTTTGAGGCTAATTTATAGGCAGAGTCTGGTCTATCAGCGGCAAGGTATATGTCAGCGGCCGTAATTAAAGCCCACGGACGTGAATCTGGCCAGACTTTATCGGGGACGCCCTCAAGTAGTGCCAAAGCTGAATCGGTCTGTCCTTGCTTATGTTTAATCATTGCAATATAGAGCTTCATAAATTCTGTATGAGGAGTAGGAAGATTCTTAGACAAGGAATAAGCTTTTCTGATATGAAAAGCAGCGCTATCAAGTTTACCTGTATGTATAAACCCGGCTCCTAATAGTTTATTGTCTAAAAATAAATTGGTTGTATCTTTCAAACTCTCATCAATTTTAATTACCTCTCTCAAATATATTGCGCTTTCTGAGTAAAGGCTAAGATCCTGATACAACCCACCTGTCTGGCTGAGGATGTGTCCTTTCAGGCGTAAATTCGGTCTGCCCTTATCAATTTCAGTCAATGCGGCCTGAAAGAATTCGAGAGCGGTAGGGTAGTCACCCAAATCGGTGTACACCCTTCCGGCGTAATACAGAGCTTCGGGGTAGAGTCCGCGACTATGGTGTGTTTTCTCATAGTCGACGACCTTGAGGATGGAGGAGGGAGCGCTGTGGGGGATAAAGTTTTTATCGGCTGCCTTTACGGAGAGGAGGGTGTGGAGGCTGCGATCTCCTTTGGAGAGTGTAGCGGTATCAAGTGATTCCAGCATGCGGATGACGTACTGTATAGAATCCGGCTCATTTTCAAGGATACGGCCCGCCTCTCTGAGTGTCGGCTCAGAGGTAACTTCTCCCGAACATCCGCCTAAAACCAAGAGAAGTGAAAATATGAAAAGTAAGAAAAGCTTTCGCATAGTTGTAATAGATTAAGAATAGATTAGAATAGAAGAGTTTGCTGATAGGTAGGTCGGGTATTACAGCAACAAAAGAAAAGAGATAATATTGTGAACAAAAGGAAATGGGTTAGTGGCTTGACAAGAATATTTCCTTCTTTTGTAAGTAATTGATTCATAAATATAATAAGATAAATACTGTGAGATTTAAAAAGCCAATGCGATGGCGAGGAAGACCAGGAGTCGCATTGGCTTTTTTATTATTTGTGGGAGAGGAGGAACTGTTTGAAGGTGTTGAAGTCGGGAGCCATCTCTACGCTCTTCTTTTCTCCTTTCATGAAGGCTGCAAGGCGTTCGGGAATCTCTACCTCTTTGCCTGTTATGCCCTCCACGGTCTCCTTGAACTTCGCGGGGTGTGCGGTCTCAAGGAAAATGCCGGTTTCGCCGGGCTTCAGTTGCTCCTCAAGGGCACGGAATGCCACGGCACCGTGTGGGTCAAGCTGGTAGCCGTCTTTCTCAAGTGTGGCCTTCACGGTTTCGGCAATCTCCTTGTCGGAATAGGTGCAGCCGCTTATCTCGGCGGCAATGGCATCGTGACTGTGGCCGTAAAGGTCGAGTACACGTGCGAAATTGCTCGGGTCGCCAACATCCATCGCATTCGCTATTGTCTGCACCGAAGGACGGGGACGGTATTCTCCCGTGTTGAGGTATTCGAAGAATATGTCGTTGGCATTGTTGGCCGCGATGAAACGCTTCACGGGGAGCCCCATGCGTTTTGCGATAAGTCCGGCGGTTATGTTGCCGAAATTACCACTCGGGACACAGACCACGATTTCATCTGTCTTTACGCCGGCTGCCATAAGTTGTGCAACGGCATAAAAATAATAGAACATCTGTGGGAGGAAACGCGCCACATTGATGGAGTTGGCCGAGGTGAGCATCATCTTCCCGTTCAGTTCAGGGTCAAGGAATGCCTGCTTCACGAGAGCCTGGCAATCGTCGAAAGTACCGTCGATCTCTATAGCCTCGATATTGCGACCCAAAGTGGTGAACTGTGACTCCTGTATGGGGCTTACCTTACCCTTTGGATAAAGCACGAATACCCTGACGCCCTCTACACCGAGGAAACCGTTTGCGACCGCGCTACCCGTGTCGCCGGAAGTAGCCACCAGCACATTCACGAGCCTGTCTTTGTTCCCGCGGTTGAAATAGCCCAAGAGTCGCGCCATGAAGCGTGCGCCCACATCCTTGAAGGCAAGCGTCGGGCCATGAAACAACTCAAGCGACCACACATTATCCCGGACCTTTACAAGAGGAATGGGGAAATTCATGGCATCCTCTGTCAGGGCCTTAAGCATTGCGGGGTCGACATCCTCCCCGAAAAGAGCCTGTGCCACCTCGGCGGCCATTTCCGGAAGGGTCATCTCCGGAAGCCGTTTGAAGAAACTCTCCGGCAAAGCGGGTATCCGTTCCGGCATGTAGAGCCCACGGTCAGGGGCAAGCCCCTTCACCACAGCCTCTTCCAGGGTCACCTCCGGAGAGGTGCCTGCTGTACTTCTGTATTTCATAACTGTACATATTTCTGCATCCGGCAATCATTTGAGAAATTCCCGGATAAATTCATCATCAGTCATAAGCCCGTAGCCACCGGCAGCGGCCTCTTTCTCCGAATAACGCTCTACGGAGTCGCGCTCCACACCCGGTTTCCAAATCGTGAAAGGCACCGGATTTGAGGTGTGTGTGCGCAGGCGGCAAGGTGTGGGGTGGTCAGGCAAAAGCGCTATGGCAATCTCCCCGTCCATTTTCTCCACCGCCTTAAGGAGCGGCCCCACCACGCGGTGGTCAAGACTCTCGATAGTCTGCTTCTTCAGCAGGGCATCCCCCTCGTGGCCGGCCTCGTCGCTCGCCTCGATATGGAGAAACACGAAATCGGCATCTCCCTTCAGGGCATCGAGGGCAGCCTGCAGTTTGCCCTCATAATTGGTGTCGTAAAGCCCAGTCGCGCCCTCCACATGTACGGGCTGCAGCCCGGCGTAGACCCCGATACCCATTATAAGGTCGACCGCTGAGATTACATAGCCCTTTCCGATTCCGAAAAGTTGCTGCATGGTCCGCATTGCGGGTTTGTAGCCGGGACTCCAGGGCCATATACTGTTGGCAGGATCCTTACCCTCCGCCACACGACGCAGATTCACGGGGTGTCGGTCCAGAATCTCTCGGCTGCGCAGTATGAGGGAATTGATATAGTCGGCAGTGGGAGCGGCCTCGGGCGTCAACGGCTTCACCATGACATCCGCAGCCGGAGTTCCCGGCACGTCGTGCGGCGGGGTGCAGTCAATCCTCTTGTCGCCATCCTTAATTTTCAGCAGATGACGGTAACTTACACCCGGGAAGAAACGCGCTTTCCCGTCGCCGAGACCCTCGTTGAGGGCTGCTATTAGTTCGGCGGCCTCTTCGGTTGAGATGTGTCCTGCGGAATGGTTCTTGATTGTGCCGTCAGGGGCGATGCAAATGAGGTTGCAACGCATGGCCATCTCATCAGGCTCTATGTCTATGCCCATGCTGGCGGCCTCCAATGTGCCCCTCCCTTCAAACACGTCAGGCAAGGAATATCCGAGCAGGGAGAGGTGTGCGATCTCGCTTCCGGGAGTGTAACCCTCGGGCACTGTAGCCAGCCTGCCGGAACGTCCGAGAGATGCAAGCCGGTCGAGAGCCGGAGTGTCGGCAGCCTCCAGAGGGGTCATGCCAGCAAGTTCGGCGCATGGCTCGTCGGCCATGCCGTCGCCTAAGATTATTATATGTTTCATTTCTTTTTTTGACTGAATTTAAATCGGGTAACTCGTAATCTCCGGAATAATCGGATTACTATCAATCGTCGCTACTACCTGATATTTGCGATGCTGATTATATCGGCGAAGACACCTGCGGCCGTAACTTCCGCGCCGGCCCCATACCCTTTTATCACCATGGGATACTCCTTATACCGCTCTGTGGTGAGGAGAATCACGTTGTTGCTACCCGCCAGAGAATAGAAGGGATGATCAGCGCCTACACGTCTCAGCCCGACGCTGACCTTACCGTTGTCGAGCGAGGCAACAAACCTGAAATGCTCGTTGGCGGCCTCGGCCTCGGCACGCTGGCGCTCGTATTCTCCGTCAAGCCGTGAGATGTTTCCGATGAAATCATCGGCGTGTCCCTCGAACATCTCTTCCGGCACGAAAAGGTTTTTCTCCACATCCTCCTGGTCCACCTGATAACCGGCCTCACGTGCGAGGATCACGAGTTTCCTCACGACATCCTTACCGGAGAGGTCAATGCGAGGGTCAGGCTCGGCATATCCGGCCTCTTTGGCCATCTCTATTGCGCGGCTCATTGGAATTTCGGCGGAGAGGACGTTGAAGATATAGTTGAGAGTGCCAGACACCACAGCCTCGATCTTGAGGATGCGGTCGCCAGAGTTTATGAGGGAGTTGATGGTGTTGATTATGGGCAATCCCGCGCCAACGTTGGTCTCGAAAAGATACTTCACATCCTTTCGGCGAGCCATCTCCTTCAGGGCGAGATAATCGGCATATTCCGAGGATGCCGCTATCTTATTTGCAGCCACGACGTTCACGTTGTGCGAGAGGAGGTCGAGGTAGAGGGCGGCAATGTCGGCAGATGCCGTGCAGTCGACGAATACGGAGTTGAAGATGTTCATTTTCAGAATCTCATCCCTGATTACCTCCGGAGAGGCGTCGATACCCTCCCTGTCGAGAAGAGCGCGGCAGTCGGTGATATCGATTCCATCGCGGTTGAATATGGCTTTCCTGCTTGAGGCGACCCCCACGACGTTGAGGCGGAGATTCTTGTCTTTAAGAAGGTTCTCCTGCTGCTTGCGGATCTGGCGCAGCAGACTGTCGCCCACATTTCCGATACCCACGAGGAAAACGTTGAGCACCTGAGTGTCGCTCAGGAAGAAAGAGTCGTGGATCACGTTGAGTGCTTTGCGGAGGCTTTTCTTCTCTATGACGAAAGATATGTTGGTCTCCGAAGCACCCTGGGCGCAGGCTATGACGTTTATACCGTTTCTTCCGACGGTGTTGAAGAGTTTTCCTGCAAGGCCTGTGGTATGCTTCATGTTCTCGCCGACAACCGCCACGGTGGCGAGGTCGCGTTCGGCCTGTATCTCATTGAAAGTGCCGGATGCGAGTTCGGCGGCAAACTCCTCCTTCAGAGTCCTGACGGCGAGGTCGGCGTCAGAGTTGCGCACGGCTATCGTGGTGTTGTTCTCACTGGCGGCCTGGGAGACGAGGAAAACGCTCACCCCTTTTTGAGTGAGGGCGTTGAAAATCCTTGAGTTCACGCCGATGACGCCCACCATGCATGGGCTGCTGATCGTCACCAGGCAAGTGTCGTTGATAGAGGATATGCCCTTTATGGCCTTCTGGGTGTGTTCGGCCTCATGGCTGATGCGTGTGCCGGGAGCTGAAGGGTTGAATGTATTCTTGACCCAGATAGGTATATTCTTATGATATACGGGGTAGATGGTCGGGGGATATATCACCTTCGCCCCGAAGTTGCATAGTTCCATAGCCTCGGTGAAGGTGAGTTCGTCAATGACGTATGCGTTGTCGATTACCCGCGGGTCGGCGGTCATGAACCCGTCGACATCAGTCCATATCTCCAGCACATCGGCATCGAGGGCAGCGGCCATAATAGCCGCGGTGTAGTCGCTTCCACCTCTTCCGAGGTTAGTGACCTCCCCCTTGGAGTCGGATGCAATGAAACCCCCCATTACGGCGGTGGTCCAATCGTATGAGCAAACCTTCTCCTTGATGAGGCGGTTGGTAAGGTCGGAATCAAGTTCCGAATTTCCGTGCGGCCCCTCCTTTGTGCGGATGAAAGTGCGGGAGTCGAAATGTGTCGCCCCTTTGATCATGTTGGCGACGATAACGCTTGAGAGTCGTTCGCCGTAACTAACGATAATATCGAGAGCGCGCTGGGACAGGTCGTGCAGGAGCATCACCCCCTTGTAGATGTTAGCGAGTTCGTCAAGCATCATCTTCACCAGAGCGTAAGTAGCGTCTCGTCTGGAAGGGGGCACGACCCCGTCGACGACGGTGACATGTCGTTCGACGATTCGGGCATAGTTGTCAAGGTAGGCTATGTCATCGGCCACAGCGAGACGGGCCGTAGCGATGAGCATGTCGGTGATTCCTCCGAGAGCTGACACCACCACCACCTTCTTACCCGGAGTCTCCTCCACAATCTTTTTAACATTGGAAAGGCTCTCGACTGTACCGACCGAGGTGCCGCCAAACTTTAAAACCTTCATATTATGAAAATATAATTAACAAAAGCAGAATGTAAAGTCGTTCTGAAAAAGAAAGAGAACGCGGGTCGGGTTTATTTTAGCCTGACCCTGAAAATAGGTGTCAAATTTAGTTATTTTTTATGAGAATGCAAACGCATTCTATAATAATTCAGTCTTGAGCCACGGCACTTTTATTTAAAAGCCTTCCGCAGAGTGAATCATATCCTGCAAAAGTGTTCCGGCTGTGGAACGTATTGCAGGATATGGAGAGATTTATAATATACTGAAAAATAATGATTAATCGATGGATTTGAGGGAATCCGGCAGTAAAATCGGTGAAAATTTGTTCCGTTCCAAAAAAATAAAAACTATAAAAAACCTCAAATCTTTGAGAATTTAGGAGATAATAAAGAAGATTATCAGGTCATGACTCCTAAAAAGGAAACACAAAGATAATGACAGGAAAGCAGGGTGAAGGTATATCCTGCAAAGACAAAATAAGAGGTAAAAATGAAAAGGAGAGAGCCGGAGAATGGGAATATTAGAAAAATATACAGAATAGGGTTAGGTTAGGGGAAGCGTATTCAGAGTTTGAAGCAGAAAAAATGGATTTTGTAACAGTCTGATTTTTAACTGTGAGAAAAAATCTTTTAATTTTTTTTGAAAAATATTTGGAAATAATGAAAATTAGCCCTAACTTTGCATCGTCAAAAGGGAAAACTTGAAAACCGAAAGGAGTTTTAAAGTTTCTTGAGATGACAAATTACAAATGTATGGATACAATCTCGCTAAAAGCAGTATAAATATATTTGTAGGGAATTATTCTTAAAAACAGTAGGGAACTGACTTATGGATAATTAGGTGTAAAATAAAAATTAGGGAACTGATAAATATCAATTAAAGCGCAGTTAGTGCCTCGTCGTGAGATGAGGCACTAACGTTTTTTATAGGAGAGGCTTCTCCCGGCGAGATGCCAAGAGGGCATAATAAAGACGGCGGGGTTGTCACAACTCCGCCGCCTCAACATTATTCACATTCATTTAACTACCTGTCACAATAATTTTTGGGGCATATCTTGCCCCTCCTCAATATTTCGGGAAGAAATTCAAATATAATTCCAATGATTGAGACCTGTCCGGCAGAACGTCGGTTTACTTATGAAAATTCTATTTTCAACAATGTTTCATCAGAACTATATGGCTGAGGTTAGGGGGAATGCCTATCCCTTTGGGGATTGCAAACTTACACAAAATCCCTGAGAAACGCCAAATTTTTAAGTTCACAAAAATTAACCTGTGATATTAATCCGGTGGTATTATAAGATTATCAATATGTTACGGATGGAGGGATTTATTTTTGTGTATTACATGAGAGATAGCTTATAAATGCGTTTACCGGGAAAACACACATGTGTTTTCCCGGTAAACGCAACAAATTTTATAGCCTTACACGCTGACCTCCCCTTTGATGTGGGGATGAGGATTGTAGTCGGAGAGTGTGAAATCCTCATAGCGGAAAGAGAATATATCCTTCACTTCGGGATTCAGGTGCATGACGGGGAGTGGACGCTCCTCACGCTCCAATTGAGTGTGTACCTGGTCGAGATGATTGAGATATATGTGTGCATCGCCCAAAGTGTGGATGAATTCACCCGGCTCAAGGCCACATACCTGCGCCACCATCATTGTGAGCAAGGCATAACTTGCAATATTGAAAGGGACGCCTAAAAAAGAGTCGGCGCTACGCTGATAAAGTTGCAGCGAGAGTTTTCCGTCGGCCACATAGAACTGAAACAGCGTATGGCACGGAGGGAGGTTCATATTGTCGAGATCAGCCACATTCCAACTGCTGACAATAATTCTGCGGGAGTCAGGATTCTCCTTGATAGTGCGCACGGCCTCGGAAATTTGGTCGATGAACCCGCCGTCATAGTCGGGCCATGAGCGCCATTGATACCCGTAGATATGTCCGAGAGAGCCATCGGGGTCGGCCCATTCATTCCAGATTCGCACACCGTTATCCTGAAGATACTTCACGTTGGTATCCCCGGCCAGGAACCATAGCAATTCATGAATCACGCTTTTGAGATGAATTTTCTTAGTTGTCAGCAGTGGAAACCCCTTAGAGAGGTCGAAGCGCATCTGATATCCGAAAGTTGATATTGTGCCGGTACCGGTGCGGTCATCCTTACGGTGTCCGTTCTCAAGGATATGGCGCAGAAGGGCCTTATATTCTTTCATTGACTGGAATTTAAATAATACATTACCCCTACGAAACCAAGGGGGCATAAATTTCCCAATCCCCTAATTACCCGCTCACCTAAAGCCTAAAGCCTAAAGCCTTGAGCCTCAACTCTGCCCCCTACTTCGCATCACTCACTTTATTGACCAGCGGCGTTCCTCGCCGGTTGCGCTGTATCTGATAGCGGATTGCATCATTAGGACACACCTTCAGGCAATCGAAACAACGGATGCAACGCGAGTTGTCGACATAACGGCTCACCACCTTTATGCAATGAGCCTCGCATACATCCTCACATTTCATGCAGTTTATGCACTTGTCAGGATCGATCTCAATATGCAGGAGTGTATAGTCGCTCAAGAGGCCGAGCGCCGTCCCTACGGGGCATATCTCAGTGCAGTAGCCTCGACCGGTAAGGGCGGCACACACGATAAGGAGCACTGCCGACACAATACCCGCGACCACTCCGATACCCATTCCTATGCCGAGTTCAATCCAGGCCTCTTCCTGAGCCGAGGGGCGTATGGCACCGCATATATTCCGCATTATGCTCCAAGGCTCAAGCCAGAAAGGCACCACGGTGACGCCGAGGAGGAGGCACAGGAAGAAAATCACGGCGAGAGGATAGCGCACGGCGGCAGGCTGCCGGAAACGTACAGGACGCTGCCTGCGGCCAAGGCGGCGCCTCAGCCAGATAGCAACGTCCTGGAAAGTTCCGACCGGGCAGATTGTGGAACAATAAATACGCCCGAACAAGAATGTGACAGCGAACCATACGAGCACGGCACCCATTCCCACTGCCATCAGGGATGGGATGATCTGTACCTTCGCCACGACTCTCGCTATGGGGTGTATCGTCGGACTTACCGCGAGATAAGCCACCGCAAGGATAAAGAAGAGAGTGGCGAGGAATATGCGTATGGTGCGCAGATCCTTCATTATATGTAGTTACCGTTTATTACGCTTCTGCTGCTCGCGGAGCATGGCCTGCTGCTGCTTCTGCATCTCCTCGAGACGGGCCATGAATCCGCTTTTCTTCTTAGGTTTCTTGGCATTCTCGGCCATGGTCTTCCTGACGTCTTCCTCCTTCACAAAGAACCTGAAGGCGTAGGTCTGTGCGATTGTGATGAGCAGGGAGAGGAAATAATAGTAGGAGAGACCTGCGGCATAGTTGTTGAAGAAGATCATGAAGAAGATGGGCATGAGATACATCATCCACTTCATGCCGGGCATGCCTCCGCTCTGATTCTGCATATTGATGCGTGTGTAGATGATGTTGGTCACGGTCATCAACAGACAGAAGAGAGATATGTGGTTGCCGAAATATTCTGTGACGAGAGGTATGTGTCCGCTCCATGATATTATGGCATCGGGGGCGGCAAGGTCTTTAGCCCACAGGAAGCTCTCGCCTCTCAACTCTATGGCCGAGGGGAAGAACGAGAACATCGCGAAGAGTATAGGCATCTGGAGCAGCATGGGTAGACATCCCGACATGGGATTTGCTCCGGCCTTGTTGTAGAGTGCCATGGTCTTCTGCTGGCGTATCATGGCGTTCTCCGTGCCGGGATACTTGTCGTTTATGGCCTTGATATCCGGGGCGAGCACCCTCATCTTCGCCTGGCTCAGATAACTCTTGTAGGTGAGCGGGAAGAGCACAAGTTTTATGAGGATGGTCATTATCAGGATTATGATGCCGTAGTTGGATATGAAGGAGCCGAGGAAGTTGAATAGGGGGATTACGACACCGGTGTTTATCCAGCGGAAAATCGACCAACCCAGAGGTATCATCTTGGTCAGTTTGAGGTTTTCGTCGGCTACGGTATGCTTGTCAAGATCAGAGAGGAGAGGATAGAGGTTAGGCCCGATGAAGAGGGAGAACCTGACGGGGGAGGAGGCGTTCCAGTCGTAGTCGTTAGATACTGCTTCCGCAGAGAAACTCTTCAGGAAATAGGGCTCGTTCTTGAGCACGGTCGATTCGAAGTCGGCAGTGTTGAAGGGGCGTTCGGCGATGAGTACGGAAGAGAAGAACTGGTTCTTGAAACCAATCCAGCGCACCTTTGCCTCGCGTTCCTCCTTATCGTTCTTGTTTTCGGAGAGATTCTCGACAGAGCCACCCGCAAATTTGTAATATAGAGCGGAGTTGCGCTCCTCAAACATCTTGCCCTTCTCCTGGCGGATAAGATCCTGCTTCCAGTTGACAATGAGGTTGCGGTTGTTGCTCTCCACCACTCCGGCCATATTCTCCTGTACTATGCGTATTCCCACGACGTAAGAATCACCCTTAGGCAGTGTGTACTCTATGCCCCAGTAAGCACCGTTCTCCATAGGGAGAGACATGAGGATGGTAGAGTCGTTGAGCACCTTGGGAGTAAAGTAAAGGTCGGCGGTGCTTACGGCCTGCGGCAGCGGGAGCTGGAAACTGAGGCTGTTGGTGGAGTCGTTGAAAATCACCACCTTCTCCTTGCGTTTCTGGCTCTCATCGGGGGTATATTCAGTGTCGTATTTCTTTAATTCCGCACGTGTTATTGTGCCGGATTTCGCGCTGAACTGAAGTTTGATGACGTCGTTCTCCATCTTCAGGACAGAATCGTTGCCGCTGAGGAAGCGAGCGAACTTACCGTACCGGCCCATAGAGATAGATGCAGTCCTGACGGCCTCCACAGCCTTACGCTGCTCGAGGGCAGTCATCTTTTTGAGGTCGCGGCGTGAGATGTCGGCCCAGTCAAGAGTCTTTCCGTCTACGGTGACAGTTCCGGAGACGGTATTACCGGCCACGGTCAGGTTGATATTCCCGTCGTTTAGTCTTGTGGCATGAGTGCTGTCGGGGAGAATGACTGGCTCGCCGTTAAGGATTATATTCTTCACGAGCCACTCCTGTTCGGTGGCGGAGAGGGAATCGGGAGTCGCAGGCTGCTGCGCCAATTGTGACGGGGTGCTGTCGTCGGTATCGGTGACGGTCTCCTTTTTCGGGGAGAGCCACATAAATCCGAAAAACACCGCTGCCATGAGCAGCAATCCTATACCGGTGTTCTTGTCCATTATTTACTTTTACGGTTGGTTTTAGGTTGTTTCTTGAAAAGGTTTAATCATTGTGTATGGCAAGGCGCTCATGCTCGTAGGCTATGGCAGCCTTTATGAAGGCCACGAATAGGGGATTGGGATGGAGGACGGTGCTTTGGTACTCAGGATGATACTGCGTACCGATAAACCAACGTTTGCCTGGGACCTCGACCACCTCCACGAGTCCTGTCTCGGGATTGCGGCCGACGCATCTCATTCCCCCCTCTTCGAAGCGGTCGCGGAAATTATCGTTAAATTCGAAGCGGTGGCGGTGTCGCTCCCTGATTTTCGTGGAGCCGTATGCTTTGGCAGCAAGGGAGTCCGGGGCGAGTTCGCATTCGTAGGCCCCGAGACGCATTGTGCCTCCGAGATTGGAGATGCTTTTCTGCTCTTCCATAAGGTCAATTACGTTATAAGGGGTCGCATGATCCATCTCAGTGGAGTTGGCACCCTCCATCCCAAGGACATTGCGGGCATACTCTATCACCATGCACTGCATTCCGAGGCAGATGCCGAAGGTGGGGATATCGTGTTCACGACACCATTTGAGGGCCACGAACTTCCCCTCAATTCCTCTCTGGCCGAAACCGGGGGCTATTATCACGCCGTCCATTTCACGAAGTTTTTCATCCACATCCTCTTCGGTCAGTTTTTCGGAATGGATATATATGAGGCGCAGTTTCTTATCGCAGTAAGCGGCTGCATGGCTGAGCGATTCGCTGATTGATTTGTATGCGTCCTGAAGTTCGACATATTTCCCCACGAGACCTATGCGTATCTCTTCGGTAGCAGTCTCCAGTTTGTGGAGGAAGTGGTTCCAGCCGGAGAGGTCAGGTTCGCCGTCGGCGTTGAGGCCTGTCTTCTCGAGCACTATCTTGTCAAGACCTTGAGCGTGCATCATCAGTGGGACCTCGTAGATTGTGGGAGCGTCAAGGCTCTGTATCACGGCATCAGGGGATACATTGCAGAACTGAGCCACTTTCCGACACATTGAGGAGGGCAATTCTTTCTCTGTTCGCAATATGAGTATGTCGGGCTGAATACCTGCCTGCTGCAGCATTTTCACGGAGTGCTGTGTAGGTTTTGTCTTCAACTCCTTTGCAGCCTTTAGATAGGGGACGTATGTGAGGTGTATGCAGAGAGCGTTTTTGCCGAGTTCCCAGCGCAATTGCCTTACGGCCTCAAGGAAGGGGGTCGATTCGATGTCACCGACGGTGCCTCCGATTTCCGTGATCACAAAATCATATTTGCCGGTATTCCCGAGTTTCTTGACACACCGTTTAATCTCATCGGTGATGTGGGGTATGATCTGTACGGTCTTTCCCAGATAGTCGCCTCGGCGCTCCTTGTCGATTACGCTCTGGTAAATGCGACCTGTGGTGACGTTGTTTGCCCTCGAGGTCTGAATGTTTGTGAAGCGTTCGTAGTGTCCGAGGTCGAGGTCGGCCTCATGACCGTCTGCGGTGACGTAGCATTCTCCATGCTCGTAAGGATTGAGGGTGCCGGGGTCGATGTTGATATAGGGGTCGAATTTCTGGATTGTCACCCTATATCCTCTTGAAAGGAGGAGTCTTGCAAGCGATGAGGAGATGATTCCTTTGCCAAGTGACGACACAACGCCGCCGGTCACGAAAATGTATTTTGTTTCCACTTCTGATGGTTGTTGATGTTGGCGTTTTCGGGTCGGTGTGACCGAACCAGAAAGCCCCGAGAGGTTTCAAACTGCAAAATTAATCAGAAAGGTTGAATAATCAAATTTAGTTGCTGGTTTTTTAGAGCAAACCCACGAGGTTGAGGACATCACCTCTCCCCACAAGGCTGTAAAGCATTATAAGACTCATTAAGCCCCAAATCAAGTTATTACTTATAATGACTGAACCAATTGAAAACTCATATTCAGCAAAGGATACAATTAATCAAAATTGAGAGTAATCCGGTCAATCAGTCTATTTATTGAGGCGTTTAGCGAGTGTTGTGTAGAACTCATCTGTTTCCCCTGTGATATATTCGCATAGTTTACCTTCCGGGTCTACGAGGATTTTAGTGGGATATGCGGTTATCGGGAAACCTGCAACGGTTCCATCAGTGGCCAAAGGATCGGGGGCAAGAAGATTAATCCAGGGCAATTCCAGTTTCTCCACTGCCGTCTTCCATGTGGAAAGTTGATCTCCACATGCTATTCCCACTATTTCAAGTTTATCAGAGTTCTCATCATAAACCTTTTTCATTTTTTCAAAACCTCTTATGCACGGTGCACACCCCGTGGACCAAAAGTCAAGAACAACCCATTTGCCATGCAGCGACGACAAGTCGAATGTTTTTCCGTCCAGACTGCTCAATGAAACTTGAGGGACAGGGGCACTTGTTTCAACTGCCTCCTCCAGCATCTTCTGCTGCTGATCGGCACGGGCGGCAGAATTGCGTTCCGCGCAGGCATAAGTATAGAACAGTGTTTTATCTGACCCGGCAGGAAGTCGGTCAAATGCATATTGAACAAAATCCTCCTCTAAGAACGTAACGACATGGGTCGCCGTCTCAGGATCGCTTACTGCCATGATTCTGTCAATGAGCGAATTCATTTCAGCAGAAAGGGAGTCAATTTCATGTTCAGTCAACTTATCTCTTGAGATCCTATACAGTTTTGATCTCAGTTTGTAGAATTCTTCTGCAAAAGGTATCTCATTAGAATAAATTCCACCGGTAACCTTATAACGAGCCGGACCGAGACTATTTATTGTCATCTCCAGATGATCGGAACTCCTCATGTAATATGAAGGTAGGGCATAATAGTCACAATAGATTTTATAGATACTTGGAACCGACTCAGGGAAGATATGAACTGACCTATCTTTTACAGCATAAGCCTTTGTTGGTCCGGTATCCCTGGATTCAATATATTCTTTAAGAAACAGAGTGGTGTCTGTGGGGATAGGAGTGACGGTCACAAATACCGTATCAGCCACCTGTTCTCCGGTGAAAGTGATATGAAGACCGGGAAGTTTTTCAGACTTAGTGGCTTTTTTGGAAGTTGCGCATGATGCCACGGAAATTAGGCTCACCGCCAAAGTTAGCGTTGTTAAAATGGAATTTGATTTGAGTCTCATAGTGGTATCCTATTTGCAAATTTTTTTTTATTCCCCACAAAGATAAGCATTTTGTCTGGAAAAACAAACAAGTAACTCGCTTCTAACGTGTACTTGCGTTAATGCTTATCAAGGAATTGCTCAATTATTGAGTAATTCCTTTATGGTAGAGACTGCTGCGGCTTGATTTTCCTCGGAGGCTCCTACTTTTGCAAAACGGACAATGCCTGTTTTGTCAACAACGATTGTAAGAGGGAAACCCTGATGACGGACAAGGGCAACCAAATCCTTTGCTTCCTGGAGATGAGTCCATGTAAAGTTGTGTTGCTTTACGATGGGAAGAATCTCCTCCGTATTATGGCGTGAAGCCGAGAGAAAAACCACCTCCGGAAACATTTCTTTCCACTCTGAGAGAGTTGGCATTTCTCTCCGGCATGGACCACATTCGGTCTGCCAAAGATTGATAACGAAAATTTTGCCTTTCAGGTTCTCATTATTCCAGACATTCTCGTCAGTATCACGATATTCAAAATCTATGAACGGTTCTCCGACTTTGACCCCTATGCCTGTATAATCGGTTGAGGTGGAAGGCCTTCGTCCTTCATAGTCGCGCAGCAATTTCTCGGCATACATTACCCTTTCTGCAGGAATAGCCTTATTGATTACCGAAGCCTCTATCTCATAACCACTTGGCAGATAAACTGCCATAACCATTTTTCCTTCCGGATCTTTAAGAGGGGCAATTGTGGATTGCCCCGGCATAATGGATCTGGCAGGTACGGATTTATCGAAGAATAAGCCATCCACGATCACGGCTGCCCGCACAAGACTGTCATTTTCCGTTTGAGCGAAGCCACTCAAACATCCAACTATTGAAAAAATCAATGCCAAAAATACTCTCATGATTCTTTAATCTCATTTAATTGTATTCCCTATTGCTGTAATACAGCCTATAACAATGTGTAAAGTTACAAAAAATATGAAAACCTGATACTAAAGATGGATATTTATATCTGATTTTTTCAGAACTGGTGTAGAAGCATCATTCTCTACGCAGTTGTCTTTGCGTAGATTATTTACTCAGGTGTAATGAGTCGCATAGTACCACTTATTTTTATATTGGTCTGCTGCTCTTTGGCTAATGCCAGGATCAGATAGTGTTATAGCTGAAGTGGGTTGGTTTTCCAGATTTTTGCGAACTGGGCTAAGGGCACAGAATCGTATGGGATAGGAATAAACTTGTTACCGTCAGGATAGTACCATGAATTGATTTCAGAATCCTTTACTGTCTGAAGAATCTGGGTAGGGTCGCCAGTTTCTGTATCATGGCACCATAATCTCACCACCTCAACATCAAATTCCTTTTTGGCAGAGTCAATAACCTCGGAAAGAATCTCGATATTGTCGATGGAATCGAATAGTTCTTTCCGGTTTGTGGCGGATGGGGAGATAGTACACCCGATATTCAGCATTGTCAAACCTATAAGGCTAAAATAATCTTTTTCATTGTTTTCAATTTCAATACATCAATTCATTTGTGATCCTTCATTCCAAATGAAATATATAGACACCATTTCTTAATTCCATTCCTTCTCCTCTTCCTCTATGAGCATTACAGGGTTTTCCTCGGCCTCCACTACCTCGAATACCTCCACATTTCTCAGTTTCTGGTTAGAATAGAGTGCGGAGATCCATTGATAGGAAATCAGATACTTTTATCCCGGAATCACCTACAATAAAGGCGGCAGTAGGGTTAAACATCTCTTTGAATTTGTTCAATCCGTCGGTTTTCTTCTCGGCAT
>CAMWMD010000028.1 GCA_947175265.1 uncultured Porphyromonadaceae bacterium | reverse complement strand
TTCTTTGGGGTCAGAGACTCTGCCTGATTTATTCTAAAATTAACGAACTATTGTTTTAGAATACAGTCAAACAATATAGGAAAATATTGCATTCCGATTAAGTATGGATTTTGATCAAACGATACGATGCCTTTGGGTGATTGATTAAGTTGGAATGTATCTTCAAGTCTTATAATAATCTCTTCCATCCATGAACAGTCTGGCAATCCCTTAAATCTTGAAAGCATACTTATTGTGTCTGCCAATTGCTGCATTTCTCTTTGACTAATCGGAAGATTCATAATGGAGTATTCCGGGTCGTCATAATAATAGTAGGCTCTATGACCATCCATGCCTTTAATTATGGGAGCCGAATATCCTTCACTATCTTTCATGTATTTGAGGTCTTCTCTAATAGTTCTCTCTGAAATGTTACGCCCATAATAATAAAAAGTCTCTTTATTGATTATATCAATTAAATCATTCATATAATACTTCCGGCCTCTTTCTCGGAAACAACGATCGAGAATTCTATGTCTTAAGAAAGCATTTTTTATTGTTGTCATAGATTATTTATTTTCAGGATCAGAAAGGTGCATCATCATATCATAATGAGCCTCTTGTCCCATTTTGTAAAAGATATTTTTAAACACCTCTTTATAACGTTCAAGTTGACCATCTGCAATCTCAACAAATAAATCATCGGCCATTGAATGAGATCCACTATTCACCCAGCTTAATAGAGACCGGCAAATTTTCTTATCTTCAAAATTATCAAACTTATTTAGAATATCATTAGGACTAATACCACCGAAAATCTGAAAATAGTTTTCTACTATTCGTCTCATAATATTCTGAGAAACCAAGCATGATATTGGACTGGCATTTCGCAACTCAGACCAAAGCAATTCATACGAGCTTCTTATAGGATTTGTCTTACAGTATGCCTGAATTGATGAAACATTATTTCGCTTTCTCAGGATCCAATGGTGTATACGATCTCTCCATTTACACCCTTTATCCTGAAAAGAAATTTCTTTATGAAAGTATACGTTATGAGTAAGCAATATTATCTGTTTCACGATACTTCTTCCATCATATACGTTGGCAAAAATATCTCTTAAAAGTGTGCTGACGACAAATAAAACGTTACTATCTAAACTGGATACAGGGTCATCAATTATTAAAACCCTATTTCGACTAATACTATCTGGGGTATGGCTACCCTTTACAAGTTGCATATAATATAAGAAAGTAATGAATGTCCTTTCTCCTTCGCTGAGAGTTGATGTGGCAATCTCACCGTTCTCTCTTACGATTTGATATTGGTTTATTTCATTTGGAACTTCACGAATCATGAAATTTGTAAATCCAAATCCTTGCAGAAGTCTATTAATTTCATTAACGGTCGGCGTAATACTTGTTATGGTTCTTTCCAATTCATTTATTTCATTTCTTAATGTTTTATGTCGACTCAAAGCAATTTTTATTTTACTTTTCAGCACTTCTATTGCCTTCTCCAAATCTATAACCTTTTTATTATAGGTTTCTATTGCTGCAGAATATGCAGTTGAGAAAAATTTATAAATTTGTTTTACAAGCATAGCTCGCTCAGTTGATAGGTTGTCTATTAGTTGGTTATGCTTTGAAATTTTCAAATTACAATCATCTATAATACGATTAATCCGACGAATATGCTCTTTCGTGGATTTAAGAGCGATGACCCGGCTTGGCTCTTTACATTTTGTATCCATTAAGTTCTGGTTTGAAGTCAGAAGTAATTTAAATTCGGATACCACAGTCTCAAATAGAGAAATATCCATAGAAGATTTTTCCAGAACCTTTTGCTCATTTATGATAGAATCCAATTGTTTAATAATAATGGGTATAATCTGATTATATGTATTTTGTAAGGAACCGATTTGATGTAAATCGTTCCTATAGCGTGCATCAAAAAAAGAACTTATTTTCTTTTTAAACTCATCGGTTATGGTATGTTGTTGACAAAAGGGACATATATCCCTGCTTTTATCCATGTAAACTAAACCTTGACTAACCCAGTCTGAATTTCCTAAACTATTAATTAATCCGGCAAGATCTATATCCTGTTTGCCAATGATTATTTTTGTCCATAATTCGTTAGACTCAATAGAATCCAATTCAGTATCATTAAATTTTACTATGGGTGTTTGGCGCATAGGTTGAATGCCGAAAAGAACCTTTGCCTTGTCTGTTAAAGACTCAAGTGCTAATACTTCATCAATCTGGTCCTTAGTCGCATCCAATACTTTTTTAACAAAACTATCTTTAGTCCCAGCTCCTATAGCTGATTTACTAAATATGCTTTCATGTCTCTTTAACAAATCCGTCCATACAGACTCTTTAAATGAATCCTTTATGTTTTTAATATCGGTTTCTTTTTCGTTTAAGGTTTTTCTTAATTTTGAACCCTCATCAACAATTTCTTGAAGTAGCCTCTGTTTTTCTTCTATTTGACATAAACTATCCTTGGATGCTTCTCCTAATGTAAAGACTCCAGGTATAAGTTCAGAATAATTCCTGTCGCAGAAATCTTTGTTGTATATTAATATATCTAAGGGGAGTTCATCTTTCCACTCCAAAGTGCAATCAGGATATTCGTTGATATTAGCCACAATCCTGCTAATAGTGCTTTTACCTGAACCATTTGCACCATATATGATATTTATAACATTAAGATTTTCAATATCTACACCTTCACTATTGAAAGTGGCTTTATTCTTTATATGGATTCTATTAATCATAGTTTGTTCAACGTGTTTAATGCTATGTTGGTTTAACAACGAATTGGTAATTTCATTAAAAATGCTAGAGATTCTGTGAGTGGTATTTAATCCTTTAAACAACCGATTGGGATTACTTTCACTCCATCTTCGCGGGTATACGCTATTTCTCCGCCGGTAAGGACAATAAGCAAATCCGGCTCTCTAAGTCTGATTTGTTTCTCTGTTTTGTTTTTCTCGGTGATGAGGCGTTTGATCTCAAGGAGATGTTTTGCTCCATCATCTATCTCTCGGCTACCAAGTTTACATTCTATAAGCGCATAGCGCCCATCATCCAGATGCAATACAGCATCAGCTTCAAGTCCGAGACGGTCATGGTAATAAGATAGGCGTCCTCCCAACGCTTGTGAATATGCACGCAGGTCACGAAAACATAAACATTCGAATATGAAACCAAATGTGTTAAGATCCAATTCCAGACTCTCTGGCGATGCGCCCAATGCGGCTACCGCTATAGACGGATCAACAAAACAACGTTTCTTCCCTGTACGTATCACCGTCTTCGAGCGAATAGCAGGAGACCACGCCTCAATATCGTCAATAACAAACAGCCTCTCTAAAGCACCGACATAATCATCAAACGTTGGCATTGATGTTCCTTCCATTTCCTCTGAAACATCTGCAAGCATAGAGGTTTTCTTAGCAAGTGTACAGATATTTCGTGCATAGGTACGAAGAATCAGACGCGCCAATGTGGGATTGCGGCGTGTTTTATCAACTCTTGAAATATCCTTGTTGCAAATCTCCTCAACATAATCCTTTGCGATGAGAAGTTTTGCATCCACACTGATTTCATCAAGCGAAGCCGGCCACCCTCCACGGCAAGCGGCAAATATCAGTTGCTCGATAGAGAGTTGGGACATATCACCATCAATATCGTACTCCGGGTCATCGAAAAGACAGCGTAACGAAATAGAGCCGTTTGATTCAAGAGATTCGAAAAGACTCATAGGATACATTGCCATTTTGGTGATACGCCCTGTTCCGGTATGCATTATTTCTTCATCGTCAATTACCGTTGAGCCGGTCAAAATAAACTGACCTTTCTCTCGGCGTTCATCAACAGCATGGCGAACAGCATCCCATATAACGGGAGCCACCTGCCATTCATCGATTAGCCGAGGCGTAGCACCCTTGAGCAACAACGATGGCTTTGTCCTCGCAGTAGCAAGATAACCCTCCCTCCGGTCAGGATCCTGCATCTTTATAACGCTCTCTGCCCGTCGCTCTGCCGTCGTTGTTTTACCACACCACTTCGGTCCGGCAATCTGCACCGCACCGAAAGCTTCAAGTCTCAAGTCAAGAGTCCTATCAGCAATTCTACTCAGATATTTCTTCTCTTTCATAACCAACTGCAAAATTAGCGATTAAATCTGAGACTTCAAAATAGTTTTGTACTTTTGAATACTTTTACTTTACTCTTTTGAAATGATATACTTTGTTAAATTGAGTTAATATAGCAAAGATTACCTATATTGAAAGGTGTGTGCTGGACTGTTTTGTGTCGATGTCTTCATAGCGTGAGTGGTTGCAGACTTCCCATTCTCGGTTTTCTCCGCGCTCGGTGTTGACGTTGAAGCATGAGAGGACTTTGGCGAAATTGAGCGCAAAGATGTTGGCGGTCTGCTGTGTAAAGACTTGCGGATACGATAGGACTCGTACTCCTGTCTGGTCTTTGGTCGTCTGGCGTATTCGCTGTATGATCGCTCTTGCATCTTCTCTTGTCAGGTAATGGACGGCAAGATTCAGGAGGTAGTTTTGTCTGTCGTCCGGGGATAGCCTGCGGTAATCGCTTTCATCTTGGCTGTCCATTGGTATCATCGGAATTGGCATACCGTCTTTCATCGTAATTCTCAGTGCATATCTTCCATCCCTATTCTTGACGGCAGTGGCAGATTGTATTCTGCTCTTGAAGTCATGGATTGGCTGTCGGGCGAGGTATGCCATTAGGATCTCTTCCGGAAACATTGTGGCCGCTATCGTCAAAGCAACATCTTTCTTGTCGTCCTGTTTCACGCCATTGTACCACGCTGCCTGACGCAAGGTAATCGGTTTCTGATAGGTACTGCCGTCCTTCATCCTGATACGCATATAGTCTTTACGCCCATCGTTGCCGATCTCAACATTGAACATATCCCGGTAAACATCAAGTGGCGAAGGCTTGCGTTCCTGCTTTGGTACGAAGTCTATCAACTCAGACAGTTTCATCACCTTGCTGCCGTCAAAGGCTATCTTTCCGGCATGGTCGACTATGCCATATCCACGAACCTGACCGTTCTTGTCCTTCTGAAAATAGATGTCTATGCCGAAACTCTTTTTGAGGGTGAAGATAAGCTGTTGAAGTTGCTCCTGCCGCTCTTTACTCAACGGCTTGCCGTTTTTGTCGAGGATTTTCTTTATATTCGGATTGGTCTTGGGCTGACTCGGTTTTTTCTTTTTGGACTTTGAGACTTCGGGACTATTGAGACTTTGAGACTTTCCGTCCGCAATCTCAGCCTTATATTTCTTTATAATGGCGCGAAGTTGAGTCGCCCGATCCTTATGTTTTTGGCTGTTCTTGGTAATATGCTTGAATATGTCTCCTACGGAGATTTTCCCTGCGTCGCCTCCATTTTTCAAAAGCCGATAGCCGTCAAGCGATTTCTCTATCTTAAAGCCGAAAGATCTGACTATGTTTGCAAACTGTCCTTCCGTCTCATAATCGTAACTGAAAATCCGCTCAATATCCCTGTTGATATCGGAGGCGAGAATACAGTTGGCACAGGCATTGAGTCTGTGAATATCCTGATGGTCGGAGATAGCGTAACCATTTGGCTGAATCCTCGTAGACAGTATATGTACGTGGTTGTTGTCCGTGTCATGATGGGCATAGACAAAGTAAGGCTACTTTCCATACCCCATTCCTGTCATCAGCTCACGGGCAAAGTCGGTAAGTTCCTGCGGTGTCATGGTGCGTCCTTCAACAGATGCCGACACATGGAACTGGAACCGGTCGGTATTTGTATTTCCATAGGTCTTTGACCGCTCTTTCAGATAGCGTTCCACCTCGGCAGCTGCATCCAGTCTGAAACAGTGCATGGTCTCGACAGTCTGGCGCAGTCTTTCGCTGACATTTCCTTTGCACGGCGGATCAGATCATCGGAAAAGGCTTTGAGGTCTTCGGCGCTCATCTCGACCTTGACGTGAGTGCGACCCTCATTGAGAATATCTAAAAGGTGTTCCATATTATTTCTATTACCGTCATTGTTTGAGCGGTTCCGCTGACGGTTTAAAACGTAAACGCCACCGCTCCGAAATTGGACGATGGCGCAAAAGTATAGCGGAAATTCTTGAAATAAGGAGAATTAGCTGTTCGTTCAGTTCGCGTACTCCAAAACGAATCAAACGAATTGAAAAGGGGTTATTTCAGTCGATATTTTCAGGATTTTTCATCAAAACTTCGGTCTTTTTCTTGTCAATCGCGAAACGATTATCAGGCTCGTCCTTGCCATATCTTTTGCCGTAGGGCAACAAGCTTTCGAGAGTATTGATGTCCTTCTGGGCTTGCCGCGTTCCCACGATTTTGACTTCAGGGAAAGAGGTTTTCAGTGTATCCATAAGCCGGGAAACAGTCAGATTTGCCTTGATCTCATCAGTTTCAATTAGCGCAACGTATAAACGCGCTACATCAATTCCGCGTACATTATACTTCAACCAATCTCCGATGCGGCATATCATATCTTTATCATGAGATGCAACTAAAGCTGTCAGATTCTCAATAAATTTTTCCGTTTTAGTTGACTTGACAGGGGATGCTGTTTCTTCCTTAACATTCTCATCAACTCCATTCAACGCCCATTCGGCGATATTACCACCTTCAAGGCATTTCTTGTAATTGATATACTCGCCCAATTCTTCGCGTGATCGCTGTTTGGTACAAACCAGGCGTTTCATCATATCTTTAAGAAACTTGGAAAGTTGCCATTTGGCTTGCCTATTGTCAGACAACGCGATTGCATCTTCAATGTTCTCAATCACCATCTCGGATGATCGACCATGTTTCAGCCAAGCAGCAAATGGCAATCGGTACTTCTCCCAGTCCTCATCTCCATTCGGATTAGTAAGTATCTTTTCAGTAAACCCCGACTTATGCAGGATCTCTATAAGCTCATCAACATTCACACTGTCGGTGTCCACCATATCCTCCAACCGCTTCTGGAATTCCGGCGAGGCAATAAATGCTGCTTGCCCCAAGAGAAACGTCTCCAACAAATCAGCCTCCCCCATTTCCATAGCAACCTCTCCATACTCCTGTGGATGGCCATCCATCCACCCCCTCAAATCCTCCTTGTTCCTTTCAGGATCAATATTATTTCGGTTATCATTCATATTCAAAAGTGTTTAGACTGCAAAATTACAATAGTAATAGCCATTACACGAAATGTGCAACAACAAATTTCGGCATAATCCTCCACGTATATACAATCTTTGGATACAAATCCTATAAAATCCTATATTATCTCACACTCTTTCCTATTTTCAGCGCTTCTTATGTCTATCCCATGAAAACAAGAGATAACGTATGTTTCTCAACATAAAGCCTTGGCAGCCTCAATATTTCTTAGTAATTTTGTATTTTACAAACACTAAAACCTTGATTATGGCTAATACACCTTCATATAATGGAATTGGATCTTCGAAGAGGGTCAATCTACGCACCACACCCTCCCTCAATGAAACATCAATATCCACCCAACGTCCCGCCACAACGACCCCTTCACCAAGAGGTCATGCTTGAACCCAATAGTTATGTTCGAATACAAAGACGCAGATTTCTTTTCAGATTTTTTCCGTAACCATCCGGATTTTGAACTCATAAAGGAGTTTAAAATTTCAGATGATAAGGAGGAAAAAAATCTATATGTGGGAGTAGTTGAAGTAAAGAATGTGATTCATCCATTAGTTATAAGAGTAGAGATTCCTTTTACATTTCCGCATAATAAACTTACATTCCGAACGACTTCTTTAAGTGGCTACCCTCATCTTATTCACAATGGGAAAATCCAGTATGGGGACTGGTTTTGTCTAAATACCCCTTTTGCTGAAACCGTAGAGGAGCAACTTAACCAGGAAATCTCACGGTTAAAGGAATGGATTTATCGACAGATGAATCCAAATCTTCCCCCTGTAATTAAAGATCCTAACGTATGCAAGGCATTAGCTATCGCTAATGCTTATGAATGGGAAAATCCTGATGAAGTGAGTGAGTTTAGTGCTAAGGCTCGTCTTACATTTGTTGGAGAAGGATTTGACTCTTTGACTACATTTAAGGAAAAACTAGGATTTTTCCATTGCATAAAATCTCCTGATAATAGATTTTACGCTTTTCCTCACAGCATTCCTGGAGAAAATTTCAAGCTTTCTTACATAATTGTAAACGAGTTTCCCAAGAATATTGAAATCTTAGAAGATTTTCTTAGATTAAAGGATTTCTACAATTGGGATGAAAAGCTATGTGCTCATCTATTACCTCAGTCTCATTATAAAGCTGGAAAGAGATATTACGCTTCCTATAGCAAAAAATATGAAATCAACTACTCTGAAACGGAGGCTTTGGCTCTAGTTGAAAATGTAAAAAATAAATTAGAGAAAGAAGTTACCTTCCTAAAAGATGGGACGCGAAATTTACTTAATAAAAAAGAGCCTGAATTAAAAAAGGTCTCATCTAAACATAAGCAATTAATTCTGGAGGAATTAGAAAGAAGGAGGAAGGAGATTATTGCTAACCAAGGTATAAAATTCGAAACAGATCCCTGGCATCTCATCATTGGCTCTCCTGAATATGAAGAATATGAAGAGGAAGAAGCTATGGCCGAGCATTGGTTTGAGTGCGGTCAATATGAATACCACTACTTTGTCATAGGATTTGAGAAAAATGGATATATACGTTGGATGTTACTATATACTAATCCAGCGTCCTTTAAAATCGAAAGTACTTCTTATGATATTGAAGTTGCAACGGTAAATATCCACCATTCATTATCACTACGCCTTTATCGTAATAAACCACAAGAAATATCAAAAAAGATGTTTTTTGGTAGAGGAAGCTTTGATACAACTCTTACCGATAAAAAAATTGCATTAATAGGATTAGGAGCTATAGGATCAATGGTGGCTGAAATTCTTGCTCATGGAGGAGTAAGTAAAGTCGGCTTATGGGACAGCGATATAGTGGAACCCGGCAATATTTGCAGAGCCGCCTTCAACTTAAGAGATCTTGGCAAAAGCAAGGTTGAGGCGGTTGGTGAGATCTTTCAATCCATTAATCCGTTTGTTGAACTTTCAGATATTACACAACATGGTTATTGGTTAGACGATTTTGATCCAAATGTCAGAACTTACGTTAAAGGCTCATTCTATGATAATGTTAACTACAATCATCAAGAAGGTGCGACAAAAGAGATAAAAGACTATGATATTATCATAGATTGTACTGGAAGCAATGAGATGCTTCATTTCTTAAGCTATGCCTTTAAAGATAAAGAGATAATCAGTCTTTGCATTACAAATCATTCAAATGAATTGGTCTGTGTAACCAATGCAGATGGTAATCCATTTGAATTAAGGAAAGCATACCTTTCTCGTATCGAACAAGATACCAAGAATTTTTATGCTGAAGGGGAGGGCTGCTATTCTCCAACCTTTTTGGCCAAATATTCTGACATATCCGCACTTGTAAACTTATGCCTAAAAGAATTGGACTCAGTTCTTAGAGAGAAGCAGACTTTTCATAGTGCTGTTTATGGATATTGTAAATCCGGTATTATTATCGACAGAATCAATACTCTTAGATTGGAAGGCTATGACATTATGCTTAATGTTTCGAAAGAAACTATATTGGACGCCAAAGAACTTGAGTATCCAATAGAAGGTAATCTCGGTTATATTCTTGGATGTTATAGCGCAGACCGCAAACAAATCTTGATCACCCACATAGTATCTGCGGAAACAGCTATGGAAGAATTGCAAGATGCGTACGACACTTCAAAAGGTATCATTGACTACATAGGCGATTATACCTATTCAAAGTTTGACTCCGATTCTTACTCCAACGAAATGTTGGATATTATTTCGGCTAAGGCCTCAGATTCCGATATTAATACAAATAACCCGCTCTTAGCACTTCGCACCAGGAACGGGGATATAAACTTCTATTTATATATTAATAATCAGTTGGTTCCATTCAAATAACAAATTATTGCCTTCTGCGTGGTGTGTGGGTTCCCTTCTTTCCATGACATTCATGGTACAACAACCCACTCCCGCAGGGACACAATTCACTCGGTTTTAATCCTGACATATACGTCTTTTTGTATTGAATCTTCTTTTTATAGATTATTTTATCAGATTTTATATCATCTATGGTGAATATTGGGACAGATACAGTCATCCTTTGTACAATGATAGTGTTTATTGTAGACATCATCTTGCCATATTTATCGCTTAACTCTGATATCTCTTTTTTATCCAGATTCTGCATCATATAGACCACAAATTCTTTCCAGAATTTATCATAGATTTGAAGAAGATTCTGTCGTTTGAATTCACTTTTGAAATAGTCTTCACTTGTAAGCAATAAGTCAACATCAAGCTCTAACGCAAAGGGATGTTTATTTTCTGAATAGGGTACGTTAATCTTCTGTCGAAGCAAATTATTCCTTTTACTTCGAGCTACCAGTATCCTTGTTGGCTCATACAAGGAATGGATAAGGATGTCCGTCACCATTAAATTTTCCTCATTGTTGTCACAAACTATTCTATCTACAAGTTCGGAGGCATACTCTGCATCAAACAGTACTTTATTTCGTTGATGATAAAAACGAGCTCGGTGAGGAGCTACAATATCATCCTTCATGGCCGTTTCAACTCTCCTCTCTCTGAAAATCTCTTCTCGTTTGGATTGGGCTATTTTAAAAAATCCCCTAATCTCATCACATGAAATCTCATCTTCTATAATCTGCGATGCAATATCGTTCAATCTTGATCTTTCAATATCTGATAGATATTCTAAAATATCATCTTCAAGAGAGGCATAAAATGTTGAGGAGCCAGTATTACCTTGTCTCCCTGCTCGACCCTTCAACTGAAGATCAGTTCGTACTGACCCAAATAAATCACATCCAATAATACTTAATCCCCCATTTCTTAATGCATCTACTGATGGTTTTATGTCCGTACCTCTTCCTGCAACACTTGTGGAAAGAGTTATAGTGTTTCCTATACCAGCTTTTGCCACTGTCATTGCTTCATTTTTCGTAGTCCTTGCATCAAGACGATTGAACTTAAGATCCGCTTCTACAAGATATTTCTCAATTTCATCTGCTCGTCTTAATGATAAGGTTCCTACAAGAGATGGGCGTCCAGTCTTATGGTTAGTAATAATATTAGCGAGAATAGCCTTATCTTTAGCAGCACGAGTTTTAAAAATTCTTAATGCCTTATCTTTTCTAATTACAGGTAAATGAGTAGGTATTGTTACAGTTTCAAGTCCATAAACTCCTTGTAATTCATCCTGCACTACGGATACAGTACCTGACATCCCTGATATTTTAGAATACAGTCTAAAATAATTTTTTAAGGAAATCACTGCCATTCCATCATAATCCATGCAAATTTCTGCATTTTCTTTTACTTCGATAGCCGTATGCAATCCATGTTCCCATCGACAGTTTTCTCTTATTCTTCCAGTATTCTGATCGATTATTTTAACCTGATTTCCAACAATTAAATAATCGACATCTTTTTCATATACAGTTAACGCAGTGAGAAGCTGAGTCAAGACATTTTGAAGTCGGATATTCTGGAGAATTTGAGTTCTGATTTCGATTGGCAAGGTTTCAAAATCTTTCATCTCATAAGTCCTTGAAATGGTAAAGAGGTCTTGAATACCCAATTTTTGAGAAAGCAAGGCTTTTCCTTCCTCTGAAAACTCCGCCCTATGTGATAGCCTATCAGCCCTATACAAAGTTCTCTCCTTATACTCTATCAACTCTCTGATAATATTGATATATTCTTTATATATATCGCCATCATTATATCCCATCCCTCCAGAAACAATGTGTGGCTCATCGGCTTCATCTATTAATATTGAGTCAAGTTCATCTATTATAGCATAATTATGATTGGTTTGAACACAGGACTTAGGATCTATTGCCAGGTGATCAAACAAGTAATCAAAAACAAAACTTGAGTTCGCCCCAAAAGTAATTTCAGATGAATAGGCATTCTTACGACCAAAATCATAGCGTTCGTAAAACTCAAGACAATCTACACTTAAGCCGTAGAACATATATAGAGGCCTGGTTATTTGACAATCTCTCCTAGACAAGTAGTCATTCACTGTCATAAGATGCACACCCTCTCCAGACAAAGCATTGAGGAAAACAGGCAACGTGGCCACAAGGGTTTTACCCTCTCCAGTAGCCATTTCAATCGCTCTGCCGTAATGTAGATGTATTCCACCCAGCAATTGTTCGTCATAGTGGACCATATTCCAAATATTATCCACTCCGTCTACATCCCAGTGATTTTTATAGATTGCCTTGTCATCACAGATTATCACAAAATCAAACTCCTGAGCAAGCCGCTTGTCATTGGGATTGGCTTTTACAACTATCTCTCCTTGTGAGAAGCGTCTGGCTGTTTCCTTTAAAATAGCATACACCTCCGGTAATAACGTACTAAGAAGATTCGATTTATCTTCTGAACGTTTGATTTTCTCTTTGATTTCATCAACCCTACTTCTAAGATTATCTGTGGTTTGAGATCTCAGCTTTACGTAGATGCTGTTGATTTCGGTGATTATATCTCTATAGTAATGATTCATTTCATCCATATTTCACCAAATCTTTATCCAATACGCTAATAGTCATCTTCTGTCCTGATTCCTTACAAGCTACATCTACTCGCAAACTACCGTTATCGTCCAGACGCATTGATATTGAAATAGGAAGATTTGGATGATGGGTTCCAAGAGCTACCCTCAGCAAATCCTCCTCCCTTACTAGCTGACAATTATTAATATTTGAGGGTGATATTTTAACAATCTTGCACGGACAATCGGTTTCTTCTATACTGTCAAAATAAAATGTTTTGCTTTCTTCAGAAGTCGGTAATTTTGTTCCGGCTGAGATAAACCTCACTTCTTGATTTCCACACACTAGCATACCTATATGAAAACGAGAGACAGGCACATATTTGGTCTCCTTAATAACTACCTGTGTTCTTGTATCGAATGCTTTCGCAATCGGAATATTTCGTGAACGACAAAGAGATGTAATTTCAACATTGAGATCAGAATAATTTACATCTTCTATTGCTTCTATATCACTCATAGATAGCCTCGGGGCTTCTTTTACATCCTGAATGTCCGCTACAAGCCGATTAAACTCCTGCGCGAACTGATCTACGACTTTCTCATCATTCGTAATGAGAATGTTCTCCACATTTCTCGTCTCAGCATAGTAAGTCCAGTTATACGAGCCGGTAATCACCACCTCTTTATCAATCACGCAGAACTTATGATGCATCAATCCATCCTCAGATGAAGCAATATGCAATACACCTTCTGCTTTAATCAATTCGTTGAAATCCGGAGCGTATTCCATAAAATTGATAGGATTGTCTAAAAGAACAAGTTCTACCTTTACACCTCTCTTTTGACACTTTATCAGCTCCGAGAAGAGTTCCGCGCTTGTAAACCATGCCATAGCTATAGCTACTTCCTTCGAAGCTTTCCGCAACAACGGTATTATCTGTGATCTTATATTTTTAAAAAATGCTTCCTGCATGAAATATCTTTTCTAAGTTGAAATTTAATTGTCCTTATTGATATGGTTTACGATGACTTTCACCTTTGTGTCCTTTTCTTCGGTACGGATTTCTTATATCACAAGAGTAAACTAAGACTTCTATATATCAGTTGGCTCTTATACAAGATGTTTAGGTACTCCATTGTCAGCTTGTCTTTTGGCTTGTTCTTCTGACTTAATTCGGTTTGCAAATTCTTGAATTTTATTACAAATCCACATTGATGCTGTTTTTCCATCAGAATAGTCTGCTTCAGCGAACATATCTATACGTCCATCTTCTCTTAAGCGTTCAACTTGTTCAAACGCTTTTTTATCTCCGGTCGGATATATGGCAAAAGTTGCTCCTCCACGTCCTTTTACGACAGAGAATGCTGGTACATCACTTGGCCCATCTGCAATATAGATCATATTTCTGAAGTCAACTCGACGCTGCAAGTCGGTCAACTTACTGTTAACTGTTACGTCCTTAATTTTACCAATCCCCTTATTAATCTCGAAAAGAGCTCTTGTTTTTGATGTATTATCAATAGTGTACCCAATCTCACTTATTACAAGTTCTCCATTGCCATCTTTATCTTCAATCAATTCACACCCCCAAATATCTTCTACATAATCCATAAGTGAAGTTCCACGAATAACTTCTGCAAAACCTGTACTTACTATGTAATGTTCGACTCGAATATTATATTCTTTACATACCTCATCTTCTTCCAGCAAGCTCTTGGTAGTACGGAAAATTTCAGGAATTCCTGCGTAAAAATTTTGTTGGGCTCCATACCCTTTTAGTTTCTCATTACTGAGTCTAGGAAATTTCCCTTCTCGAACATAACGAAGGAACTGATTAAGATAGATTGTATCTCTATTTACCTTTACTTTTTGTTCATTCCAATATTTATCAGGAAGGGCATTCACCTCCTTCCAAAATTCACTAGGATTGACTCCGTATTCTGCGAAGATAGGGTCTTGCATATATCCATTGACCAAGGTTTTATCAAAGTCCCAAATTACAGCAATAACATTCTGCATAATCTAATAAGTTTATTCGTTAAATCCTGTTGATTGGTTGTCTATTGCATGAATAATTTCAAGTTTAAGGTCTTCGGGATAGTCCTCGTTTGCCATGTAGCATGTGATGATGCGTTGAAGCAGATCTTTGTCTATGCGTCCGGCGGCGACGTGGTAGATAATTGCTTCCATACACTGCATGAAGTTGTAGGCGTGCCAGTAGTAGCCATTATGGACGAGGAACCAGACTCCTATTGTCAAGGCGACACGTTTGTTAGAATCCTCGAAATAATGGCCGGTACATAAGCCATAGACAAGATACGTTAGCTTTTCGACGAAAGTAGGATAATACAAGTCGTTCTGCACAAAGTCAAGAACCTTGCGAATACCGCCTTCGTCTTTCACTCCTTCAAGACCGCCTCCACTTGCCTCAACCGTTTTAGCATAAACGACCAAAGCCTCTTCATAGCTGGGATATTTCAATTCATCATTCTTCATCGTCAGCTTGCTTTAGGCGTTTAAGAACTTCTTTATTCTCTGGTAGTTCCATGATTTCATCAAAATCAATAGACTTGTCGCCGATAAAGCGATCAAATTCTTCCGGAGTTACAGCACGAAGGTATCCGGCAATGTTATTATGGAAGACATCCCGAAATGCAACGTCACGCGAAGCCATCTTTGAACGGGCGTCATAAATGAACGGCTGCATTGCTGGGGATTGCTCTTGTTCTATGATCAGTTCCTTCACGCGCTCAAGCGAAAGTTGTTCACCACCATTCTTCTTGTACTCCGCTTCGATTGCAAAACCGATTCCATTCTCAAAAGATGAAATACAACGCAAAACCTCGGCATAAAGAGTTCGTCGCACATTGTCATCCTTATCAAGACGCAACAAAGCACGATATTCCTTTGCCTTCTCTTTGAAAACTGCCTGATATATAAGGTCGGTGATCTGGGCATACTTAAACGTTTTATGTTCCTGAACACATTTCCCGACGGCAGTGGTAAAATTCTTACGGTAATTATCTTCCTCAATGGCGGCAGGAAGGAAATCTATATCGCGAGTATTGATATACTTCGTTCCGCCTCCAGCTCTCTTATTGATGGTAGATATTACTATATCAAGTATCCGAGCGCGAACCTGTTTAGCTTTCTCACTTTCTGTCAAAAGCATTCCCATATTGAGGACTGCCCTAAAATTAAAAAGTCCGAGTTGGGTGGTTTTGCTCACCTCATTTATGACGTGAGCAAATTGCAACTTTAGCTCTTTCAGTTGTTTACCCTTACTTAAAACATATCCGTTATGTTTTAATTCATCTGAATACTGAGACAAATAGCGGTCAATGGTTGAAAGATCAACTTCATAAAAATCGGCTACCATTTTCTTTGTAAAACGGTATTCTCCTTCAAAAAGCATCCCGGTAAAACCAAGATTCTCTTGAAGAGCGTCAACTGCATAACGGTTATTCAAAACGTTCTGCCGCTCGATATTTGATACTGTCAAGTCGTTCATGTTACAAAATTAGTAAATAATTCCTGAATGTCAGCTATCTACACACTGAAATTGTTAGAAGAATATCCGATTTTGACCATTTATAATGTCTACTTGAGCATAAGCTACCATTAGGGCACAAGTCCGGGCATAAGTCAGGGTACAAGATGTTCAAAAAACTTCGGATTTTATGCCGTTGGCGATGGCGTCTATCTCGTCGGCGATTTGGCTCGTCATAGATATCATCATATAGGAAACTCGCCGATTTTCAATTCATCGGAGGAGAGTTTGATGTAATCCATAAAGGTCTTTTGGGTTTTGTGGCCGCTGACGTGCATCATCTGAACAATGGTGTATTTATGGGTGAGGTACATATTGGTGATACCACTGCGTCGGGCGGTGTGGGTAGTCACGCAATTGTAGCGTGGCATTATTACCTCGCCCTTGTCGTTGCGTTCGACAACGAGTTTGCCATCTTCCTCCAGTTTCTTCTGCTTCATGGTGAGTTTTGTCGTAACCATCTTGCCAAGCGAAGGGACTGTCACGGAAAGTCTCTTAAGAATATCCTTTATGTAGCGGTTCAATATTACGTCAACGACAGAAGGGAGATTGTAACCGTATTTTTCGCATATCGCTCTGAGGTTGGGATTCATTATCGGAATCTTTACCTCATTGCGGGTTTTCTTCTGGACAAGACGGATAACCGGTGTACCTTTTGCTGTAGTCGTGAAGCAGTCTTTGTCTATGTCGTTGTAGTCGCTAACACGTTGGCAGGTGTAGCAACCGACAAGGAATATATCGCGTACCTCGTCCTGCTTGCCTGTCAACGGCATGTCGTATAATGCCTGCAATTCGGCTTCGGTAAGATAGATTTGTATAAACAGTCCTCATCAGTATCACTCCTTCGGTCACGGTTATCGTCGGCACGTCTTTTTTTTGAGTTCTTTCTTCAGATCCCTTATCCTGACCTTGTCGGCCTCCTTCTGGGACTTAAGCTTGGCGTTTTTATTCAGATTCGTTATGCATGGCGATGCATTGTATCCATATTAAAGTTTCTAAATAATTCTTGAATCTATTCGCCGGCGATGGGGAATTATGGGTAGTTGGATTGTTAGTTAGTTGGGGACGGCAATCTCCTTGTTATTGAAATTATACTATGGGAAAGTTATTGGAACGCCGTAAGGCGGTAAGTCATTTTGCGAAATCGCCAGGAAGCGGAAGTATAGAACACTGCTCCATGAGCAGCGATATACTAGGAATAAATAAGGAATTTTCTGTATATCTCCCTACGGGTTATGAGGAGGGGGATACACGTTATCCCGTCTTGTACCTGCTTCATCCTGCGGGAGGTACGCACGAAAACTGGATAAACATGGGAGAACTACCCCAGATTGCCGACGATGCAATCCGCTCAGGTATGGCATTGCCTATGATCATAGTCATGCCAGATGCGAGCGGAGCCGGTGATTTCCATCTCGGCAAGCATCTGGGTTTCTTTTCAGTTCCCGGCTGGGATTACGAGTCTTACTTCCACAAGGAATTGATTCCTCTGATCAATTCCTCTTACCGTACTGTAGCCGACAGGAAGCACCGCGCGATTACAGGCGCCTCCATGGGAGGGGAGGCGGCCATATCATACGCCCAGAAGCATCCTGACATGTATGGAGCCTCATGTGCACTGTGCGGCATAGTGGGTCATCCCGAACAAAGCCGGATGGCACAGTCTGATAAGGATTACGCCGATTCGCTGATAGCCAACAATCCCACGGCCTTTGTTGAAAATGCGACACCGGAAACCGTGGAACAGTTGAAGGGAATAAGATGGTATGCCGATTGTGGCGACAACGATTTCTTCTATGAAGGGAACGTAGCCTTCTATCTCACCATGAAAAGCAAGTCTATACCCATCGAATACCGGATGAGGAGCGGCGTGCACGGATGGTATTATTGGGTCACGGGTCTGGCACCTATACTCCATTTCCTCTCCATAGGATTCGCGGAATGAGATTGCGGTCATGGTGACTCGCCATCAGAGCCTCAATGCGGACTAAATGGTAAGGATAAAGGTAAAAATGGTTAGTCAAAACGGGAGTTACGATTGTTATATGAATAAGAATAAGAAATAACGTTATATAATGGAATTATCAAAAATCACATCCCCGGCCGATATTCGCGGACTCGGGGTGACGGAACTGAAAGAATTGTGTGACAATCTCCGTGAAGTATTTCTTGAGAAAGTTTCGGCCCACGGAGGACATGTCGGTCCGAATCTCGGACTCGTGGAGGCAACCGTAGCCCTTCACTACGTATTTGACACCCCGAATGACAAAATAGTGTTTGACGTATCGCATCAGACCTACATACATAAGATGCTCACGGGACGAATCGAGGCATTCCTCGATCCTTCGAAGTATGATGAGGTGACGGGATACACGAATCCCAAGGAATCGGAGTATGATCTTTTCACAATAGGGCATACCTCCACGGCCGTCAGTCTTGCCGGAGGTATGGCAAAGGCACGTGACCTCCAGGGACAGGCCTACAACGTGGTTGCACTCGTAGGCGACGGTTCTCTCAGCGGAGGAGAGGCTTTCGAAGGTCTTGATGAGGGGGCGACTCTGAAATCAAACTTCATAGTAGTAGTCAACGACAACAATATGTCGATTGCAGAGAACCACGGCGGACTCTATTCAAATCTCGCCACACTCCGCGAGACCAAAGGAACTGCCTCCAACAATTATTTCAAGGCAATCGGATATGACTATCTCTATGTGGACAACGGCAATGACATCGAGACCCTTATCAACGCTTTCAAGATGGTGAAGGACATCAACCATCCGGTCGTGGTGCATATCCATACAGATAAGGGACACGGCTACAAACCGGCCGAAGAGCATAAGGAGGCATTCCATTTCTCCGCTCCTTTTGATCTTGCCACAGGTAAGTTGAAGAATGATGACGAAGGGGAGAGTTATGATGAGATTTTCGCCACGGAGATGTTGGCGGAGATGAATGAGGATCCGAAGGTGTGCGTACTTACCGCCGGAACCCCCGGCGTGCTGGGCTTCGGTCCCGAACGTCGTCAGGAGGCGGGACGTCAGTTCATTGATGTGGGGATAGCCGAGCAGGAGGCCGCCGCAATGGCCTCCGGTATTGCCAAGGCAGGGGGTAGACCCTGTTTCGGAGTTGTAAGTTCATTCGTGCAGAGGGCATACGACCAACTTTCGCAGGATATTTCCATCAATGGTACTCCGGTAGTACTGAATATTTTCTATGGCACGATATTGGGCATGAATGATGTCACACACCTTGGATGGTTTGACATTGCCTTAATTTCCAATATTCCTGGATGGGTGTTCCTGGCTCCGGCCACGGTGGAGGAATATCTCTCCATGCAGCGTTGGGCTATGGGTCAGACTCAGTATCCCGTAGCCATAAGGATACCGGGTGGTAAGGTGGTGCATTCCGATGGTGAGGTGAATATTGACTGGTCTGATCTTAATAAATTCAAAATTGAGCATAAAGGTAGCAAGGTGGCAATAATTGGTGCCGGAGGTTTCCTCTCAATTGCCAAAGAGACAGCCGCCCTTCTTAAGAATGAGGGTATTGAGGCAACGGTTATAAATCCTCTCTATCTGAGTGGCCTTGATACAGCTATGCTTGATGACTTGAAGAAAGACCATCAATTGGTTGTCACCATAGAGGATGGAGTTCTTGCAGGAGGGTTTGGTGAGAAAGTCAGCGGTTATTATGGAACAAGCGACATGAAGGTAGCCAACTATGGACTGGAAAAGAAATTTGCCGACCGCTACAACTACCGTCAGATCCTTGAGGCCAACCGCCTGACCGCTCCTCAGATAGCCGAAGACATAATGAAAATAATCAGTTAAGCAGCGCAACTCCAACTTAAGATATGGAGTGATAAGATAAAGGGTCGGCAATAGTGTGAGATTGCCGGCCTTTTGTTGTATCCCAGTGAAATACAATTCTTGAAAATCCGGAAGTGTTTGGATCATTTCGCTATTAACAGTATATATTTTTAATAATCTTATGCTTGCTGCTTTTTAAATTTTATGTTATAAAACACTTTTTATTGTCTTTTGGAAAAAATATGTTACCTTTGCAATCATTGACAGACACTTCGTAGTCTCTTCTCTGCCTAAAGTCTGACTAAACGTTAAGATTAACTCATATATAGAACTTACCCGCGTTAATAAATATTATGGCACGCAGACCTTCAACATCTAATCGTCGTCGAAACTCACGAAAGGGCGGCTCCAAAAAATCGTCTTCCTCGAAATTGCTTATCGTGCTGGGAAGCCTTTGTGTACTGGGATTCATAGGGTGGGGGTGTTATGAACTACTGAAGACACCGTCCTATACTTTTGATCGCTCTCATCTTGATAAGTATGTTGAGAATAAGGAAGAATATAATCTACTGGGGAATGGTGCGGCTGTATATGCAGATATGTCTGATGGGATGAATTTCGCTTACGAGTCAGATCAGAGTAAAAGGCTTCTTCAAACTGTGATCAATAAATTCGCAGCAAACAAGGCAATAGATTTTTTCGGACTTGCGAACAATCAGATAACTCAGTTGGAGATGTCGCATACAGAACTTTTCAATTATTTGACAAATCCTACAAACTATAATTTGCAGAAAGCCCCGATTGAGCAAACTTTGGCACGAATAGTTGAAAATAGACAGCCGGCTCTACTGCTCACCGATTTTGAAGAATATAAAGGAGGAGTCATCGAAAAGGCGGCTTATGCCAAGAAGTATTTCATTGATTGGCTTGCAATGGGATATTCCATTACTTTTTATAAATGGAATTTTATGGAGAGAGGAAAGTCTAAGATAATGTTTATGGCTGTATTTGATGACAATGCTGAGCGTTTAGGTTCGTTAGTGCACAATGCAGTGTCACTGACTGCTCCGGGATTGCCCTCTTTCGTGCTTGCCGGTAAGCAATTTGCCTTTCCTACAGCGACAAATTATCTTTCACTGAAACAGGGAGGGACATATCATACAAAAGCAGGTGTTGATGCAGTGTCGGGTGTCCTTGAAGATGGAAGCGACCAGGCATATTATAGTTATGGAAAGCCTCTGGCATCTGCTGATGGAGGTTCCGGATTTGCTTCGCTTGACAATCTTGTCGGCAACTTGGCGGAATATTATCCCTTAGGTGTGCGTTGGGAGGAGGTGCCACAGAATGCTTTGCGTATGCAGGGGGAAGGATTTGATGCTGAAAAGGAGAACCCTTACACTCATTTCCTGAGCCATTTATTTATTGATTTCGGTGCTCAAGATGGTTTTGACATCACCTCAATAGAAGCAAGAACCTTCGATATTCAACAAATCATGATTTCAATTGGGAATGATGAGAATGTTGATTTGAACAGTTTGAGAGCAGTCCCAGCGCCGGAAATCAATACTTTTCTGAAAGCCTCTATGCTCCCAGCCGGAAATAGCGGTACGTGTGAAATCTTTGTTGATTTTGATGAAAAGTTTACCGGTTCTTTCCCGAATTCAGTTAATCCGTCAGACTTAATTCGGTTAAACATTGTGGTTGGAAAGGCTGTTCCACGAGTTAATGAAGCAAAGGAATTCTTTACATGGGAGGATAATCCTTCGCTGGCTGATTCTGTGGTGATGACTTTGGCTGCCTCTTCAAGTAATCCTGAAGGGAGTGTGCTCTATTCATATTACCTTAGATCATTAGCCGATTGAATATGCCGGAATAAACCTGACGGGATTCAAAAGAAAAGAAAAATAAAGAAATAACCTAAAAATACAAAATCATGAATCAAGTATCAATCACTTCCGCCTATATGTGGGCACTCGTAATTATGGTAATATTCTTTTTAGCTGCAATCCTTATTGCCATTGCCATCCCTTACAAACCTAATGATCCGGGCACTACTACCCGCAAAATATCATTTTGGATTCTATGCGTCCTTTCATCCGTGACAGGATTCGTCGTCAATTATATATTGGCTACCGGTATTGTAGTTCCTGTAACAAAGGCTTCTTATGTTACAAATTCAGGTATAGCGGCAGGAGTCGCTTTTGTGATCTTCATAATTATTGGATTCGTATGCAGTAAACTTTTCCCAAATTCAAAAGTCGGGACTTGGTTTTGATCATTATATTCTGTTATGGATAAACTATTTCTAATAGCGATAGGGGGCACAGGGATGAGATGTCTCGAATCATTCGTGCATCTTTGTGCTGCCGGCATGTTCGACAACAGGACCATAGAAATTCTAACTCTCGATACCGACCAGAATAATGGTAACAAGGCAAGAGTTGAGAATCTGATAGACCTTTACAATAAAGTCAAGACCAATGACGCGACTACTAAAGGCGGGGAACAGCGGGTGGACACATTCTTCTCGGCGAAGTTGAATTTGTATAGATTTTATACGGATTATTCGACTCCCAATCGAATGACCCTCACAACCCTTTCATCCACAAAGAACCTCACAGAGTCACAGAGACAGGATAATCAGGATCTTTCAGATTTACTCTTTGAAAAGGATTCCGTACAGCAGTTTAAATTAGACCATGGGTATAGAGCTCAAACCCATCTTGGCTCACTGCTCATGTATCACGGTATTATTGAGGCTGCTATAAATGTTAGAAAAGGGGGAGACTCGGTAAAAAATCATGAAAAGGAATTGGCAAAATTCCTCCAACTTCTTAATACCCATGCCGCTGATGCAAGGGTGTTTGTATTTGGAAGTGTTTTCGGAGGCACAGGTGCCTCCTCTATACCGGTCATTCCGACAGCCATAAGTGAGGCTCTCAGAATTCTTACAGGTGGAAATAATGTCTTGAATCTGAATAAAGTGTTATTCGGTTCGACTCTTCTTACGGACTATTTTACTTTTAAGACTCCCACAGCACAGCAACTATCCACGGATAAAGTCATAGCCGACTCAAATAATTTTGCACTCAATTCACAGGCGGCTCTTAGTTTCTATAATGAAGATGCTACAGTCAGGAAGACATATAAGAAGATGTATCATATAGGGTGGCCCGGAAGTCTTAAGATTGATTACTCGAAAGATCATGCCGGAAGTGTTATAACGGGAGGCTATGAGCAACGTAATGATTGTCATGTGGCTGAATTGATGTGTGCTGCTGCTGCGTATGATTTCTTCAACATGAGTCGTGACAAACTCGAGGCCATAGGAGATGCGGAATATGATTTCAGAACTATTGCAGTAGATGACAATGGAAATATCCAACTCTCCGGATCAAGTTTTGTAGGTGCAGATGAAGGTGAGATTTTTGAGAATAAGTTAGGTGCGTTCCTTTCATTGACACACATAATTCTCTCAAAGTTTAATGGCGCTAAAGAGGGAGAGAATGGCACGTATAATCTTTTCACTTATTTAGATAGCGTAAAGTTTACCGATTACAATGATATTTCTGAAGCGCAATGTGAAGAGATAGATGAGTATCTGAAGGAATTTGGATATAAATTCGTCAAAGGGACAGTGACCTTCGGCTGGATATATCAGATTATGAAGTCTGTTGGAGCAGGTAAGTTCATATTTACACCTGAGGCATTCAATTCAGATATTTCCACACTCCCATCGATTGATCCGGGAGCAATCTTTTTTGATGAAAATCATCATTGGGATAAGACCGGAAACATATTCAGTTCCGCCTCTGACAGAAGATTCAACACACTTATAACAATCCTGAAGAATCCAGATTCTTTGCCGGATGAAAAACAAAGTGGTACCAAGAAAGAGGATTTCCTTGCGCACATGTACAATGCAATCACCATCGCACAACACTTCAACAATTAAAATATGGCCAACAAACCCCTAACTATAGATGTCAACACAGCGGCTATTCCTAATGGCTCGCTCGACAAATGGTCGCAGTTGGCAAATACTTCGATATTCATAAAAAATATCATAACTCCTCAATTGGGGAGAAATACGGATGTTGGCCAACTTGTGTCAGGTATACCTACAGCATTCGCTCGTGTGGATTTATTCAAAAACGCACTTGATCATGTAGCCACCTCCGGCACGTCAAATGAAGTCAACAATCTCGTAGGCTACTATGAGCGCCTAGCTGATGAATGGAAGGGGCTCATAGCATGTCTTGCATTAGACTATCAGCATATTTCAGTCAGGAAAATTGAATTGTCTTATTCTGACGGGAAGGATGTGGCTCATACTGCCAATATATATGAACCAAAGGGTGCTTTCGGAAATATGCTGCTTCGGAGAGCCAATCGTTGGAAGGATCAAAATGTTTTGGCAAATCAAGCGGCTTCCCCGTTTATAAATGTAATAAAGTACCGTGGGGACAGCGTGGTGGGTGCCACTGCTCCGGAATCGCTTCTTTTCACTTCAACCGGATATCGGATTGAACATTCTCCGGAACTTCCTTGGATAGACTCTAAGACGGGAAAATTTACTGACCCCCTTAATTCTGTATTAAATCCTATCCAGATAGCAACGCTGCACGCTTATGTGGCTCATTTACTCCAAGGCCTTGGGAAAATTGAAGATTACTATAAGCATCTGCCGGTGGGAGAGGGTGTAAATTATACTTCCATCAGAAGCATTCTCAGCGATTGGTTAGGAAAAATAGCACAGAGGGCTCAAGATGAGGGGTTCGAACTTTCCATTGGAAGCACCCCTCCCGTGAATGCAGGTTTTTCAGGTCCTTTTGGGGAATTGTTCTGTCATCAGGATATCCTCTATGGATTGGAAGGAGTGATTTCGGATTCCGAAATATCCGGAAGTGTGGAGTTTGACCCCAAGAATACACTCTTGGAGGATACTGCCCACATAGCACGTCTTGATCTTAATATAACACCGGAGGAACTTAAGAGACTCCCTATTCTGGTTTTGACAGCAGACGTGAAAGGGATGAGGGAAAAAGCATATTTCGCTCTTCCTCTAAGTGCTAAGGGGCTAAATGTATTTGGAAAAAATGTAGCGGCCCTTGTCGGAATGGCACAGACACCTGACGTGATCAATTCTACGTTAAAAGCCACATACGATCCTTATGTCAAGTCAGGAAATCTGGAAGTAGTGCTTACGATGAATACCTTGTCCGGCAAACGGAGAGAATTGAGAAAGGTATACACGGCAGATGGCTCTATAAAAAATAAAGATATCCTTATTTGGCCGAATTTTGTTTCTCCTCAATGGGATGCTTATTTCATGTACAGCGAACTTCCCCACAATGGGACAAGTCAGGCTTACAAGGCTTTCCCGTTTGTCGGAGAAATGGAGGGTGATTATTTCCGTATCACAGTCGATAAGAATAACGAAGATTCTCCTGTGCTTTTAAGTAGGGATGGTAAAATAGTTGCCCCCGAAGCAGTAGTGAAGTCGGATCTTCTTGTACTTTCAAATGAGTCGGTGGCGGATAATAAGTACAAATATGAGATCTACCGGTCAAATAAACCTTTCAAAGGAGTCAGGCTTCTTTCCCCGACCGGGAATGAGGGAGGATATTTGTTGATTAATTATAGTTCAGACAAAAGCTCCCCTCTTCCGCATGATCTGATGAGCCCCGGCGCTCATTCGTCACTTCAGCCGGTAAGACTTGGAATCGATTTCGGAAGCACCAATACGTCTATCGCATACTCAAGTGATAGTACACAGGAAAAAGGTTTTGTATTTCCTAATCAGCGGGTATCCCTCTTTGGATATGAGCTTCCCGGAAAGCCAATTTTCCCGAGAGAGAATCAGGTATTCTTTTTCCAAGGGGCAGGCACCCATACGGAGTCAAATGCAATCAAAAGTGTACTTACATTGCACGATCATCGCCGTTTGAAAGCATTGGGTCCTGGAGAATCTGTCAAAATGAGGAATGAGAAAGAAGTGGTAGGCGGCTTCCCAAGTTTTGCTGACAATCTTCCTTTCTCAAATTCAGATAAGAATAAAATCACCCTGTTTTATCCTAATGGGGTAGGGGAGGTCACCCAGATTCATAATATGAAATGGGAAAATACGGATGATGACAAAGCGCATAAGAGCGCATTTCTTCGTACGCTTATGCTTCAGGTCTATGCTACTCTTTTTGAGGAGGGGCTTGTGCCTGAAAGTATCAAATGGTCATATCCATCTGCAATGTCCGGGCAACTTCTTCTGTCGTACCAGACTATATGGGATAATCTGAAAAACCTCTCACCGGTTTTAAAAGAAAATGGAGAAAGATATAATCTGGATATAAGCCGATATACCGACACTACGACTCTCGGAGAAGGTGGTTTTGGAAATGAAGGAATGTCATTCGGGCAATCATCCTTTGGATTTGGGTTTGGAAATAACTTCAATGACGATAGTGGTTTTGGTGGATTCAATACCGGTGAGGATTCAGGATTCTCAGCAGGATTTGGAGAAAGTAAGAGTAGCGATTTGTCAGGAAGTTTCTCGGAAGGGTTTGGTTCTGAATTCAGTTCCGGCTTTGGATCTGCTAAGGCGCCGCAGGCTCAGGAAAGTGTTAAGGAGGATGATTTTATGCCGGATGACCCAAATAAGGAGATAAGTTATGACCCGGAGCCTCTTTATCCCGATCCACAATCGAATCCTTCTCTCTCGGAAGCTGAAGCCGTGGCTAATTTCATTACATCACGTTATGCTAATGAAAGGGATGTCCTTAATCTTTGTTTTGATGTGGGAGGTAGCACTACAGATATATCTGCCTTGTTCTTCCTCAAAGACAATATTACGATGATTAAGCAAAATTCTTTGCGTTTTGCCGCGCAAAGAGTTTCTCAGGCTGTAGGTCACTTCCCTGAATTCCGTCAGGTATTGACTGCTATCTGTGCTCAATACAAGATTCAGATGGTGGGTCTAAATTTTGGAAACGATACATATTCAGCCTCCACCGCACCATATTTCTTTGATCAGATAGTCAATAGACTCAACGACAATCAACTTGAGACACTCTATCAAAGGATTGCTGCTGATTGCCCCAAATTGATGTGTGTCAATATGTACGTGACAGGTTTGCTGATGTTTTATGCAGGAGAATTGGCCCATAAACTTATTGATGATCTGAAACGTACTCCGGATAACGAATGGGGTCCAAAGGTAAAACCGAATGTAAGAGTGACGTTTGCCGGAAAAGGATCTCGTCTGTTCCAATGGTTGAATGCCGTCAATCCTCAGGCAGCCCGACAATACTATGGAGAAATGTTCATAAAAGGGTTTGGCCGAAAGCATCTTATGGAGAATCTTGCGGGTTGGCAAAGAATCATACTGCCACAACTTCATGATCCGGCAGCAAATATAAAATATGAAGTATCTAAAGGACTGGCTAAGGGGGATACAAGCCTTCAGCGTCCTAAGAAACCTCAAAAGTCGGAGATTATAGGAGAACTGGGTTTTGAAGTCATTGGAAATGATAATAAGCGCCGATCTTTGGAATTCACGAATTCGGTGTCTCCGGCAATGATAGAGTCATTTGGCAATCGTTTTCTAAGTGGTACTTCTGATAATAAGGCAGCCAAATTTACAGAATTCTGTGGGTTCTTCTATGAGGCATCACATAAACTTTTTGGTTGGAATGTGAATCCTAATATTCTTGCATCCGCTTGCAGGAGTATGAATATCACGGCTTATGTTCAGAATATGCCAGAGTACCGGGCGGCTCAGACAGAGGCGCGCCAAAGTGGGACTCCATTCTCATACGTGGCTCCCATAATTATCCTTGAAGGTATGAAATTTTATGATGATACACTTTTGAAACTTCTCTAATGGATAGTGCAGGATATAAGATAATATTGTCTCTGTCTCACCACCGAATCTCGTTTGAGTACTGGCAACGTGATGCAGAGACAGTCCTGCGTCCCCTTCCTCCGGGTAATTGGCCTGCGCAACTGGCATTTTACGCATCTCCTTCGGGAATAAAGATAGGCGATGAGGCGGCCAGGGCAGCCCATGCAGGAATCACGAATGCTTTCGACAACTATTTTGAAAGAAGTGTAGAGGATGATACTTATACCATAGCGGGACAATGCCGACCGCTCAGGTATATTCTTCTTGATGCAGCCGAAAGTGTATTTGGCGACTTTTACCGTACGGTATTGATAAATCGGTTGGGATTGCTTGATGATAATCGTGCGTCAATGCCTCTTACCATCGTATGTGAAGCTGATATAAAGCCTAATGAGAGATCTTTCCTCAAAGGTCTATTCAGCGATAGTGGTTATGCGAAGGTAAATGTTGAAAATTATGAAATTCTTATCGGAAGATATATCAAGGATTATCTTTCAAAGGATTTTGAATTTGAAAATGTGGTGGTTGCATGGACGGAAGGAGAAGATCTTGCATTTACATTATATAATGTTAAAGATGAAACTCCTGTCGCCGGTGTCATCCTTTCAGGCTTAGGAGTTGATCCCAGAAAAGAATACGTGGGCAATATAATTTGGGAGCGAGTCGTAAGTCAAAACCCATGGCTTTCAAGAACCGTGGAAAACGAACGTATTGAAAAGGTGGCTACCGATTTCCTTAATTCCAGTCTACCATTGGTCACGGGCCACATCACTCTTTCTGATGGATTTGAATATGCCTATAGTTTGAATAGAAGGGAAATTGACTTCATACCACATACAGAGGGAATAAGAATAAAGGAAAAGTTGTCAGATTTCCTTTTGACTCACGGTATCACAGATCGGCGTAAAACGATACTGTTATTGCGTGGAGTAGCGGCAGGGAATCCTTATTTTGAGAATAATCTAAGTTCCGGTTTTCTCCGTACAATCAAAAGTGATCAGAAGTTGCGAAACAACACCATGAGGCAGTTGATTGCTATGAAGGGTAAAGAATCGGGGGTAAAAGAGGTTATCGGTAAGGGGTCCGAACAACAGAAGACTGTCTCCCCGCCCATATCCTCTCCTGAAGAGGCTCCTAAACAGGACAAACTGGAAATGAATGATAAAAAGGATAATTCTCAGGAAGCGAAGGAACTTAAAAAGAGGTGGAGGGAGATAAAGGCTGCCGCTAAGGGAAAGGAAAGAGCAGGAAACTCAGAGGAGGCTTTGAGGATACTTGATGGTTTTTACGGTGTAATATCTTCCCAATCGGCTTTTGGAGATTTACGTTCAGAGGTTATCGCCTTAAAAAACGAAATAACTTCAAAATTATCATCCTCCATACCGCCACAAAAGTCAAATTGCTTGAAGGAGCGTCCAAAACGTGAACGTAAACCAGATATCATGATGACGGAAGGAGACAAGTTGATCAATCAGGGTAAATTTAAAGAGGCTCGCGACTGGTTCAGATCGGAAGGAAACTCTACAAAGGCTCGTATTCTCGCTGATATTGTCCGTGCGCGTAAAGGCGTAGAGATTAGAAAGAATACGATAGAGGAATGCAGAAAGACTAAAGATCACCAACAGATTACCAGAATTATCCGGGAACTTGAGGATTACATAAATGATTGTGAAAAGGTGAATGCACCGGTAGGTGATATAAAATTACTAATGAAAGAATATAAGAAAATAATAATGTTAAACTAACTTTTATTTTACCATGGCAAAGAAATTCGATCTTCACAAAGGTGAAAAATTCTCTCTTGGTAAGGGAGATGAATTGTCAAAGATACGTGTAGACCTTAATTGGAATTCAGGCGCCGATCTAGATGCAACGGCTTTTCTTTTGGACGAGGATGGCGTGTTGAGCGATGATGCAGATTTCGTATATTATAAGTCCAACAACCGGTCAGAAGAATATGACCGTAAGAAATTCGGCAGTAAGAAGAACTGGCGTGATAACACCGTTCCTGTAAGTAAGGATGGTTCAGTTGTCGGCTCATCGGATGATCTTGACGGAGGAGAAGGGGAAACAATGCATGTGGATCTCTCCAAAGTGCGTCCTGAAATTTCAGAAATAGCATTTTGTGTTTCAATCTATGACGAAACAGGAAAGACAACATTCAAGGATGTGCAGAATCCCCAGATTGTGATTACTGATGAAGAGTCAGGGGAGGAACTTTGCTCCTATGATTTGAAGGAGAATTTCTCTTCCGAGACAGCTGTCGTAGCCGGTTCGCTTGTCCTTAATGAGGATGGTGATTGGGAATTTGAAGCTGTTGGTAAAGGCTACGACGGTGGATTGGAAACACTTGTGGATATGTATCAGTAAATTCTGTTGAAATATGGGACGATTCAATCTAACAAAACTTGAAGAGGGTCAGAGGTTTCAGTTGTCAAAAAATGAACTGGATAATATCAGGGTCGAACTGACTTGGCAGAAGGGAGATTTGGATGCGGAAGCATGGCTGCTGGACAGTGATGGGAGAATAATCAATGATGAGGCATTTGTCTTCTACAATTCTGAAAATCGTTCGGAACCTTTTGACAAAACTAAATTCAAGAATAAGAAGAAGTATTTCAAAGAGACACGTCCTATGAGTGCCGATGGTGCGGTGCTCGGTTCAAAAGATGAGTTGAGGGGAGGAATAGAAACCCTCAACCTGATTCTTTCCGAAGTTGATGCAGATGTTGAGGAAGTGGTTATCTCCGCTACTATCCATACTCCAAATGCTGATAGCGTGAATGTGTTCGGACACGTGGAAAATGCTAAAATCACAATCATTGATGAGGATGCCGATGAGCCTCTTTGTTTCTTTGAATTGTCTAAAGATTATCAGTCAGAAGATGCTGTAGTTGCTGCTCGCTTCATTATTAATGAGGATGGGGAATGGGAGTTTGAAGCAGTCGGTAAGGGTTATAACGGAGGCCTTCAGACTTTAGTGGAGATGTACGCAGAATAAATTAAACTCCGAATATGGCAAAAAAAGGTAAATTTGAATTAAATAAAAGTGGAGATCACGACTTCGATCTTTCAAAAGCGCACAAACGCAAATTTGATTTGCGGAAAGATGATGATGAGATTGAAGTTTTATCTCCGCAGGGTGTAGCTGATCCAATTGTGGATAAGGCGACAGCACCCGATGAGCCAGCAACTGATACGGAAAAAATCATAAAGCCGGCTTCTGTCGCAGATATCCATTCACAAGTACCGAATGTATCGGACGAGCCTGAAGTTGAGGAAATAAGGAAGAAAAATAATACCTGGATGTGGGTGATATTGATTTTACTTATACTCATACTTTTGGTATGGTGGATATATCCTTCCTCTAAGAATGTTGAGGATCCGGTGGTTGCGCAGGAAGTGGAGAATGTGGTAACAGACTCGACCGATTCTGAATCAGCACAGATTGACCAATTGGCAAAGCCGGCAACTGAAGAGGATTCTTCTATAGTTGTCCAGACGAACGCTCAATCGGAAGCATCTGACATACAGCCGTCATCCGGAAACAGTGAAATGTCGCAAGTTCCTGCTGCAACCGGAACTACTTCAAATACCCCAGTAGCATCTGATGGAAGCATAGAAGCAGAAGCACTCAATGTAATACGTGGTGTATATGGTAATAATCCGATAAGAAAAGAGAAACTCGGAGACAGGTATTATGAAATTCAGCGGTACGTTAATCAGATGAAGAAAAACGGAAAGTTCTAATCTCTCTTTATCGTTGAGATTTAGGAATATATCAAAGTGGGTGCCAGAAATGGTATCCACTTTTTTTGAATAAAGATTTCGTCAATATCTCAGGTAATCGGTGGGATCGCCCGCCTTTTTGGTCTTTTGGGGTTAGGAGGACCCCTAAAAGGTGTACTTCAATTAATGCTTACTGAAAAATGGCAGCCAATCATAATTGATTGGCTTCTATTTTATTTTGAGTCAAAATTTTCAGTTATCCTCCATCATAAATTGACGAAGCGACATCATCTTTATGCCTTCAAGTGTATTTGGTGCAGAGTCATGTAATGTAACCACAATTTTTTTATAGTTATCAGGAATTTCAGATAGATTACCGAACTCCCTTTTTGCTGTTGAAGGATCGTTGACATTTAAAGCAACTTGAACATAACATTTTTCACCATTCCTTTCTCCTATAAAGTCAATTTCCCTTCCTGAAGGAAGCACACCGATTTTCACTTCATATCCATCGTAAATCATTTTATTATAGACAGCATTCTCTAATAACCCCCCAATATCCATAGGACGGTAGCCAATAATTGCATTCCGTATTCCTAAATCTTCGTAAAAGTATTTTTCTCCGATTTCAAAATATCTTTTTCCTTCAATATCCCACCGTCTCACCTTATTTATCAGGTAAGCCTCGCAAATGTAATTAGCATAAGTGAGAATAGTATTGACAGAGTTGGAGATTCTCTGTGATTTTAGATAATCAGCGATGCGTTTTGCGGTAAAAATTTGCCCGATGTTATCGGCTAAAAATAACATTAATCTCTTCAAAAAATCGTTGTTACGTATTGAATATCGGCTAACGATATCCCTATAAACCAGTGCTTCTGAAATGCCTACGAGATATTCATTCCAAGTGGATGTTGAAGGGAGATTTCTTAAATAAGGCATACCTCCATATCGAAGATAGAGCTCTATACTTTGTTCGGAGTCTTTTAAAGAGTGAAAATCTAAAAATTCGTTGTAAGCCAAAGGGTGAATTCTAATTTCAATACTTCTTCCCGCCAATCTCGAAGCAATTTCAGAAGAAAGCATGGCAGAATTACTCCCCGTAATATACACATCATTACGATTGTCAAGAATTAATGATCTAATTACTTTATCGAATCCTTCAATTTCTTGTATTTCATCAATAAATATATAGTTTCTTTTTTTCTCTGATAATCTTTCTGTTATTTCTTGATGAAGAGATTTACTATCCGTAATATGAGAAAATGCGAAGTCTTCAAGGTTAATATTTATGAAATTGGCATCCGGTTCTGTTTTGCGTATGTGTTCTTCCACTAATTTTAGGATATAGCTTTTGCCAACTCTACGTTGACCGGTAAGAATTTTGATTATTCCACGATTGATATATGGAATAATCTTATTGAGATAATGGGGACGAGGTAGGATGTCAGTAGTTTTCATTATATTTAAAACTTTATGCGAAATTATAAAAAGTTTTAATTATAATGAAAACTTTTGTGGTTTTTGAGACGTGAAACTTGTATAAAAATCTAAATTTTCAGTAACTTGACTTAACTGCTTAATAAAAAAACTTTTAATCATCACCTTAAGCTTGTGAAGGTCGAGACAATGATGATTAGCGTCGGGTGAGGAAAGTCAGCAGGATTATCACCGAGGAATGATTCCGATAAGAAGGAAAGGGAGGGTTAAAGTATTAGTCGGCGGAAGAGGGAATTGAATTTCAGGTCAAGAGCATCGGCAGCCTCTTTGCGGGAGACCGGAGAGGAATGAAGGAGGAGACCGGGATGTGAAGGTGAGGTCTGAATGATAGCACTCTTCACGGCAGCGAGCCAGCGGTATCGTTCCTCAACGGATAGGTCAGGGAAAGGGACGTCGTTTCGGGTAAAGAGAGATAATTGAAGGCGAAGCCGTTCAATATCAGGATTTCGGAACATCGCGGCAATACGCTCGGTGTCTATATTCAGCTCGCATCTCATCCAGCGGTAACGTTTCGACATCATCATCAGCCCGACGTTCACGAATTCCCCGCGTTCTATGTCTGCCACATAACGTAGCAGGCAATATTCATATATAATCTTCTCCTCCATTATTTGAGCATGTTTCTTTGGCGGATAGCCTCCTGGGTGAAAATATTACTTTCGGCAAGACGCTTGGTAAGGAATTTGCGATACCCTTCACGCCGTTCAGTAGGCGAAATCTCGCTTCCTTCCTCCTCGAGCCATTCCTCGGGAATAAGGTCGACAATCTTGTTGAGAGTCCGTGGAGTAATTGCCTGGCGCATCAGAGTATCGGCTTCCTCAAGTCGTGTGGCGTATGGGAGAAGGGCGTGGCGGCTAATATAGGGGAATGGGTCAAGAGCAGCCGTCTCAGGATCTTTCCAGGAATGATGGAAATATAGGGAAGCTCCATGGTCTATCAGCCAGAGTTCATTATGCCATATCATCATATTCGGGTTGAGGCGTGTGCGGTCAACGTTTGTAAGGAATGCATCGAGCCATACGAGTTTGGAGGCAGTGAGTTCGTCCACCTGATTTACGGCAGGGTCGAAAGTAGCGGCTCCGTCCAGAAAGTGCATACCGAGGTTCAGCCCTTCCGATTTTCGGAGCAGTTCCTGCACCTCCTCGTCAGGCTCGGTTATGCCGAAAGCCGAATCCAGATTAAGCAACACAAGTTCGGGTGTATTGAATTTGAATGCTTTCGCCACAAGGCCGCCGATAAGTTCGGAGATCAGGGCCTTTTTACCATGACCGGCACCACGCATTTTTATTACATAGCGGAAACCGTCAGCCGCCTCACCGAGCAGTGGGAGCGATCCGCCCTCCCTCATAGGAAGGATATATCGAGTGAGTTCCTCTTCTCTCAATTCCATAAGAATCTAAAATGAATTTTTAAACATCATCTTAATAATATAACGTTTAGGCTTCGGAGATTGATTATGCTGACATTGCACATCCAAGATTCAATCTTGGATGTGCAATGTCAGCATAATCAATCTTAAACTCAAAAGTTAAAGAAAATTTTTTAGAGATTTCCCCAATAGAGAAATGTAGATTACTGTGCCTAAGTAGAAAAAAAGGACAAGCCTGACCAGGACTTGTCCACTAACTTTAAGAATAAAGTTTTAAACTGACCAGCTAATGAGAAGTATTAAGAATCTTATGCCCGTTTTGGATGTAAATTTTCTCTTTATTATTAGAGGGAAGTCGCATGCCATTTATGTTATATCTAATACCTTCCTCTTGATCATCCTCTATCTGGTCTATACCTACGGAGGAGTCTGTTACAGACACTGGAAATGTCAGAGGTTCATTTGACAAAACATAAGCATCCGCTGATTCCATAACGAATTTTACATCGTACAATCGGATATTATAGTCACCTGGCATGAGGTTAGGTAAGGCAATCAAGCCGATTGTGAATAAGGCATAAGGTTCTTTTCCATCTTCAGTCGTAGAAAAATAATTAGCCAATGATGGAGAGGCACTTATTACTTTTATAGTTGTAGGATCAGGCATTCCACATGTAATAGTATGGGAAGACGTTGCCCGATCGGTCAAGTGAATATCTTCTACTTCCTCTCTGCCTTGTTTTATTCTTGCAATCGTAACCCCTTCCGGAATAACTATAGCCATGTTGAAAGCGGTATAATCCACATTGTCTTTTTCGTATACGGTAAGAGTGGAAATCGTCTTTCCGTCATTTATTAGGGTAATAGGAGAGGTCCACACCTCTAAGGTTTCGGAGGACTCAGTTGTGTTAGCCCTGGCTATGTCTGCTGTCGCGATTATTGCTACAGCATAAAGAAATACTATTATTATTTTCATTTGAGTATTTATTAATAAAGAAATAGCTCATTTCATGATAATACATTTTGCATTATTTTGTATGAGAGTTTGACCGATGTATAGTTTCTGAATAGAAACTGCATCCTGCGAGTCAATGACTCCGTCATTATTCATATCGGCCACATCACGGTCTATTGAAATAGGCCGACCGACATAATAACTGTAAAGCATAACCAAATCATTGACATCCACACGGCCATTCCTGTCTAAATCCCCTTTATATTTATGGTTGACACCATTCTCCTCGCGGTTGCCAGCCTTGTCTATGGCCACTGTCATAAACTGTTGGCTTGAAGATATTGAATTGGAGAAATATATATAGGGACTATCAATAATTCCTTTTTTGATTAGTTGCCATTCCTCAGAGTCTTGATACCGGGTATAAAGGTCATATTGCCAGATTCCACTTCCTTCGTCACTGCCTTCAATTTCAAATGAAAGAGTGTTATCGTCGATTGGGGAAATTGAAACAATATTACTCTCTGGAGAAATATAATCTGTCATATTTTCCCAAACAGGAGTCTTGATGGGAGGATTATTATCAAACACAATTGATGCTTGATTCGGAATCAAAGTCTGATGACACAATCCATTCTTCAGAACTATGGAGTAAGTAAATTCTCCAATACCTTGTCCTACGATATTGACCGGGAGGAATCCTTGACTCAGGTCTTCAGATTTATCCATAGTGTAAGGATTGAGACTGGTAATGTTAAGAGTCATATTTCCTTTTTTTGAATCATAATCCAATTTAACCTCGGCAATGCAATTAATCTCAGGGCGCAAGTCAATAGTGAAAGGATGGGAGAGATCACTTTCCTCAAACAGATATGTTTTTGAGCCAATCTTTAATTCCTTTGGAGTGAAAGAACTGAGCTCAAATAATTTTATATCCAAATCACTATCGATTTTGGCAGATAAGGCAGAGGCTGTAGCAAATTTTGGATCATTCTCAAACTCAATTGTATAATCAATTTTATCTATTGATTTCCCGATGAATTTTGTTCCGGCTTCTGAAATATACCCGGTAAGATCGTTTGGATCAAGAGATGAAGGAAATCTTATCGGTGTATTACCGGGCATCGGATTCCCGCATTCAGCATTCTGTTGACAATTATTTGTCAGAGTATTGTGAGGGTTGTTTGGATCTGGCACATTTAAAGGTAACAGTCCGCTACCATTTAAAATAGCAGCCGGAGTCATTGCTGTCGGAATATTATATTGGGGCATGAATTCCGAGACACCCTGAAATCTCAAATCTGAGTTAAACAACTCATTTCTGGGTCCATTCAGACCTTGATGTATTCCTGCGAAGCTAAGGCCCAAACTGATACTCAACGAACCTAATGAGAGTCCCATGGAAGGAGCCCCTGATCCATGACCTCCCATATTCATTATATTCTGAAAGTTAGAAAGATTCTGATAATTATGATCCATGGATGCTTGGCTTCGTGTTTTGAACGCACTTCGCGTCTCTTGATTTTGACGCACTTCTTCAAGAGACCATGGTTCTCCGCACCACGCATACAGCTCGTAATCATTATTAACAACTCTTGGAGTGCTGAATTTATAAACAAGCTTTTGTTTAGGACCTATATATGGAATTATTAAAGGAAGGTAGCGTCCTCTGACCCCCATACCTAATAAATTATCAGTATCATAAACAATCGGATCTGTGAAGTAATCATTTCCTTCGGCTGAAAGAAGTAAGAAATCAAAAGACATTTCAGGTTCAGTTGATGTCCGGGCAATGCAAAATGGAATACCCCAATAAGCATACTCAGATGGATTGGAGACGGTTACCTCTATTTCTCTTTTTTCACTGATTGAGTTGTTATGTGGCTCCACACTGACTATCAGATCCTCACTTTCGCCATTGGCAAATTCCACACTTTTGCTTTGAGTGGTTTCTTCTCCATTTTCATCAGCAAAAGTCAATAGAAGTTTGTATTCTCCATTCGGAATACCGGATTCAGTGAAATCAAACAAGGCTTTTCCAAAACTCCAATCTGCGATTTCAAACTTTTCTGAATTCATTATCACATCTTCTTTATCATTGATTAACTCAACAGATTTTAAAGAATCGAACCCATTTCCTTCAATGTCGAAAATGACGATATTTCCTCCGATTACTCTTTGAGGAGACGTTTTTAATAATGCGAACTTGTCAATTCTTTGAAGATAAGCAGTAAATTCATAAGGCTCTCCCAATTGCTCATGGATGGCTAAATAATGAGTGCCAGTTTGCGCAGTATGTTTCCCTTTGTTAATGTTAGATTTATCAGGAGTATTGGAGAATAATAACGTTCCATCGGGATTATACATCTCATAGGCACAATGATTTGTAAGGCGTAAAGATAGAGAATCTCCTTTCTGGGCATTAAACTTAAACCACTTTATGTCATTTGAGGCAATTCCTTCAATTTCTTGTCTGTTGAAAGAAATCTCTTTCATATCCTTACTAATATTCTGACGCGAAGAAACCTCAAAATAGGGGAATGAATGCAGTGTGAAGAACCCCCTGTTGTCTCTTAAAAGAAGGTTGAAATCATTTTGAGTATAAATGACAGGCTCTCCATTTTCCATAGCAAAGTGATAGGAGGATGATCTGAAATCCTGCTTTTCCAGTGGGATTAAGGCTGTCAAGATGTAAGGGTTTGTGGCATTTTCGGTTGCTACATTAATTCTATCTTCATATTTGCTATTAATCCAATAGTCATAACTCTTAATATTAACACCTCCAATAGGCATTTTTAAAAAGTAGGAAGAAAGAAACTGAGTGGTCTGCCCAATAGAATTAATAAGCATGAAGGAAACGGAATGCAACCCGTCCGACAATGATGAGGCATCAATATCGGCAAGGAGGATATCTCCCGATATGGAGCCCTCATAGGTTTGCGATTCGGTATTGTCAATGACATACACACATCTCATACTCCCTATTTCTTCTGATGAGGGCACACGCCAAAACAGATTCTCTTTTAAAGGAGATAATCCACCTCTCTCCGAGCGAATAAAGGTAAGGATGGTGTGAAGCCCGGTCTCTAAATTGCTTAAATCCAAGGAAGATTCAAATTTACCAGTTTCTATGGTATGTTGCAATGTCTGAAAAAACTCGCCATCAATGTATATGTAGGCTTCTTGATTTTGAGCATTTAATGTCTTTACAAACGGACGGTTTGTTATTGCTGTCGGGATGCCGTCTTTATCTTTCACCATAACGTAGATGTTATGGATACCTGGACTAAGATGGCTGGCATCAAGTTCAAATGATACCTTTGAATTATTCATTACTCCATTCTGTAATTGATTGGTTAAACCATCAAACCAACAGGAATAATTCAACTGTTCGGCTTTAGAATAGGAGGCAATAAACAATCCTATAAGAAGAAAAATTATTCTCATAGATCTAATGCTTTATTCCACGCTCGACACTTCAATCTTAATTGAAAGTTTTCCGTCAGAACTGGTTTTTGGTGCTACTTCGAAATGTGTAATCTGAGGATTATTAGGGATGATGTCAAACCCAATGTTTCCTCCGTATAGACCTATCTCCTTATCATCATTTCCTTTTAAAGTCTTATACTGATCCAGGAGTTGATAATGAGTCCCATCTTTGAAAACAGTAGATGAATCTGTGTACACATGATTGGTACCGTTAACATTTAGGGAATCAAAGGTTTTATTTCCGTTGGATCCGAAGAATATACAATTATGGTAAGTATTGGACGGGGTCTGGTATATAGCAGAATTATCAGTTGTTGATATTACGCAATTTGTAAAATTCGCATTAAACAGAGTGCCTGAATTTCCATAATGTGTGATATTTACTACGCAATTGACAAGATTTGCATGATTACTTTGGTATCTTGAGTCACAACATAATGTTAAAGAACTGTTAACGGCATTTAAATTGATTTCGCGTCCGATAGAATCTTTGCTGTCACATTGAATCAAAGTTACATTATTATTTTCATTTCCGACTATTTTTTCTAAATAACATTTAGTAAAAGAAATAGGCAATTCTGTACATAAAAAGAACGTATCTGTAAATCTTAGGGCTTCCGCACTAAATCCTGATTTTAGACTTAGTGTGCCATTAATTTGTGTGGGAGTTATGTAAGGGTCATAGTTTACAAGTCCCATACCAACACCACGGACTGTAATGGGTGTCTCAATTGTACCTGGACTGTCGAAAGTTCCCTCGGAAAGAGTGATAATGTCTCCCTCGACCGCATCTGCTACAGCCTGTTTGAAAGATTCAGGCCCAAAATAAATTTCAACGTTTTCACCTGATAGAAGAGTAGCGATTTGATTTGTTTGTGCCATTACCGTCATACCAAACATGGTAAACAGACACCAAAACGTTAGTGAAAGGATTTTTTCCATAATTTATGGTGTATCCTTAGATTCCCCGGAAAAGATAACTGCATTAGATTAGTGATAAAAAAACAAGAAGCGTGGGAATCTGTACTAATCGCCGTCCCACTTTCTGAGGCTTCTCGCATTGCCCTGCTCGTTGGACGGCAACACAGAAGCCCACACTTAATATGTAATTGTCAATATTCGGATCAGAAATATTCTTTCACCGAATATTGAATACTACATACGAAAGGGCATCTACTATTGCCTTGTCCTTGACGAGCAAATGAAATTTTGCGAGAATTTCAGAAAGTCAAGAATCAAGCGCTTCGTAAACGCTGTCTCATATTTACTACTTGCGCGACTATTCGCTACAAGACGAAAGATTAACAACAAATATATGTTATTTCACTCTCAATTTTGCAAAGTTATTATATTTTTCTGTAATAAGCAAATTTTAAATCCCCAATTTTCGGGAGTGTTAATTCCTCACCCTAAAATAGCTTCAAAAGGTTTATAAATTTGGTTAAAATTACTGTTTATTGAGTCTCTGCTGCTCCTCCTCTCTCCTTCTGGAGGGGGATGCCCGAGCGGCGGGGGCGGCCTAAACCGCCC
>CAMWMD010000027.1 GCA_947175265.1 uncultured Porphyromonadaceae bacterium | reverse complement strand
GTCCGGAAAGACCGCCTGGATGTCAATCCCCCTGTCACGGCTTCATGGAATGACGACAAAGAGCCGGGTGATTCACAGCCATGGATATTCAAGGTTGCCTTCGATAAAAACTTGAATATTCCTGAAAGCCGCCGAAAGAATCTCGTATTTTCTAATAATGTCGTCAACGAGGAGGACTTTAAGCAAAATAGGATTGATACCCTTTATGTGGCAGGAAATGATTTCTCCATTTCCTGCACTATGAATGAAGAAAAAAGGCCGAAAATGAATTTGATGGATGCTGCTGAAGGCATTGACGAGATGACTTCCGGTTTTGAAGTCGATACTACCCATAATAGCGTGACGTTCAATTTCGATTTCCACTTGCGTTCCAATTTGGTGACCTTGGCGTATAAAGAATTTTTCGGATATGAAGATCCGGAAGTCGGTAGTTTTTATTATGATGACGGAACGTGGAGCAGAAATTTGAATAAAAGCAAAACCTGTATAGGCATAGTCTTCGATGTTCTTGAAAACAAAGAATGGTGGAATGAAGAGGGCATTAGGGAGGCACTTAAGAATCGGAACGACGATGGCAAATACGACTTAGAAAAATTCAAGGATGGATTCGTCCATGGTTATGTAGTGGCGTTAAAGGATGTACAGGTTGGCGGCTCCTATCAATTCGCATGGATGAGGGATCCGAATGATCCTAATACTTATAAGAAGTTGATAGTTTGTGGCACAGGGCCCTACAACAATAGTAAAAATGATAACCCAAAGTATTATAATGGATATTCCAACCTGGCGGCAATAGACAGCATTAAACAACTGCCTAATAATCCTTATGAGTTCCCGGCATTTGATGCTTGCCGGACTTATAATGAGACTGCCAAAGCGCCCGATTGCACCAGCGGATGGTATCTGCCCTCGTATGATCAGTATAAGTGTATCGGTGGTTACGACATGAAAAAAGTCATTTACGCAAAGTTTGGTGTTGATGGTTGTGGTGGAGAGCAATTTCAAGTCTGGAGAAGTGGTTCTTCCTCCATTGCTCTTAATACTCATTATTGGACATCCTCAGAAGCTACGAATGCGAACGCAAATTATGTGTATTTTCAGGATAATACGACCTCGCGTACTTTTGCTTCTAATCAAAAAACTAATGCAAGAAGGGTCCGCGCAATTCTTACTTTCTAAATCTTTGTAAATCATGAAGAGACAATATTTAACATATCTCTTGCCGGCAATCTGCCTGCTCTCTGCCTGTCAGGCAGATTATGATGAGCCCGGGCATCCGGAGGCAGCGTCGGGCGAGGCACTGAAAATCCGGGTCGCGGAAACAGTAACCACTGTCTCCGGCTCCGGCTCCACGCGCTCATACGAATCCGGCGCCTCTACAAAGTTTGAGAAGGGTGACCGCATCGGCATTATCATCCTTGGGGAGGACGGCAAGATTTTGGCAGACAATGTGCCATACGTATATGATGGCGCGAAATGGGACTTCGATGCCGACAACACCGAGGGGAAGCAACGTATCTACTACGACGCCACAATGTACAAATACATCGCCTATTATCCCTATACCCCTCAGGCGGATGTAAAGATTGAGGGAAATGATGTAGCGACTCAGGAGAAAATCAACTCGCTGATGCAGGTGAATATCGATGGTTATTTCAAAGCTGTACCCTTGTTTACATATAGAGAGAATCAGAGCAAGGAGGAGGACTTCAGATGTTGCGACCCGATGGTATGGTCAAAGACCGGATTTACCACCTCACCCAGTATTAAGGTGGAGCTCAGTCATATAAGGAACTGCTTTGTTCTCGACCCGAAAGTGCGATGGAGGCTTGCCAACGGCGAGACCATCAAATACCAGCCGAGGAACTATCAGATTGCATTAACCTACGGCTCCAAGGATAAGATTACCGCCTCTGAGATTACCGCCTCCGACACCGGTTTTGATGATTTTTACATCTATTTAGGCGATTATAAGAATCCGAAGTACCTCAAGAAATACAATGTAGTTGACAATACTCGTATGGATATCCTTTTTCATGCCCAGGACGGCAGCTACCGGTATATCTTAGGTGATGAGACAGAATACACTTTCAATTGGGAGTACACCTATCGCAATGGCAAAACCTACGGTGGGGTTCAGACCATACGTACCAAGGAATCTCGCAATACGCGTTTTATCCACGACGAGACCATCGACATGGGTGATCTGGTAGATGATAAAGTGAAGGTTGGCGATTTCTTCTGCAGCAAGAACCGGAAAGGCTATCCCCTGCCATACGATGCGGCTGAGCTGCTTGACCGGAATACCTGTATGGGTGTCGTATTTCATGTCGGTCATTATGTGGGCGGTTATGGCACAGATCAGACCAACTATACTGATATAGTCGGTTCTAAGGACTGCCATGGATATGTCATGGCTCTGACTGATGCATGTCAGGATTCCGTCCAATGGAGCGTGGGTCGCGGCGACAACTTTCCTTTGGTCGAGGGGATAAATATAACAGGAACCGGCGGATATAACGGATATATGTATCGGCAAAAGGTTATTGACAAATTAGAGGATTTAAGTTCTAAGTTTGAGAGAAAAGTTACGATAGAACATGATTTCCCCGCCTTTTATGTATGTGAGATATACGGCACAAAGGATTGGCACCAAACGCTGACACCTCCCACCGAGAATACTTCAGGCTGGTATTTGCCGGCATTCCATCAGGTGGAGGATATGAGTAAAGATATAATGGTCAGCATAGCAAGAAAGACAAATTCTTTTACTTTTAAAGACACAGGAAATATTATGAAAACTCTTGCAACCGTCAGATGTAAGTTGCCTCAGGATTGCGAATATCTGAATTATATACTACCCTATAAAAGCATTGGATGGTGGACTTCTTCTCAGGTAAACAATCAATCTAATGTACGTTATGTCGATTTGTCAGAAGGGTCTTCTCAGAGCTCTGCGGGTGTTTATGCAACTCGCCGTCATGAAGTGCGTCCGATCCTCTCTTACTGATCCTTCTTAATTTCTATATGTTTGACATAAGGCTGGGGGAAAATTTTTATTTTCCCCCAGCCTTATTTATATTTATTTGAATATAAGGATTTTTCCTGACTTCGTCAACGTGTCACCCAAAACTAGTCATTAAATAGAGGAGCGATTCGTTAATGACGTTTTATAAGCATTGTTTTTCTAATAATCTCCTTGTTTTGTAAGCATTAATTGAAGTACACCTTGCAGATAAGTTGAAGTACATAATGAACTTGTTTAAACTAATTTGATTTGTGAAATTTTTTAAGGAAAATAATGATGAACGCAAGGAAGTTCCATCCTTTCCAACTGGAAATGGTGGTGTCAAATCTGTAGAGTACGGACTTTAAGCTATCCATCCAGGCGTTTGTACGTTCTATTTTCCATCTCTCCTTATACATCTCCTCATCATAGACCCATTCCTCGGTGGATTCCCCTCCGTTTCCGGGATTGGGACAGACATTCGGGTGAATGCCATTGGAGATGAGCGCCCTCCTGAGGTCTTTCCCATCAAAGCCGGCGTCAAGGTCACAGAAGAGGCCATCCACGGCAATACCGGCATTGGCGAGCTGCTGCACGGGTTCTCCGATTCTCTCTTCTATCTCATAAAGATCAGCGTGGTTGCCGGCCTGAGGCTCGGACATCGCAAGTGGAAGTCCCTGGTTGTCCGACAGAAAGAGGGCATTTGTGGTACGGCGTTTCTTCCTTCCCTGATACTCAACCTTTTCCCCTCCCCCGGTAAGCAGGTGTATGGGAACCATCAATATGGGAGATGGAGAGATCAAGAATTTTCTTGTTTTTTCTCAGGATATTGGAAATAAGTTTAAACTACTTCTTTTGCAAAATTTTTATTAATTTTGCGCGAATAATAATATGGATGGTCTTATTCTTGGATTGACACTACCTTTTCTCGGCACCATACTTGGGGCCGCCTGTGTGCTGTTAATAAAAAACAGTATGCCTCAACTGCTACAAAAAGGATTGACCGGATTTGCAGCCGGCGTGATGGTCGCCGCATCAGTTTGGTCCCTGCTTATTCCGTCGATGGAAATGACGGGAAAGTCAGGCATCCTGCGCGTCCTTCCTGACATTGTAGGCTTTGCGTTAGGTATGGGTTTCCTTTTGTTGCTTGACATAACGGTTCCCCACCAACATATTGACAAAAAAGAGAGCGAGGGTCCGAAAAGCAATCTTTCGCGTACAAAGAAACTTGTCTTTGCCGTTACTCTTCATAATATTCCGGAAGGGATGGCTGTGGGCGTTGCTTTGGCAGCAGCCTTGGAACACAGTTCCTACCTCTCAATGGCTGGTGCCTTAGCCCTGTCCTTAGGAATCGCCATACAGAACTTTCCGGAAGGAGCCATTGTCTCAATGCCATTGAAAGCCATAGGCAACAGCCGTGGGAAGGCTTTCGGATGGGGTGTCTTCAGTGGTCTGGTAGAACCGATTGCCGCTATCGTCACCATTCTCCTCACCTCCGTTGTCATACCTATACTATCCTATCTCCTGGCATTCGCGGCTGGGGCGATGATGTATGTTGTGGTCGAAGAATTGATACCTGAGACCCAGGAGGGGACACATTCCAACTGGGGTACGGTAGGTTTTGCAATAGGATTCATTCTCATGATGGTGCTTGATGTTGTCTTAGGATAACCTTGCTTAGCGCTCATTAACAAAGAGTAGGCTTGTATTGCCGGGTTTGGGTCTCCAGTCCGGGGTTAGATGAATAGGCATCCGGATAAAGTGATATCCATAAACAGAAGAGTTGACTCGATATTCAACTTCACGCGCACTTTAACATATTAATTCCCTTGGCTTTTTACACTCTCGTAAACAGTCAAGGGAATTATTTCATTTGTGACTCACGACATTGCTAATCTATCCTTTTTCGTTTTCAATTAAAACCTAAATCAAAATTCTCATGGCGTCGATAAAAGCAAAGTTCCGCCCCTCAAGGGTCGCAAACAACGAGGGGGTAATCTATTATCAAATCATTCACGACAGAAAAGTGCGTCAACTAATCACTAATTATAAAGTCTTTGACTCTGAATGGAACGAAAACCGGTCAATGCTTATAACCTCTCATGACAGTGAACGCAAATCTTTCATTCTGGCGATAAAAGAACGTATTAAGCGAGACCTTGAGAGATTGAACAAAATTATCCGTCATTTAGAGGACTCCGGATTAGCATATACAACAGACGAAATCTTAGAGGAGTTCACTCGCTACAAGAACGAATGCTCACTTTTCAATTTTATGGAGAACATAATTATCAGACTCAAACAGAATGGCAAAATCCGGACTTCAGAGACCTATACCTCCGCCCTTAACAGTTTCAAAAGATTCCGTCTTGACGAAGATGTCATGCTCGACCGACTGAACTCAGACCTCATGGAGAGATACGAGGCATGGCACAGACAGAGGGGTGTGGCTCCCAATACCATATCTTTCTACCTCCGAATCATAAGGGCCGTGTATAACCGTGCAGTGGAGGAAGGCATCATTGAAAACACATTTCCATTCCGGCATGTCTATACGGGTGTTGACAAGACTGTCAAAAGGGCATTGCCTATCCAGTTGATCAAGAAGATTAAAACGTTAGACCTCTCATTAATGCCCTCACTCGATTTTGCCCGCGATATGTTTCTCATGAGTTTCTATCTCCGGGGAATGAGCTTTATCGATATGGCCTTCCTCAAAAAGACCGACCTTAAATACGGCTACCTGACCTATCGCCGACGAAAGACCGGTCAGCGCCTCACCATAGAATGGACAAGGGAAATGCGTTCAATCCTGAAAAAATATCCTGAGAATGAGAGTCAATATCTCCTTCCGATCATAAAAAATCCTAATACCAATGAAAGATATACCTACCGCAACGTTGGATATAACATCAATCATAACCTGAAGAACATAGGAGGTATGGTTGGAGTGCAGATACCTCTCACATTATATGTGGCGCGACATAGCTGGGCCTCAGCTGCCAAGGCAAAAGGTATACCTCTGAGTGTAATAAGCGAGGGAATGGGCCATGACAACGAGAACACTACAAAAATTTATCTTGCAAGCCTTGACACGTCGGTTGTAGACCGTGCCAACTCAATAATATTAAAAAGCCTGAGATAGGAACTTTTTTTCATTCTCCCCAATCATGAGAAATCGCCGCAACATTATAACCATGCTGCGGCGACTTCTATACTAATGCCATATTACCATTCATAACTTATTGTCGCACCCAGAGAACTGAGTGTCGTGTCGTAACGGTAAATGCCGTAATAATCCCATGAATTGTTTGCAGTGAGCAATTGGTAAGTGACACCCACATTTACCGCCTGCTTAGGAGACCGGCTGCTTGTCGGTATGCGCACACCGATTGAAGGACGGAAAAGGAACTTTGTATTATTACTCAAAACCCCGTCAGACAACAAAAGTCCGTTTCCTCCCAGCAGCCACGCCGCTCCAGCCTTAAGGTCAATGAAAACCGTTGTTCCTGAGGCATTTCCTATATTGAATCTGAAATCAGAGTACAGTGGGAGCATGGCTTTCGTCTTGGAGGGACTTCCCGGGAAAGAACTCCCTAAGGGGTTGTTTGGAACACCTACAGACATTGCCGCATCAATCCCTATGCCCGCTCCCATAAAAAACCAAGATGAGTACTGAAAACCTTGAGATGTTGAAACCCCTATGAAATTCACACGTTCCTTACCGACACCGAATGTACCGGTCACATCAATATAACCTTTATAATTCATCGAGCCAGATAAAGCCGGCGATAAAATATCCGGTAACGAATTCACAATCTGTGCATATTGAGCCTTTGCAGAGGGAGTGCAGACAGCTGCAACCAATACTACTGCCATAGCCATTATTTTGCGGCCAAAGGCAGGGAGGTACTCATTCTTCATATCGGTAATTTTCATTTAAATAACAAATTTTTAATTAGTAACGCTTCTAACCTATTTTTTGTTAGCAAGATATTGACATTATCATATCCTGATTCCTTCTTTTTCCAACCTAAGCCATTTAAATATTCTTTTAAATTGGGAAATATCCAACCAAAAACCTACCTTTCATAATCTTTATGTGAGTTTGCCCGGCATGTATCACACTATAATTAAGATGTATGGAAATTTGCAAGATAAACTAATTATTTTTTACAGTAATCTTTTGGATATTTTGGAATTTTGATTAATTTTGCGCAATATTCCATTTAAAACAATAATTTCATCAAATTTCGCAAGCGAGATTTGATGAATAAATCTACAACCTCTCATCGACCATGGAACAACCAAAAATACTCCTTTCGGGTGAATGGCCCGATTATCCCCGGTTTGAAGAAGGAATACGCCGGGCACCTGACCGCGGCTTCACCCTGACTCCTGAAAAAACAGTTACTGCCTTAAAGAATGCCCTACGTTATCTTCCGGAGGAACTTCACGAGAAAGCAGCCCCCGAATTTCTTGAAGAACTTAAGACCAGAGGTAGAATCTATGCCTACAGATGGCGTCCGCAAGGCGACTTAAAGGCGAAACCAATTGATGAATATAAAGGGAAATGCCTCGCCGGAAAAGCATTTCAGGTTATGATTGACAATAATCTTTGTTTCGACATAGCCCTCTATCCCTACGAGCTTGTGACCTACGGCGAGACAGGGCAGGTGTGCCAAAATTGGCTTCAATACCGCCTTATTAAAAAATATCTTGAGGAAATGACCGATGAGCAGACCCTTGTGGTTGAGTCAGGCCATCCCCTCGGCTTGTTCCCTTCAAAAAAGGATGCCCCCAGGGTAATAATCACCAATGCCATGATGGTGGGCATGTTCGATAACCTTCACGACTGGCATGAGGCCATGCAGATGGGTGTAGCCAATTACGGCCAGATGACCGCCGGCGGGTGGATGTATATCGGACCCCAAGGAATAGTACACGGCACATTCAATACACTGCTGAATGCGGGAAGGATGAAACTGGGTATTCCCCAGGACGGCGACCTGAAAGGCCACTTGTTCGTTTCGTCAGGTCTCGGAGGTATGAGCGGAGCCCAACCTAAGGCAGCCGACATAGCCGGGGCTGTATCAATCGTAGCTGAAGTTGACGAATCACGAATAGCCACCCGGAAGAATCAGGGATGGGTTCAGATTGTGACCGATTCAATACCTTATGCTTTCCGCATAGCGGAAGAAGCTATTGATGAGAAACGTCCCATCTCCATCGCCTACCATGGTAATGTGGTAGATCTCCTGGAGTATGCAGTGGCACATGGTAAAAAGATTGAGTTGCTCAGCGACCAGACCTCATGCCATGCCGTCTACGAGGGTGGATACTGTCCGGCCGGACTTTCATTTGAGGAGCGAACCCGACTGCTTCATGAAAATCCTGAGGAGTTCCGTAAAAAAGTTGACGAATCATTGAGACGCCATTTTAATGCCATTAAGGCCCTTACCTTGGAGGGAACTTATTTCTTTGATTACGGCAATTCGTTCATGAAGGCGATATATGATGCGGGAGTAACGGAGATTTCACGCAATGGAATCGATGAGAAAGACGGCTTTATATGGCCCTCATACGTCGAAGACATAATGGGTCCCATGTTGTTCGATTACGGCTACGGCCCTTTCCGCTGGGTCTGCCTGAGCGGAAAGCATGAAGACCTCGTTAAGACAGACCGCGCCGCGATGGAATGTATCGACCCTGAACGGCGAGGACAAGACCGAGACAACTACAACTGGATACGTGATGCCGAGAAAAACGCCCTCGTTGTCGGCACCCAGGCGCGGATCCTTTATCAGGATGCAATGGGACGCCTAAAAATTGCCCTTCGTTTCAATGAGATGGTTCGCAACGGAGAGGTCGGGCCAATCATGCTGGGGAGAGACCATCATGACGTGAGCGGCACAGACTCACCCTTCCGTGAGACCTCCAACATAAAAGACGGCTCAAATGTCATGGCCGACATGGCCGTGCAGTGTTTTGCAGGAAACTGCGCAAGGGGAATGAGTCTCGTCGCCCTACATAACGGTGGGGGTGTTGGTATAGGAAAATCAATCAACGGAGGCTTCGGAATGGTTTGCGACGGCTCTGAACGAACAGATGAGATACTCCGCAACGCCATGCTCTGGGACGTGATGGGAGGTGTGGCCCGAAGAAGCTGGGCCCGCAATGAGAACGCTGTCTCAACAGTTAAGGAGTGGAACAAGGCGCAGGCAGAAAACGGATTCATGATAACCGAGCCATTTATTGCCGACGAAGCCCTGCTACGAAATCTTGTGGAAGAAAACTGAGGAAAAACCGGAAACACAGAAAACAATGAAACAGATAATAGAGTGTGTGCCCAATTTCTCGGAAGGGCGCGACCGCGGAGTGATAAATGCAATTGTTGCTGCCATTGAAGAGGGAAATGAAGTAAGGGTGCTCGACATAGATCCGGGTGAGGCAACAAACCGCACGGTAGTGACTTTTGTCGGCGAACCTCAGCCGGTGATAAAAGCAGCCCTCAGAGGAATGAAAAAGGCTGCCGAACTCATCGATATGAGAAAGCATCACGGCGCCCATCCGCGCATGGGTGCAACTGATGTATGCCCCCTTATCCCGGTGAGCGGAATTACACTTGAGGAATGCGCCGCCCTTGCCCGTGAGCTTGCAGCAAGGGCCTCAAAAGAACTGAACATACCATGCTACTGCTATGAGGCAGCCGCCTTTACTCCTGAGCGCAAGAACCTCGCCGTATGCCGTGAAGGAGAATACGAGGGGCTTGCTGACCGTATGGGCAAGGAAGACAAGGGTCCTGACTTCGGCAACCGCCCATTTGATGAGGAGGCAGCGAAAACAGGATGCACTGCGGTAGGGGCACGCGATTTCCTAATTGCCGTCAACTTTAACCTTAACACCACCTCAACACGCCGTGCCAATGCCATCGCCTTTGACGTGCGGGAGAAGGGACGTCCAAAACGCGAAGGGGGAAAACCAAACGGCAAACCCGTCAAAGACGCGGAAGGCAACATAATAATGCTCCCCGGCACATTAAAAGCCACAAAGGCCATCGGATGGTTTATTGATGAATATGGAATAGCCCAGGTATCGATGAATATCACGGATATTTCCACCACTCCCCTTCACATAGCCTTTGATGAGGTGTGCCGTGCGGCCGCCGAACGCGGCATCCGCGTTACGGGCACAGAGATTGTAGGTCTGGTGCCAAAACGCACAATGATTGAAGCCGGGAAACATTATCTAAAGAAACAGAAGAGATCTGCCGGCATCAGTGAGGACGAGATAATCAAAATTGCGGTGAAGTCAATGGGACTCGATGAATTGAAACCCTTCATCCGCGAAGAGAAAATCATAGAGGATATGCTCGCTGAAAAGCACGGCAAACGTCTCGTGGACCTGTCCTGCCGGGCGTTTGCAGAAGAGACTGCCTCAGAGTCGCCGGCACCCGGCGGTGGAAGCATAGCCGCTTATATGGGCGCCCTTGCTGCAGCGCTCGGAACAATGGTTGCGAACCTGTCAGCACACAAGGCCGGCTGGGACGACCGTTGGGAAGAATTCTCCGAGGTTGCTGAAAAGGGACATCAGTTGCAGGACAAACTTATTGCACTTGTCGATGAAGACACGGAGGCTTTCAACCGCATAATGGCAGTATTCGCCATGCCGAAGAAGACGGCAGAGGAAAAGGCTGCCCGGGCAGTGGCTCTTGAAGAGGCTACCCTCTATGCCACCGAAGTACCCCTACGCACTATGGCGACCGCATACGAGACATTCGATGTGCTTGAGGCGATGGCGGAAAAAGGAAATCCCGCTTCAGTGAGCGATGCGGGTGTGGGGGCTCTCGCCGCCCGTGCTGCCGTGCTTGGCGCCAAACTTAACGTGCGTATTAACGCAGCGGGACTTAAAGACCGTGTAAAGGCTTCTGAACTTCTTTCCGAGGCAGAAAAGATTGCAGAAGCAGCTATAGAAAGAGAAGAGCGCATTCTTTCGGCAGTAAACAAAATCATTGACAAGGAGTGATGCCTTATTATGGACGGAAATCTGATTTTGCATAACGCAAATCTCTTCACCCCCGTCGGCTCAGAGGCTGCAAGGGGTGAAGAGATGGCCAATATCTCCCACATCAGGGATGCAGTCATAGTTGTTGAAAACGGATCGATTATTTATGCAGGCGAAAAGGGGAAGACCCCTGACGTAGAAAAGGGGAAGTTTACCTGTATCGATGCAGAAGGACGCGCCGTGATTCCGGGTTTCGTCGACTCACATACCCATCTGATTTTCGGCGGTTATCGCCCGGATGAGTTTGGCTGGAGATTGAAAGGTGAATCCTATATGAGCATCATGCAGCGCGGAGGTGGAATACAGTCAACTGTAAACGCAACCCGCGAGTCTACACCGCAACAGCTTGCCGATAAGGCCCAATGGTTCATTGACAGGATGAGCGAAATGGGCGTGACGACAGTAGAGGCAAAAAGCGGATATGGCCTCGACACAGCCAACGAACTCAAGATGCTTGAGGCTATTGACATTCTGAAAAACCGGGAAGACCAGAAACTTGAAATCGTTCCAACCTTTTTAGGTGCCCACGCGGTTCCGAAAGAATACAAAGGGCGGACAGGTGACTACGTTAACCTTATTATAAAGGAGATGATTCCCCTTGTGAGGGATAAGGCACATTTCTTTGATATCTTTACGGAAAAGGATGTTTTTGAGATTGAAGACTCAAGGCGGCTGCTGAAAGCAGCGCGAGAGGCAGGAATGGAACTGAAACTTCATGCCGATGAGATAGTGACTTTGGGAGGAGCGGAACTGGCAGCGGAAATGAAGGCCGTGTCGGCAGATCACCTTCTTCATGTAAGCGATGAGGGAATCCGCCGAATGGCAGCGGAAGGGGTGGTAGCGACACTTCTCCCCCTCACGGCGTTTGCCCTCCGCGAGCCGTTTGCACCGGCAAGGAAATTTATAGAGTCCGGGGCTGCCGTAGCCCTTGCTACCGACCTTAATCCGGGCAGTTGTTTTTCCGGCTCCATTCCCCTCACCATAGCTCTTGCATGCATTTATATGAAGATGACTGTGGAGGAAACGCTTACGGCCCTTACCCTCAACGGAGCGGCAGCCGTTGGCCTCGCCGGACAGACAGGAAGCATTGAAAAAGGTAAGCGGGGCGACATCCTTATCCTTGAGTTTCCTGAATTATCAATGCTCCCCTATTATGTCGGGATGAACTGTGTGCGGACAACGATTCATAAAGGGAAAGTAATCCGGCATCCGTAATGGGGTTTATATGAATTGTCAGTCATTTAAGACTCATATTTTCATATAGGGCAGGCGACCGGTCTGCCAAATAAATCTCAACACCATCAAAACCATATTCATGCAAAACACATATTCTATCGGCTCAGGACTCCTGACCTACGACATCATAGAGAAAATCCTTCATGACGACATGAAACTGGAGTTATCGGAGGAAGCAAAACAAAAGATACAGCACTGCCGCGATTATCTTGACCGCAAGGCAGAAGAACACGATACCCCCATCTACGGAGTGACCACAGGCTTCGGCTCACTGTGCAATAAACAGATATCCAAGGAGCAGTTGTCAACACTTCAGGAAAATCTCGTCAAGAGTCACAGTTGCAGCGTTGGCACACCTGTCGACGGAGTGGTAGTAAAATTGATGCTTCTGCTGAAAGCCCACGCACTGTCAATGGGTTTCAGCGGAGTTCAGGTAAAAACTGTAGAACGCATCATTGACTTCTATAACAACGACATTCTTCCGATCGTATGCGACAGAGGCTCTCTTGGAGCCAGCGGCGATCTTGCCCCCTTGGCCAATCTTTTCCTTCCCCTTATAGGAGAAGGAGAAGTGATGTATCAAGGGGAGAAATACACAGGAAAGGAGATTCTTGAAAAATTCGGTTGGGAGCCAATAAAACTACAGTCAAAGGAAGGCCTCGCGTTGCTTAACGGCACACAGTTCATGAGTGCCAACGGCATCAAGGCTCTTATTGATGCCTGGCATCTGGTCAATTGTTTCGATCTTTTCGGAGCAATGAGCCTCGAGGCGTACGACGGGCGAATCGAACCCTTCTGGGAGGGTCTGCACCGTGTGCGTCCGCACCGAGGACAGATTGAGACGGCAGAAATCTACCGCAGGATTCTTAAAGGGAGCGAGATTGTGGAGAGGGATAAGAAGCACGTGCAAGACCCCTACTCCTTCCGCTGCATACCTCAGGTGCATGGTGCCGTGAAAGATGCTATGCATCACGTTACAGACGTACTTCATACAGAAATCAACTCCGTCACGGATAATCCGACTGTGTTCCCTGATGAGGATATGGTGGTGAGCGGTGGCAACTTCCACGGGGAGCCTATCGCACTTGTATTCGACTATATGGGAGTGGCGCTTGCTGAACTCGGCAACATCTCCGAACGCCGCGTTGCCCAACTTATCCTCGGGCAACGTGGACTTCCGGAATTTCTTGTTGCAAAGCCGGGTCTCAATTCCGGATTCATGATTCCGCAGTATGCCGACGCCTCCCTTGTAAGCCAGAATAAGATGTATGCTTGGCCTGCATCCTGCGACTCGATAGTAAGTTCCAACGGTCAGGAGGATCTGGTCTCTATGGGAGCGAACGCAGCCACGAAACTACATAAGATCATCGACAACCTGAAGATAATAGCAAGCATCGAACTTCTCAACGCGGCCCAGGGAATAAATTTCCGCCGCCCGCAGAAATCCTCACCCCAGATTGAGAAGGTGATGAAGGCATACCGTGAGGTGATACCTTTTGTGGAGGATGACGTAGTGATGACAGAATACATCAAGAAGACCCAGGAGTTTCTTGAAAACTACACCATAGAGATAGAATAGTCAAAAATTCCTCAGTGGAACTCAACGTTCCGGAATCGCTTCAGGGTTAGAACGTTTTTCAGGATAGCAAATAAAGCCACCGTCCCGGAGGAAATAAAAGCAGAAATATGTGTTGGAGTGTTACGGCCCGGAGCCGCTTACACTCCAACTTTTCCATGTTCTGAAAATATGTTGTATAACATATTTTTATTTTTTAGTTTTACCAAATTTCTGAGTAACTTTGCCACAAATTCTTATTTTTTGGAAAAGGAGGGATAAAAAGCCTCCACATCCAAGCTTAACTAAATTAACCTTATGCATCAACTCTACAAATGGGCTGCGGCCGGGCTGCTTGCCATGAGTGCAGCCGCACCGATGAGTATGTATGGTCAATACGTCAAAGGTCCCGACTTCTCGACGTTTGCCGACCGTACAGACTTCCGCGATGAATCAATTTACTTCGCAATTACAACTCGCTTCTATGATGGCGACCCCATGAACAATGTGCTTTCATGGGATGGTCAGGAAGACCAGATTAAAAACAACGACCCTGTATGGCGAGGTGACTTTGCAGGTCTTATTAAAAAACTTGACTATATCAAGGCACTTGGTTTTACAGCAATCTGGATTACTCCTATTGTTCAGAACGCCTCCGGATTTGACTATCACGGCTATCACTCCATGGACTTCTCAAGCGTAGATCTTCGCTATGAAAGCCGTAAAGAGTGGGGATGCGCAGACGATGTTAATTTCAAAGACCTCATTGACGCTGCGCATGCCAAAGGCATTAAGATTGTGCTTGACATCGTGCTCCAGCATACCGGCAACTTCGGAGAAAACTTCTTCTGCAAACTCTTCGAACGCGACCAGAATATCAAGAATCAGGCGGATATCACTGCCTGTCTTATTCCTGATGAGGAAAAACTTGGAGGACAGTCATACTGGGATCTCCCCAACGACGGAGCAAAGACCCAATATTCCGAACGCTTCAAGTATATGAAGAATACTGATGGGCAGAATCACGAAAGCAACAACTACTGGCACCATGTAGGCGGCGGCTGGAACTGGGATGAGACTAACCGTTGGTGGGGTCAGATTGCAGGTGACTGCGTTGATTTGAATACTGAGAATCCGGCAGTGGTTGATTACATGGTGAAATGCTATGAGACATTCATGGCAATGGGAGTGGATGCATTCCGTATTGACACTACCGGCCATATCGCTCCACTCACCTTCAACTCAGCATTTATTCCTAAATTTGTCGAACTTGGTGAGAAATATAAAAAACAACGCCTTGACGAAATGCCATTCTATATGTTCGGCGAGTGCTGCGCACGTTACGGACAGGTGATATATAGAGATCAACATCTTCTGTCAAGCCACTACTATACTTGGCAATCTGATCCTTCTCTTGTCACCAAATGGAAATCTTATGATGCAGATTGGTGGGCAAGTCAATCTCTTCTTGAAGGCGCTGCCCCTGTTGGAAACATGCTGACATGCGAGAGTGACCCTGGCACTGTCCACAACTCAGACAACGTTTTCATGAAGAACGGGGCATGGCATGAGCCGGATTATTCACAGGCATCCGGCTTCAATGTGATCGACTTCCCGATGCACTACAATTACAATTCTGCAGGAGATGCAGTGCGTGTAGCAAAAGAGGGTGACCATTTCTATAATGACGCTTCTTGGAATGTGGTATACGTGGATTCTCATGACTATGCACCACAGCCTAATGACGACAAACGCTTCGCAGGCGGAACACAACAGTGGGCAGAGAATCTTTCCATGATGTTTACATTCCGTGGCATTCCTTGTCTCTATTATGGATCTGAAGTTGAATTCCAGAAAGGTGCAACAATCGACAAAGGTTCTCTTCTCGCCCTTAAAGAATCAGGCCGAGCCTATTATGGAGCGTATCTGGAAGGCGACATTACAGCTGACGGATTCGGCAAAATCAAAAATGCCTCCGGTAATGTAAAAGAAACCCTAAACGGCGACCTCGCTCACCACATCCGTCGTCTCAACATGATTCGTCAGGCTGTTCCTGCCCTCCGTAAAGGGCAGTACACTTGGGACGGTTGCTCTGCCAATGGCGGTTTTGCTTTCAAACGCGCATATAAGAATTCATACGCTCTCGTGGCTGTCAATGGTGGCGCTACTTTCAGCAATGTTCCTGCCGGAACATATACTGACCTCGTAACCGGTCAGACTTACCAAGGTGGCGGCTCAATAACTGTAGATGCTCCAAAGACCCAAGGACAGCTTCGAGTACTTGTAAAAGATTGGACAGGAGGTAAAGTCGGTGAGGACGGTAAGTTTATTTATGCATCATCTCCCGTAGCACATGGTGGCAATCCTTCTTTCACTGACCCCGGTACAACTCAATATTATACTAAAGAAGACGCTGTAGGTCCGTCAATCGCTTCTGTAAGTTTCTCACCCAACGGTGGTACATTCAAGACTGAGACTCAGAACGTGACAGTCACTCTTTCTGACGCTGCTGTAGCAGGTTACTATCAGGTAGCAGGTAAAGAGCGCGTTAACCTCTCCGCATCCAACCGCACAAGCACCTTCACAATCGGTGAGGGCATGAACTTCGGCGAGACAGTTACCGTCACCTGGAGTGCAACCAATGACGAGGGTAAGGAGAATACCGGTTCTGTGACATATAAGAAAGTCGATCCCAATGCAGCAATCACTATCTATGTGAAAGGACAGGGCAATATCTATGCTTGGGGCGATCAGGATGGCGTAAAACAGCAACCTCTTGGCGCATGGCCCGGAAAGGCAATCAATTCAGGGGAACTTGTCGGAGAGTTCTACTCATTCACATTCGACGGTTTCGACTCCATCAACGTAATCTTCAACAACGGCGGCAACCAAACCGGCGACATCACCGGAATCGATTCCGACGTATATTATGAATATGACGGCAACGCAACAGCCAACAAGGTTGAAGGGAATGTAACTCCTCAGGCATCCGTTTCATTCTCTCCCAACGGGGGCACGTTCACAACAGAGACAATCACCGTGACAGCAACCGCCAAGAATGCAGTTTCCTCATGGTACAAGATTGGCAACGGCGAACAGCAGAGTTTCACCTCCACAACACAGTTCACTATCGGTGAGGGAATGGAGAGCGGCGATCAGGTGACAGTAAGCTGGGGCGCGAAGAACAGCGAGGGTACTGAAAAGACCGGCTCCGTAACATTCACCAAACAGATTGGCGATGTTCCACCCGTAATTGACCCGACTACAGGTTATGTGGCTTACTTCATCAACTCCGCAAATTGGAGCAGCGTGAACGCTTACGCTTGGTCAGGCAATACAGAGTATCTCGGCGCATGGCCCGGTAAAGAATTGAGCACGACAACAATCGACGGCACAACATACTATGTGGTTGAACTTGAAACCGCTCCCGAGCAGATTATCTTCAACGATGGTGGCACTAAGACCGATGACCTTGAGTTCGTCAACAGAGGTATCTACAATGCCGAAGGCTATACCGGCCAGCAGATTGAGGGTGGCGATCCCATCGTAGTTACAGAGGCTTCAGTTTCATTCTCTCCCAACGGTGGTAAGTTCACTGAGAATACCATTACCGTAACCGCGACTGCAAAAGATGCAGTTTCTGCCTGGTATAAGATTGGAGACGGTGAGCAGACAAGTTTCACCACTACCGCACAGTTCACACTTGGCGAAAACATGCAGGACGGCGACCAAGTTAAGGTCAGCTGGGGTGCAACAAACAGTGCCGGCACTGAAAAGACCGGTTCCGTTACATTCATTAAGCAAACTCAGGGTCTCGGTGGTGATGAGCCGGTAGTGGGTTATGTGGCTTACTTCATCAACTCCGGTAACTGGAGCAGGGTGAACGCATACGCTTGGTCAGGCAACACAAAGTACCTCGGCGAATGGCCCGGTAAGGAGTTGAGCACGACAACAATTGACGGCACAATATACTATGTGGTTGAACTTGAAACCGCTCCTGAGAAGATTATCTTCAACGATGGCAACGCCCAGACAGAAGACCTTGAGTTCGTCAACAGAGGTATTTACAATGCCAACGGCTATACCGGCCAGCAGATTGAGGGTGATGATCCCATCATCGTTCCTCCTGTCATCGATCCTTCAGAATCCCTCGTGGTTTACTATGACAATACATCTTCAAACTGGGATGCTGTAAATATCCATTACTGGGGCGGTGAGTCCGCTTCCACTTGGCCCGGAGTTGCCATGCAGCAATGCGAGCATGGTCATTACTTCTTCTCACTTCCCAAGGGCACAACAGGAGTTGTATTCCATAACGGAAACGGAGCTCAGACTGACGACATCACTCCCGAACATACCGGTGTGTACGTATGCACAGGCGACAAGCAGTCAGAGAAACTGGGCAACCATGAATGTTCCACTTCCGGAGTGAACGTTATCGAAGCCTCTCAGGATGATGAGGTGAAGATATTCAACCTCCAGGGTGTTCAGGTCACCAACCCCGGCCCCGGTATCTATATCGTAGTCCGCGGTAAGAAGGTGTCAAAGATCAGAATCAATTAAACCTTTAGATATATCGGGGAGAGATAGTAGGCTCTCCCCGCATGTTAACCTTAAATAATACTCTCTGAATCCTTATCAATTTCTATCTTATTACTTTAACAGACCCGGAAGCCCTCAGCGGTTTCCGGGTCTTTCCTTTTGTCGGTTTACATTAACAGATTTACAACTTCAACATTAGCTATGCAAACCGGTTGCATTATATAATATATAACTTTGCAAAAATGAGCGTCGCCTCCCTTCATACTCCTCGGGAACGGGAGACAGAAATAAATAAACTACCATGTCAAAAATCAGAAACGGATATTTACTGTGGGCCTCCGTGCTCACAATTGGATTCGCATTTCCCTCCTGCCATACAGATAAGGACCATGACCATGATCACGAAGCCGAGGAGACAGAGCAGCATGATTCCGACGAGAAAGAGCATGACGGGAAAGAGGAGCATCATCATGAAGGCGCCATAACACTCTCGGCACATCAGGCTGAGGAGTTCGGCGTGAACGTGACACCCCTGCAACCGGGCGGTTTCTCCGAAGTGATAAAGGTGAGCGGAAGAATCGAACCGAATGCGACAGGTCGCGTCACCGTGACTGCCAAAAGGAGCGGAATAGTAACCCTTTCACAGGGTATATCCCTCGGTTCACCCGTGAAATCAGGGAGCCCGGTAGCCTACATATCGTCAAAAGGATTGCAGGGTGGCGATGCCAATGCGGCAGCCATCGCTATCAGAGATGCAGCCGCCAAGGAACTCGAGAGACTTCGTCCCCTCCATAAGGATGGACTTGTGACCACTTCCGTGCTCAATGAAGCGGAGAGAGCATACAAGGAGGCGGCCGCCAATGTCGGAGCCACTGCGGGAGGGGGCTCGGAATGCTCCACAGTCTCAGGAACCATATCGGCCTTGTTTGTCTCCACCGGAGATTACGTGGAGACCGGCGCACCTCTGGCGACTATAGCACGCGACACACGCCTGACACTGCGTGCGGATGTCCCCGAACGCTATGCGAGCGCGATACCCGGTATCCGCTCCGCCAATTTCCGGCCTGACTGTTCGGCTCAGACAATACCCCTCTCGGAGATAGACGGCAAGCCCGTGGCTCCCGGGAATATAAATCCGGCTGAAAACGGTTATATCCCCGTCTATTTCACTTTCTCATCCACACCAGATACACATCCCGGCTCATTTGCCGAAATCTACCTCATCGGGAGCGAGAGAGGGAATGTGCTTTCCATTCCACGCGATGCCTTAATCGAGATGCAGGGTAATTATTACGCATACGTCAGGATAAAAGGTCATGAGGATGCCTACGAGAAACGACTCGTAAGGACGGGAGCCTCCGACGGAATCAGAATGGAGATTCTCGAAGGGCTTGCCCAAGGGGATGAGGTGGTGACATCAGGCGCCACAGTAGTGAGAATGGCCGAGACCTCCGCCATTGCCCCTCCCGGTCACTCCCACAACCATTAATCATCGCGCTTATAGGAAATCCCCGAGAAATTTATTAACTCGATAAACTTGATAAGCCCGATAAACTCCATAATCCCGATAACCCCGAAACGTCGTGTTAAACAAGATAATAAAATATTCGCTTGACAATCGCCTGGTGGTGATTGTGCTGAGTTTCGCCATACTCGTGGCAGGGATGTTCACCCTCATGCGTACGGAGGTTGATATTTTCCCTGACCTCAACGCTCCAACAGTCGTAGTCATGACGGAAGCCCCCGGAATGGCACCCGAGGAGGTGGAGCAACTCGTAACATTTCCGATAGAGACAACCATGAACGGGGCCTCCGGCGTGAGGCGTGTGCGCAGTTCATCAGCAACCGGATTTTCAGTAGTATGGGTGGAATTCGATTGGGATGCCGACGTAGCACAAGCACGCCAGACAGTGACAGAAAGGCTCAGTGCCGTGCAAGGCTCCCTCCCGGCCGGAGTGGACTCCCCTACCCTCGGTCCACCATCTTCGATACTTGGTGAGATATTGATTCTCGGCCTCACTTCCGACAGCATTCCCCAAATGGAACTGCGATCGGTAGCTGACCGTTCCATACGCCCCGCCCTGCTCTCCATAAGCGGAGTCTCGCAGGTTTCCGTGATTGGTGGTGAAATCAAAGAGTATCTCGTGAGTGTGCGACCCGAAAAGTTGCGCCATTTCGGAATAACGCTGAGCGACATCGCGGATGCACTCGACAACTTCAACTCCAACGGCTCCGGTGGCATCTTCTACGACCATGACAATGAATATCTCGTGAAGACTACTGTAGCAACAGATATGGTAGAGGAGATGGAGCGTACTCCGGTAGGCGTAACTGAAAACGGCACCTCGATCGTGCTGGCAGACGTAGCCGACGTAACCGTTGCGCCGAAACGCCCCGAAATAGGGAAAGCCTCGCTGAATACCAAACCGGCCGTGCTCGTGACGGTGACGAAACAACCTGCCACCGGCTCCATAGAACTGACAGAGAAAATCATAGGGGAGATAGAAAGGATAAAGAAGAACCTCCCTCACGGAATAGATATAAACACGGAGATATTCAGGCAGGCTGATTTCATAGGGAATTCGGTCAGCAACCTTCAGTCGTCACTTCTTGAAGGTGCTTTCTTCGTAATAATCGTGCTCTTCGTTTTCCTGATGAATTTCAGGACCACATTGATTTCGGCAGTTGCGATTCCGATGTCGGTGATCATCACCCTCATCATCCTCTCCTCCCTCGGGCTGACCATCAACACGATGACACTCGGAGGTATCGCCATAGCGATAGGTTCGCTTGTTGACGACGCTATCGTAGATGTCGAGAACGTCTACCGTCATCTCCGGCTGAACAGGAATCTTCCGCCGGAAATGAGGAAGACAGCAAAGGAAGTGGTGTTTGAAGGGAGCCGTGAGGTGCGCATGCCAATCCTCAATTCCTCACTGATAATCGTAGCAAGTTTCCTCCCTCTTTTTTTCCTCAGCGGGATTGAGGGGAGAATGCTGGTGCCCCTCGGCATATCATTCATCATATCCCTCGTGGCCTCCACAATCGTCGCGCTCACGTTGACGCCCGTACTCTGCCTTTACCTTCTCGGTAAAGGGAAAGAGGAGATAGAGATGGAGAAGGAACCGTTCGTGACACGCCGCATCGGAGCGTTTTACGAGCGACTTCTGACAAAGGCTGTGGCTCATCCCAAGCCTCTTTTCATAGTGGCGGGAGCATCCTTGGTTCTTGCATTGGTGATATTCCCGTTCCTCGGCAGGAGTTTCCTCCCCTCTTTCAATGAAGGCTCCTTCACGGTAAATGTCAGTGCCCTCCCCGGCATCTCCCTCGCCATGAGCGACAGCATAGGTCGGCGGGCTGAAATGCTTATGAAGGAAGTGCCGGAGGTGATACTCACAGCGAGAAAGACCGGGCGAGCCGAACTTGATGAGCACTCCCTTGGCTCCAACGTCTCGGAGATTGAAGTGCCTTACCGTCTTGACCACGGGCGATCGAAACGCGAGGTCATGGCCGACATCAGAAAGCGTCTCTCGACATTGCCGGGAGTCAATATTGAGATAGGACAGCCTATAAGCCATCGAATAGACGCCATGCTTTCCGGAAGCGAGGCCCAGATTGCCGTGAAGATTTTCGGTACGGATCTTGACCGTCTCTACAGCATAGGTAAGGAGGTGCAGGAGTGTATGCAGGAAGTGGAAGGTATGGTGGATATCAATATAGAGCAGCAGATTCCTCGACCTCAGCTCGACATCCGTCCCCGACGCGATATGCTTGCCAGATATGGGATCACCCTCCCGGAATTCAACCGTTTCGTGAGCGTGGCGTTAGGTGGCGAAACGGTGTCACAGGTCACCGGTAGCGCCCTGCCGTATGACATAACCCTCCGCGTAGCCGACACATCGAGAGGGAATATGGAGCATCTTCAGGATCTCATGATAAATACCCGCAACGGTGCCGTCCCACTCGGATATGTTGCGGATATCGTATCCTCATCAGGACCCAGCACAGTGAATAGGGAAAACGTGTCGCGCCGTATAGTAGTCACGTCAAATATATCCGGTGGTGACCTCCGCGGAGGAGTTGAAGCCCTAAAGGAGGAAGTGGATAAAAGGGTAAAACTTCCCGAAGGTTACACCATCACCTACGGCGGACAGTTTGAAAGCGAGGCAAGCGCATCCCGCACATTGATGCTCGCCTCATTAGGTGCGATAGCGGTGATATTCCTCTTCCTTTACATGGAGTTTAAGAATGTAGTGCAGTCGTTCGTCATCCTCCTCAATATGCCGCTTGCTATGATTGGCGGTGTGCTTATCCTATGGATAACGGGGAGCGAGGTGAATATCCCGGCCATCATAGGCTTCATATCCCTGCTCGGAATCTCCACGCGAAACGGCATGCTGCTGATCTCACACTACAACGGTATGAAACGAGAAGGAATCTCTCTGGAGGAAAGAGTAATGAAAGGTTCGCGCGATCGGCTTAACCCGATACTTATGACGGCCCTCACCTCAGCCCTGGCACTTGTGCCACTCGCCCTCAGAGGGTCGAGCCCCGGAAATGAGATTCAAGCACCTATGGCAACCGTGATTCTCGGGGGACTCATCTCCTCGACACTCCTCAACATATTCATAGTGCCGGCAATCTACCGCCATATAGAGATAAAGGTGGAGAAAAAAAAGAAACAGCAATAATCACAGGATACAAAGACAAGATAATGAGAAGATATTTCTTATACATCATATCACTCATCTCGGCGACTGCGATCATGAATGCCGGGAAAATCAGTCCGGAAGAGGCAACCCGCATCATATCAGCCGGATGCCCCGCCCTCAAAAGTCTCCGCAGTGCTAATGAGGCAGCGGCTCTTGAAATGTCGGCAGAGACCAACCTCCCCGACCCGGAGGTGGAAGGTGAATTCCTTGCTGCCCCAAAAGGGGTGGAGAACAGATGGGGAGCAGGCATATCTTGGGGGTTTGACTGGCCGGGACTTTATTCAGCACGTAAGGGAAAGGTGCGAGGTGAAATCGACCGCCTTACGGCACAAGAGAATTTAGCGGTGAAAAATACGGTCAATGAAATACGCCGTCTCATACTTGACTATATACTGCAAACAAACCGAATAAGCGTATTGAAAGAGATTGAGGCAAGCAACGACACAGTGGCCGACCTGGCGGCAAAGGCAAATAAGGGTGGAGAAATGACCCTTCTCGACCTGAACAAGATACGCCTTGAGACAGCATCACTCGAAGTGAGGCTCTCGACACTCATTTCAGAACGTCAGTCTACGGTCGGCAGACTTTCTGCCATTGCCGGGAAAGATTGCCAGCCGATACTTGAGGAAATGGAGTGCGTTTTTCCCGAACCCGGGGAAATTTCAGAAACAGAACTGAGGGAAGGCATAGGGAAATCGCGGGAAATGGAATTGGCGAAATCGGAAATAAATGCGGCATCCCTCGGCAGGAAAGTTGCCAAAATGGAGAGTCTTCCCTCCCTCTCTATCGGCTACCGCCATGCGTTTGAAGACGGCAACCATTTTAACGGAGGCTCATTAGGGTTCTCCCTCCCCCTTTTCTCGGGAAGAGGTAAAGGGAAAGCGGCAAAGGCAGCTCTGGAGGCGGCGAATCTGGCAGCCGAACAGATAAGATATGAGAATGAATCTTCCGGCATCATCTCCCTGCGGCAACTTGATTTGCTGAAAAAGGAGATTGCAGCGGTGGCACCTCTCCTTGAGTCGGCCGACAGCAATACGCTGCTGCTGAAAGCATACAGGAGCGGAGTGATTACGTTGATTGACTATCTGGTGGAACGGAACTATTACACAGAGGCGGCCATGCAGTTGCTTGAAATGCGCTATGCGGCCGCCTCGCTATGGCTCGACATAGTTTCGCTCACAGAATAAAGGGAAAGGATTTTCATTTTCAGCCAAAAAGCATTACCTTTGTGGCGGTGACCCAAGTCGCCGAACCAGTTTCATATCTAATAACCGCAATTATGAACCGATTCCTAAAATTCGCAGTCATGACCACTATTACAGGTGTGACGGTTGCGGGATGTGCGTCACATAAGACTGAATATCCCGCGCCCCCTACAGACTCCACCGTCACCGACAACTATTTCGGGACAGTCGTAGCCGATCCTTATCGTCCGCTTGAGAATGACACGGCATCGGCAACTCTTGAATGGGTTAAGGCGGAGAACGCTGTCACAGAGGAATATCTTTCAAAAATTCCTTTCCGCGACAAAATCCGGGAAAGGCTCACCGAACTCAACAATTACCGCAAGACAGGTCTCCCCTCGAAAGAGAAAGACGGGAAATATTATTATTTCGACAACGACGGCCTTCAGAACCAGAGTGTGCTATATCGCTCGGATTCAGCGGGAGGTAAGGGTGAGGTGTTCCTCGACCCCAATACCTTGTCGGATGACGGTACGGTGGCACTCAAGAGCGTGAGCATGTCGAACGACGGGAAGTATATGGCCTACATAATTTCAAGAAGCGGCTCAGACTGGAACGAGATATACGTGATGGATACCACCACAGGCAAACTCCTCAGCGATCATATCGAGTGGGCTAAGTTCACGGGCGCGGATTGGGAAGGAGACGGCTTCTATTACAGTGCCTATCCACGTCCCGAGAAGGGTAAGGAATTTTCAAATGCCAACGAGAACCATCAGATATATTACCATAAGTTGGGCACACCCCAAAGCAGCGACCGTCTCGCATTCGAAGACAAGCAGCATCCGCTCCATTTCCATTCAGCGATGGTGCCGGAGTCGGAGGATATGCTTTTCGTGATAGGAAGCGGCGAAGGGAACGGTAATTCCATAATGGTAAAGAATCTCAAAAACGGGGGCGACTGGGTTGTGATGGAGCCTTCGCAGGATTATGACCATCAGATAATGGAGGTGGCCGACGGCAAAATCTATATAAAGACAAACTGGGGCGCGAAGCGAAACCGACTGATGGTGGCCGACGTCCGCGCACCTCAGCGTGAGAACTGGAAGGAACTCGTAGCGGAAGGTGAAGGGGTGCTTACAGGGATGCAGTTTGCCGGCGACAAGATGATCCTCTCTTACGAGAAGGATGCCTCGGACCACGCTTATATCTACACACGCGACGGAAAGAAACTTAGGGAGGTGAAATTTCCCACTTTCGGCTCGGTGGCTTTCTCGACAGACAAAAACAGCGATGAGGTGTATTACTCACTGTCGTCGTTCGCCTATCCTTCCACACGTTTTTCATACGACATGGAGAGCGGGAAGAGTGAAATCATCGGCTCACCTGAAATCAAGGGTATAAATCTTGATGACTACGTGACAGAACAAGTGTTCTACCCCTCAGCCGACGGGACGAAGATACCCATGTTCATCACTTATAAGAAGGGCTTGAAGAAAGATGGAAAGAATCCGGTCTACCTCTATGGTTACGGTGGGTTCAACGTCTCTCTTCCTCCCGGCTTCTCACCCAACCGTATGCTGTGGCTTGAGAATGGAGGAATCTATGCACAGGCCAATCTGCGCGGAGGCTCCGAATATGGCGAGGAGTGGCATCTCGCGGGAACCAAGCAGAATAAGATGAACGTATTCAATGATTTCATCGCGGCTGCTGAATATATGATAAAAGAGGGGTGGACGACTCCCGAGATGCTCACGATAGAGGGTGGCAGCAACGGCGGCCTGCTCGTAGGGGCGACCGTGAACCTGAGGCCCGATCTTTTCAAGGTAGCCATACCGCGTGTAGGGGTTATGGACATGATGCGCTATCATCTGTTTACCATCGGCTGGAACTGGGCACCCGACTACGGGACCAGCGCCGACTCCAAGGAGATGGCCGATTATCTTCTCTCCTACTCCCCTATCCACAATATCAAGAACGACGGCACACCCTATCCGGCAATCCTGATCACGACGGCCGACCATGACGACCGTGTTGTTCCGGCCCACTCATTCAAATATGCGGCGACTCTTCAGGCAGCCAATACAGGTGATGCTCCGAAACTTATACGCATCGACAGCAAAGCCGGCCACGGCAGCGGAAAACCTATCGGAAAAGTTATCGACGAATATACCGATATCTACTCCTTTATTTTCAAGAATCTCGGCATAACACCGGAAATATCTAAATAATCAAAAGCAAAATCAGGGCAGGCGGCCGTTCTCCGGAATGGCCGCCTGCTGCATATTTCAGCATTTTTCTCCCTTTTTATCTTAAAAATTACTGATTTGTAAATGTTTTTATTTATCTTTGCAAAAATTTTCTACAGGTAATAAAATCCGGCGCGGTGCCGGTATCACTTCATCTACTCTATTTAATATGAAGGTAATGAAATTTGGCGGCACTTCTGTCGGGAGCGCCCAAAGAATGAAGAATATGGTGGCCCTTGTAGCCGCCGAGGGAAATGTCATGGTAGTGCTCAGCGCAATGTCAGGCACCACCAATAGCCTTATCGGGATTTCCCAGTTCATCAAGGATAATGAACTTGCCAACGCAAGTAAGCAAATCGACGATCTCGAAAACAAATATGAGTCTACCGCCGAGGAACTCCTCACGGATAAGGAGTTGTTAGGACAGGCCAAGACAAATCTGAAAAAAATATTCACAGAACTGAGAAGTTACGTCAACCGTCCCCATACCTCCAAGGAGGAGAAAGAGGTGGTGGCTTTCGGTGAGAAACTCTCTACCATGCTCGTCTCTCTCTACATGAAGGAGCGCGGGCTTGATGCCGTGCTGCTCGATGCCACCGAGTTCATGCGCATCAACGAGCATGGCGAACCTGACCAGAAATTCATAAAGGAAAATATACAGAAGACCCTGGAAAATAATCCGGGTCATCAGATATATCTCACCCAAGGTTTCATCTGCCGTAATATGGACGGCGAGATCGATAATCTCCAGCGTGGCGGGAGCGACTACACCGCTTCCCTGCTCGGCGCGGCCATCCCTTCGACAGAGATACAGATTTGGACAGATATCGACGGTATGCACAACAACGACCCCCGTTTTGTGGAGGGGACCAAACCGGTGAACGAACTCCACTTTGAAGAGGCGGCCGAGTTGGCCTACTTTGGTGCGAAGATTCTCCACCCCACCTGCGTGCTCCCGGCGAAACATGCCAATATCCCCGTCAGACTCCTCAACACTATGGAGCCGGAGGCGGAGGGAACACGCATCTACAACACCGAGCCTACAAGGAAAATCAAGGCCGTTGCTGCGAAAGACAATATCACCGCCATCAAGATCAAGAGCAGCCACATGCTTCTCGCATACGGTTTCCTCCGCAAGGTGTTCGAGATTTTTGAGAAATATCAGACCTCAATCGATATGATCACCACTTCCGAGGTGGGAGTGTCGGTGACTATTGACAATGAACGTAACCTCAAACAGATAGTTGCGGAATTATCTGAACTCGGCAACGTGACCGTAGACCGTGAGATGGTAATCGTCTGTGTGGTAGGCGACCTCGAATGGCAGAACCGTGGCTTCGAGGCCGAAGTGGTGAACGCCCTCAAGGAGGTGCCCGTCAGAATGATTTCATACGGAGGAAGCAACTACAATATCTCCCTCCTTATAAGGAAAGATGATAAGATAAAGGCTCTCAAACTTCTGAGCGAACATCTTTTCTAAAATACCAACATTCTCATAATTCCGCCCCCGGCATGATGCCGGGAGCGGTTTTTAAAATTACTCTGTTTATGACAAACTCCACATATTTCCCTATAGACAAACTTAAAGAGGGGGAGACACCACTTTATTATTACGACCTTCACCTTCTTGACGAGACTCTTGACGCTGTGAAAGCAGCGGCTTCATATCCCAATTTCCATGTCCATTATGCAGTGAAGGCTAACAGCAATCCGGAGATTCTCCAACGCATAGCCGCAGCTGGTCTTGGTGCCGACACTGTGAGCCTCGGTGAGATCAAGGCAGCCGTGACTGCCGGTTTCCCTGCTCCTAAGATCGTGTTCGCGGGTGTCGGAAAGACTGACGCTGAAATCACCACCGCCTTACAATATGGCATCGGTTGCTTCAACGTGGAATCCAAAGCCGAACTTGAGGTGATTGAGAGCCTCGCCGCAGAAATGGGGGTGAAGGCTCCTGTCGCTCTCCGTGTCAATCCGGAAATTGATGCCCATACACATCACTACATCACCACCGGTCTTGCTGAAAACAAATTCGGCATCGCCATGACAATGATTGACGAACTCGTCGACTACTGCATAAAATCGGAGAGCCTTGACTTCCGAGGATTTCATTTCCATATCGGTTCGCAGGTGACGGATCTCACTCCGTTCAAAATTTTGTGTGAGCGCATCAACTCACTACAGGAGCGCCTCCCGGATATCGAGATTCCCCTCATAAATGTGGGTGGAGGTTTGGGAATAGACTATGATAACCCCGATTCAAACCCTATCCCGGATTTCAAGAGTTATTTCGACATTTTCCACGAGAATCTGAAATTGCGTCCCGGTCAGCAACTGCATTTTGAACTCGGGCGAGCCATCGTGGCTCAGTGCGGCTCACTCATCACCCGCGTGGTATATGTGAAGGAGGGTGTAGGCAAGAAATTCGTGATAGTAGACGGAGGAATGACTGCCCTCATTCGCCCGGCTTTATATCAGGCACACCATAAGATAGAAAATATCACATCAAACTCCGACATCGAGGAGAGATATGACGTGGTAGGACCTATCTGTGAATCATCCGACGTGTTCGGCACTGACGAACCGCTTCCTTTGACCAAACGCGGCGACCTCATCGCGCTGAGATCGGCAGGGGCATACGGCGAGATCATGGCCTCCGGCTACAATTGCCGTCCTCTCCCCGGTTCCGTGTTCAGCCGTTGAGCAAATTCCGGCAACATTCTTACCAAATAAAATCAGAACAGCCTGCGTGGTATCAATGCAGGCTGTTCCGTTTATATTGCGGGGTAAGATTTCCCATTATCTTTCCATGTCTATTACCGTAATACCGGCACCACCGAACCTCACATCCTCATCATGGTAGTCAGCCACGTTGGGGTTGGCTTTCAGTTGCTGCCGTATTAAGGTTTTCAGTATGCCGTGACCGGTACCGTGCAGTATCCTTAACCTCCCGGCATTAAACTGCACGGCATCATCCAGGAAGTATGTCACGGCCTGAAGAGCTTCATCGGCACGCATACCCCTCACGTCGATCTCATTTTTAAAATTCAATTGTCTTTCGCGACTCTCATTACTTGTGGATGAGGAGACTGTGACGACTGTGTCGGTCGCGGTAGGTTTCGGCTTCTGAGCCGGCTGAAGTTTGGAAAGTTCCACTATTGTGCGCAAAGCGCCGAAAGCCACTTCCGCCTTCTTACCGGAGACAGAAAGAATCTTACCTACCACCCCTCCGCTCGACATCCTTACATAATCGCCGGCCTCAAGACTCTTGACGGATGAAGGCTGGGCTTTTGTATTTTTCCTCTCAGCATCGGTTTTACGGCTCTTGTGGCGAAGGGGCTTCAATACTTCTGGCACCTTCTCCTTCTCCTCCTCGGCCTCAAGATTCCTTTTATACTCCTCCAGTTCCTTCCTCACCATCCGCGTACGTTCCTTCTCTGCCTCGGCCTTACGGATCTCGTGGATGGATCTCTCTATCGCCGCATTTGCACCTGCCAGAATTTCCTTAGCCTCCTCTTTAGCGGCCTTCAGGATAGCGGCCCTCTGACTTTTAAGGTCGGAAGAATTTGACTCATACGTCTCAAGAAGTTTATCGAGTTTATGTTCCTTCTCCTTGATGTTCAGGCGCTTGTTCTGCCAGTAACGGCGGTCGCGCTGTATGTCGAGAAGATATTTATCCATGTTGACGTAGTCAGAGCCTACTATCTCCCGTGCTTTTTCAATCACATCGCGCGGCAACCCTGTGTTGCGGGCAATTTCCAAAGCAAATGAACTTCCCGGATTGCCTATTGAAAGTTGGAATGTCGGGCGCAGATGCTGTCGGTCGTAAAGCATCGCGCCGTTTACGAATCCTTCCTCGGATTCCGCAAAGGTCTTGAGATTCTGGTAGTGGGTGGTGACTATCCCCATACACCCGCTTTTGCCAAGATCCGTCAGGATTGCCTGTGCCAATGCACCTCCAATCTGAGGCTCTGTTCCCGAACCCATTTCATCGGCAAGGATGAGTGTTGTGGCCTTGGCGTTTGCGAGGAAGAATTTCATGTTGGCAAGATGCGAGGAGTAGGTACTGAGGTCGTTCTCTATAGATTGCTCATCACCTATATCTATAAATATACCTGAAAATATACCTGCATGGGAGTTTGAATACAAGGTAGGGAGCATCCCGCATTGCATCATGTATTGCACCACGGCCACCGTCTTAAGACACACCGACTTACCACCTGCATTGGGACCGGAGATAATCAGTATCCTTTTGGCAGAATCAAGATGAATGTCAAGAGGCACGGGAGTGCGTCCTTGTTGCCTGAGATTAAGCAAAAGTCCGGGATGCACGGCATGGAACCAGTCTATCTCAGGCTCGCGTGAAAGGTTGGGCATCTCGCCCCCCGTTTCGGAGGAGAACTTAGCCTTCGCCTTTATGAAATCAAGACGGGCAAGCACCTTACATCCCTCGATAATCTCCCCGGCCGAGGGACGTATCATATCGGTTATGGCCGTAAGAATGATAGCGATCTCACGCCTCTCCTCCATTTCAAGTTCACGAAGCCTGTTTCCGGCCTCCACCACTTCCGCAGGCTCTATGAAAACGGTTTTTCCCGTGGCACTCTGGTCGTGGACAATACCGTTGATTCCCCTTTTTGCTCCTGCCGCCACGGGAATCACCATCCTGCCGTCGCGGAGCGATGGGGTGGCATCCTTATCCACTATCCCCTCCTGCACGGCACGGTCGAGCACACGGCGCATGGCCCGCTGCATTGAGCCTGAGGCTGCTGAGATGGCACGCCGAACGTCTGCGAGTCCGGGGGAGGCATTATCTTTCACCTCACCGAACCGCCCTATGCAGCGATCTATCTCCGCCACTATGGAGGGAAAAGCGGGGAGCATTGAAAACTCATCGGCAAGATAGGGATAACGGGTGGCGCCCCCCTCATCCTTTTTTGAGAAGAACGACCCTACGGCCGACATTGTGCGCAATGTGGCCGAAAGTTTCTGTAGCCTGTCGGCCGACATGAACGAGCCGGCAGCCCTGATTTCGGAAAGCCAGGGCACCACATCATAGACGCTCTCCTCAGGCATCTCCGCGCCGGAGGAGAGGAGAGTCTGCATTTCAGACACGGTGAGCAAGCGACGCTTAATCTCATCGAAGTCGCTTGAAAAACTCATTGCGATGGCCTCTTCCTTACCAAGCCGGGTCTCGCATTTTTCAATTAGAAGAGATCGCAGGGAGTCGAACCCTATCTTAGATTCAAAATCTTTTGGAAAAATCATATTAAATCGGAACGGCACCGAGGTAACTACCATCGGCGCCGTCAATACATTTTGTTTTTAACTTTATTCCCGGGGAGCGAACGCTCAGGCTTTGGCCTGATTCTGCTCCTCAAGAATCTTGACTGCCATATCGTAGATGGTTGTGTCGTCAAGAACTACGAGGCCACCGTCAGGACCCGGTTCGATATGCATTCCGACGTTCTTACCGAACTGATAGTTGACACCGCCGAAATAGTTGCGCACGGTCTGTACAGTAAGGTTAAGTTCGTCGGCAATACGATGGGTGGAGCCGTCAGGCAGACTGTCCTTGAGTCTGCGAAGCTCGTTGAAGGTGATTGTCTTGCTCATAGCAGATGGTATTTTTTGAGGTTATACTTTAACGATTTAAGGCAACCGTCGATTATTTATAAAACTATTGTTTGGTTTTCGTTTGCTAATTTAGACAATTTTTCTCAATCTGCCAAGATTTTTCGGAAATTTGAATATGTTTTAAAACATATTATTCACCTTTCCCCCCGTATCATGCTAAATATTAGGCTTCTGAGGGCAAAATGTCATATCACGGCAAGATTTTCGGCCTCTATCCAGCCAATATAGTCGGAATTCAGACGCACCTTATACCAGTTGATATTACCTTCGGCATCAGTCTCCTCCGACAGTATCTGCACGACGGTGCCTTTCGTCAGCACATTCCCTTTATCACCCTCGACCTGTTTGCCGGGTTCTGTGAGCAATGTGACCTTGAATCCCGTCACCACCCCCTCGTTTCTCGCGCTGTATGCCCTCGCTCCCATAAAGGCAAAACAAAGGAATATGACCGTGCCGCACAGACAGACGATGCTACCGAAGAAACCGACCTTTCTCGCAAACACATTCCTTGTGAATATGTATAAGGCCACTCCACTTACGAAAAGAATGAAGAATACGGCACCCCACACTGCCCATGTATCTGTGGAGGTATCCACGGCGACCGTACGGCGGACGGATTGGAAGAAACCCTCCTCATCGGGAGTAACACGCAGACGCCTCCCCTTCTGCTCCGCCTTGTTGGCATCATCGACCTTGCTGCGGAGGAATGTCAGATTGGCGTTGATATCTTTGTTTGAAGGATCAAGACGGTGTGCGCGCAGATAGCATATCATCGCGTTGCCGAAGTCGCCCTCCTGATAGTATGAGTTACCGAGATTATAGAGGAGCGCGGCGTTGCTCCCCTCCTCCTGACGGATGTTGTTGTAAATCTCGATGGCCTTGCCATACTCTTTGTCATTATAGGCTGAATCCGCTTCCGCCAATGTAACGGCCGCTTCTGTGGTGAGCCACCCGAATGCCACGACCATCAAAAGTAATGTCAATATCCTCGCTTTCATTTCTTCTCCTGTTTAATCTGTTTGAACGCTTCCTCCAGACCGTTTATCACCTCCGCTCCCTTGTCATATACAGGCTGCATATCGGCTTTTGTGGAGGCCGGTGCGTATTTGGCAAACTCACATTCATCTATGAGGGCAATCAATCCCTCGATTCTTGCAGCGTCCATACCTTCAGCGGTAAGTTTCTCGCTGACGTTCTGACGGTTCAATTCCGACATGGGTATCCTGAGTTTATCGCCGAGATACCCCCATATTGCCGCAAGCATCTCATCATAGAACTTGTCTGTCTCCCTCTTTTTCATACAGATGGCGGCTTTACGCAACCTCATCCGCGCTACCTTGCTGGCCTTGCGGCTCTTTACGGCAAGCAAATCGGCATTTGCCTTGAGATATGCTCTATAATATACTGATGTACCCAGGAGCATGAGAACGGGGAGGATATAGAGCAGCCAATATCCGAATTTCTTGACGTAGGGCGTGTGATGGAAAGAGAGATCGGAACCTACCTTCATAAGTTGCGGATGGAAAGCGAGCATACCTCTTGTCTGAGATTTCTCCGAGCCTTTCCCTTTGCCAACATTCACTGTATATCCGCGTGCCGTGGAGGTCTCATATCGTCCCGACTGGGGATTGAAGTAGACGAGGTCGACGGAAGGGATGGTGAAAGTGCCCGGCTCAAGGGGCATGAAGGAATAGTCGAACTTGGCCGTACCGCTGACGTTGGTACGTCCCACATTGGCCGTCACCTCCGGAGTGGGGCTATACACCTCCAGTTGCGCGGGATAAAGGGCATTCAAATCCGGGAGTTTCACATATTTGAGGTTGCCGGTGCCTGTGACCGTATAGACCACAGAGGCAGCCTGATTGCTCAGGAAATTCTGTGACGGGAGTTCGGAGGTAATCTTGAACTGACCCACCCCACCCGAGAAATTTGACGGTACAGGGGAGGGCAACGCCTTCACGTTTATACTGAGGTCGTTGGGCGTGACGTTCAACTGAAGCGGTTTAGGCACTGACATATTTCCCCAGAAGGGGTCATGATAATATTCCCTCTCATCGACACTCACGGTATAGGTATTTCCGAGCACCTTCAACTGCCCCTGCATCTGTGGGAAGATGATGTAACGGGCTATTATGGCCGTGGCGTAGGTCTTTCCGTTATAAGTCTCATATTCCAGCGACGTGGATATATCTTTTGATTCCTCTACTACGAATCCCTCGAATTTTGGAGCGGCGGTCGCGCCGATGAACTTAATCGCATCATACGTGGTGTAAAGTTTGACGGTGTAGACCAAGGCCTCCTGTTCGTAGGCTGTGGATTTCGACACGTCGGCCTTCAGGAACAGGTTGCCGTCACCTTTTCCGATGAATCGCGGCCCCTCCGATGAATTTTGGGCATCTCGGGAAGATGATTGGCCGGAAGACTGGTCCGGAGCCGAAGGCTGTGCCGCAGCGGGCTGTGCCCCAATGCTATAATTCACGGAATTACTCTTCACGCCACCGATAGTGACGGGGCCGTAGGTGAACTGACCCTCCTTGACAGCCTTCAGCGTAAGGGTATAGGTGAAACTGTAACTCTGGGAAGTCTTTCCATTGACACTGGTAAACCGGGAACTCTGCCCCGTGCGCTCGAAATACATTATCTTCGCGCCCGGCACGTTTGTCGGACGGTCAGGAGCCTCCTCAATATCGTTCACCTCGTAGGAGATATAGAAAAGGTCGCCTACCCCTATGTCACGTTTTCCCCGGACTGACTGCACCGAAAGGTGGACGGATGCAGCCGAGGCACTGATTCCACAAAGCAGAACCAGCGTAGTCAATAAAATATGCCGTAATCTGAATACCATAATTGTCATAGTAATTTTGTTATGCCTCTTCCCGGCAAGAAAGTCAGATATTGTGGAAGACAGGGGGTGCCCCTCCGGCATCCTTTGCCGGGAGCACCTCAATTTCTATCTCTTCGGTCTGTATTGTCTCATACTTCCCTTTTTCCGAATCGTAATATGAGAAGGTCACCGGCAGGATGCGGTAAGTGCCGGGAGCATCGGCAGAAAATGTGCATTCAAGTTGCATTTCCGAGCCGATATTCCCCTTTGAGATGAAATGCTCCTTGTCGTCGGTCATGGAGCGGAAATGCAATCCTTCACGGAATGCCCTCATCACATCGGGAGCAGGGATGTTCGTCAGGTCACCTTTCCCTTCTATGGTCACTATCAAGGTTGCGTTCTCGCCGGCTCTTATCTCTGCATCCGGAAGCGACACAGAAATCACATACTCCCCCACGGCACCGGAGAAATCTTCCGGTCTACCTTTAGAAGGTATAGCGGATACGCTCAATTTTCCGTCGGGAGCCTTGAGTTGCACTGTCTCAACCTTGTTCATCACGGATGGACCCCAGAAGGGGTTGTCAACTCTCACAGGCCTGTTGAATCCTATTGTATAGGTACCCCCGCGGATGTTGTGGTTGCCGAGGGATTCCGCACCGATGAAGAACCTGTCGATGACCAGGGTGTAGTAGGTCTTTCCGTCGCGCTCCACCTGCTTGAGGTGAGAATCGGAGGCACCCCTTCCCCAAGGAAGGTTGTCGAAGCCGGGACTCTCGGAAAGTTCGAATCCCGCTATCTCAGGGTCAGTGGAGAATAGTCTCACCTCATATATCACCCTCTCGCCTTCCAGAACTTTCCTCTTTCCGAGAGATGACTCAAGGAAAACGTCGTGCTTCCCCGACACACCTTTCCCCACCCCCATGATCTCACACGGGAGCAAGAGGAGAAATGCCATGATCATCAATATTCCTGAAAGCGGATGTCTCATAATTAAGCGAAGATTTACCAGTTCTTACGAGAACGGTTGCGGGCTGTGCTCTTGTCACCCTGTTGGCCGGTGACTCTCGCACGAGTCTGATTCTCCTTGTTCTCCATCGCCTTCAGGATCTGGTCGGCAGTCTGCTGATTGATGTCAGGCTGCTGCTTGTTCTGCTGATCCTGCTTGTTCTGGTCTTTATTCCGGTCCTTGTTCTGGTCCTGATCCTTGTTCTGGTCCTTATTTTGGTCTTTATTCTGATCCTGATCTTTATTCTGGTCTTTGTTCTGGTCTTTGTTCTGGTCCTTATTATCGTCGTTATTCTGATTCTGGAGTTTCAGCTGTGTTATCCTCAGATTCCTGCGAGCCGACTCATCATTAGGATTCAGGCGGAGGGCCTGTTTGTAGTAACCGAGAGCCGAAGAGTAATCCTCGGAATTGAAAGCCACATTTCCGAGGTTATAATTTGCCCTTGCGGCAAGATCCTGCTTGGAAGCACCCATTCCGGCAATCTGCTCCATCTCCTTCTTACCGTTCTCAAGAAATTGCTTGGCGGTGGCTGTCGTGTCGGAGGGATTTGAGCCGAGCCTTATCTGCGAGAGACCGAGATTATAGCGCGCCACCGGAGAGGAGGGATTGATTTTCAAAGCCTCCTGATATTTCTGCATTGCTGCGCGGTAACGTCCGTCGTTATACAGTTTGTTACCCTCCGTTATGAAGTTACGCTCTTTCCTTGTTGACTCTCCCCCATTGTTCTGCTGAGCCGACATGTAGGGGGCGAAGAGGATTGAGGCAACGGCCACGAAGAGGCATATCATGAAATTCCTTCTCATTTCTTATCCTCCTTTTTGAAAAATGTGATTTTGTCGAGCCAACTTATCTTGCGGTCGAGCACAAAGATATCAATCACGAGGAACGCGATGGCAAACCAGACGAAAATGGGGAAAAGCTCGTCATGGATAGCGGAGAAACTTGCCTCCAGGGCAGTCTTCTTCACCGTGTCGAGTTGTTTGTCAAGTTCGTTCAGCGCATCGTTGTTCGAAGCGTTTACGTAAATACCCTTACCGGCCGCGGCTATGTCTGTTGCGAGATCTTCGTTGAGAGCGGTCCTTACGGGTTCACCGGTTTCGGGGTCGATGAGATACCCACCCTGTTTCAACGGTATAGGCACACCAGTCGTGGAGCCGAGACCCACCACATCAAGTTGGATTCCGTTTCGTGCAGCTGTCTTGGCTGCATCCATCACACTCTGCACGTCCTCGAGGTCTTCGGCATCGGTGATGAGTATTATTGCCTTTCCGATTTTCTTATCCTCGCTGAACGACTTGGCAGCCATATCTATGGCAGCCGTGATGTTGGTGCCCTGATTGTCGACCATTGCCGGGTCGATAGAATTCAGGAACATCTTTGCCGATACATAGTCGCTGGTGACCGGAATCAGCGTATAGGCATCTCCGGCATAAACTATAAGTCCGACCCTGTCATTGTCAAGGCGGTTGATGAGTTTCTCAAGGATGAGTTTTGCCTGCCTCATCCTGTCGATACCCTTCTCATCGGAAGTGGAGGAAGCGAGCATGGAGTTGCTGGCATCGACGGCAATCACCACCTCGATACCCTCCTTTACGGTCTTCTCATCCTTCACGCCTCCCCAGGGACGCGCCACCGCAATGATGATGAGAGCAAGCGCAATCATCTCCAGGGTCAGTTTCAACGGCGGCTTATATGGCGATACCTCCGGCATCAACGGCCCCAGGGTTTTCAGGCGGCCGAATTTTTTCAGTTTCCTTCCGCGGGCATAACGAGCCCATGCGTAGAGGGCCACGAAAGCCGGCACGAGCAAGAGGAGCAAAAGGAGACCGGGATATGCGAAACTAAACATATATCACAAGTTTAATATCTTTAAATCAGGGTATTCTTCTCAAGACGGTGTAACGCATCAGCAGATAGAGGCCGAAAGCACAGAGGGAGAAAATCACCCAAGGCATGAAATTCTCATCGGTCGTCGTGTACCTGTCAACGTCAAGCACCGTTTTCTCCAGGCTGTCGATCTCATCAAACACCTGGCGGAGCATCTTCTCATCTTTCGCACGGAAGAACTTACCCCCAGTTGCATTGGCTATCTGCTTGAGCGACTGTTCGTCGATCTTTGTCTCCATCGTGGTTGTGGAGAAGCCGTAAGGGTCGGTTATCTGAATGGAGCCGTTGGTGCCGACACCTATGGTGTAGACCTTGATACCCTTCTGCTTCGCTATCTGCGCAGCAGTAGAGGGGGGTACGTCGCCTGCGTTGTTTGTGCCGTCGGTCAGGAGGATTATACTTTTAGACTTAGCTTTGCCCGAGGCAATACGGTTTATTGCACTGGTAAGACCGTCGCCTATCGCCGTGCCGTCGTTTAGGTCGCCCATCTCCACCTGCTGAATGGCGTTCATCAGGGCTGCGCGGTCGGTGGTCAGGGGCATCAGCGAGAGGCTTTCACCTGCGAACACCACAAGACCCATATTATCGTTGGCGCGCTGGCTCACGAATTTGGAGGCCACCTCCTTTGCTGCGGCGAAACGTGTAGGCTTGAAATCGCGTGCCGACATACTTCCTGAAATATCAAGTGCGAGGATGATATCCGTGCCCTCTATCCTTGAAGTGCGGAGATGATCATGTGTCTGAGGGCGTGCCAGAGCCACTATCAGTCCGGCTATCGCAAGCAACTGGAGCGCGAAGGCGAAGTGCATCGCCACGACCTTCCACGTCACAGGGAGTTTCATGACCGGAGACACGGTGGATATCCCCAAAGAGGGATTGGCATTGCGGTGCTTCCAGATATACCATGCTATGAGGGGCAAGAGAATAAGAAGCAGCCATAGCAAACCGGGATTCTTGAACATCATTTCGCACCCCCTTTCTTCACTTTGCCGCCACTCTCCTTACGCTCTGCGGAAGCGGGCTCCTCAGCCACAGGCTCGGGTTTGGTCTCCTCGACAAACTTCACCGCGTTCTCGTAGGCCGCGATGTTATCAGCCGGGAGAGGACGAACCTTTGCAAATTTCACGAAATCGGCGACGCTGAGTATCTGGCGCACATAGTCACGCTTATCCTTGACATCGCTGTTGTATAGATGATCCATGATTTCGCGTGAGGTCATCTCCATCGCGTTAATGCCGAAACGCCTGTCGAGATAAACGCGCAGAATATCGGTGAGGTCGGTGAAATATTCCTTCTCACGCCCCTGTTCCCAAAGGTTCTTCGCCTTGAGTTCCTTGAGTTTTCTGATTGCAGTCTCGTAAGGTGTAGGCTCGGGTTTCTTCCTGAGAACGGTGCCCTCCTTCTTATATCTCTTGAAAGCCCACCAAGACGCGGCGGCAGCGAGCAGGACAATAAGAATGAGCCACCAATAGTCGGCAATCCAATCGGGCACGTTATCAAACACGGAGGGATTCTCCGGTTCCGCCACACGCGCAAATCCCGCTATGGGGTCTTCCGCGGTGGCCTTTACGGGAATCACATTCAGCGTCAGAGCGTTGGAACGTGCAGAATCACTCTGCGAGACATATACGAACTCGGGGAGGCGGTAAGTGCCGGAGTCGAATGCCTGGACGGGCACCTCATAGTTAAGTTGGATCCTTCCGGACCCCAGTTCCACGGTGTCTATCTTGAAGGATGTGCGGAGTTCCACGCTGTCGCCGCAAACGCCCACATACCCCTTCCGGGCATCGGTGTTGCGGAAGATGGTAAAACCACCCGGCTTCCCCTTATCCTGCACGGCCTCGAGATGAAGCATGGTGATTTTTCCCATCAGGACATTGACGGAGTCGAGGCTTGCCTTGACCTGCACAGCCCCGGAGGCCGGGAGAACGGCAAGCATGGCCATGGCCACAAATGTCATTATGTATTTCTTGATATTCATTATCCTTTGTTTTGGGGAAGGGATTTCGGTAGGGATTTATCGCCTCAGGGATGTGCGGTTGCGGAAAAGGGCGAGGAGAGCCTTGACGTAATCCTCATCGGTGGTGATCGACGCGAGGTCAACTCCGCATTTTCCGACAGTTGCCGACAGTTTCTGCTGACGCTCGTACCAAGCCTTGTCGAAAGCCTTTCTAACACGAGCCGAGGATGTGTCGAGCCAACGGTCGGCACCCGTCTCCATATCACGCACACGCACGAGACCCACATCGGGAAGTTTGGCATCCCTCTTGTCGTAGACCTGTATAGCGGCGAGGTCATGCTTACGGTTGGCTATTGACATGCTTGAGAAATAGTCGTGGTTGTCGATGAAGTCGCTGAGAAGGAAGGCCGTACACCGCTTTTTGAGTGCATTGGTCATAAACTTCAAAGCCACGTCGATATTTGTACCGCGGCTCTCGGGCTTCATGTCGATAATTTCCCTTATTATAAGGAGAATATGCTTCCGCCCCTTTTTCGGAGGGATAAATTTCTCAATTCTGTCGCTGAAGAAAATGACTCCCACCTTATCGTTGTTCTGAATTGAGGAGAACGCCAGGGTAGCCGCGATTTCGGCAATCACCTCCTTCTTCTCCTCACCCATAGCCCCGAAATCGCTGCTGCCGCTCACGTCGATGAGCAGCATCATGGTAAGTTCGCGTTCCTCCTCATAAACCTTCACGAAAGGTTTGTTCTGCCGTGCGGTGACGTTCCAGTCGATGTCGCGGATATCATCGCCGGGCTGATATTCCCTCACCTCGGAGAAGATCACACCGCGCCCCTTGAAGGCCGTGTGGTATTCTCCCGCGAAGATGTTCTGGCTCAGTCCACGGGTCTTTATTTCGATTTTTCTTACTTTCTGCAGCAGTTCTTTTGCATCCATATTCTTCAGGTTGACTTCTTTCAGGGCCGTTCTCTATCAGGGCACAACCACTTTGTCGAGTATGGCTGTGATAACCTCGTCGGCACCAATATTGTTGGCTTCCGCCTCGTATGACAGGCCGATACGGTGGCGCATTACGTCGTGGCAAACGGCTCTCACATCTTCGGGAATCACATAGCCCCTTCCCTGAAGGAATGCGTAAGCGCGTGAAGCGAGCGCGAGGCTTATTGAGGCACGGGGTGAGGCACCGTAGGAGATTATGCTCTCAAGGTCGGAGAGGCCGTATTTTGCGGGTTCGCGGGTGGCGAAAACAATGTCGACAATATAATTCTCGATTTTCTCGTCGATATATATCTTCTCGACGATTTTCTGCACTTCGAGGATGTCGGCCGGTGTCACGACAGGGATGATGGGAGCCTGCACGCCATGTATGTTCTGGCGGATAATCTCCTTCTCCTCATTCTTGTTGGGATAGCCGATGACAACCTTCAGGAGGAAACGGTCGGTCTGCGCCTCGGGAAGAGGATATGTACCCTCCTGCTCAATGGGGTTCTGGGTTGCCATCACGAGGAAAGGTTTGTCGAGGGGGAAGGTCTCGTCGCCGATTGTCACCTGGCGCTCCTGCATTGCCTCGAGCAATGCGCTCTGCACCTTGGCGGGGGCACGGTTGATCTCGTCGGCAAGCACGAAGTTGGCGAAGATAGGACCTTTCTTCACTTCGAAACTTTCATTCTTCACACTATATATGAGGGTACCGATCACGTCGGCAGGGAGAAGGTCGGGAGTGAACTGAATGCGGCTGTACTTTGCATCCACGAGGCTTGCAAGTGTCTTTATTGCAAGAGTCTTCGCAAGACCGGGTACACCTTCGAGGAGAACGTGACCGTTGCAAAGCAATGCTATGAGAAGGGAATCCACGAGATGTTTTTGACCGACGATGCGGCGGTCCATACCGCTGCGGATCATGCTGAGGAAGTTGCTCTTCGATGCGATTAGGTCATTCAACTCCCTGATATTCACTGTTTCGTTCATATAGTGTTTTTATATTTTATATATTCTAAGATATGGGTTATCAAAATCAAATGCAAAAATAGTATTTATTAACTTAAAACGCCTAATTTCCTTTGTTAAATAATCTTGAACCTTTTTAAAAGGATTAAAATTTAGGCTTTAGGCTTTAGGCTTTAGGCTCAAGGCTCAAGGCTTTAGGCACGAGGCTTTAGGTGCGAGGCTTTAGGCGCGAGGCTAAAGATATAAAACCCCTGTGCTGCTGAAGGCTACTGTTCTCCTGTCAAAAAGGC
>CAMWMD010000026.1 GCA_947175265.1 uncultured Porphyromonadaceae bacterium | reverse complement strand
GGCACGATACTCGAAAATTTGGTTGATCCTTCTCGAAAGCGACCATATATGCGAGTCTCAGACTGATGCCCACACCATAATTGGGGGAATTAACTGAATATCCCTAATTAATTATTTTACTGCAATTTTCTTCACCATATTCCCCTGACGCACGACATAGATCCCGGGAGCAAGATTATCAATGGAATTTCCTATCATTACGCCATTGAGGTTGTAGACTTCGCAAGGAGTTGTGTTATCCAAATCGACAGAGACATCATCAATTCCTGAGAAATCGTATGTCTCGATCTTTGAGAAGTATTTCCAAGGTTCAATTTGCTTACATTTGTCCACAGCCTCCGCCGGCACATAAAGAGTAGCATTCGTATATGTATCTTGGGGAAATATTGATTTATCTCCGTTTATTGGATTTTTATTTGATATCTGATAATACACATTCTTAATGTTTTCACATGCCCCGAAAGTCTCTGATCCAATTGAGCGAATAGAAGAGGGAAGACTCAATGAAGTCAGGTCTCTACAATATTTGAAAGCATTTCTCCCAATTGTATCAAGAGATATGGGGAGTTCTAACAAAATTATACTACTACACCCAATAAATGCTTCTTCTCCAATGTATTTTAATGAATCCGGAAAACTTAAAGACAATATATAACTACACCCTCTAAATGCAAAATCGCGTATGTATTCAACCGAGGAACCAAGTGTGATAGATGATATAGAACAATAATCAAAAGCATGAGGAGGTATTGAAGTAACATAGTCTCCTACAACGACATCCTGCAAAGTTGATTTCTCATAGAATGGACTCTCGTAGAATTTACCTTTATATAAAAAATTTCTACCTAAATACATTTTAGTTATCGACGTACGAATAAAAACATTTTCATCGAATATTAATGTTTTTCGCCCATCTAATATTTCAATATCCTGTAATCTTGTGCAATCACTAAAAGAATAACTGGAAATATTAGTCACCTCTGCGCCAATTGTTAATTTTTGGAGAGCTGTCTTATTATAAAATGGAGGATGAAACCCTTCAAAATTATAATTTCTCCCAAGATAAAGCTTAGTCATTTCAGTTTCATAGAACGCATCTGCTTTGATATTCAACGGTGTTTCTCCATCTTCAAATACAATTTCATTAATATTAGAACATCCCTGGAAGGCATCATTCTCTATCAACTCAACACTCTTGGGAATCGACAGTGATAATAAATTACTACATTTCTCAAAAGCAGATTCTTTTATTTCGGTGACTCTTTCCCCGATCTTTAAGTTACTCAAATTACTACATCCATAAAAGGCCATATCACCAATTGTTTTTACATATTGGGAAATTTCTATTGAGTTCAAATCTTTACAATTTACAAACGCATAGCTCTCTATACCAACTACGATGCAATCTTCACCATTATACGATACTTTTTCCGGTAACACTACATCTCCAACTATATTATTATATGATGCCACGCATGCAACCTGCTTACTTCCTGACCAATAAAATTTATAGTTTATGCCATCTATTAGGATTGCTGACAAACTCTCAGGAAATGATAAAAACAAGAGAATTAAAATAATCTTCCACATAATCGCATACCTTCTCTAATATACTCGTTTATACTCTTTGATTTCGATATCGGCACGAGCCATTAGGGGGTGGCGTGGATTACCTTCATTAGTCAAGTCGCCAAGCTGGATGAATTTGGCAGTCTTGAATTTTGTCAACTCGTTGAGGATTTCTTGTAGGCAGGTACGTAGATATTTCTTTTTTGAAATAGAATTTCCGTGGGCTACAAGAATGGTGGGATTTTCTATTTTTGAAATCTCCTCCACAATGTGCGAGAGATTTTTTTGATGCAATTCAGGATTTATCTCTGCAGGAAGTTCCTCTATGTTGGGAGTGCGAAGTGGATAAACATTCAACATGACAAAACTGTCAAAACCCATTTTCTCAGCATAACCACAAACACGTGTCATTGTACGGTCAGGACGAACATCATCCGCAGTGCTGGGATTAATACCCAATACAATAAGAGGATTTTTACCTTCCTTTTTTAGAACAAAGCGGACTTTGTCATCGCCAATCATAGAAATATTTGAATATTCCATCTTGTAATACTTGTCGCCTCCATTCCTGATTTGACGTTTAGATACACAAAAAGCGTGGAATGATTTCTTGTCTATCTTCAAGGAGGCATCGCCAAACGCCTAACTACAAATAAACAGTCCACTCCCACGCCTTATCGGATATCGATACCCCTTGTCGGGGAGTGGATATACGACAAGCATGAGCGTTTTCTTAGACTGCTCTCTCCTCTGTAGTTTGAAAATTGGCGATTTCCTTGAAAAGGATAAAGCAAAAAACGCTTACAATAATATGTCTGCACCCCGCCTCGCGACCCCATATCGGGACTCCGCGGGCGATATGCAACGGCAAAGGTAATGGATTTTTCCTAATTCCCCAATATCTGTGGCAAAAATATTTTTAATAAATTTTATGCTGATTCAATAAGAATTTATTTTGAATATTGGGAAATTCTTATTACTTTTGCATGAAAGTGTGCTTGCGCGTAGCTTGCGCATGAAAATCAAGAACTATAACTTGTTGTTTTATAACGAGTTAAAAAGGAATGAACACGCCTGGAAAGAGTGGATACGCCAAAAGCGTATCCCGAGTTCGAATCTCGGTCACTCCGCTAAAGATGAAACGCAACTGAAATCCCGCAAGCAGAATTGCCTACGGGATTTTTTGCCATAAATCATACATATATGTCGGAGAATGATAAATATCAGTTAATTCTTGATGCTTTAACGAGGAAAGCCGCTGAGATTCTTCCAAAAGGGTCTCAGCTGTCTCTGTATGGTTCTCGGGCTCGCGGAGATGCTACGCCTGATTCAGATTGGGATATTCAAATTCTTATTCCCGGAGAAGAGAAAATCCCCTTTGACTTCTGGGATAAGTACGCATGGCCATTGGTATATGTTGGCATATTGATGGGAGAAGAGATAAATCCAAGATTATATTCTTTTGCCGGATGGCTCAAACGTAGTTTCCTCCCATTTTATAAAAACGTGGAGAGAGATAAACTCACAATCTTTCAAAATTAACTGTTATGACTCTCAAATCCGAAGAAAGAGATTCTATTGTAGCATATCGCCTCGAAAAGGCAAATTTTACCATCCAACAAGTTAAGGATGTTGGGAATCTTGGCTATTGGAGTCTCGCAGCCAACCGATTGTATTATGCTGTATATTATGCTTGTGTGGCATTGTTTATTCATAATGGAATTGAGGCTTCAACACATCGAGGAGTTATCAGAATGATAGGTGACAAATTCGTACGAACCGGAATTCTTACTCCTGATGATTCAAAGTTAATCGGACGTCTTTTTACAATGCGTCAAACTGGAGATTATGATGATCTTTATGATTGGGAAGAATCAGATGTTATGCCTCTGATTCCGAAAGCCGAAGAATTAGTTATGCGAATTTCAAATCTTATTCACAGTAAACCGATTAAAAAATAAAAAGTTATTGCCACTTCAAGAAATTTTCGTATATCTGCACTTGGAGATATTTGCGAACAAAATCAGAAAGCAGTAAACATTATGATGTTGTGCTGTTTATGGAGTTTAACGCTACAACTGGAAAGCGTGTATACGCCAAAAGCGTATCCCGAGTTCGAATCTCGGTCACTCCGCCAATTGAAATCCCGCAAGCTGAAATGCCTGCGGGATTGTTTTTTTGAAGAAAGCCCTGTTAGTTTTATACCGGGTTGAAATTAAGATCGGCAAAAGATAAGTCCATAACTTACTGAGATTCTTCAGTTAAGTTATGGATCCATGTGCATTGCGAAAGGATGCGAATTTATTAAGGCAATGGAGCATTATATTGTGCTACTCTACGAACGTCAATAAATGTAGTGGCCTTACCTTTTTTATCGCTGGCTGAAACTTCAATATAACCACTCTTCGTACTCATCTCTTGATCATTGTCTGCCTCAATTTCATTAAATGAAACGACAATAGTTGTAGAATCAATTAAATTGGCAGTCCATTCAGCACCTTCTTCGTAATCGCATTTCTCCAAGACTATCTGACTGAAATTGGTGCACTTGATTGTTATCTCGCCTTGATTGCTGTTTGCTGTAATTATATATGTACGAGGCAAGCAGGAGGGATCCGGAGAGTAATATTCAATCTTTACGTTATCTGTATTTGAGATTTTCTCCGTTGAGAATAATATCGGAGAGTCATCTTCCTCGCACCCTGTGAAGAGGATGGCAATGACGGGTAATAATATATAGAAGATTTTTTTCATACGATTGTGATGCTTTATCCGTTGCAAAGTTATGAATAATTTGCGAGAAATCAAAGGAATACCTCGTAATCGTTCTTAGGATATGTAGTAGTCGAGGAGTTAGCACGACTCAACGTAGAAAAGCAACATGACATTGCACCATTCTTCGTATAAAAATATAATAGCGAGAAACCAAAAACAAAACTGTAAACTCAAAAACAATTAATTTTGAAACACAGATAATTCTTATTACTTTTGCATTATAGTATGCTTCCTCATAAAAAGGCAAGCAGAAATACTAAAGGATTTTTGCAATTAAGTGTTTATGCAACCTATTCTATACATTATAGCAGGATGTAATGGAGCTGGAAAAACCACGGCTTCATACGCTGTCTTGCCTTCTTTATTGGATTGCAAGGAGTTTGTCAACGCTGATGAGATTGCAAAAGGCCTATCCCCTTTCAACCCGGAATCAGTAGCAATTGAGGCAGGCAAATTGATGCTGCAACGAATAGATTTACTTTTAAGCCAAAGAAAAACATTCGCAATTGAAACGACTCTTGCCACACGAAGTTACGCCAACCTCGTCAAAAGAGCTCACGCTATTGGCTATAAAGTAATGTTGTTGTTCTTTTGGCTTCCCTCGCCCGAAATGGCTAAGGAGCGGGTAGCCAAACGAGTAAGTGAAGGAGGTCATAACATTCCTTTAGAAACAATTGTTCGCCGTTATTGGTTAGGACTACATAACTTCTTCCAAATATTCGCTCGAATTGTTGATAGCTGGATGTTTTATGAGAATGTGGAAACCACTACTCTATTGGCTTCAAACATAACAATAATTGAAAATAGTAAATTTCAAAAGATTAAAGATTTATGTCAGACGAAGAAAATTTGAATCTAATTCAAAAACTTAATCAAGGTTTGAAGAAGTCCTACGAAGATCTTTTACGCCGTAAAGCAGCACTCGGTCAAGATATGGTCTTTGCCGATGAAAACGGGCTTCCTCGCATTGTCCCTGCTCAAGAGGCCCTTGCTGAGTATGAACGCACTCATCCTTCCATAAGCAATTAATAATTAAATATTAAAAACTTTTCATCAGATAGTTCTCAGAATTATGGTAGACAATTCCATAATACCTGAAATTCATTTAACCATCCCTAAAATTTCAGGTTTCGCATAAGTCGGATTACGGCTCTCTCTATATTCCCTACCGCCACGTCATATCTCATGGCCTCTCTCAGCTCCATCCCTTCCGGCATCACGGCGCACACTTCCGCAAAACCTGCCTCACGGAGAACATCAACAGCCTCCGGCTCTACTCTTCCCCCTATCGCTATTACCGGTATACCATATTTGCGTGCATGAAGCAGCACTCCGAAAGGTGTCTTACCCATACAGGTCTGGCGGTCAAGGCTCCCCTCCCCTGTTATGACAAGGTCGGCTCCTGCAAGTTTAGAATCGAAATCCACAGCCTCCAACACCATCTCAACACCTCTCTCAAGACGTGCGCCAAGAAATGAGAGAAACGCGAAGCCAAGCCCTCCTGCCGCTCCGGCCCCGGGATACATGGAACGGTCTGCACCCACATACCCCGACACGACTCCGGCAAATGACCTCAACGAGGCATCAAGCCGCTCAACCATATCAGCATCCGCTCCTTTCTGAGGTCCGAAGATACGGCTCGCACCCTCCGGTCCTGTCAACGGATTACTGACATCACAGGCTACGATAAATTCGGCATCCATAAGTCCCGGAATTACTTCCGAAAAATCAATCGAGGCGATACGACCCGTCTCACCCCCACCATAACCTACTTCATCTCCTTCCCTATCCTTAAACCGGAAACCAAGAGCCTGCAACATTCCTACCCCGGCATCGTTTGTGGCACTCCCACCTATACCTATCAGGAATTTCCTGCACCCTTTCCCGAAAGCATCCCTTATCAGTTCCCCCGTACCGAAAGAGGTGGTCAACCATGGATTACGCTTCTCCTTTTCAATCAAAGTGATACCGCCGGCTGCCGACATCTCAATTACTGCCGTATCGCCGCACATTCCGTAACAGGCCTCAACCGGATTTCCGAGAGGACCTGTGACACTTACCTTGACCAACTCCCCACCGAGAGCCGAAGTCAAAGCATCTACTGTACCCTCACCGCCATCGGCCACTGCCTGAATATCACATAAAATACCGGAACTCACTTTATGAATCCCCTCTGCTATCGCCTCACCAACCTGACGGCTCGTCAACGACCCCTTGAAAGAATCTGATGCAACTACAATTTTCCTCATACTTGGTTGAATTAATTCTGTGAACTTATAGCAACTTCAACTCCCTCGTTCATTAAATCAGAAAATTCAGGTAATTATCGGGAGTGATGACATTGGTTTGAGCCGGATGATATGTCTCAAGGAAAGAAACCGGTAGTTTCACATTACTTTTATCCGTATTCCACTTCATCTCAAAAATGGTCAGTGGAGCAGAAGATTATTCAATAAAATGGATTAAGCCATTTACGTATCTCTCTGTTCCTAAATCATTTTTAGACGAATCAAATGGAACATCCGAAAGAGACTTTTTTCTATCTGTATCTTTTTTCATGTTATTAGTCATTGATAGATGAATCAACATAACAGGCGTATGACGTCTTCGGGGTAGAGAATAGAGATTCCATCGGGGAGCGAATCAGCATCAAGCGATCGTTCCCTGAGAAACAGGACATATCTAATCTCATGGTCTGTAAATTGAGGGATTTTCTCTACCTTGGTTTTCAAAGCGTAAAACAAGCGGAGAGCATAGTCAGGGGCGTTCCATTTACATTCCCCAATCAGAAGACTCCTTTTATCAGTGCTCTCTGCCACCACATCTAATTCTATGTCGGTGTGCCCTATCACTTTGGCATTCTTATCTTTCTCCGGAACGCTTCCCCACCATCGAGACGCGATGCCCCATTCCTTACCACACAAATCATTTAATGAGACTGCACGTCGGCAACATTCCTCCCAAATCATACCTACATGACTCTTGAAGTCATGCTTGATTCTTTCCATTATTCTTTCAGGTTTACCAAGTGCGAGATAAGATTTATTAGGAGCCACGTAACGGTAGTAGAAAGACATAAATGGATCAGAGATGCGGTAAAGTGTTTTTCGACTCTTTTCCTCGTTTTCCCAAAATGGAACCTCCTTTGCCAGGTATGACATCTCACGTAGAGTCTTGAGGGGGATACTAAGTTCAGTTACCTTTTTGCCAACAGTATCTGCAACAGCCGAAAATCTGGTGTTTCCGTTGCCGACTGCAGTCATTATTGAGGAATATGAAGCTATCTCGCTTGTTTCATCTAAGAAAAGTGCATTTGGCTCATCTGCGAGAATACCGTGTTCGTCAAGTATCAGACCCTCAACGGCATCCCAGATATTATCGTAATCCTCTCTCAATACCCAATATCGCGGAACACCTCCCCATATCGCATACTCTTCAATTGCGGTTTTGCTGTCTAAACCGAATGCCTCTTTCCAATAAGGCAACGGTATAGGGCGGAGGCAGATCTTTTCATCAGCTCGTCCGTAAAGGGGTTCAGCTGCATTAAGAATAAGTTTTTCCATCATTCTCTGAGAAGACCCGCAGATAATGAGATTAAAGCGAAGATCGCCTGTATCGAGAAGACGTTGAAGCACCGATGGCAATGCCGGATTTTTTTTTACAAGATAGGGGAATTCGTCAAGACACAGAGTGGAATTGTCATCACATATATCGTTGAAATGCTTTAGCAAAGAATCCCACGATTCATATTTCGCGTCTGCGAAAGTTGGATAAACCATCCGTATTGTGTTGACAAGCAATTGCATTTCTACGAGGGGCTCGTTAAGATCCGATTCAAAATAAACATCTTTTTCTTTTAGCACCTTCTTTATCAGCGTGGATTTGCCAAGTCGTCTGCGGCCGTACATTACGAGGAAACGTTTCTTTTTTGAATTGAGAGCCTTTGTCAGCCTGTTGATTTCCTTCTTTCTGTCTACGAATTCCATATCCACATAATAATTTAACATTTATTATAATTTTCTGAAAAATGATTTTCAAGAAAATTATAATGCAAATTTACGAAAAAAAAATAAGAGTCCAAGACATTCTCCTTATAAATTGTTAATATCTTAGGAAAGTAATCCACATTTCCACTTCAATTAAGAAAAAATCGATGAATAGATGAAGAATACACTTGAATTCCTGAAACAATTGGCGGCTAACAACAACCGCGAGTGGTTTAATGACCATAAGTATGAATACCTTCAGGTAAAAGGGGAAGTCGAGGAGTTCACTCAAAAACTCATCAATGAATTGGCTAAGATTGAACCGACCGCCTCATATCTGACACCCGCCGAATGCCTTTACAGAATTTACCGCGACACCCGCTTCTCAGCAGATAAGACACCCTATAAAAACCATATCGGGATTTACATAAATCCTCGTGGTGGAAAGAAAAGTGAATTCTGCGGCTACTATGTCCACCTGGAACCGGGCGATTGCCTCGTAGCCGGCGGAGCTTGGTTCCCCGAGTCTCCCCTTTTGAAAGTATATCGCTCGGAGATATACAGTAACGTGGAGGAGTATCTTGAGATTATCAATAATCCTGAATTTTCTTCACATTTCAAACCTTATTGGCAGGAACCTCTAAAGACCGCACCGAAAGGATTCCCTAAAGACTGGGAATATATGGATTTGATAAAGCCGAAAAGTTTTGTGTTTGCCGCATCCCTCGCCGACAAGGATTTCAGTTCCAAGAATGTAGCAGGTAAGATAGCAGATCTTTTCCGAATCCTAAAGCCATATAATGATTTCTTCAATTTCACCCTTGAACAACATCCCCAACTTGCCGTCAGAACTCCCAAAAGACGATGAGAGAAACCATAAGAGAAAGAACAGGCGGACTCCGAAAAGAGACCGCCTGATTATTTTATACCGCTCCCGTTGCATCATTCAGCACTGAGTTTGGTCAATGCCATCTGCAGGTTACGGGCCACTGTCGCGCTTTGTTTGATGAAATAGTAAAGTTCGCCTATTGCCTGCATTTCGCTGTTGTGAGCAAACTCGAGGGGACCACTCCACCCTGCAATCTCCTTGCTTATCTTTGACTCAGCCACCTCGGCAGTAAGGGGAGAATCGGCAGGAAGAAGTGCTGTGGCATTCTTGTTGAGCACGTCCTCTGATGAGAACATCTGATAGTCGGCCACAAAAGCGAAGCAATCATCCACGAGTTCAGGCCAGAGGGTGAGATCCACACGCTGCTGAAGGGAATCGAGCATAAGGCTGGTCTGTGAGGCTGATTTCATGAAACGCGCTACCACCGGCAGACTTGAGCCATCGAATGCCAGCCCTGAAGGCTTGAAAAGATCAGACAGATCATTAAAGGTGAAATCCGGATTATAACGCGCATCATCACTGTTCCGCTTCGACAACGGAGTCGTGAGTGCATAGCAGTAAGCCAGGAAATTATTCAGGTTGTGCATCAAGCCCGGAATAATCTTCATCAATTTATCCTTCTCCATCTCAAAATGCACCTGACGCTGTTTCTCCACTTCCGATTCAACATCGATTTCCGACTTCATCGAACCGACAGCATTCAGGAAGAACCCGAGAAATACCAATCCGCACATCACCTCTATCGCAGTGATGGCCTGCGCCCATCCGTGAGCAGGAGTATAGTCTCCGAAGCCGAGGGTGGTGATGGTCACGATGCTATAATATAGCCATGAGCCGAAATCTGTTCCCGCTCCATCCGGAATCCTGAACTGACCGTCAGGTAGAGCCCAATAGATCAAGGCGAAGACGGGAGTGAGGCAGATGTAAGTCACTATCCATACCAGTGGACGAATATTGCTCACCACATGGAAGAAATGTCTGATTTTGTTTGACAGTGTGTGTAGCATAATGTGTGTTTATAATCTTAAAAGCAACAAAAATGATAAGAGAGGAAGCCGGAACTCCGGCCTCCTCTCTTATAAACACACGAACTTACTAAGTGGTTGTCGTTATTTGTTCTTCTGTATCTGTTCATTGATACGCTGTTGCATATCGAAAGCGGATGCCTCTGATTTCGGCTTGGAATCGAAACTGATGTTATACTTCTCCTTGCCTTTCTCAAAGGTCAGCACATAGACGGTGCTGTCTGTTGCCAGAACTACCGGAAGTCCCTTGGAATCAACGCTCCTGTACAATCCGCTGTCACCCTTTTCAAATGGTTTCTCCAATATCACCTTATGGTCGATTTTGGTACGGTTTCCATTCTCATACACATACAGCACTGTCAGCTCCGGGGAAAGTGTGGCCATAAGACGCCCGTCAAAAGCACCCTTACGCGCATTCTCACCCTCAATGTCATATCTCAGGGCATAATATTCTCCGCTCTTGATTGGTTGTGCCTCAACGAATGCAGTCTCGTCAACCACCTGCACCGAATCATTACCCTCCGTCTTGCTTCCTCCGCAAGAAGTCATCAAAGGCATCCCCCCCAATATGGCCGCTGCCAATGCTACGTTCAATAAATTCTTTCCCATAGTCACATAGTATTTTAATGTTATCCTTTTTTCGCATTCCCGCCTCAACAGGCTTACGGATACCTGTCTCCGACAGACTCTACAAATTTATAACTTTTCCCGGATTTCCATCCTTTACCCGATATGTTTTTTTGTCTTTTTATCATTTATACCTAAATTTGCATCCGCTCTACGAAGTCGTACGTTTGCACGGCTTCTTCAAATGAAAAACGTAAAGCAATATGGATAAAATAGCAAGTTTCACAATCGACCACAACCGCCTCCTGCGAGGGGTGTACGTATCACGCCGTGACACTACACCATCCGGCGACATCATCACAACGTTTGACGTCCGCATGACCGAGCCGAATCGCCAGAATCCACTCACGCCTCAGACGCTGCATACAATCGAACATCTCGCTGCCACATTCCTGAGAAATTCTCCCGAATGGAAAGAACGTATCGTATATTGGGGGCCTATGGGTTGTTGCACGGGAAACTATCTGATTATGCAAGGTGAACTTGAACCCGCACAGATCATACCTCTGCTGCGCGACACATTCTCCTTCATCGCTGATTTCGAAGGGGAGATTCCGGGGGCGACTCCGAAAGATTGCGGCAACTACTCCTTCAACGACCTCCCCGAAGCACGCAAGGCGGCAAAAGCATTCCTTGACGAAATCCTGATAGACATAAAGCCTGAGAACATGACCTATCCCGCGGGAGGGATACCGGTGCAGGCTAACTTTTGCGACGCCATGCCAAATAGCCGAAAACCACTCCTCCTATCGAACAGGAAAACAGCACCGCCACACTTGTGAAGACAATATCGCCGATACCAACCAGGGGGGAAACCAACCCTCCTGAAAGGTATCCCACCATCCCGAGTACGGCCGACGCGCTACCCACCGCTTCCTTTCCCTCCTCCATCGCCAGAGATGTGACGGAGGGGAACATGAAGCCGAGAAACAGTAAGGTCAGGAAGGTGAAACCCTCATATACCACGAAAGTGTAATCAAGGAAATAAAAGACAAACTGCAATCCCACTGAAGCCATGATGCCACTCATGGCAAAAAAGGCCGCATTCCTCATCTCCTTGAATTTCAATGCCAGCACAGAGCCTATGATTGAGCCGAAGGCATTCAGGGCAAATACGAGGGAAAACTGTATCTCGTTGAATCCGAAATGATTCTGGACTATGAACGATGATGAGGAGAGATAGCCGAACAGGACGCAATAGCCGAATCCGTAGATGGCAAGGTAAATGTTGAAATACCTATGTCGGAAAAGACTGAAAAAACTCCTCGCTATGACTTTCCATGATCCGTATATCCTGTTTTCCGGTGAAATGGATTCCCTGAAAACAAGACACATCACCGATAGCACTATTCCCAGGATGAGAAGAATGATGAAAATGCCTCTCCACCCTGTGAACTGCCCTGTCAATCCACCTATTATCGGAGCCGCAACCGGCGCGATTCCGTTGATTGCAGATATCAGTGTCAGGGATTTCGCAAGTTCCCTACCGCTCCAGCAGTCGGTCGCTATCGACCTTGAGAGCACAATACCCCCTGCACCACCGAGTCCCTGAAAAAAACGGCACACGTTGAAAAATTCTATCGTAGGGGAAAACAACGACACAAGAGCCGACACGGTGAACAGTGACATTGATGCCAGAAGCACCGGACGCCTCCCCCACTTGTCGCTTATAGGGCCGAATATCACCTGACCCACGGCAAGACCTATCATGCTTGCCGCGAGTCCGATCTGCACCATAGAGGCCGTGGTGCCGAATACTCCCGCCATGGCCGGCATGACGGGAAGATAGAAATCTGTGACGAAAGGGCCGAAAGCAGACAACGCACCTAAGAATATGATAAGGAAGAGAAGATACTTTCTGCCGAGCGAAGTCATTAAAGCTGTGTGAGTTCTCCTGTCACGGAATGCATTATGTAACCCTTCACCACCACATCTTTAGCCATAAGGGGGTGATTACGCACGAGATCTACCGTCTCGTTGATGGCCTCCGATGTCTCGTCGAATCCATGCAGCCAATTGTCGAGATCTATGCCGCAGTGCTTCATCAGCTTGATATTCTCCTCCGGAATGCCTCGCTCCTTCATAGCATGGAGCATCTCCTTGCTGTCCATACCCTGAACGCCGCATTCGGTATGCCCGATAATCATGATTTCATTCACCCCGAGTTCATACACCGCTACCAGAAGGCTGCGCATCGTGCTGTCGAAGGGATTTGTTATCGTTGCCCCGGCATTCTTTATTATCTTCACATCCCCGTTCTTGAAACCGAGGGCGGCAGGAAGCAACTCCACAAGACGCGTGTCCATACATGTCACGATCGCTATCCTCTTGTTAGGATATTTATCGGTCAGAAACCGCTCATACCCCTTCTCTTCAACAAATTTTCTGTTATGACTGAGTATTTCGTTTATCATATCACGTAAGTAATTTGAATTGGCAACTTTTGTTCGCGTAAGCCTGTCCGTCTTACATTCTGCAAAATTAATAATCTGTTCGTAATATTACAATAGCGATTCAAAGATTCCCCGCAAGTTCTATAACCTCGCAATCGCGCATATCCGAGCCGTCAATCGTCAGGCGCACAAGGGTACGCACCTTGTGCCACCCTGCATGTCCGGCCGCCCCGGGATTGATATGCAACACCTCTGTCTCCTTATCATACATCACCTTCAATATGTGTGAATGTCCGTCGACCATGAGGTTTATCCTCTCCTCCTTAAGCAATCCCTTCATCCCTTTCGCCCATTTCCCGGGATACCCCCCGATATGCGTAAGAAGCACTCTCATCCCCTCCACGTCGAATATCTCCAGTTCCCGGCATCTCCTTGCCACCATGCCGTGGTCTATATTGCCCCTCACGGCCCTAACCACAGGTGCCACTTCATTAAGACGCTCCACAATGCCGTAATCACCTATATCGCCGGCATGCCATATCTCGTCGCACCCGGAAAAATGGATGGCGAAGCGATCGTCCCACACACCGTGGGTGTCACTGATGATTCCTATTTTCTTCATCCCTCTTGCGTTTATGAATTTCCCTTGTTATGTATCATCTACAGATTTTCAACGCCCTCCGGCACTCCGAAATTACACAATACAAAAAATTTCACATTTTATTGCGGAAATATTTCCGTAATATTTTTTTTATAATTAATTTTGGCGCACTTAAAAGGCCCGTTCCAAAGGTTTGCTTCCTTAATGGCTCTTCGGGCACGCATCTATGTCACTTAAATCAATTCGAAATACAGATGGCAAAGAAACTTAAAATCCGCGACCTGACGCTGCGCGATGGCCAGCAGTCTTTATTCGCCACAAGATTAAGACAGGAGAACGTAGACAAGCTGCTTCCCCTTTATAAAGAGGCACGTTTCTACATTATGGAAGTATGGGGGGGGGCTGTGCCCGACTCCGTGATGCGTTACCTGGGTGAGAGCCCTTGGGACCGTCTCCGCTCCTGCTCCAAGGAGATGAAGGGAATATCCCTCCTTTCCGCACTCTCACGAGGACGCAACCTTTTCGGGTATGTGCCTTATCCCGACAGTGTGCTCGAGGGATTCTATAAGAAGGCTGTGGAGAACGGGCTCAACGTCATGCGTATTTTCGATGCCCTTAATGACATCGACAATATCAGGAGTTCGATCAAGATGATTAATGAACTCAACGGATATAACGGTAACGAAACCATTGCCGACACTGCCGTTTGCTATACCATCGACCCGAAAGGCACTCCCGAGGAGGAGAAGATTTTCACCGACGAATATTTCGTGAACAAGGCAAAGGAGATGGAGAGCCTCGGCGCGAAAATGATCACTCTTAAGGATATGGCCGGCCTTGTAAATCCCTCCAGAATTTTCTCCCTGATGCCCAAACTTAAGGAGGCTCTGAGCGTGCCTGTTGATTTCCATACACATTGCACTCCGGGATATGGTCTCGCTTCCGTACTCACAGCAATAATTCAGGGTGTGGATATCGTCGACACCAACATCTGGTGGTTCGGTGGCGGTTCCGCTGCTCCGGCGATTGAGCTCATCGATATATTCTGCCGCAAACTGGGCATCGAACTTGACGTCAATATGGAGGCTGTGGCTAAGATTCGCCACGCCTTGAAGGAGGCTCGCACTACCCTTGCAGATTTCGACCTCAACAAAGACAAATGGCAGAAAGATTTCGACGAGGCTTTCGCTGTTATGCCGGCTGAAATCGACAGCGAGTTTGACCGTGCGATAGAGGCAGCAAAAGCAGATAAGGAGGATGATCTCCTTGATGCTTGCCACAAGATTGAGGCTTATTTCGGCTTCCCGAAACCAAACGAGATCGTCAAGAATGCCGAGGTGCCCGGCGGTATGTATTCCAATATGGTGGCCAACCTGCGTGCCCTCAAGGCTGAGGATGTGCTCGAGGAAGCAATGGCGCTCATCCCGAAAGTACGCCGTGACGCCGGTCTCGTGCCCCTCGTCACTCCCACAAGCCAGATCGTAGGCTCACAGGCTGTGGCTCTCGCATTGGACCGCCGTGCCGGAAAACCTGACTATACTAATAAGAACAACCAGTTCATCTCTCTCGTAAAAGGTGAATACGGCACGACTCCCGCACCTGTGGATCCCGAGTTCCGCAAACTGATTACCGGTGATGCCGCCGAGAAACCTTACGACACCTCTTCCTACAAGGAGCCTGAGAATCCTGTCATGGATAATCTCGGTGGAGTGAACCTTGCGGCAAATGAGGAGGAACTTCTCCTTCTCGAACTTCTCCCCTCCGTCGCCAAGACTTACCTCTCAAATAAACGTAAGGCTGAATACGAGGCCAACAAACCCGCTGAACCTGCTGCCAAGGCTCAGGAAGCCGGAAAGAACGAGGCCGTGACAGGCGCCGTGTTCGCTGCTCCGATGGGTGGAACCGTAATCAGCATAAAAGTGAAGCCCGGCGATAAGGTAAAGGCCGGCGACGTGGTGCTCGTATATGAGGCCATGAAGATGGAGAACGATCTTGCCTGCGATATGGAGGGTGAAGTGAAACAGGTGCTCGTAAAAGAGGGTGAAGTGATTGCCACCGACCAACCCCTTATTGAATTTGTGGGGGGTGCCGCTCCGGCAGGAACTTCGGCACCCGCACCGGCAGGTCCGGCAGAAGTGATGGTCGCTCCTATGGGTGGCACAGTGATTTCGTTAGTGGCGAAACCCGGAGAGACAGTAAAGACCGGCGACACCCTCCTTGTCTACGAGGCCATGAAGATGGAGAATAATCTCGTTTCTGACCGCGACGGTGTGGTGGCTAAATTCCTTGTCTCTGAAGGTGAGGTTATAGCCACAGATCAGCCTATCGTAGAATTCGGGAAAGCCAAGGATGGCGCACCCCAGAATGTAAAACCTGCTCCGAAACCTGCCCAGACTCATCAGGTAGCAAAAGTGCCCAATGTCAAGGTTGACCCCGTCGACGGCATCGATGAGAACAAAGCCCTCCATCCCCTTGAGGGTGGCACGGGCCATGCCCCCACAACACTTCACACATATACCGGAGAAGGCACTATCCATGTAGGTCCCGGCATGTCGCTCGACATCAACGTCGCCCCCGACGGAAGCATCAGCATCCACATAACGAAGAAATAATACAAACCATCCAACAAAAGAGAGTCAGACCATCCGGCCTGACTCTCTTTCATATCACTATAATCACACCCTAACCCAAAATACCTGAAATCTCCCACCGCCCACCGCCTAATCCCTAATGCCTAATGCCTAATCCCTAATGCCTAATGCCTAATGCCTAACGCCTAACGCCTAACGCCTAATGCCTAAAAACCTAATCGAAAACACCGTTATCCCATCCTCCCTCGTCTGAAGCGACCACCTCGCATTATGACTCCCCAGAATCTCCCCAGTCAGAGTCAGACCCAATCCCTTCCCCTCCGGTTTCGTTGTGAAAAAAGGGGAGAACAACTGCGAAGCCACACTCTCCGGAATTGGCTTTCCGTTATTTGAGATATCCAGAATCAAAGACCTATCCTCACTCCGTGCAGATATCTCTATCCATTTCCCCTCCACTGTATAATCCTTTTCAGAATCCCTGAAACTCTCCACAGCATTCTTAACGATATTCACTATCACCTGTTCAAGTTGTGTGCGGTCGCCCATCATAGTCAGGTCTCCCTCGGTTGAAAGACCGATCCTGACATCCTCGGGAGCAAGAGTATTGAGGAAGGGTATGTTTTCAGAAAGCATAGCCCCCAAATCAAGACGCTGAAGTTGAGGCGACGGAAGGCGCACCACATCCGCATAAGCGTTTATGAAATCGCACACCTCACCGCAACGCCGGTCGCAACTCTCCAGCACATCCCTCAACTCTTTATCATCCTCTGTGTCGTCAATCATCATCCCGAAAACCGTCCTCACCCCTCCCATCGTATTGTTGACCTCATGCGACATTATGCGTATCACCTTCTCATACGCCTTCCTCTCCGCACGTATCATCTCCTCCGTAAGATTCTCCAAAAGGAAGAAATGACGGTTGAAACCATTCTGCACGAAACTCAGATGACTCCCCTTGAACAAGCGGGAATCACCCGGCCTGAACACAACCGATTCCTGATAAGGTATGCCCGAAAGCCAGCGGCTAAGATTGGGAGGCAACTCCTCCAAGGTTTTCCCGTCCAATTCCTCATATTCCCGTATTCCGCACAACTGAAGGAACGCCCCGTTAGCCATAGAGACCCTTCCGTCAAGATCAAGCATCAGAACACCCATAGGGGAGGCATCTATAAGAAACTGAAGGAAACTCTCACGCTCCATATTGAGCAGACGCTCGTTGCGCAGACGGTCGATCATCGTATTGAAAAGGCGCACGGTCCTGTCGGCCGTCCCCTCCCCTACCTCAACAAGGCGGTTGTTGAAATCCTGAGCCTCCAGAAGTTCGAAACCGCGCGACACCACCCTTCCCGGGAGCACAGTCATCCGGTAGAAAAGAATCATCAGCAGCAACGCCACTCCAAGGCAGGATATTATCTCCCACTTCAGAGCGGCGCCATCTACGGAAGCCATCACCATAGATACCACCACAAGGGCTACCCAGACTATAAAAAATAAGTTTCTCATTTCAATCCATATTTCTCCATTCTCCGGTAAAGAGCCTGCCGGGTCAATCCGAGAATCCTTGAAGCGCGGCTATGATTACCCCCGGCCTCCTCAAGTGCCTTCTCAATCATCACCCTTTCCATATCATCGATAGTGCCTGCAGGCCGGATATCCTTTTCCTCCTCGGCATTCCCCGCAACACTCATAAAATCCCCCTTCCCGAGACGCTTACCCCCGGTCAGCAGAGCCCTCTCCACCATATTCTTCAATTGCCTGATATTCCCCGGATAAGGAAGACGGGTGAGATAATCCATACCTTCAGCCGACACTTCCGGCACCCTGATGCCGTTCTCCCTCGCGCCGAGTTCGATGAAATGCCTCACCAAAAGCGGTATGTCGTCGCGTCGGTCCCTCAACGCCGGCAGATGAAGCGTGATGAGGTTGATACGGTAGAAAAGATCTTCTCGGAAGGTCTTCCGCGCCACCATATCCCTGAGATCGGCATTTGTGGCCGACACAACCCTGATATCCACCTTTCTTGTGCGGGTATCGCCCAAAGGCTCGAACGTATGCTGCTGGAGCACTCGTAGCATCTTTACCTGGCAACTCATGTCAAGGTCTCCTATCTCATCGAGAAAGATAGTGCCCTTATCTGCGAGTTCGAAACGCCCCTTTCTCGCGCCCACAGCACCAGTGAACGCTCCCTTGGCATGTCCGAACATCTCGCTCTCGAACAAAGATTGGGAGATTCCCCCCAGATTCACCATGACGAAAGGAGCCTCATGCCTCCGGCTGTTGATGTGGATGGCATTCGCCACCATCTCCTTTCCTGTCCCGTTCTCCCCCAATATCAATACCGGAGCGTCAGTGGGAGCGATACGTTCCACGGTATCCAACAAGTCGGTGATCTCCCGGCTCTCGCCGATTATCCCGGCCCTGTTGAACCCTGATATCTCCGGCTCCTTGACAGCCTCATTCAGGCTTAGAGCCGTGGAAATCCTCTGCATGAGAAGATTGTTGTTCCAAGGCTTCGTGATGAAATCATAGGCGCCATGCCTCATCCCCTCCACGGCGAGTTCGATGCTTCCCCACGCTGTTATGAGTATTACCGGAGTGTCAGGTTGGAATATCTTCACCTTACGCAGCAATTCGATTCCCTCCCTGCCGTTCACCTCCCTTGAATAATTCATATCCATGAGCAAGAGTCCGTAATCCCTCTGCCTCACTTTCATGAGAGCCTCGTCAGGGTTTTCGGCATAGTCCACCTCATGACCATTACGCTTGAGCATTAATCCCAGCGACTTTCTCACGGCCTTATCATCGTCAATAATCAGAATCATACCGCAAATTTACATTAACTCACCCATTTCTGCAATTATTTCTCAATTCTTTACGATAGCCTCGATATCGGCCTCGATTCCGCAATCATGCTCATAATCCCAGAGTGTCAGCGAGCGTATCTGGTAATAGTAGTTCCAGAAGAGATACAGTTCGTTGACGTACTCCCTCCTCGCCTCATCTTTCTTTACCCTCGAGTCATTGAGATCGAGAGTGGAGATCTTTCCGACGAGATAAGTCTCCACATTCGTTGCATAACGCTGCGCCGCTATCTCATCGGCCCTTCTCGCTCTCTCAAGTTGACTCCGCTGATTGCCGTAGCGTTCCACCAGTATGAACAGGTTCTGGCTGAAATTCTGGTTCTCCTGCCTGACCTGGCTCTCCACAAGACGGCGGTTGCTCTCCGCCACCTTCACCTTTCCTTTCCTTCTGCCCCAGTCTACCAAAGGTATGGAGACACCTATCTCCACCACCTGATTATCCTTGAGATTGGAATAACTCCCGGAAAAGTCGCGGTCGGTGCCTGTATATCCTATCTGGGCGAAAAGATTCACCTCCCTTTGGGCACCCTTAGCCTTCGCCACCTCATAATCCGCCTCAAGCCTCTTACGGAGCATTGTCTTAGCAAAACTGTTGTTTGCCAGTGCTCTATCAAGTGCGTCAGAATAGTTTATACCGACATCCGGCGTGGAGACAGGAATCTCAGGAACTATCTCCACATCGGAGTCGAAGCCGAGAAATGTACGGAGTTGGAACATCGCGCTCTTCAGGCTGCTCTCACAGTCGGTCAATGACGTCTGCGCATCAAGAAGATTGAGCTCCATCTGAAGAAGATCGTTGCGGCTTATTCTCCCCATTTCCCTTTTCTCTTTGGCCACCTCGTAAAGTTTCTCCGCCTGGCTTACGTTCTGTGTGGCAATACTATGGTTTTCCCTCGCCATGAGCAAGGTAAAATACAGGCGGAGTGCCGATGAGGCCACATCCTCCGTGGCACTGAGAAACTCTGCCTTCGCCTCCTCATATCTTACAGGCTCTATACGTCTGTCCCACTTTATATGGTTCACTCCGAAGACAGGCTGTGTGAGCGTCACGGCAACAGGGATAGACATGAAACGGTTGTAACTTCCCCCACCGAGCTGGCGGTAAAAATCGAGGGAAGTGGTCAATGCCACCGTGCCTCCGGTAAGCCATATATTCTGTGTCAGTGATACTTCTCCGTTCATCTGGAGGTAGTTGTTGCGCACGAAACTGTAGTTACCCTCTCCGTTCATATACGATGAATATTGTTTCCGGTAGGAAGGAACCGTGGCGGTGAAATCCACTTCCGGAAGAAGTTCCGCCCGGTAGGAACGGTAACCCCAGTATGCGCTGCGGAGCCTGTTGAGCGCGACTTCGGCATCCACACTCCCCCTCCGTGCCTTAACCATCGCCTCTTCCATAGTGAGGAGGAGGCTCTGCGGGGTTTGTGCGCCCACTCCCCCCGCAGAAATTATCAGTATGAGAAAAAGAATATACCTATGCATGGATTCATTTCGTTTATTCCGTCTTTACGGCTACCGCCGGTTCTATCTTCATGGCCCGTAGCGCGGGATATAGAAGACTGACCACGATTCCTAACGCCACAAGAATACATGCCCCCAGACCTATCCACATAGTCGTAGCCCATAAATCAGTGCGTCCCGCCATCTCCAAAAAATCAGGAATTACGAATATGCACAATATCACTGTGGCGATCACCACGGCTACCGCAAGCAGCAGCAACCCCTCGGTGATAATTCTTGTCAGGATGTTCATGCGGTTCGCTCCGCAAATCTTGCGTATCGCAATCTCTCCTACACGTTGCTGGACTCGGAACCAGAATGTTCCCAAAAGACCGAGGAATATGGTCAGCAGCACAAAAGCCACAAGCACGACCAGTTGCCTGAGATTTATCTCTATGCTTCTCTGGTTTGCCTCCCTGACATCACTCATGCTTTGAAGTTCTGTCAGGAAGACGTTGCCGTTAATACGCAACTCCTTATTATCCTTGAATACTTCCTCAAACTTCCTCCCCATTCCCGGCTTCACTCTAACGGCCACCTGTCCCCAAGTTTCATCCATGAGGCGGATGATAGTGCCCGAAGAAGCGGGTTCATAATCATTGCGGCGTACATTCTGAATCACATCCCCTACCCGGTACTGCTTGGTAGAATCATGGCTGAAGAAAACTTTCTTCCCTTTCAAGGAAACAGGATCGATTCCGGCTTCCTGATACATCATATTATCCGATATGAGGATATCTCCCCGCTCAAGCATCTCCTTCAATTGGGAGGAGGTGGCGCCCGTAAGACTCTTCAGCCTTATTACGTCAACAATCTCGGGGCTCCCCTCACGGAGATTGCCATAATACCGGGGAAGGGTGTCGTCAACTACTGTCAGACCATTCCCCATATAGTTATAATTATAGGGGAGTCCGTTCCAATGATACATCACGGACTCTACAGTGGGATGCGCCCTGAGATTTCTTATAATCACCATGAAATCACCCATCATGTTTTTCCCTTTCTCTTCACCCTCTTCATTCTTATGATAGGGACTCCCCTTCTCTATCATCCTGACGTTAAGGGAATAGACATCCGTGCAATCGTAGCCTGTCGGAATCGTCAGGCCGTAGGATTCATTATATATGAACCACAGTCCGCCCCACACCACCGTGAATACGATCATAAGTGATAGGATAAGCCATATATTGTCGCGCCATTCATGGCACATCTGTTTGATCAGTTTGCGTTTCATTTTTTTCTATTTCGTATGAAATTGTAATCTTTTCAATGTGCTCCCGATATAGCCTCCGCCGGATTCCTCATGGATGCGCGCCATGCCGGAACCGTGGCGCTGACGATATTCAAAACGAAGCATACCACGAATGCTATGAGGAAATTCTGCCAGCGGAAAAGCATAGAGAAATCGGGGCGTACGTTGAGCACCTCAAGTGAATCTTCAAATTTTTCCGACATCTCGAAGAAAAGATGAGAGGCAAGATACAGGAAGAGCAGACACAGCACAAAACCTATTATTCCGCCGATACACGTGATGATTAGATTCTCTCCGAGCAACTGACTGATGATATCCCTTTTCTTAGCTCCGAAAGCACGCCTGACTCCTATCTCCGAGACTCTGTGGCGCAGACGGCTGCGCGTCATGCTGCTGAGGTTGATCGCCGGCAAGAGAAGGAGTATGGCATAGATGACCCATTGAGTGCGCTGATGTATTTTCACGTCCGGACTGTTGTTGCTTCCGAAAAAGGTTTTCATTTCTTCCACGGTATAAGGCTGTTCATGATAGATCAGTTCCTTACCTTCTCGTTTCATTTTGGCTGCCATTCTCCCGTATCTTGTTTTCACCTGCTCTTTTATGCTGGCGGGGTCAACTCCTTCTTTCATCTGGAGAAGCACCTTAACACTCCCGAACACTTCATCATCTCCCTCTACCTTCCTGTATTTGTCTATATCCAGGGCGACATAGAAGTGGGCGTATGTTTTGTCGAGGAGCGGACTCACATCCTCCACCACACCCACCACATGATAGGGTATCATGCGGATTTCAATATCCCTTCCCACCACGTTCTCCTCATTGAAAAGCCTGCGCGCTGATGATCTTGTCAGCACAACATATCGCTCGGCTGCAGCTGCCTTGGCGTCTGTAAACGGTTTGCCGTCGATAAATTTAAAATCAAAGATTTTCCAGAAGTCCGAATCCACTCTCATGCCGTCGGCAACAAAAGGTTCTTTCCCCGCCACACTCAACTGCTCGGCCATCTTATCGCCCCCCACGAACGAGATTTTCTCTATTCCGTCGAGATCTTTGTATGCATCCTCTGCGAGTTTTACTGTTATCGACATACCGGAATTATCATATTCTCCCTCCTTGACATGCACACCCTCGCCTACAAGAATACGGGAGCGGGAAGTCTCCGGAGCGACATCCACCGAGGAGATATTGTCTGTTATGAAAAACGCCATCACGAGGAATATCGAGAGTGCAGTGCCACTGACGGCCACCCACGTCATCATCCTCTGATGCTTCATTTCGTATATTATCTGTTTGAAATAATTCATGATCATTATGAGTTTTTTTATTATTCTACTTGTCGCCCGTCAAAGAAGCGGATTATCCTGTCGGTCATGCGCGCCTGATGCTCATTGTGTGTTACCATGACGATGGTTCTCCCGTCTTCACGGTTGAGTTGATGAAGGATATCCATCACCTCCTGTCCCATCTTCGAGTCAAGGTTGCCGGTTGGCTCATCGGCAAGGACAATCTTGGGATCTCCCACTATTGCTCTCGCTATGGCTACTCTCTGGCATTGGCCGCCCGACAACTGCGAAGGGTAATGGCGCATCCTGTGGCTCAACCCGAGACGGGTGAGTACCTCCTCCACCCTCTTCTTCTTCTCTGAGGCACTCATGCCATGACGGTAAGTGAGGGGGAGCGCCACGTTGTCCGTGATATTGAGCGAGGGGATAAGATGGAAACTCTGGAATACAAACCCTATATTGGAATTCCGGAATACCGAGAGTTTAGCATCCCCCAATCGGTTGGTATCTGTGTTAAGAAGCGACACCGTCCCTGTTGTGGGGGAGTCAAGCAGACCTATGATGTTAAGCAATGTCGATTTTCCGCATCCGGAGGGGCCCATTATGCTTACGAACTCACCCTCCTTTATTTCCAGATTCACATTCTCAAGGGCAAGAGTCTCTATTTCCTTTGTCCTGTAGACCTTGCTCACATCTTTAAGAGTTATTATTTCCATATTTTGTCGCGTTAGTTTAGTATTGCGTTTATCATTTGAATTTCTCTCGGGGATTCAGCATTCCCGTAAGATGAATCACTTTCCGATACCTTTCATTTTAAGACTGTTATGTTTCTTGAAAGAACTCATATCGCTGATCACGACCATCTCACCGGGCTTTATGCCGCTCACCACCTCTACATAATCGAAATTGCTGTCGCCGAGATCCACATTGCGTCGCTCAAGGCGGTTGTCGGCAGTCTTCACGAAAAGAAGGTAATTTCCGGGACCCTGAAAATACTGTCCGTTGGGTATCCTTACCACACCCTCCCTCTCGTCGTATACGATATTCAGTTCTGTTGTCAATCCCGAGCGAAGTATCTTGTCGCTGTCATCATCAAACATCACGGTGAACTCCGTCATCCCATCCTTACTCTGAGGAGATATGTTGCTCACCTTTCCTGTCGTGGCATGTCTCCCTATCCTCACCTTCACAGGTGCCCCCACCGAAATCTTTCCGGCACTGCCTTCCGAGATATTTCCCGTTATCTTGAAACGTGTCAGGTCAGACACCACCGCAAGTTTCTCCCCCGCCGAGATACTCGTGCCGAGATCCTTGTAAAGATATGTGACGGTCCCTTTCCTCGGAGCCTTCACCTTAGCATCATCGAGAGTGCGCTCCATCTCCTCAAGGTTACGCCGTGAGATTGAGCCTTCCAGTTGCTTGCTGCGGTAGGAGGCTGCGTGAGCCTTACGCTCATTGCGGAGTTGGGTGCGGAGTTGTTCAAGCTCAAGAAGCCCCGTGGAATAGGCAAGCTCAGCCTGACGGATACGGTCGCCTGTCCCGCTCCCGATGCTGTCGAGACGGCGTTCGTTCGATACCTCCGCCTTAAGATGATTCACGGCCATCTCCTTGCTCTTTATCTTCATCTCAAGATCCGTGATATAGGTTTCGTTGTTCAGCGCAGTCTGTTCAATCTCGTTCTGCTTCATGCTGACCTCGTCGCCCATCCTGCGGAGATCGCTTTCCGCCGACTGAAGGTCGAGGCGAAGCAGCGACTGTCCCGCCTCCACGCTGTCGCCCTCCGTGCAGTAGATCTCCATGATTCTCGTCGCCACGGGCGACACGATTGCCTGCTCATAGAGAGGCACTATCTTTCCGGAGGCCGATACAGTGCTCTCCACAGAGCCTATCTCGGCCTGACGGATGGTCAGGTCTTCCTCCTTGACGGTTTCGCCGAATAAGAAATGCGAACCTATTCCGAAGGCGGCGATGACGGCGAATGCGGCTACACCGATCTTGAGCCAGCGCCTCATCTGCTCCTTCCTTATCTGCTCTTTTGATATCTCTTTGTCCATGTGTACGATTGTTCTGTTTGCCAAAAACAGTCACAATCCCCGTGCCAAATATTCATCTCATTATTTATCAACACAATAACTAATACATCCAATATCCATAAACGGACAAGTGTCCGCTTTCGGACAAACCGGGCGGACACTTGTGCTGCTTTTGATTGATTATTTCTGTATTCTTCAGATTTTTTGCGATTCCGAAGTGGATTGAGGTGCGAGGGCAGGATCGGTGCCACCCGTCTTCCCCGCGTTGGGGTCCTTGAATAGCCCCGAGAGGTATTTCTCCTGGAATTTCTGCATGCACTCCCAGAATGTCGGTACAAAGAGGGTGCCGATTATTCCATTGAGTGCCATACCGAACACTACCGCCGTACCCAACTCTATACGGCTGTTGGCTCCCGCTCCGGTAGAGAACATCATGGGCATCACGCCGAATACGAATGCACACGCCGTCATCATAATCGGGCGGAAACGTATCACTCCGGCATCATGTGCCGCCTTTCGGATTGGCTGACCGTTCTTACGGAAATCCATGGCATATTCCACTATGAGGATTGCATTCTTGGCCGACATTCCCAACAGCAGTATGAGGCCTATCTGTGTGTAGATGCTTATGCTCTCATGCATGAATATACACCCGAGCACCGTTCCCAACACCGCGATAGGCATACTGAGCACAACGGCGATAGGATCAGTCCAACTCTCATATTGGGCGGCCAGGACAAGTATCGTCATAACTATGGCGAAGATGAAGACGAAACTTATGGTGGTGCCCGCCTGAGTCTCCTGATAGGCAATACCTGTCCATGCGTATGAGAAGTTGCTCCCCACGGCTTCCCTGACTATCTCCTCCATCGCCTTTATTCCGTCCGACGAACTCACACCCTTAGCCGGCGTGGCGGTAAGTGAGGCTGTGGTGTACATATTATAGCGGTTCACACTCGGCTCTCCCATCGATGGCACCACAGTGGTGAAGGCGCTGAATGGCACCATCCTCCCGTCGGCTGTGCGGGCCGACAACCTCACGATATTCCCTATATTGTCGCGTGCCAGGGCGTCACCCTGTACAGTCACCTGATACGTACGTCCGAAATCAACGAAGTCGTTGACAAAACTTCCTCCCATGTAGGAGGCGAGTATGCCGTAGACGTCCGAGAGATCTATCCCGAGAAGTTGAACTCTGTCGCGGTCTACGTTTATGGTATATTGTGGCACCGCCCCCTGATACATCGTAGTCACTGACTTGATTCGCGGGTCTGTCTCTGCCATACGCTGAATGTCGCTGAGTGCCTGTTTCAATTGGTTAGCGCCCAGACTGTTGATGTCGAGAAGTTGCATCTGAAGGCCCGACGTCATGCCGAGTCCCGGAATCGCCGGCGGATTTACGGAGAATACGAGTGCCTCCTGCTGACGGGATGCGATCTCATCTACCATATCCATCACCTTGTCGATAGAGCCGGCCTTTCCTCGTTTCGACCACGGCTCAAGCATAACGTTGATGCCACCCATATTCGATGAGGCGCCACCACCCATGAACGACATTCCCGAAATCGACATTACGTCCTTGACGTAGGGTATCTTCTTTATCTCTGCGGCCAAGGCGTCGACCACCTTTTCCGTGCGTTCCACGGATGCACCCGTAGGCAACTGTACGGAGGTCATGAAATACCCCATATCCTCTTCCGGCAGATAACTCGTAGGCCATTTTACAAAGCCGTAGAAAGCGGCTCCCGCGAGCACAAGGAAGATTATCAGCGACACCACCGGGCGGGCGAGCATCCACGATATTATGGTCTGATACAGGGAGAGCACTTTCCCGTAACCCTTATTGAACCATCTGTAGATAAAGAAATTCGACTCTTTCTTCGGAGTCAGGAACAGGGCGCAGAGTGCCGGAGTCAGTGTGAGCGCGTTGAAACCGGAAAATGCCGTAGATACGGCTATGGTGAGTGCAAACTGTTTGTAAAGTTGCCCTGTTATGCCGCTTACGAAAGCCGTGGGAATGAAGACGGAGAGCAATACCAGCACCTCACCCACCACAGGACCCTGAAGTTCGCGCATGGCCTTCTCGGCAGCCGCCCTACGGCTTATGTTACCTTTATCCACAAGGCGCGAGCAGTCTTCCACCACCACAATCGCATCGTCCACTACAATGGCTATGGCAAGCACAAGTCCGAAGAGGGTGAGGGTATTGAGTGAGAAGCCAAGGAGTTTCATCACCGCGAAGGTCGCTATCAGGGAGACGGGAATAGTTATCATAGGGATTATCACCGCCCTCCAGTTCTGAAGGAATATCAGGATAACCACCATCACAATCAGGGAGGTGATTACGAAAGTGTTCACCACGTCATCGATAGATTCATGCACGTAGGTTGTGGAATTGAGTATCACGTTATAGTGTATCCCGTCCGGGAAATACTGCGAGAGCCTGTCAAGTTCCTTCAACACGCCATCGGCCACATCAAGCGCATTTGCTCCCGGAGTCTGCTCCACACCTATGAGTGCGGTGGCTTTACCGTTGACCTTTGCCACCTGGGCGTAACTCGTGCTTCCCAATTCCACTTTAGCCACATCCTTCAGGCGTAGTATCCCCCCATCCTCGGCTCGCAGGATTATGTTGCCGAACTCCTCGGGTGTGGAGAGTTGTCCCCGGCTCGTCAGTGAATATGAGAACTGCGCCCCCTTGGCATCCGGCGGAGTGCCGACGGCTCCCGCGGAGACCTCCATATTCTGCGAACTTATGGCCGCCTCAACATCAGCCGGGGTCAGCCCGCGCATCCTCAGGGCCTCGGGGTCAAGCCATACCCTCATCGAATATTCGCCTGAGCCGAACGCACCCACACCACCTACCCCGGCCACGCGGGAAATAGGGTCGGTGAGGTTCAACTGGGCGTAATTCGTGAGATATAGGGCATCATACCTCTCCGGGTCATCACTCTCCAGAGATATGAAAAGCACATTGTCGCTGCTCTGCTGCCGCACACTCACACCCTGTTCCTTCACGGAGTTGGGAAGTTGCGCGTTAGCCTCCTGAACACGGTTCTGCACCTTTACGGCAGCCTCGTCCACGTCCGTGCCGTTTTCAAATGTGATGGTGAGGCTGTAGGAGCCGTCGGAGCCGGAAGATGAACTCATGTAGAGCATACCCTCCACACCGTTCACCTGCTCCTCGATAGGCACGCCGATTGCCTGGGCCACTGTCTGTGCATCCGCTCCAGGATAGGTGGCCGATACCATGACGGTCGGAGGAGTGATATCCGGATATTGGGCCACGGGTAGGGTATTGACCGTCATAAGGCCGGCCAGCACGAGAAGAACCGCCAGGACCGTGGCGAATATGGGACGGTCTATGAAAAACTTTGAAAACATGACAGGGGGTATTAGAAGGTTATTTCTTCAGGACAGGGTTCACTTTCTCACCGTTGCGAACGGTGAGAAGAGCCTTCGTGACGTAGCGGTCGCCGGGCTTTACACCTTTCGTGACCAGTCTGAGCGAATCCCTGTAGACCTCCCCCACCTCTATCGGTGTGTATACCACTTTGTTGGAATCATTTACGACATACAGATATTTTCCAAGTTGGTCGGTGGATATGGCGGCCTCCTTCACAAGCATGCCATCAGGATCATATCCGTAGGGTAGCGACACCATCACATACATTCCGTCTTTCAACTCGTTATCCTTATTCTTCACCTTCCCTTTCAGCACTATCGTTCCTGTGGAGGTATCCACGGAGGGTGCCGTATAGGTGAGATCGGCCGTGTACTCGTTCATCAACGTGTCTCGGAACTGCAGAGGCATAGCCCTGAAGAGGTCTGACTTGAAGATATCCGATTTCACCGCCATTTTCTCATACTGGATGTCCTCAATCTCAAACTCCACGGTGAAGTTGGCGTTCTCGTAAATCTTGGCTATGGTGACGGGTGCCCCCGAGCCGTTGATGTAAGTGTTCGTGCCGTGTATCGCGTCAGTGATATAACCTGATACGGGGGCTGTTATCGTGCAGTAACTGAGGTTGGTCCTTGCCGTGCTCAAGGCTGCCTGCGCATTCATGATGGATGCCTCCGCCTGATGAAACGCGCTCTCTGCGTTGAGCACCTCCATTTTCGACACAGCCTCGCTCTGGAACGCCTTCTTCACTGCCTCATAATGGCTCTTGGCATAGTCGCGGCTGCTTATCGCCGAGGCCAGAGTGGCTTCAGCCTGGATGACGGTGTTGCGGTAAAGCACCGGATCAACCGTAAAAAGCACCTGCCCCTTCTTGACAAATGTACCTCCCGTATAATTCTGGGTTATGATCATACCGTCCACACGGCAGATGACGTCGACAGAATTATCTGATGAGATGTGGCCCGGATAGGTCTTATGAAGCACTACGGAATCCACTATCACCTCCGCCACGTCGATGTCGCGGAGTTTCTCTTCCGGGGCTTCCTTCTTCGCTTTGCATGAAAGAAGCGACAGACAGGCTGCAAGTATCGCGAGAGAGGGAAAAAAGTTATATCTTTTCATAAGCTTTGTTGGTTTCAAGGTTTATTCTGATTGCCGGCGGCGATGGTCCACCCTCCACCGAGAGCCTTATAGATTGTGACGAGATTGGTGAGGGCCGAGCCTTCGAGCTCCACAAGTGCGTTCTGGTTTTCAAGATAACTCATCTGGCCGTCCACGACATTTGAGAATGCGGTGAGCCCGCTGCGGTAAAGGTCCACGGAAAGCACCATACTCTTGTAACTCTGCTCCACCACCTTCTTCTGCAGTGAGATGGAGTTGATGATGGAGTTATACTGTATCAGTGAGTTGTCTACCTCCTGAAGGGCGTTCAGAACGGTCATGTTATAGTCCTCGATGGCTGCCTCCATCTGCAGTCGGGCTTCCGCCACTCTTGCATTCCGGGCAAACCCTTCGAATATCGTCCAGGAGAGTTGCGGAGCCACGGAATAATATAGCGAGTGCTTCCCGAAAAGGTTTCCGGCCTTGTGGGCCGAAGTCCCTATTGAGCCGGTGAGCGAGAGTGTGGGAAGGAAATCCTTTTTGGCCACACCCAGCATCGCGGCGTATTCCCCGAGTTGGTATTCGGCCTGTACGATATCGGGGCGTCTCCTGAGTATGTCGGCAGGTATCCCGGCCGAAATCTGATGGATGAATCCCGGCATGGGGATGGGATGTGTCAGTTTCTCAATCCATTCTTCGGGCGAATCTCCGAGAAGCACCGATATGGAGTTGATGAGGGTCCTCACCTTCGATTCCAGCCCCGGAAGTTTTGACTGTGTGCTGTAGAGCACTATCCGGGCCTGCGTGACGTCAAGCATATTCCCGAGGTCGGCCTCGAAACGGTCTTCCGTGATTTTCAACACCCTCTGCTGATACTCAATATGGTCGTCGGCCATCTGTATCTGCCGCTGGGTGGTCCGCAATTGGAGGTAGGCTGTGGCCACGTCAGAGCAAAGCGAGATCAGAACGGCGTCATAGTCGGCGCGGGCTACGTTGTAGGCTCCCTTCTTGGCCTTGACATTCTGGCGTACACGCCCGAAAACGTCAATCTCCCAGTTCATGTCAGCCCCCAACGAAAAGGAGGAGCCGGGCGAAGTAGTGACCACCTGTTTCCCCTCCGCACCGCTGTCAAGACTATACGACCATCCAGCCGTGGCATTGAAAGTGGGATAATACCCTGCGGAAGCCTGGCGGATTATCTGCTTCGCCATATCTATGCGTTTCATGGCTGAGGCCACGTTATAGTTGTTGGCCACCGCCTTCTCGATAAGTTGCGTGAGGATAGGGTCCTGGAAGGAATGCCACCAGGCGTCGTCGATAGGGAGTGTCTGATAGCATTGCTGGGTCATCTGCCACGATTGAGGCAGAGAGTCAGCGGTAAGTATTTGGTCGTCAGCATTTGAAGCGATAGCAGTCAGCGCTACGGCGGATATAAGCAGCTTATATCGGATAGAAGATATGGTCATAGATTATAATGGTAAACCAAGGTTAAAGAGTGTTAACCTTAATCATATAACTTAAAAACAGTCATAAATGTTTTTGCGCATCCCTACCCTCCCCAACTGCATACGGCTGTACACGCATATAGTTATTTACAATTTATATTCTTTATCATTAATATATTACAGAGTTTATCTACAGGTTATGTAATTTTTTGTCCAAAGATGGTTATTCCATGCCCTGTATGGGGGGATTTCCGGCGTTAATCAATTTAGGAAAAAGAAAAAGCAGGAAGAAACTTTTTCTTCCTGCTTCGGAGCGGTAAGCGAGGCTCGAACTCGTGACCCTCAGCTTGGGAAGCTGATGCTCTACCAACTGAGCTATTACCGCGTTTGCATTGCAAAGTTATCACTTAATTTTTAAATCCACAAATAATTTGGAACGTTTTTTGTGCATAGAGGAAATTTTTTTTAATTTTGCATCCTAATGTTTTAACAATAATGATATGACAGAATATTACCTTGCCATAAACGGCCAGCAAAGCGGTCCCTTCTCTAAAGAGGAACTCCGTGGGCAGAACGTGGGCCCCGAAACCCTGGTTTGGCGTTCCGGAATGACTGAATGGAAACCCGTCAAAGAACTTGATGAACTCGCCGACCTGTTGGAAGTTGTCGTGATTGCTGAGCAACCTTCCGCTCCCGGTTCGGTGCCTCCCCCGGTCACCTCGGCCGACAACGCCTGGTTTGCTATGTTCGGTGAAAGACGTATCGGCCCGGCAAGCATATCCGACCTTATAAACATGGGGCTTAATTCCTCCACACCCGTTTGGCATGAGGGTATGCCCGACTGGATGCCGGCCGGAAGGGTCAATGAAATAATGACGGCTCTCAATAGCCAACGCAATTCATACGCCAGTCAGTCAAACTACGGACAGCAACCCAACTACGGACAGAACCCTCAGTATGGGCAGCAACCTAACTACGGCCAGAATCCACAGTACGGCCAGCAGCCTAACTATGGCCAGAACCCCCAATACGGGCAGAATCCACAATACGGGCAACAGCAGAACTACGGCCAGAACCCCCAATACGGGCAAAATCCGCAATACGGGCAGCAGCAGAACTACGGCCAGAACAATTTCTTTAATAGAAACAATTTCGGAAACTTCATAAACCGTAAAGACTGGCTCGCACCCGCCATTATCGCTACAATTGCCGGTTTCATTTGCTCTTGTCTCGGAGGTATCCTCGGCATCATTGCGATAGTCTATGCGAATAAGGCCAATCAATTATACGCGGCCGGAATGGAGATGGAGGCTGAGAATGCCAATTCCACCGCACGCACCATGACTTTGATTGCCTTTGGTTTGGCTGCAATAGGTCTTATTGTCAGTGTCATCAATTTCTCCACAGGTTTACTTAGCATTTTCTGACGCTTTTGGATAACTCTTCACCAAAGTATTACATAATGATCGACGGCGAGCAAAGGGGGCCTTTCCCCCTTGACCAACTCGCCGCTGAAGGTGTGCGACCCTCCACCTACGTCTGGACGGACGGTATGGACGATTGGGAAAAAGCCGAAGACGTGGCCGATATTTGCCGCTTGTTCCGCAACCGTCTGCATGACCTCATGCACCCGGGTAGTGTCCAGGCGGAGTTGCGCCAGGAGGCTACCCCCTACCGGTTGAAGGATATTCCCGACGCTTCCCCCACCCGCTATGACCGTCATCTAAAGGAGGGTGAGAGTTTTCCTTCATTGGAAGAGATTGACGCCCGCGAGGATCATTCCCTCCAACCCCCTTCCCTGATTCTTCCTGCGGTGCTCGTGGCTATACTTTTCTGTCCCCTTGTGGGTTTGATAGCGGTGGTGTATGCTGTGAAAACCCGGAATGCTTGGAAACAAGGCGAGAAGGATAAGGCCTACGACTATCATCGTTCGGCTAAGATGTGGATAGGTATCACTTTCTTCCTCGGCCTGATATTGGCGGCTTTCGTCATGAGACGATCCTTGTGACCACCTAATGCCTAATGCCTAAAAAGAAACAGGCGCGATTTTGAATCGCGCCTGTTTCTTTCTCATATTCACTGGTTGCGTCCGTGGCAATTCTTGTATTTCTTGCCGCTGCCGCAAGGACAGGGGTCGTTTCGCCCTATCTTGGGACCCGCATTCTTTATAGGCTGCGTAGGTCCGGAAGGACGGTTGGCATTTGCTGCCGCTTCCCTCTGGGCAGTCTCGCCCGGATAACTGTCGCGTGTGGTGCTGTAGTTGGCATACGGATTGGGCATTGAGCCGGCTGTGGATGAATAGCCGGTGCTTATCTGCTGGTTCTGACGTGCCTGATAAGCCTGCTGCTCCCTCTGTCTTGCCTCTGCCTCGGCTGCCGCAGCCGCCTCGCGGGCCGCCTTCGCCTCCTCGTAATCGGGCACTGCAAGTTTACCGCGCATCAACGTGGCCACCGACTTCGAGTTCATATCCCAGAGCATCTTCTTCCAGAGTTCGTATGCCTCGAGTTTATAGATCACGAGGGGATCCTTCTGCTCGTAAGATGCGTTCTGCACAGATTTCCTCAACTCATCCATCTCGCGCAACTGCTCCTGCCAAGCCTTGTCTATCGCGGAGAGAAGCACTGTCTTCTCCCATGCCTTGGTGAGAGGTGCGCAATTGTTCTCGTAAGCCTCGCGTATATCGCAGCGGATGTTGAACACTCGGCGACCGTCTGATACCGGCACACCTACCGGACCGGTTGCATTGTGTTCCTCCACAAATTCCTTGATATACGGCATCGCGCCTTCCGCAAGTTTCTGCTTGTTGCGTGAATAGGTATGCATAGCAGCATCCGCGAGTTTATCGGTGAGCTGGTTCACGTCAAGTTTGCCATATTCCTCTGCTGTGAAAGGAAGTTCGATGGCAAGCGATTTCCTCACTTCCGAAGCGAGTTCGTCATAACCACCCTCATACCTCCCGGCTGCGAGTTGCTGCGCGGTCTCATAAATCATATTGGCGATATCCGTTCCGATTCGCTCACCCTTGAGGGCATTCTGACGGCGGCCGTAGACACCTTTACGCTGGGCGTTCATCACGTCGTCATACTCCACAAGACGCTTACGGATACCGAAGTTGTTCTCCTCCACGCGCTTCTGGGCATTCTCGATTGACTTGGTCACCATCTTGCTCTCGATCATGTCGCCCTCCTGGAAACCGAGGCGGTCAAGGGTCTTCACGATTCTGTCGTTGGCGAACAGACGCATCACCGTGTCTTCAAACGACACGAAGAATACTGACGAACCGGGGTCGCCCTGACGACCTGCACGCCCTCGCAACTGACGGTCGACACGGCGTGACTCGTGACGCTCCGTACCGATGATGGCAAGACCTCCGGCTGCCTTCACCTCTGGAGAGAGTTTGATGTCCGTACCACGTCCCGCCATATTCGTGGCGATTGTGACGGTACCTGTCTTACCCGCCTGAGCCACAATCTCGGCCTCCTTCTGATGATATTTCGCATTCAGCACCTGGTGCGGAATCTTACGCAACTGGAGCATCTTCGAGAGAAGTTCGGAAATCTCCACCGATGTGGTGCCTACGAGCACAGGGCGTCCCGCCTTCACCATATCCTCTACCTCCTGGATGACTGCCGCATACTTCTCCTTCTTCGTTCGGTAGACCCGATCGTTCTGGTCATTACGGATTACGGGGCGATTTGTCGGTATCTCCGTCACCTCCAGTTTATAGATGTCATAGAACTCTCCAGCCTCTGTCATGGCCGTACCCGTCATACCCGCGAGTTTGCGGTACATACGGAAATAGTTCTGGAGCGTGATGGTGGCGTAGGTCTGGGTGGCGGCCTCTACCTTCACACCCTCCTTGGCCTCTATCGCCTGGTGGAGTCCGTCGCTGTAGCGGCGTCCCTCCATGATACGTCCCGTCTGCTCATCTACGATCTTGATCTTGTTGTCATCAATCACATACTCCACATCCTTATCGAATAGAGTATAAGCCTTGAGAAGCTGATTGACGGTATGCACGCGCTCTGCCTTCACGGAATAGTTCTGGAGAAGATCATCCTTCTTTGCCTGATGCTCCTCTTTCGTACCCTCCTCATTCTCCACAGCCGAGAGTTGTGCCGCGATATCGGGAAGAACGAAGAACTCGGGATCCTGCGTCGTACCAGTCAGCACCTCTATACCCTTATCGGTAAGTTCGATGCTATGGTTCTTCTCATCTATCACGAAATAGAGGGGCTCCACTGCCTTAGGCATCTCCCTGTTGTTGTCGGCCATATATTTTGCCTCAACCTTGAGGAGCAACTGCTTGATACCCTCCTCGCTAAGATAGCGGATAAGGGGGTTATGCTTTGGAAGACCCTTGTAGGCCCTGAAGAGTGAGAGACCGCCATCCTCAAGGAGTTGGTCGGCTGTGAGAGGCTTTTTACCCTCCTCCCTATCCTTGTCAAACTTGGCTATCCTCTCGGGATCGCCACTCATGGCCGCTGATATCTTATCCTTGGCTTCAAGGAGGAGACCCTGCACGAGTTTACGCTGGGCATTGACCACCTTCTCAACATTCGGTTTGAAGTCGTTGAACATCTGGTCGTCACCCTTCGGCACGGGGCCGGAGATGATGAGTGGTGTACGCGCATCATCTATGAGCACGGAGTCCACCTCATCGACAATCGCGTAATAATGCTCGTCACGCTGCACGAGGTCATCCGTCTGAGTTGCCATATTGTCGCGCAGATAGTCGAAGCCGAACTCGTTGTTTGTTCCGAAAGTTATGTCGCAGCGGTAAGCGCGGCGACGCTCCTCTGAATTAGGTTCTGTCTTGTCGATGCAATCTACGGTCAGACCATGGAACTGATAGAGCGGCCCCATCCATTCGGAGTCACGCTTGGCGAGATAGTCGTTGACGGTCACAACGTGTACACCCTCGCCGGTGAGAGCGTTCAGGAAGACCGGAAGCGTTGCCACGAGGGTCTTACCCTCACCGGTGGCCATCTCGGCGATATTGTTTGATGCCTTGTCGCCGTTCATGATGCCGTGGAGCACCATGCCGCCTATCAACTGCACATCATAATGCACCATATCCCAGGTCATCATGTTGCCGCCGGCAAGCCAACTGTTCTTGTAGATTGCCTTATCACCCTCTATGGTGACGAAATCCTTACCTGCTCCGGCAAGTTCGCGGTCAGCGTCGGAGGCTGTCACCTCTATCAGCTCGTTATTGGCGAAGCGGCGTCCTGTCTCCTTGACTACGGCGAACACCTCGGGAAGCACCTCGTCGAGTCGGCGCGCATACATCTTGAACATATCCTCGCGCAGGTCGTCGATCTTCTTCCAGTACGGCTCACGCTTATCATAGTCGAGTGTCTCTATCTCCTTGCGGATCTCGGCCATCTGGTCTTTATATCCCTTGGCCTCGCCGCGTATGCCGTCACGTATCACGTTAATACGTTCACGAAGTTCATCATTCGAGATACCCTGAAGTTCCTCGCTTATAGGGTTGATTTCCTTGTTGAGGCGTTCCCAAAGAGGGCGCACGGCGCGTTCGCTCTGGTCGCCGAAAAGTTTTTTGAGTATATTACTGAATCCCATGGATTTAATTTATTTCTGTTTTTAGATTTTTCTCCGGAGTACTGTCCGGCAGTGTCATTATTCAAGGAGAAAGGGTTTGGTCACACTGCCGTTGGGAGAACGAATCCTGAGGATGCGGCTCACGGTCGGGGCTATTGCCGTGGCATCGACCGGAGTGGTGATTGTGGTCTTCGGCACCGTCGGACCCATGATGAAGGCCGGCGTCTGCACCATAGAGGAACGTGAGACGTTGGAGACGTTCGGGAAACGGGTATCATCCACCACCGTCCACCCGGCATTGAACTCAAGCACAATATCCCCGCCAGTCTTCGGGTCCGTCCCGAGACGAAGGGCCTCCATCGAGGGGAGTGCGGATGTCATTATATCCCCCATTGTGTAGGCATCGCTCACGCCGCTCATCTTCACAAGGAAATCACGTGCCGCCGACGACACCTCCTCCAGATTGAGTTTCTTCTCCTCTATCTTCTTCCGGTCGAGATACACATGGCCCCGGCTGTAGGTGTCGACGTAATCCCCGTTGCCATATCTTGCCGCAAGATACGAATTGAGCAGCGACAGGGCCCGCTTCACTGAGAACATACCCGTCGGTATGCGGTATTTCGGATCATCCTCTACGGAATCATCGTAATAACCTGTCGAGGCAAGATATATCAGCGTGTTGTCAAGACCCACGTATTTGTCTATGGCATCAAACAGGCGAGACAACTGCCCGTCAAGACGCACGTAACTGTCCTCAAGTTCAAGCCGGTAATCTCCATCCTTCACATATTTGTAAGGGGCGGCGGTATAGCCGATGTTGAGCATGTCGATTGCATCCCCGCGCTGTCCGATTCTCAAATCCTTGAGATAGGTCACGGCCACATCCGTCACCTCCGTATTCACCAGAGGAGAGGAGGCATACATCCGGTAGACACTCCGGTCGGATTTCGGGAACGTATGTTTGAACTCGAATTGCCTCTTTTGTGCCGGAAGACCCGGATAACGCGACAGCGGAAGCATCGGGCGCCACTGCATCGTGTCTATACGGGCTGTGATGGGATCGTTGTAATTCCTCTGTGTGAGAGCGTTGGGGGCGTCCTTATAATATGTCGTGGTCGCCCACCGCCCGGTATTCTCGTTGATCCAGAACGCTGAATTGCCGGCATGTCCGGCCATGATTATGCTCTGCTGGGGATCCGGGGATATAGAATAGACCATCCCCAGCCCGGCTCCATCTATTGCTATCTCGTCGCTCAGTGTCGAGAGGCGGAGATTGGCCGGAGAATAGGTCTCCGACGTGAAATTCCCTATTATGGAGGGGTCGTTCAGCGCAGGTGCCATATCCTGGCGCGAAGGGTCATACACCATGGCCGAGGTGATTCCGTTCAGACGCGGATAACCCCCCGTATATACCATGGCGGTGCCGCTGACGTTGTCAAGTCCCGGCACCTTGAAATCCACATCCTTCAGAAAGGCGCCATCCTTCATAAGACGGCGGAACCCCTTCTCTCCGAAAAGGTTCTGTAGATATTCTATGTAATCGGTGCGCAACTGATCCACCATTATTCCCACCACAAGACGCGGGCGCGAGGGATCTACGGCAAGTATCGTGTTTATACCCACCAGGCTGCATATCACCGAGGTAATCAAACGGTTCATTTACAGGTCTGTCTTATTCTAACAGATTTTGAACGCGGAGAGCGGGAAATCCTATTCCTCCCCCCCTTATTGTTATAACTGATCTTAGGCGCTATTATTGCGTAGGTTATGGCCAGCAGAAGCGTGATCCCCATTAGGGGGTAGAACGCCGGATTCCCGCTCTGATGCTGGAACGGCCAGACCACGAGCGTAGTGACTACAGCCACTATGTTGTACCAGGCCATGATTATACCCGTGCGCCTTAGCCTCTTAATTGCCATCGCTCCCGCCGTCACCAACTGCACGGGCGAAAGCCACAGAAGCAACGTGTTGGGAGAAGTGGCCTCATGGACAGAGATGAACACGAGGAACCATACTACACATCCCGCCAAGCCGAGTATCGCGAACCAAAGCGAATAAACCCAACGTGTGATCCTTCCGGTCTTGAAATTGAAAAGCGATATGCAGAGCACGACGAAGGCAAGCACGCAACTTACGGGAAACGGCCTGAGCCACGGTGTCCCGGGGCCGAGCGTGGCATCGGGCTCTCCCTCATAGATGACGCGGCTCTCCCTCACCAGCGGGCGCCCGTCGAGCATCCTCCCCCTGTCTACCTTCATCATCATCTCAACCGGGACAAACATCTCCTCCCGCGAACTTACGGGATAGTCTATACCTGAACCCAGCGCTATGTCAATGCCGAACTGATACCAGGGATAATCGCGGTTATAACTCCGCATCTCGTTGCGGAATGTGCCGAATGCCACACTGTCGGGGTAGACTATCGGGCTTCCCGCCGCTGAGTCAAGGCGGTCGAGTATCCTCGTCGCGCAATTATCCTTGACGTAGTTGTAGCGGTAGGTGCGGTTTTCAGGAAGTGCCTCCGTCTGCAACGCCTTCAGAAGAGCGTGGGCCTCCGTCTGCGTGAGGTTGAGATCCTGCTCCACCACCTTCGAGCCCCTCTTCTCATACTCCGGCAGGAACCATGCGAATGGATAGGCCGCACACATATAGTCGGTCTCCCCCTTCACGAAGCGGTAGATGAAATTCGGCGCCCTGAAGTCGAAGATACCGTAATTCCATACTGAATCACGCCCCTCACCTCTCACCCTTATGGCCTCGTGGCCGTAAAGCTCGTAGATTTCAGGCCCCGGATAGCATGTGATGAGGCTGACTGTCAACGAATCTGCCATGGCGGCTTCCGCATCATAGATGTCGCCCGCCGTGCGTGTGACACCCGCCGCCGGAAGCCACGACAACGCCATGACGATGATTATCGCCATGGCGCGTAGCATTCCTTTTGAGGTCAATTTGCCCACTTTTTCAATATTCGCAATTTTTCGGATAGCGCGGGAAAGGTATGACGTCGCGGATATTCTGCATACCTGTCACGAAAAGCACCAGGCGTTCGAACCCGAGTCCGAAACCGCTGTGAGGCACCGTGCCGTATTTCCTGGTGTCGAGATACCAGTCCATACCGCTCAGCCCGAGTTCCTCGATGCGTCCCTTGAGTTTGTCGTAATTCTCCTCCCTCTGGCTTCCACCTATGATCTCGCCGATCTTCGGAAACAGCACATCCATTGCGCGCACTGTCTTCCCGTCGTCGTTGAGCTTCATATAGAAGGCCTTTATCTCCTTCGGATAGTCGGTCAGTATCACCGGCTTCTTGAAATGCTCCTCCACGAGATAACGCTCATGCTCGGAAGCGAGGTCAACTCCCCAGAAAACCGGGAATTCGAACTTCTTGCCGCTCTTCTCGAGTATCTCGATTCCCTCTGTGTAAGGGAGGCGAACGAAATCATTCTCAACCACGAATTTCAGGCGTGAGATAAGTTCCTTGTCGAAATGGTCGTTGAGAAATTGGATATCGTCGGCACAATGCTCAAGGGCATAGTTGATGCAATATTTTATGAATTCCTCGGCGAGGTCCATATTGTCGGCTATCTCATAGAAAGCCATCTCAGGCTCTATCATCCAGAACTCCGAGAGATGGCGTGGAGTGTTGGAATTTTCTGCCCTGAATGTGGGGCCGAAAGTGTAGATGAGGCCCAATGCCGTGGCGCCGAGTTCTCCCTCCAACTGGCCCGATACCGTCAGGCACGCCAGTTTGCCGAAGAAATCCTCCGAGTAATCCACCTTTCCATCCTCCGTGCGGGGCAACTCCTCGAGTGGTAGCGTCGTCACCTGGAACTGTGCCCCGGCTCCCTCTGCGTCTGAGGCTGTGATAAGAGGGGTATGGAAATAATAGAATCCCTTGTCGTTGAAAAATTTATGTATGGCATACGCCAAGGCGTGACGGATGCGGAGCACTGCCCCGAAAGTGTTCGTGCGAGGACGCAGATGGGCCTTCTCCCTCAGAAACTCAAGGGTGTGTCCCTTCTTCTGAAGAGGATAGTCGCCGGGGGCTGTCCCGTACACCTCCAGTTCCCTTGCCTGCACCTCCACACTCTGGCCCGCTCCCTGCGACGCCACGAGTTCTCCCTGCACATGGATGCTTGATCCTGTGGTGATCGGTTTCAGTTCATCTTCCGTGAATTTGGAAAGATCGAAAACAATCTGTAGATTATTGATGGTGCTTCCGTCGTTGAGGGCCACGAACTGAACGTGCTTGTTTCCTCGGCGGGTTCGTACCCACCCTTTGACATCCACCAACTGTCCGGCTCCCTCTTGCCCTTCTGCAAGAATGGCCTTTACAGTCTTACGTCTGATGTTATCCATGTTGTTGTTCTTAAAACTTTGACCCACGGCATGACCGTGACCATGCCGTGGGAGAAATATCTTGATAATTTATTCAAAACTACCCATTCTCAGGAAGTTTACCTCCTCCTGTGTGAGATAACGCCAACGTCCGCGAGGAAGGTTCTTCTTCGTGAGGCCGGCGAAGTAGACTCTGTCAAGTTTGGTCACTCTGTAGCCCAGACTCTCGAAGATGCGGCGGACGATACGGTTGCGCCCGCTGTGTATCTCTATACCCGCCTGGTTGCGGTCTGTCTCGCTGACGTAACTTATCGCATCGGCATGGATCTCGCCATCCTCAAGTTCTATGCCGTCGGCTATGCGCTGCATATCCTCCTCGGTGATATCCTTGTCGGTCCAGACGTGGTAGATCTTCTTCTTCACAAACTTCGGATGTGTGAGTTTCGAGGCGAGGTCGCCGTCGTTGGTGAGCAGAAGCACGCCGGTGGTGTTGCGGTCAAGACGTCCTACAGGATAAATCCTCTCCTTGCAGGCATTCTTCACGAGGTCGAGCACTGTGAGGCGCCCGTTCGGATCGTCGCTTGTCGTGACGCAATCTTTCGGCTTGTTGAGAAGAACGTAGCACTTGCGCTCCGGTGTCACCACCTTGTCGTCATATTCCACCACATCGTTGTGTGAAATCTTGGTGCCCAATTCTGTCACTACCTCTCCGTTCACTTTCACAAGTCCCTGGGTGATGTATTCATCTGCCTCGCGGCGTGAGCATACACCCGCATTGGCCATATACTTGTTGAGGCGGATCTGTTCGTTCGGATCGATATCCTCCAATACGTAGTCTATCTGCTTCGGACGCGGGATAAACTTCATATTGTTGTTCTGCTTGCGGAAGCCGCCCTGCTGGCGGTTGTTGTTGTAGCCACCCTGCTGGCGGTTGTTGTAGCC
>CAMWMD010000025.1 GCA_947175265.1 uncultured Porphyromonadaceae bacterium | reverse complement strand
ATAAATCTGACGGCACATAAGGAGGGGAGGAGCATTGAGGGTGCGCTACGTATGGATAACGCTGTGGGAAGCGTCGATATATCGGGCGACGTCTTCCTTTCCGGAGAGGAAAGCCGATGGAATATCGACGGTGAGTTCGGGAATTTGAGACCCGGTTATTTCGGATTCCTCCCCAAGTATCAGGATTATCTTGTAGATGCGCGATTGAATATCCGGACTACAGGAAATACACCCGACAACATGGATGGCACGATCATGCTTGACGGTTTCTCCTTCGCGGCGGAGGGGAAACCCTCACTGAGACTTCAGAGGCTTTCCATTCAGTCGGAAAATGTGGAGGAGGGGAGAAAAATGGCATTGACGAGCGATTGGGCTGACATGGAATTGACCGGACAATACAGGCTGAAGGATATTCCCGAGGAGATAAAGTGTATATTGTCGGGTGTTTTCCCGAGTCTGCTTGAATGCGGCAAGAGAAATCAGGAATTCACGACGGCGGCAGATTTCTCACTCCTTATACATCCCGACAACACGCTGCCTGAATTTTTAGGTCTGCCGGTGCGTCTGCTTGTGCCCGTGGTGGCTTCCGGAATGATTGACGGCGCTTCATCCACCCTTAAATTTGGTATAGACTTGCCATATCTGCAGCAAGGGAAGAACAAACTGTTGCGTGACAACCGCCTCGTAGCGGATTTCGAGGGAGGAACGGGAAATTTCAATCTTGACTTCTCGTCGACCATGCCGGCCAAAAAGGGGGAGATGGTGATAGATGTGAGGCTATGGGGCGGAAAAGATAATATTTTGGCCGACATAGGATGGAATACACCTGAGAATACAGATTTCAAGGGGGAGGTGTCGCTTGACGCCACATTGAGCAGGAACACATTCAGTCATACGCCGGAAGTGGACGTGGAGATAAAGCCCTCCATTTTCGATGCCGGAAGTGCCCGCTGGAATATCGGCAAAGGTATGCTCGGTTATCACGACGGCACCCTGAATGTGGAGGGATTGAAGGTATGGCACAACAATCAGTTTGTTGAGATAGACGGCACAGCCTCCAAATCCGCACTCGATTCGGTGGAGATCCGTCTTGCCGACATAGATCTCGATTACATATTCGATACGCTCAACATCAACTATGTGACATTCGGAGGTACAGCCACAGGCACCATAAGAGGGAATGGAGTGCTCGGTAAGGAGCCGTTGCTTTCGACAGATAACCTGTTTGTGAAGAATCTCAGTTACAACGGGGCGGTTCTCGGCGACGGCGGCATCAGGAGCCGTTGGATAAATGAGAGCAAGAAGGTGGAGATTCTGGCCGACGTGAAGAAAGGGGGTATGAGGAAGGCTTATATCGACGGAGGAATCTGGATCACCCGCGATTCGCTCGCTTTCGCTATAGATGCCGACAGGATACCTGTCGATTTCCTTGCGCCCTTCATGAGTGCGTTCTCATCTGAGGTCAAAGGGTATGCAAGCGGGAAGGCAAGCCTTTTCGGGACATTCAGCGACATCGACCTCACGGGACGGATATATGCGGATTCACTCTCTATGAAACTCGATTACACCAATACGGTCTATCATGGAAGCGATTCCGTGTACCTTTCACCCGGAAAAATCGAAATACCCTCTTTCCGCCTGTATGACCGCGACGGACATTCGGCAATATTAAGCGGAGAACTGACCCACCGTTATTTTCACGACCCGAAGTTTTCTTTCAGGCTTTCTGATGCCCGTCATCTCCTCTGTTATGACACCAATTCCTCCCTGAATCCGGATTGGTACGGTGTCGTTTACGGAAACGGCGGTGCCGTCGTCAGGGGTTGGCCCGGCTTGGTCTCTGTGAGTGTGGATATGGCGGTCACGGGGGCTTCGGCCTTTACGTTCGTGCTAAATGAGACGGAGGCGGCCCAGGATTACCATTTCCTGACCTTCTCCGACCACCGGAAGGAACAGGCTGTCGTCAAGACCGACTCAGTGGCGGATATTTTGGCAGCCTTCAGGAAAAAAATGAACGTTGAGGCAAGCCAACCGTCAAATTTCATGCTTGACGTCAGGGCTTCCGTGACCCCGGATGCCTTGTTCACTCTTGTGATGGATCCGGTAGCCGGCGATAAGATAACCGCCAGGGGGAACGGCGCGCTGCAGATGGAATATGATACCGAGAGTGACGAACTTAAGATGTTCGGCAAATATGTATTGGAGGAGGGTAATTATAATTTCTCACTCCAGGATTTGATACTTAAGGATTTCGTGATTCGTCAGGGAAGTGCCATTTCGTTCAACGGTGACCCTATGAACGCCATTCTCGACATAACGGCCAGTTATAGGGTAAATACCAACCTCTCGGATCTTGACAAAAGTTTCTCAACCGACAGAGAACTCAACCGCACGAATGTGCCGGTAGATGCCCTACTCATGGTAAAGGGGGAAATGCAGCAGCCTGACATCACATTCGACATAGAGTTGCCTACGCTCACTCAGGATGTGGCGAGAAAAGTGAAGAGCATCATCTCCACAGACGATATGATGAGCCGGCAGATCATATACCTCCTTGCCCTCAACAGGTTCTATACCCCTGAATATATGGGCACAAGCAGCAACGGAGGAGAATTGGCGGCGGTAGCCTCAAGCACATTGTCTTCACAACTGACCAACATGATAGGTCAACTCACCGACAAATTTACCCTTGCCCCCTCCATCAGGAGTGATAAGGGAGATTTCTCTGACGTTGAATTCGACGTGGCTCTCTCCTCACGTCTCCTCAACAACCGCCTCCTTATCAACGGTAATTTCGGATATAGAGACAGGAGCACCTCTTCAACCACCTTCGTGGGAGACTTTGACATAGAATACCTACTCAACAGAAGCGGTAATCTCCGGCTCAAGGCCTACAATCATTTCAACGACCAGAACTATTATCTGCGCGAGGCATTGACCACGCAAGGCCTGGGCATAGTGTTCAGGAAAGATTTCGACGATGCCTTCAAATGGCTGCGTCCTCGCAGAAAGAATGTCGCCGGGAAAGAGGAGGAGAAGGTCCGACAGGAGGCGGAAGAGGAGGAAATTGAGGGAAATGAAAATAAATAAGGGAAAAATGGTAATTATTTGTTGGTAAATGACTAATTTTGCAACGGAGTTTCACAGACTCCGGTATAATAAGTTATCTGCTGTTTCATGACAGTTCACAATTAAGTTTCTATGGTGTGGAAAATTGAGGGGATACTTGACCGGCTCGGCCTCACAAAAGACGATACTGTAGGCATGGCTCTAAGCGGAGGAGGGGCGAAGGGATTCTCCCATATAGGTGTCCTGAAGGCATTCGAGAGTTTCGGCATACGACCCGACATTCTCTCCGGAGTTTCGGCCGGTTCGATTGCCGCCTCTTTATACGGAGCAGGATTGACTACGGATGATATCGTGCAGTGCTTCGCCGAGGCAAGCGGTTTCAGCGACTTTACTGAATGGGCAATACCAAAAGAGGGCTTCCTGAAGCTGAACCGATTCGGCAAACTTCTGGAGAGTTGGCTCCCTGTCAGGAATCTTGAGGATATGAAGATTCCGACAGTGATATGTGCCACGGATTTCGACCATGGAAAATCGGTAGGCTGGAGCAAGGGGGAGATTGTGCCTCGCGTAATGGCCTCCTGCAGCATACCCATCATCTTCCAGCCGGTGAAGATCAATGGAGTGAATTACGTCGATGGGGGAGTATTGCGAAATCTTCCGGCCTGGGCTATACGTGATTATTGCACCACGCTTTATGGTCTTGACTGCAGCCCTATGAAAAAGACCTACCACTACAAGCCCTCCGTCATTGAGATAGCATACCGGTCGTTTCATCTCATGACGAAAGCAAATACCCCGCAGGATATACGTCTTTGTGATCATGTCATAACGATCGACAGCCTTTCCCACATAAAGACTTTTGAACTTTCCGCATTGCGACATGGCGTCAAGGTCGGGTATGAGACCGGATGCCGGGCGCTTGAGAAAATCTTGGGCGACAAACGCAGATAAATTAATTCAGGAAAAATGCAAAACCCTATCATATAATGGACAGTCATAAAGAAAAGTTAATCATCTATCAACTCTTCCCGAGAATTTTTACTAATCTGAATCCGAATTGTGTGCCCTGGGGCACGCTGAAGCAGAACGGAAGCGGCAAGTTTAAGGATTTCACACCGCGCATACTGCGTTCCATAAAGGAATTGGGTGTCAATTGCCTATGGCTCACAGGTGTCATAGAACATGCCACAAAGACCGATTTCTCGGAATACGGCATTGAGAAGGATAATCCCAACGTAGTGAAGGGAGAGGCCGGCTCTCCATATGCGATAAAGGACTATTACGATGTCTGCCCGGCTCTCGCCACATCCGTGCCCGACCGTATGAAGGAATTCGAAGATCTGGTGAGGAGGATTCACAAGGAGAAGATGAAGGTGATTATTGATTTCGTGCCCAATCATACGGCGAGGGTGTATCATTCCGATGCCGCTCCGAAGGGGATAGAAGACTTTGGCGCGAGAGACCGTATCGATATGGGGTTTGCTCCCAACAATAATTATTACTACATCACCAATCAGCAGTTTTGTCCTTCGATAAATCTCTCCGCAGAGGGTGATACTCCATACGTAGAGTTCCCGGCCAAGGCAACGGGCAACGATTGCTTCAACGCATTCTGCGGCCAATACGACTGGTATGAGACCGTAAAACTCAATTACGGACACGACTACAATGACAATTCCGACCATTTTCACCCCGTGCCCGATACATGGATGAAGATGCTCCATATACTCCGTTACTGGGCTTCGAAGGGTGTCGACGGATTCCGTTGCGATATGGTGTTCATGGTGCCGCTCGCATTCTGGCATTGGGCAATACCCCAGGTGAAATCGGTATATCCTCATCTTATGTTCATAGGTGAGATTTATGACGTGGGGCTTTACCGTCCGTTTCTTGACTACGGTTGTTTCGACTATCTGTATGATAAGGTGAATCTTTACGATACCCTCGTCGGTATAGAGACCCAGGGATGGTCGGCAGCGCAACTTACCGGATGCTGGCAGACTGTGGACGGTATCGGCGACTCGATGCTGAATTTCCTTGAGAACCATGATGAGGTGCGTTTCGGCTCCAAGGCTTACGCCGGTGATTCCCTCAGGGTGATTCCCTCCCTGGTGACCTCGGCGATGATATCTCGCGGTCCGTTCCTCATTTATTACGGGCAGGAACTTGGCGAGCCGGGCCGCGACTTCGAGGGTTTCGCAGGCGACAATGACAGAACCACAATCTTCGATTACTGGAGTTTGTCTACCGTAAGACGATGGATGAACGGTGGCAAATGCAATGAGGATCTCATGACTCCTCACGAGCGTTGGCTGCGCAACGTCTATAAGAAGGTGCTCACATTGTGCAATGAGAGGAAGGCTCTTTATGCAGGCGGATTCTTCGACCTTATGTATGCAAATCTCCGTCAGCCGGGTTTTGATCCTCACCGTCAGTTTGCGTTCCTGCGTTATCACGGCGACGACATTCTTCTCATAATAGTCAATTTCTCCAGGGAGGCGGCACACGTCAACGTCATGATTCCAAAGGCGGCGTTTGAGGCGGCAGGCATTCCTGAAGGGGAGGTGGTGTCGGCCGATCTTCTTTGGGGGAAGCCTCATAAACTTGATCTTAGGGCTGACGACACGGTGTCGCTTTTCCTGAGCGCGGCTGATGCGGTGGTTCTTCCAATCGGTAAACGTGAGGCTCGAGGAGCGTCAAAACGTGACGACGCGAAGTCTGAGAATAAGAAATAAAATTGAATTATTTGCGGATATTCCAAAAAATAATTCTAATTTTGTAGACCAATTTTTACCAATTCATATATGAGCAATTATCTTCCGCCCATCAAGGTGTTCGCAGGCACTAAAAGCCACTACCTTGGAGAGTCTATATGTAAGGATCTGGGCATAGAATTAGGCAAAATGAAAATTGAGACTTTTGCCGACGGTGAGTTCGAAGTTTGTTTCGAGGAATCAATCCGTGGTGCAGAGGTTTATCTTGTGCAGTCAACCTTCCCTAACTCCGACAATCTCATGGAACTCCTCCTGATGATTGATGCGGCAAAGCGTGCTTCGGCTGCGACGATTGTAGCCGTCATCCCTTATTTCGGGTGGGCGCGTCAGGATCGTAAGGACAAACCGAGGGTTTCCATTGCGGCTAAATTGGTGGCAGATCTTTTGAGTGTTGCCGGCATCGACCGTCTCATCACGATGGATCTCCATGCTGATCAGATTCAGGGTTTCTTCGATGTCCCTGTTGATCATCTTTATGCATCATCTATCTTCATCCCCTATATAGAGAGTCTGCATCTTGAGGAGATGGTGATTGCCTCTCCTGATGTCGGCGGTGCGAAGAGGGCCAATTCCTACGCGAAATACTTCGATGTGCCTCTGGTGCTTTGCCACAAGCAGCGTGCGAAGGCGAATGTCGTTGCGAATATGACGGTCATTGGTGATGTGAAGGATAAGAATGTGGTTCTCGTTGACGACATTAGCGACACCGCGGGAACAATAACCAAAGCGGCCGATCTCCTTCTTGAGTTCGGTGCAAAGACAGTGCGTGCTCTTTGCAGCCATGCCGTGATGAGCGATCCTGCCACAGAGAGAGTAATCAAATCCGGTCTTACGGAGATTATCTTCACCGATTCAATCCCCTACGGTAAAGAGAATCCCAAGGCTGTAGTTTTGCCGGTAGCAAAATTGTTTGCCGATACAATCCGCCGTATCCACAACAACCAGTCGATATCCTCCCAATACCTCTTCAAGTAAAAAGATACTTGAAATAAAAATTCAAGTAAGAAGCTATTTAAAATAAATAATGAGTTGTACCAAATTGAGAATCGGTACAACTCATTATTTTTATCCCTATTGAAGCTCAGCCTATAAATCAGTTGCTTCCCCCGCTTAAGTTATACCAATGGGTTAACAGGTAATTCAGCAGGGATAATGGTAAAGCGTCACTGACCCGGGTCAGTGACGCTTTTATTTGGCATATAATTGATATTATTTGCAGGGGAGATGTTACCAGATTATAACTCGTTCTGATTCGGGACGGAACATCTCGTCGCCTTCCTGAATACCGAAGGCCTCAAAGAAGGGCTCAAGGTTCTTTACTGATACATTCACGCGCAGTTTGCCGAGTGAGTGAACGTCGCCTGTAGTGAGCGAACGGATCTCCTCATCTCGGATATTGTTTGCCCAGAGGTTGGCGAAGTTGAGATAGAACACCTGCATCGGGTCAAGACCATCGATTTTTGCCTCCTCACTCTTCACGTCTACACCCTTCTTCTTTTGAGCATCAAGGAACGCTGTCAGAGCTATGCGGAGACCACCCTGGTCAGCGATATTCTCACCGAGAGTGTACTGCCCGTTGGCGTTGAGACCCGGGAGAACCTCAACAGCAGAATACTGGTCCACAAGACCCTGGGCAAGTTTGCCGAATGCCTCGGCATCCTCTTCAGTCCACCAGTTTATCATGTTGCCGTTTGCGTCGAAGTTCCTGCCCTGATCATCAAAACCGTGGGTCAACTCATGGCCGATAACCACGCCGATACCGCCATAGTTCTCTGCATCACTTGCATTAGGATCATAGAAAGGAGCCTGAAGGATACCTGCAGGGAATACAATCTCATTTGCCACCGGATTGTAGTAAGCGTTGATGGTCTGAGGAGTCATGCCCCATTCAGTGCGGTCGACAGGTTTACCCCATTTGGCAAGATACTCCTCCTGCTCCCAAAGAGCCGCATTATGCATGTTCTCCCAATAAGAGAGAGAGGGATCGAGATTAAGTTTGGAATAATCCTTCCACTTGTCGGGATAACCGATTTTTACGGTAATCGCATTGAGTTTCTTGAGAGCCTGCACTTTGGTGTCGTCGCTCATCCAGGGGAGATGAATGATATGTTTGCCAAGTGCATTGCGCAGATTCTCGACGAGACCTACCATGTAATCTTTCGAACTCTGCGGGAAATACTCCTCCACATAAAGCTCGCCGATACCCTCACCGAGCACACCTTCCACAGCACCGAGGGCACGCTTCCAACGAGGACGCTGCTCCTGAACACCGCTCATAACCTTGTTGAACTCGAAATTGGCATCCGAGAAATCATCGCTCAGAGTGCCTGAAGCACCGTTTACGAGTTTCCAGAGATAATAATCCTTTTTCTCACGGTCAGAAAGCGACTTCATCAGGTTGTCGCCTTGTTTGATAGTGTTGAAAGTAGTGACGATAAGAGTTTCGGGAGTCTCTATACCCATAGTCTCTTTAAACAGACGATCCCAGGGAGTATTGGGGAACATCTTCTTGACCTCCTCAGCGGGATATGGATTGTAGATAGCCGGGATGTTGCGGCTTTCCTCACGTGTCCATGTCGAATCAGCGAGAAGTGTCTCGATCTTCATGACGTTTTTAACGATGCGGGCTGCATCCTTCTTGCTGTAGCCGGCATTCATCATCTGAGTCTGGATGAGTTTCTTGTATGCCTCGCGCACCTCCTTGTTGCGTTTGTCATTCTTCAGATAATAATCACGGTCGCCGAGGCCGATACCACCACCGCTCACATACATTGCATAAACGTTGGAGTTGGCCAGATCCTCCATGTGTCCGGCGCCGAGGAAAGGTGAGGAGTAGTTCTTCTGCATGTAAAGGAAGAGGTCTTCCATTCCATCTGCCGGAGTATTCTCGATTTTGGCAAGTTCACCCTTGATAGGGTCTGCGCCAAGTTGATTGCGGCGTACGGAATCCATTGCCGACTCATAGATTGTGGCAATCTTATAGGCTGTGGTCCCTTTCTCCGGATTCTTTGAGGCAAGATTGGTGACTATGCGGCGTACACGGTTGTTGCTTGAGTCATTCAGGATATTGAACTGACCGTATCTTGCATATTCCGGAGTGAGGGGATGAGATTCAATCCAGCCTTTGTTGACGTGCTGGTAGAAATCTTTTGCAGCCGGAGTCGACGGGTCGATCCCTTTCGGGTCGAGACTCTTCAGATGTTCCTGCGCTGATGCGAAGTTGATGCTTCCGGCAAAAGCGAGGAAAAGAATTGCTTTTGAAATTTTCATGTTGTTATTATTGATTGTTTATATCTATCCTTCAGTTTGTACTTTTACGCATCCGGCAAAGTGAATCACTTATTGTCGTGGCCTTGAGTTCAGTTTCCTCCCACTCTTTCCCGGCATCCGACTTGAGGGTGATACCGCCACCCGCGTAAATGCAAAATCGTTTCGTATCAACGTCTATACATGCCGACCGGAGATTGACAAAAAACGTAAAATCTTCAGGCGACCTGTATGGTCCGCAGAACCCACCGTAGCAACCTCTTGAATCTTTTTCCTGCTCCCTTATCACCCTCAGTGCCGTTTCTCTTGGAAGACCACACAGTGCCGGGGTAGGGGAGAGATCGTGGAGGAGTGAAGACAGTGAGGAAGGGGTCTGAGATTCCGAAGGCTCCGCGCTGAACATAGTGCAGATATGTTCCACTTTACCCGCAACCTTCGTAAAAGGTGATTCAGATTCTATTTTCATGCCGTGGGCTTGCAGTGTATCGTGAACGAAATCGGCCACCATAGACTGTTCCTCAACATTTTTATCGTCCCAACTGCTCTCTGTGCCGGCTTTGCGGCTTCCCGCAAGCGCCATTGCCGTCATCAGCCCTCTCCGACTCTCGAGAAGCAGTTCCGGGGAGGCTCCTATCCAGCAACCTGTCATCGGGGTATGGAAACAGAATACAAAGGCATCGGGGTGAAGACGGCAAAGTTCAAGAAATGTGGCTGGGATATTGACAATACCATCCTCCACAATTCTTCTCGACGCTATTATCTTGCCGCCTCCGTTTCCCCTCAGAGCATCCTGAATGGCATCTATCTCTTTCCTGTAATCCTCCTCGGTAGTTGATTCGGCAGGAAACGAATTTGAGGAGGCCGCAGCCATTTTCTCTCCCGGCTCCTCACGATAAGGTATCACAAGGTACGGCAAATCCGGAAGGAACCTCGCAATCACGAATCCGGGGGTCTCAAGCCCCTCCGCCACTTTTGAGGAGGCTCCGAAAGTAATCATCATCTCACCGGGCCTACGATAGACATACATTGGCAGACCATTTTCCAATGTGCTGCGTATCTCGTTGGTGAGCATTATGAGCGAAGTGGCATCCGTAAAATATATGGTCGGCCCGTTATTCTTGCGGGCTGAGTCGCGGTCATATCGGAGTCCCATTCAGTTTTCCTCCATTTTTGTGTCCGGTATCACACTCCCTTCAAGTTCGAAAGGGTAGGCCTTATCAATCCTCACCATGACGAAATCACCTGGTGCAAGATTCTCCGGGTCGTTTATTATCACCTCGGGGTCCACCTCCGGTGAGTCGTATTGCGTGCGTCCGAAAGCACGGTCTCCTTCAATGCGGTCAATCAGAACCTTCTCCATGGTGCCTACCATTTTCTCATTCAGTTCGAGGGCTATCTCCTCCTGTAGTGCCATTATGAGGTCAAGGCGATGCTGCTTTATCTCCTCGGGAATATTGTCTTCAAGATTCTTGGCGGCGTACGTATCATCCTCTTCGCTGTAGGCAAAGGCTCCCATGCGGTCAAATTTTTGGGTTTTGACAAATTCTACGAGTTCGTCAAATTCCTTTTCACCTTCCCCGGGGAAACCGGTCATAAGTGTTGTCCTTATCCTTATCCCGGGCACTTTGCGGCGAATCTCCTCAAGAAGGCGGATGGTGCCCTCTTTATCCACATGTCGGCGCATATTTTCCAACACGGGATCCGCTATATGCTGGAGAGCAATGTCAAGATAGTTGCAGACGTTATCCCTGCGGGCCATCACGTCGAGAATATCCATAGGGAAGTCGGAGGGGTAGGCGTAATGCAACCTTATCCACTCCACGCCAGGGATATCGGCCAGACGGTCGATAAGTTCCGCGAGAGCCTGGCGTCCATAGATATCCGTGCCGTAGGAAGAAAGATCCTGGGCAATGATATTGAATTCCTTCACACCCTCTTTCACAAGTGCGCGCACCTCCTCCTCGATCTCTTCAAACGGTCGGGAGGTGTGTCTCCCGGTAATCAGCGGAATAGCGCAGAACGCACAGAATCTGTTACATCCTTCCGAAATCTTGAGATAGGCACTGTGAGGGGGTGTGGTGAGGTTTCTTTCCCATGCTGCGGGCTTGCTATTGCCGGGATTTCGGTCAGGAAGGGCAGCTATGAACTCTTTCCAGTTGAATTTTCCGTACCAGGTATCCACTTCGGGTAGTTCATTCTTCAACTCTTCCATATATCTCTGCGACAGGCAACCCATCACGATGAGTTTCCCTATCTCCCCCTCCTCCTTGAGTTGTCCGAGTCCGATGATGGTATTGATCGACTCCTCTTTCGCGTCGGCTATGAAACCGCAGGTATTGACAACTACGAACTCACCGTCGGGATTCTCGGGATCATGGTCGGCCACATAACCCTTAGCCTCCAATTGCTTCAAGAGCCGCTCCGAATCGATAAGATTCTTGGAGCAGCCCAATGAAATCACGTCTATTTTATTCTTTTTGAACATTGTTTCTGAATTAGTCACGGTCAACTGAGGAACAGCGACCTCACGAACTCTTCAGGGCGGAAAATCTGAAGGTCGTCTATCCCTTCCCCTATGCCGATATATTTTACCGGTATTCTGAACTGGTCGCTTATACCGATTACAACGCCACCCTTGGCGGTGCCGTCGAGTTTGGTGACGGCGAGGGCATTCACTTCCGTTGCGGCTACAAACTGCCGGGCCTGTTCGAAAGCGTTCTGACCTGTGGAGCCGTCAAGCACGAGAAGTATCTCCTGCGGAGCGTCGGGCACAACCCTCTTCATCACATTCTTGATTTTCGAGAGTTCGTTCATGAGTCCTATCTTGTTATGGAGTCGGCCTGCCGTGTCTATAATCACGACGTCGGCACCCTGCGCTTTTGCGGAGGAGAGGGTATCAAACGCCACGGCGGCGGGGTCGCTACCCATTTTCTGCTTCACGACGGGCACACCCACACGCTCGCCCCAGATGTCGAGTTGCTCTATGGCAGCAGCGCGGAAAGTGTCGGCCGCACCGAGCACCACCTTATTTCCGGCTTTCTTATACTGCGCGGCGAGTTTGCCGATAGTCGTGGTTTTACCGACACCGTTCACACCCACCACCATAATCACGTAAGGCTCGCCGGTCTTCTTTATTTCGAAGTCGGCAAGTTCATCATCGCTGGCGGGGCGAGCGATCATATCCGTAATCTCCTCACAGAGGAGATTATTCAGTTCGTTGGAGTTTACATATTTGTCGCGAGCCACGCGCTCCTGTATCCTGTCGATGATTTTCAGTGTGGTGTCAACGCCGACGTCGCTTGTTATGAATGCCTCCTCAAGATTGTCGAGCACCTCATCGTCGACCTTGCTTTTCCCGGCCACTGCATGTGTGATCTTGCTCCAGACTCCCTCTTTGGTCTTTTGCAAACCGGAGTCAAGTTTCTCTTTTTTCTCTTTGGAAAACAGGTTCTTGAAAAATCCCATAATGATGTCTTTAAAATTGGCCACATCCTCCGATATCAGAGGGGTATAACCCTTTCCGGAGCGGGGAGGAACGTAATAATCTGCAAATTTAAGAAAAAATTCGAAATTCGTAAAATCATTAAGCCAATATCTTCAAACAAAACATATCCTCCCTATCCGTGTGAGACAGGAAGGATATGGTAGGTTGGAATAATTGTCAGGAATTGGTGAAAAGGTTCTTTACCGAACCGAGGGATGAAAGCACCGAGGTTGCCTCGTAGGGCATGAAGACGGTCTTGCAGTCTTTACCCTCCGTCATATCCTTGAGGGTCTCTATATATTTCTGTGCAAGGAGATAAGCGGCAGGGTCGGTCTGTGATTGTGCCACTGCTTCTGCCACATTGCGGATGGCATCGGCCTCAGCCTGGGCGCGGAGCACCTGGGCTCTTGCCTCACCCTCGGCCTTGAGTATGGCGGCCTGCTTCTCTGCCTCGGCCTTATTGATCTGCGACATCTTCTGTCCTTCAGAACGCAGGATTAATGACTGTTTCTCACCCTCCGCATTCAGAATCTCGGCACGACGGTTACGCTCCGCCTGCATCTGCTTCTCCATTGCCACACGCACACTCTCCGGTGGCGTGATATCCTGAAGTTCCACTCGGTTCACTTTCACCCCCCACTTGTTGGTCGCATCGTCAAGAATTGACTGTAGTTTCGCGTTTATGGTGTCGCGTGAGGTGAGGGTCTCGTCGAGTTCGAGTTCACCTATCACATTTCTCAGTGAGGTCTGTGTCAGTTTTTCAATGGCATTCGGAAGATTATCTATTTCATAGACCGACTTTTTGGGGTCGACTATCTGGAAATAGAGAAGGGCGTTGATTTCTGTGGTTACGTTATCGCGGGTGATGACCTGCTGCGAGGGGAAGTCGTACACTTGCTCTCGGAGGTCGATCACTTTTGTTGTCGATACCCTGATACCATTTCGACCGAATGCTCCGGTCTCCACACGACGGGTGTAGATCACCTTGGGCTTATCAATAAACGGTATGATGAAGTTAAGTCCCGGAGGTAGGACTGAGTGGAATTTGCCAAGTCTTTCCACTACTTTGGTTTCTGACTGGGGAACCACCTTGACACCGGCCATGATGATTACCACTACGAGGAGGAGGATTACGGCTGCAATGATGATAGTAGTCATATCTTTCAATTTTTAATTTAATTTTTCTACTTCCAGGATAATTGAATCGTATCCCACCACACGCACGTCCTCACCCGGGGTAAGGAGTGTTTCCTTGTCGATGGGGCGCACCTGCCAGACATCCCCGTCAATCTTCATCCTTAAGGAGTCAGAGGCGGCGAAGACTTTTCCCGAGCGTCCTATGAGGGCATCCATTCCGGTTGCTCCTTGTTCTCCTCCCTTATGCAGGACCCTGATGATGCGGTGGCGCCATCGGTAGGTTAATGCGTAGAGGAGAAATGATGTAAGCAGGAAGGTGACTATCGTAGCCATCCATTCCCCACCAAGGAATGCCGCAACCATCGCGGCAAGCGCCCCTATCCCTACATAGAGACATGTGGTGGACACCGTGAACAATTCAATCACCAACAATCCTACCCCTAGAAATAGCCAAAAACTCCAGATTCCCATAGCAAATATTATATATTCACAAAATTAATAAAAAATGTCATTTCTGCCAACAGATGGATGAAGGCTCGGTGATGCTGAGGAGGGATGATGGAATATATTATCCTTTTTATATTGATATACCTTTTTATCGTCGAGGTAAATGGTGCCTGAAAGGGAAAATGACGAAAGAAGACTTCAGAACTCTTGTTAACACACAAACAGGAGTGCTGAAGTCTTTTAGCCGCGTATTAATTTAGTATGAGAAATTGTACTTGGCTTATCGTGGCTTCTTACCAATATTCATTTTCACGGAATCTGTCGAGATATAGATTCCTTCACGTGTGATGCTTATGATCTCCTTTTTGTTGTTGACCGAATCGGCTGTAGACGTGGAATCATTATCGATGGAAATTGCCACTTCATCCTCAAAGTCTGACATATCGTCAATGCATCGGTCAAATCTTGCTTCCATTTCATTACGGTCTATCTCATTTGCAAGACTGACAATTCTTCCTGTCGAGAATCCGGCAAGTAGAAAACTTAACACCCAGATTATGAGAAGTGAATTGCGTATACTCCGTGATAGGGGGGCGCTGTTTTTCTTCAGTCCCATCCTTACGAGTAGGAAAAGGGGAATGCCGACTGAAAGGATACACCCGATACCGCACAGAACACCCCAAACGGGAATCGGTCCGAAATCGCTGACCCAATCTGATGAGGCATCGCCGAAGAAGGTCGACCCCATACCGGTGGTAAACATAATCAGGGCAAACAGACAGCCCAAAAGTCCGAGTATTAGACCTACAAGTATGAGTATGCCGATTATAAGACCGAAAATCACCAATACCTTGGCGCAGACTCCAAAAAATGAAGCGAGGTTATCACCGAAGGAGCGGGAAGGATATTCGGTTTCCATTCCCGAAGGATTATCTTTGAATGAGCCTGTCACTGTCCGTGCTATGTTCTCCATAGTGGGCTGCTCACCCATCATCTGCATACGCTCAAGAGGCGTACGGGCTTCCGGCACAACAATCCACAATATCAGATATGCCAATCCCATGGTGGAGACGGAAAGGATGGTGAGAAGCACCGTGGCGAGCCTGACTACCGTTGGGTCCATGTTGAGATACCATGCCAATCCCGAGCATACACCTCCAAGCATGGCATTCTGGGGGTCTCTGTAAAGTTTTTTCTTCACAGGGGGCAACGGGGGGATGTAAGGTGGGGGAGTGGGACCTGTGAAATTTGAGGTCTCTGAAAAGATTGTGGTCTCATCCTCTTCCAGCATATCCTCAGGTTTACCGATTCTTGTGATCACTTCCTCCACCTGATTGATAGTGATGATCTGGCTTCCTTCGGCAACTTGCTCCATGAGGAGCTCGGCCACACGTCCTTCGATGTCGCTGACAATCTCCCGGGCGTCCTCCTGACGGCTGAAGGCATGTTCGATTGTCTTGAGGTAATCGTTCAGCAATGTATAGGCGTCTTCATCAATTATGAAGGGGAAACCGGCAATGTTGATTGAAAATGTCTTTTTCATAATTCTGTATTTTCTTGTGATTTAAGATTGCGGAAATGATTTACGTTTGCTACTATCTCGTCCCAGGCATCCGACATTTCCCTGAGAGTCTCTTCCCCTTCCGGGGTGATGAAATAGTATTTGCGGGGTGGCCCTTTCGGACTCTCTTCCCATTCATAATTGAGTTTTCCCTCTTTTCGGAGACGGTTGAGGAGGGTGTAGAGTGTGCCTTCCACCACGATGAGATCTGCCTCTTTCAATCCGTTTATGATATCGGAGGGATAGGCTCGCGTCCTACTCAGAAGGAGAAGCACACAATATTCAAGTATTCCTTTCCGCATCTGGGAGCGGATGTTGGAATCATTCGGTTTTGTCTTTTCTGCCATATTGATGAGAGATAAATGATTCTTCTTGTTAGTATTCAAGGCTTTAGAACCCTGTGCCCTTTTTGTTGCCGGCATCGGCTTTATCATCGTTTTTGATGCCGGTCGATGTGCGTCTGACGTCTGATTTCAGGCTGCCGAAATTCCAACTTGCTGAAATTCCTATGTTCCAGTTATAGTTTGTCCATGTGTTGGAAGTTCTTACTCCGTCTGCCACCGTCACACTTTTATATGACCAGGAATCCTGAAGGAAGTCGCTTGCCGAGATGGTGACGGTGAGGGCTTTGTTTTTAAGGAAGTCGCGGCTGAGCCCGAGTCCGTAATAATACCAGCCGTTGTTGTGTCCCTGAAGATCGTATGATCTTGTCTTCTGCCCTCCATAGAGGTTGAGTTTTATCTCCGCCGGAAGCCTGTAGTTGATGTTGGCGCCGTAGTTGAGGCTCCATCCCGAATTGGAATAGGAGGGGCTTTTCGATTTCAGCCAATCCTTTTGAAGTCGTCCGTTAACGGAAAACTGCAAACCCGGGAGTACCGTCCATGAGAGGTATCCGTCTATGGCGAAATATTGCTCCTTCCCTATGTTGGCGTAGGTTTGGTAGAGCACGTCACCCTTCATATAGGTATAGTCTGTTATCGCGTTGTCCTTGATCGAATACACCATACCGATCTTCCCTCCTATGACACTGCTGAAATTGGAATAACTGAGGCTCACTTTATTGGCCCTCTCACTTGAAAGGTCGGGATTTCCCTGTTGCACGGTATTGGTGTTGTAGTTTATTATGAACGGGTTTATCGCGCTCAGGGAGGGTCGGCGTATACGCATCTGGTAGGCCAGCCTGAGGTTGGATGCCGGGGTGAAACCGTAGGTGACGGACACATTTGGCACCACGTCATTTAGCTTTGTCATGAAATCAGTGTAGTCGCCCCAATGGTAGTCTATACCCATGCGTGTATGTTCATATCTTAATCCTGCGGTGGTCTTGAGATTTCCGAATTTTCCGGAGTATGAGGCATATAGAGCGTAGATATCCTGCTTTTGGGTCAGATCGGAGAAATTGTCCATATTCTCTGTGCAGGATGCTGGGTTGTCGCCTAAATATTGCACCGACAGGGCATTATTACGGCGCCAGATACCCTTCGCCCCTGTTTCAAGTGTGTGGCGGTCGCCACCGAAGGGATTGATGTAGTCGATCTGTAACGTGTGTTCATGCTCTCTGCCGTTCATTGTATTGCGCTCGAAGGGTGAGGCTGAGAAACCTCTGGAATCCTCAACCTTCTTAAGACTCATGTCAAGGTTGTTGTATCCGTAATTAAAGAGGTAAGACATCACCACCTTTTGCCTCTCCTCGTCAAATTGATGTTGCCAAGCCGCTCCGGCATTGACGCCGGTATTGGCGAGTTTGCCATTCAGGTCCCTCTTGAGGAAGGTTGTGCGGATTCCATCCAGAAAAGATGAGGCTGACATGAATGAGCCATCCTTTGCCCTGCCTTTAACGGCGTAAACAGTCGCGTCCGCCGTAAGGAGATCATTAGGGGTGAGATCGTAGGAGAGGTGAAGCCCACCCCCGACGTATCTGAACACGATGTTTTGCGTCTGTTCATTAACGATGACAGGAGCATGGGAGTCTTCAAGGTTTTCCATTACCACCCTTCCATTATTTTTCTGGATGAAGGCGGAATTGTCGGCGTAATCCACGTTGGCTGACATAGCAAGTTTCCCCTTTCTCATTCTTCCGTAGAGAGAGCCGGAAGCCTGCTGCTTGGAAAAGGATGCGGAAACAGTGCCGGAATATCCGTCGGTAGAATTTTTGGTGATGGTTATGATGTTGATGATTCCGGCTGTGCCCTCAGCATCATATTTCGCTCCCGGTTCGGTTATTACCTCGACCTTTGCCACGGCTTCGGAGGGCATTGCCTTGAAGACGTTTTTATAATTGGCCGTGAGGGAGGGGTCTTCCTTGCCGTTGACGTAAATCTTGAAACTGCTCTGTCCGTTGAGCCTTATATTCCCTTCTCCATCCACACTCACCATAGGCACTTTCTTGAGGGCATCCATGAGTGTGTTCCCCTTTGAGGAGGGATCCTCCTCCATATTGTATGTGAGTTTGGCCCCGTCGGTCTGGATTACCGGTTTGTCGGCGACAATTACGAAATCCTCGAGATCTATTGTGCTCTCAGGGATGGAATCGTTCGCGACCCCCTGTTGGGCGAAGGCTGCTGCTGAAGCAAAGAGGAGAGATGTGGTAAGTAATGATTTCATTTTGTTTGATGCGTTGAATGTTGTTTGTTTAGCGTAGAATGTTTTTTATAGTCTTGACGACGTTTGTGGGTTCCCGGAGGGCCTTGGCCGGAGGTCGTTCCTGAATCACGATGCAAAGTTAAGAATAAAAATAGTACTATGCAATACATAGTACCAAAAAAATGTAGGTAGTTTTGAAATTTTCACTACTATCCAAAACTGAGTGAGCGTATAGAATGTCATGACTTTCTACACGCTCACTCAGTTTTGGTTCATTTATTTGTATAATTATAAATCAATTAAATTTCTAAGATGATTATATCAAAATAGGCAAATTAAGAAAATGGGCTTGTTGAAAAAATTTCTAATTTTTCTGCAAAATTTTTATAATCCCGGAAATATTTTTCTTTTCCGATATCTCATCACCTCAGAAATCTTTTCTTATTTCTGATTGTTTACCGGAAATCATTTTATTATCTCATGGCTCAGGCTGTTCAAGCCTGCCTTTTTCGCCTGGGAATGCTGAAGGGGGCGGGGGATGTGGTAGCACCTCCCATCCTTAATTAGATAAGAGCCCGTCTGATGGAAACTGAAGGGAATACCTTTCTGAATGCTCTGGCGGTGCAGATCAAGCACCCAATCATAATCAAGAGGACGAGCGTATTTCCCGGACTCTCCTCCGACACTTACCTCCTCAATCAATGCGGGATCAAGATAGGGGGTGAGGTCTATCCTCTCAATCAAGGGTGCCGCTATCAAAAGCCTGTGTTTTATGGGAGCAGAAAGAAATATTGGCATCCTGTAGTCGGCGCGGTCCTGATTCTCCACCGTGCAACCTATCGCCATATTCTCGTACCCTTCACCCCAGTCATCGGGAAGGCACTCCATGAGGCGGTCTATTCTTTTCGTGAAAAAGAAAAATCGGCAGTCGGGTCGCATTCTGATAATCTCCCAAATCTCATCTCTCCATCCGTCGGCTTCCTCTATAAGGAAGTCGGATGTGAAGCAGAGGGCGAATTCCGTCCCGCCAGGGAATTTCCAGTTGCGTTTCCTATCCTTTTTTATTGGCAGATTGAAAGAGGTGGTGCGGCGTACTTCGTTAGAAGGTATTACATTCCCGTAGGCCGCATCCTCACGATAGACGTAACAATGCTTGCATCCGGCGCTTATCTTGTGGCAGCCATGCCACGGGTTCCACATCGGCATAGAGTGTAATTTATTATGATATTTCAAAATTATCGTTAGTTGTCTTAGTCATTGATGTTGTACAGTTTAGAGAATATAAAATTAATAATAATTTAGCTGATGACCAAAAGTTTTGCCATAAAAACTTAACTTAATCTGCGGTACACGCTAATTTTGTATCTGAGTTCAAAATCTCAGATTTTTTTTGTAAATTTGCACTCTAAAACGCGCTTGCGCAGACAAATGACCTCCTAATGTAAGTATATCAGATATTCAACATATTAACATATTATGGAACTTCTTTGTAGTCGCTAAAGGTTTGGTCGCCTGTCTGCCTACACGGAGGTTCCCGCGTTTTATAATGACGGAAACACAATCAATAGGGACTAATCTTTTCTCTCAGGAAGAAATTCTTGTAGATTGGAGAGATCTTGATTTTTCCCATCCTGAAAGGAAAATCCGCCTTGCTACCTCTTTCAGTGGTATAGGTGCTATTGAGCATGCATTCCAACGCTTAGGGCTTAACTGTGAAATAGTTTTTGCAGGCGATATTGATGATAAATGTAAAAAATCATATTTTGCCAATTATAGGATAAAAGAAGAACAATGGCACTCTGATATTCATCAATTGGACGCGACACCATATCTCGGCAAGGTTGATTTATTTGTTGGTGGAGCTCCTTGTCAGGCATTTTCAATGGTAGGTAAACGTAAAGGTTTTGAAGATACCCGAGGAACGTTGTTTCGTGAATTTGCCCGAGTAGTAAAAGAATGTCAGCCTAAAGTATTTATCTTTGAAAATGTTAAGGGGCTTCTCAACCATGATGGCGGTAATACTTGGGAGGTAATACGACATACCTTTGAGGATTATTGCGGCTACCATATATATTTTCAGGTACTTAATAGTAAGAACTATGGGATTCCCCAACATAGGGAACGTGTTTTCTGTATAGGATTTAAGGAGGAAACAGATTTTGAATTCCCCTGTGCTATCCCGTTAGAATATCGTATGTATGATTTTTTAGAGGACTATATACAGACCAAATATTTTCTTCGAGAGAAAGGTGTAAAATTTGTAACGTCAACTAAAAATCGCACCAAGTGCTATACTCAAATCAATGGCGACGTGGCTCTTTGTCAGAAGCGAAACCAACAATTTAATTGGCATGGTGATTTTGTATATCACCCTGCAATAGAAAATGAACCCTATGAGGAAGGTTGGGATGAGTTTATCTTTGATGTCCGAGATGTAGAAGAAAAATACTACCTATCCGAGAAAGTAAAGAAATATGTCTTGACATCCGGTACTAAAAACTTTCGAACTTCCACTCAAACCGATTTAGAGGTAGCTCGTCCACTCTTGCAATCAATGCACAAAATGCACCGTGCCGGAGTTGATAATTACGTTACTCATAAAGGACGTATTCGCAAACTTACACCTCGTGAATGTTTGCGTTTAATGGGCTTCAAAGATTCTTTTAATATTGTGGTATCAGACACTTCAATGTATCAGCAAGCAGGTAATAGTATTGTTGTTGATGTTCTTATTGCTTTGCTCAAACAAATTGATATCACTAATTATGGAGAACCAAAATCATGAAAATAAACGGTGTAAATTTTAATTTTGTTGATACATTCAAAGCTCCCATATTTGTACCCGATTGCTTTGTGATGGGAGCTTCTAAATTAGGTTCTGGGCATGGCGAAGCTAAATTATACATTGGCTCCAAAGAAATCATGTATCCTTTCTTTGGGAACTATGGATTTGTCGCTCATTGCTTCTTGCTTAAATCCGATCTTATCTCTTACATGAATGCGTTACATGAAGAATATTTACATCCTTCACAAACATATCGGGGTGCTAATGAAATGCCTGAGTTATGGAGAGAACGAATGAAGGCTATAGAAGCCTTACCTGAGGTGATTGAATTTAATGTTTACGCTCAAGATCAAATTGAAGGATCACGAGGGTATGTAAATTCAAAAGATTTCGGTTATCAACTCATTCGTGAAATATCACTTCCACTTGTTTCATATATTTCTGTAATGCAGCTTAAAGACCCAAAAGGATCAACAGTTTATTACTGGAAACTTTTTGCAGACTTCGAGGCAATATCGGATAAAAAAGATGCTCTTGTTTTTACTTATGGGAAAAAAGGTAAAGAAGTTGACTCAATTCGACAACCCAAAGAATCTTCTCGAGATAAAGCAATTAGATATGCCCGTCAGGGTCAAGGCGAGTATCGCGAGAAGTTATTGGCTGAATGTCCGTTCTGTCCTATAACTATGATTAATGATGAACGACTTCTCATTGCAAGTCATATCAAGCCGTGGGCTGTAGCTACGGATGCCGAAAAGTTGGACCCAAAGAATGGCTTTATATTGTCGCCTCTTTACGACAAGCTTTTTGACCGCGGATTTATGACCTTCACAGAAGATAGGAAAATCATCTTATCAAATTGGATTTCTCCGGCAAATAAAAGGAGGCTTGGTATAGTTGATGGCCAGTTTGTTCAGATGTTACCACTTGATGATGAACGTAAAAAGTATATGGCTTTTCATAGAAGTTCGGTATTTAAAGGATAACTTATGTAACTTCTATATATCTAATTAAATTCCCTAACTATTCAGGGAACACACCGAGATAGTCGGCACTTATAAAATTGCGAGTGTGCTTTGTAGGTAGGTTTACGTGACGTTTGCGGTTTCGACGATTGAATATAGTACAATGGAAGCATATGCTCCAATATCGGATTGGGTCGATCCATGATTGCGCTCGTGGATAGTTTCCTGTTGGTGGCATCCTAAGGATTTTGAATATTTCTTCCCCTTATCAGGTTCGTTGAGATACAGACATTCTCTAAGTTGATGAGCCAAACAGACCTAATAGTTCAGTAAATGAAGAGTGAAGTATGTGCTGTGGCGGACAATCTTTGTATGTTCATATTAAAGGTATGCTGATATAGTCGCTGCTCTTTCATTAAGATTCTGATGTTATTGTAGAAACTCTTTTGTTATTGTAGAGATTCTGGTGCTATTGTAGAATATGATGGCCTTCTCAATCCCTATTACTTTCTTTGCGATTCAAACTTAGGCGAATATTACTTATGATTCTTTCAAATAATCCCCAAATATCCCTGATCTAATGGCGAATTTGAATTTTTCGCATTTTTTTATTTTTTGGAACGGAACGATTTTGACAGATTTTTGAGGTGTTTTTACCCTTAAATTACTCCGTTATCTATTGTTTATAAGTTAGTTATAAAATCCACCATATCCTGCAACACGTTCCACCCCCGGAGCGATTCCGCAGCAAAACCCCTTCCCGGGAAACTCTTTTTACTGATAGGGCCGGCTGAATTAATGAAAGATTAGGGTGAGTTAATTATAGAGCCGGATGTGCCGGTCGTTGGCTTGGGCTCAAAATCGGCTTGGGCTCAAAATAGGAGAATGTATGCCGCCAATATCGGACTTGAGGGACGAAGTTCGGTAAACTAAACCAATAGGGAGGGTCGCTTGTTCTAAAATTAGAAATTCAACTTATTATAAAAGGAAAAATATGACACGCGAAGACTTTATAAAGGCGATAACCCACGCCGTGACTCTATATGTGGATGCTCCTGACTATTTCGATGCCAACCCTCAGCTGAGGATTAATCCGGCTACATTCGATGTTGTGGCCATTAACGGCAGGGATGAACTCGAAGGTATAGCCGACAATGTCGAGGCTATTGAGGAGGAGACTGCGGCACAAGGTGATGAGACAGAAGACGCCACAGATTGGCAAGCCACTCAGAATCCTGATTTCTATGCGATGAAAGACTATGTCGTAAAGGATAAGGATGGAAAACTCAAAGTGAACGAAAAGGCTGTTGAGGAATTGGCGAAAACATATATCTGATATGTCGTCAAGCAGAAACTGATATATTGTAAAGTAAAGATTGAGAAATTATCAAGCGTAAATTGAGAAATTATCAAATAAAAATTCAGCCACATCATTACCTATGTGGCTGAATTTTTATTATTCATTGCTCTTTTCTTGTATTATGGCCTTTATTATTGCTGTTCCTTGGGAAGGAAAATATCTTGTTCGAGTATATCCCAATCTTTATCCTCGTTGATAAACTCCTCGATTCTGTCAAGGTTCACGATGGGATTCGGAAAACTAATGTTCGGCTCAAGGTATTGGTTTATGTCGAAAAGATTGCCTAACTCATTCCTTATTATCTCTATTATCCCAAGTTTAGCCTCTTTCTCGCTGGCAAAGAAAGGATTGTCGGAAAGTGCGGCGGTTTCGGTTTTTGTTTTCTTAAACGTAACTACGGATTTGAAGGTTCCATCCACATTTGAATAGTATTCACTGTAGTGGATGAGAACTAATGAATTGTCATTTGCGCTCTTCACCTCGTAAGTCTTTCCGTTAAGGGTAAGTTTGCCCTCATTTGCATCGAAAAAGAAAGGGCGCGTCACGTAGGGTGTTATATTAGCGCCTTTGTGAACCTGATAAGCCAGCCACGGAAAATAAAGTGGATGCCACCCACGTGAAAGATCAAAAAGTTCAAGGGGCGACCATGTCTTTCCATCGTGCACGATAATCCTTGAGGGGGCAGGACAGGAGATTCCCACATAATCAGAAAGATCAATTTTTTCCCAAGAAGCATCGGGAAGGTCTTTTTTATCATACATTTCCCAGGATTCCAAACTATATGTTATGGAGGCGGTGCCTCTTGTCAGCGATTCCATGAGGTTAATATCTATGGAGGCTGACGGCTCGTCATCCGAAGAGCAGCCGGTGAATAAAATCATGGCGACTGCAAGGGAAAGTAATGCTTTGATTGATTTGAGTTTCATAAAATGAGGGGTTGGTAAAAGAAATCCTTTTTATTAATAGACGTAAAAATAGTGAAAATACTGCATGAGAGGGTGAAAATTTTTTTAATACCTGATTTCTCATGAAAAATGATTATTTTTGCAGTTGAAATTGTAATAAGATGAAGAATATCCGAAATTTCTGTATAATCGCTCATATCGACCATGGCAAATCCACTCTTGCCGATCGCCTGCTTGAGCGAACAAATACTGTGGCGGCCAAGGATATGGAGGCCCAGGTGCTTGATGACATGGACCTTGAGCGTGAGAGAGGTATCACTATCAAGAGTCATGCCATCCAGATGGATTACGAACTTAACGGTGAGAAGTATGTGCTCAACTTGATCGACACCCCGGGACATGTGGATTTCTCTTACGAGGTCTCGCGCTCGATCGCCGCTTGTGAAGGTGCGTTGCTTATCGTGGATGCCTCCCAGGGAATCCAGGCACAGACCATCTCCAACCTCTATATGGCCATAGACAACGACCTTGAGATTATCCCGGTAATCAATAAATGCGACCTTGAGAGCGCGAAGCCCGATGAGGTGGAGGATCAGATATGCGACCTCCTCGGCTGCGACCCGGAAGATGTGATAAGGGCAAGCGGAAAAACCGGAATGGGTATAGATGAGGTTTTGAAGGCTATTGTGGAACGCATCCCAGCTCCCGAAGGGGATCCGGAGGCTCCTCTCCAGGCCCTGATATTCGATTCCGTATTCAATCCGTTCAGAGGTATCATCGCTTACTTCAAGATAGTGAACGGCACTCTCCGTACTGGCGATTTCGTTAAGTTCGTCTCCACAGGCAAGGAGTATCATGCCGATGAGATAGGGGTGCTCAAACTTGATATGTCGCCCCGTAAGGAGTTGTCGGCCGGTAATGTGGGGTATATCATTTCCGGCATAAAGACCTCCAAGGAGGTAAAGGTCGGCGACACTATAACTCACGTGGAGCGACCTTGCGACAAGGCAATAGACGGTTTCGAGGAGGTGAAGCCGATGGTGTTCGCCGGTGTTTATCCGATTGAGACGGAGGATTTCGAGAATCTCAGGGCTTCGCTTGAGAAACTCCAACTCAACGATGCCTCCCTGACATTTCAGCCTGAGTCATCGGCGGCTCTCGGTTTCGGTTTCAGATGCGGTTTCCTCGGTCTTCTCCACATGGAAATAATTCAGGAACGTCTCGGAAGGGAATTCGATATGGATGTCATCACCACGGTGCCGAACGTTTCTTATAAGGTCTATGATAAGAAGGGTAACGTCACGGAGGTGCATAATCCTTCCGGATTGCCGGAGGCAACTCTCATCGATCATATCGAGGAGCCATATATCAGAGCAACCATCATAACCGCTGCCGACTATATTGGCCCTATCATGACTCTGTGCCTCAGCAAAAGGGGGGAACTCGTGAAGCAGGAATATATTTCCGGCAACCGTATGGAGATCACTTTCGATATGCCTTTAGGGGAGATTGTGATAGATTTTTATGATAAACTGAAGTCAATATCCAAGGGTTACGCCTCTTTCGATTATCACCTTCATGATTTCAGGGAGTCGAAACTTGTGAAACTTGATATCCTTCTCAACGGGGAGAGCGTGGATGCCTTGTCTACACTTACACATGCTGACAACGCCGTGAGATTCGGGCGGCGCATGTGCGAGAAATTGAAGGAGTTGATTCCGCGTCAGCAGTTTGACATTGCTATTCAGGCGGCTATAGGAGCAAAGATTATCGCCAGAGAGACGATAAAGGCGGTGAGAAAGGATGTGACCGCAAAGTGTTATGGCGGCGATATCTCCCGAAAGAGAAAACTTCTTGAGAAGCAGAAAGCCGGTAAGAAGAGGATGAAGCAGATCGGTTCTGTGGAGGTGCCTCAGAAGGCTTTTCTCGCTGTCCTTAAACTTGACTGACAATTTCGGCGTTTACATATTGAAGCCGGAGTCACCGATACTTTTCGGCGTCTCCGGCTTCTTTTTAACAGATTTCAGTATAAACCCAAAAATCAATAGTAATGAATATCGGCGATAAGATGCCCGACCTTCTCGGGAAAGACAGCAATGGAAAAGAGGTGAGGCTTTCTGACTTCTCATGCAAGAAATTCATAATATACTTCTATCCGAAAGATAGTACTCCCGGTTGCACGGCCGAGGCTGTGAGTTTCCGCGACAACTATGAGACCTTTCAGAAGATGGGTTATCAGGTGATAGGCGTAAGCAAGGATTCGGAGGCAAGCCATAAGAGATTTGCCGAGAAGCAGAATCTTCCCTTCCCTCTGGTAGCAGACACGGATACAACACTTTGTCAGGCTGCCGGTGTATGGCAATTGAAAAAGATGGCCGGAAGGGAATATATGGGTATAGTGAGGACCACTTTCGTTTGTAACCCTGACGGCACTGTGACCGATGTAGTGAGAAAAGTGGAGACCAAGTGCGCGGCCGACCAACTCTTCAAACTCCTTGACGGACGAGGCGACGTAAATCCTGAATGGTAATCCACCCGTTAGGATTATTCTGACGATAAAACTTAGGAAATAACAAGGCCATGAAATCATCGGAAGCATATCCGTATGATTTCATGGCCTTTTGTCTTGCAATTATCGTCTGTCTTGCAATTATCTCAAGCGGCAGATCTTTTATTTATCAATCCTGAGATGTTGCAGGTCTGTTCCGGCAGGTGTCTGGAATATCTTGATACCGAAGAAACCGACCACAGCGTAGATATGGTCGAAAATATCGCTTTGAATATGCTCGAACGGTTTCCAACGTGTCTCCGACGTGTAGAAATAAATCTCAAGCGGCAACCCGGAGGGTGTCGGGTCAAGTTGCCTTACCATGAAAGTCATATCGGTACGCACTTCAGGTCTCTCTTCAAGAAAATTCTCAAGATAATTGCGGAACAAACGGAGGTTGACCATCATGTCGGCATCCTTCTCATCGATACCCTTCAGCCATCCCTTCTCACGAAGTATTCCCAATTCCTCCTCATTGAGGAATCTGACGCTTGACGCATCGACAAAAATGGGCCTCATCACCCGCCTCGCATGATCATCGCGCATGGCCTGATAATTCTGGAAGGAATCGGAGACAAGGGAGTAGGGTGGCACGGTAGTCACCGAATTATCCCAGTTCTTGATTTTTACCGTGGTGAGGGAGATATCAATAACCTCACCATTGGCTTTATGCTTGTCGGCCTTTATCCAGTCCCCTTTCCTGACCATACTGTTGGCCGTGAGTTGAATGCTGGCTACGAGTCCTAACACAGTATCCTTGAACACCAACATCAGGATTGCCGCTGAGGCACCCAGGGTGGTCAGTATGGCCACGGGTGTCTTCCCTACCAGAAGACTGAGTGCTATGATGATTCCTATTCCGATTATGATAAGCTTGGTCATCTGGAAGATACCCTTTATGGCGTAGGTACTGAGGCGGTCTCTTTTTGCGAAAGCCTCGAAGAGGTTGTCGACAAGAGTGTTCAGGGCACGGCAGGAGACGGCAATTATGTAGAAGGAGGTAAGAATGTTGATTGTGGATGCCAGGAAATTATACTCGTCGAAACAGCGGGGGAGCATCCATGCGACAATGACGGCAGGCGACAGTTGCGACAAGGCGCGCCTGAACTTCTCATTTATCAGGTCGTCATCCCAATCTGTATCGGTCCATTCCACGGCCCATGCGATACCCTTAAGGATAGTGAGAGCCACATAATATCCGGCGATTGCCGACACCGTGATTGTGAGGAGGAGTATAAGCGTTGTGAGGATTCCACCTCCCGGAAAGGTGAAGGTATCCTGAAGCAGGATACGGAAATTCTCAAGAGAAAGGGCGAGAGTCATAGTCTTGTTAGCAAATTAAAGAGGAGGGGCGATGAGATTCACACCTCACCGCCCCCAAAATTTAAATGCGCAGTTTTAAGCGTTTGTATAAAGATAATCCTCAATCTGCTCAGGCCTGAAGTTGCCGATGAAAGAGGCATGACGCGCTACCTCAGCCTCACCGTACTTGACATAAACGACGAGGGATTTGTTGAATTCCTCATTTCTCTGGGCATCGTCAAGAAGAAGATAGCCCATGATGATATGTCCGGCCATCTCCACGAGGCGACGGGCCATGAAATCGTGATATTTGGAATCATCGACACCCATTACGGCCTGCACAGCGTCAGCATACTGCTGGGTCATGAAGACGAGGGTATTCTTGACTGCCTCAAATTCCGGTTTCAGCTCCTGAGCCTCAAACTCACGGATCTTGTTGAGATATGTGCCGGTGGTGACGTGGCGGATCGCTGCCACGACCTGAAGTTGAGTGGTGCCTTCATAGATTGAAGTGATTCTCGCGTCGCGATAAAGGCGTTCGCAAGCATAATCCTTCATGAAGCCTGAACCGCCATGTATCTGGATACAGTCGTATGTATTCTGGTTGCAATATTCGGAAGTCATACCCTTTGCGAGAGGAGTGAAGGCATCAGCGAGACGGCTGTAGTATTTCTGTTCCTTCTTCTCTTCCACGGTAAGGGGACGCTCTTTTGCGATATCATCATAAATCTTATAGATATCCACGAAGCGTGAGCAAGCGTAAAGAAGGGCACGCGAAGCATCAAGTTTAGCCTTCATGAGAGAGAGAATCTCAGCTACGGCCGGGAAGTTGATGATAGGCTTGCCGAACTGCTGACGCTCCTTGGCATACTGAAGAGCCTCACGGTAGGCAGCCTCACTGATACCTACAGACTGGGCAGCAATGCCGAGGCGGGCACCGTTCATGAGTGCCATTACGTATTTGATAAGACCCAGACGTGTGCTTCCTACGAGTTCGGCAGGGGCATCCTTATAAACAAGTTCGCAGGTAGGACTCCCCTTGATACCCATCTTATTCTCAATGCGTCGAACGTTTACTCCTCCGTTACGCTTGTCGTAGATGAACATTGAAAGGCCGCGGCCGTCCTTCGAACCCTCTTCAGAACGTGCAAGAACAAGGTGAATGTCGGAGTCACCGTTAGTGATGAAACGCTTTACGCCGTTAAGCACGTAAGAGCCGTCCTCTTTCTTAGTAGCCTTGAGCATCACAGACTGCAGGTCAGAACCGGCGTCAGGCTCTGTGAGGTCCATAGACATTGTCTCACCCTGACAAACGCGGGGGATATATTTCTGTTTCTGTTCCTCGCTTGCGAACTCATAAATGGTCTCGGCACAATCCTGAAGGCCCCAGAGGTTCTCGAAACCCGCATCAGCACGGCTCACCATATCGGCAGCCATTATGTAGGGAGTAATCGGGAAATTCAGTCCACCGAGACGGCGCGGCATCGACATACCCATGAGTCCTGCCTTGCGGCAAGCCTCAAGATTGCGTTCGGTAGCAGGAGCGTATTTCACACGGTTGTTGACTACCTGCGGACCTGTGTGGTCGACCTCCTCGGCATTCTCAGCGATGACGTTTGCACAGATGTCGCCTACGATTTCAAGGACGCGGTCATAACTGTCGACGGCATCATCAAAATCCTGGGGAGCGTAGTCGTATTTATCAGCGTCGGCGAAGTTTCTCTCCTTGAGCTCCACGATCTTCTTCATCAGGGGATGAGAAAGATAGTGTTTCAGAGCCTCATTGTCATTATAGAAATTAGCCATTATTTAGAATTCTTTTTATAGTATTTGATGAGTTTCGGGAGCACATCCTCAATCTTACCGGTGATAACGTAGTCAGCGATTGTGTTGATGGGCGCATCCGGGTCGGAATTCACAGAGATGATGATGGATGAATCCTGCATACCGGCGATATGCTGGATCTGGCCTGAGATACCGCAGGCGATATAGAGTTTCGGACGAACAGTGACACCTGTCTGGCCAATCTGACGGTCGTGGTCGCACCATCCGGCATCAACTGCTGCACGGCTTGCGCCTACTTCCGCACCGAGAGTATCGGCGAGCTGCTGGAGAAGTTCGAAATTCTCTTTGCTTCCTACACCGTAACCACCGGCAACGATGATGGGGCTCCCTTTCAGGTTCACCTTCGATTTTTCCACATGGCGGTCGATGATATCGACAACGAAATCTTCAGGACGGGTATATTTGTTGACCTCTTTAGTGATCACCTCGCCGCTGTAGTTGGAATCCCTGACCTCCTTTTTCATCACACCCTCACGCACGGTAGCCATCTGGGGGCGACAGTCGGGGTTCACGATAGTAGCTACGATATTGCCGCCGAAGGCAGGACGTATCTGATAGAGAAGGTCCTTATACTCTTTGCCTGTCTTGGCATCGGTATAGTCACCGATTTCAAGAGATGTGCAGTCAGCAGTGAGGCCGCTGTGCAAGGCTGAGGAGACACGCGGGCCAAGGTCACGCCCTATTGAAGTAGCACCCATGAATGCGATACGGGGCTCTATCTCCTTGAAAAGGTTGATGAGGATCGAGGAGTGGGGGAGGGAGGTATATGGATAGAGGCGTGAATCCTCAAACTTGTAGACAGTGTCTACGCCGTAAGGGAGTATCTGCTTCTCAATGTCCTTGAGGTTGTCGCCGGCCACTACCGCTTCGAGCTTAATGCCAAGTTTGTCGGCAAGTTGGCGGCCTTTTGTGAGCAGCTCGAGGCTGACGTCAGCCACTTTGCCGTCTTCATATTCGCAATAGACGATGAGGTTATTTTTGTCTGCCATTTTGAATCAGATGTTTTCGTTAATTTGATGAAATCAACCTATGGTGTGGTTGGCGATGAGGTCTTTGATGAGGCCTTCAAGTTCTTCGTCGTTGTTTTCGATGCGGCGAGCCTCTTTTGCGGTGAACACGACGTTCTCGATGCTTTTCACCTTAGTGGGCGAACCTGCGAGACCGCACTGAGCGAGGTCTGCGTCAACAGTCGAAGCGTTCCATTCGCCGATAGAGAGGTAAGGACGTTTCTCGATAAATTCCTTTTTAGCCTCGTCAGCAGCCACTTCTGAAGGAACGGCAGCATATTTGTATTTCTGCACGGCCTTTGCATTGCGCGGACGGCAGTCGGGAGCGGAGCCGTTTACGGTGACTACGAGGGGAAGTTTTGCCTTTACAGTCTCCACGCCACTCTCGATGCGGCGTTTCACAGTCACGACGCCATCCTCCACGCTGATGATATCCTCAGCGTAGGTTATCTGGGGTATTCCAAGTTTTTCAGCGATCTGAGGGCCAACCTGTGCGGTGTCGCCGTCAATGGCCTGGCGGCCTCCGATGATTATGTCATAGTCGCCGATTTTGCGGACAGCCGCACTGAGTGCGTAGGATGTGGCGAGTGTGTCTGAACCGGCGAAAGCACGGTCGGAGAGAACGATGCCACCGTCTGCGCCGCGGAACATGCCTTCGCGTACAATCTCGGCAGCACGGGCAGGACCCATGGTGAGGACTGTCACCTTGCTTCCCGGATGCTGCTCCTTGAGTTTGAGCGCCTGCTCGAGAGCGTTGAGGTCTTCGGGATTGAAGATGGCCGGAAGCACAGCACGGTTGATGGTGCCGTCAGCTTTCATGGCATCCTTCCCTACGTTACGGGTATCAGGTACTTGCTTGGCGAGTACAATGATATTTAGGCTCATAAAATCTGGAATTTTATATAAGTTTAGTTATTTTCAAATGCATTACGGGGCAAAGTTAGTAAAAAAAGTTTAAAAATCCTTACAAAATCACCTCTCCTCTTTTGTTAAAGTTTGTAATTCCGGCTAAAATCTGTAATTTTGTCGCAATAAGACGGGATGATGAGGCGCATTTCGGCGCATATTGGTTTTCATACCGTAAACATCAAACATTACGAAAAAAGTGAACAGACTATTTACTCTCATGATATCGGGCATATTCGCCCTGTCTGCAAATGCCGACCTTCTTGACCAGGCACGCTCAGAAGTGAGCCAAGGCGACTGGTGGAAAGCTGAAGAGACACTTGCCCGGGCTGCCCGTGAGAATCCGAAGGTGACTTCCACGGCACAATACGCTTACCTTCTCGGAGCATGCAAGTTTGAAACGGGCGACTACCCGGAGGCGGAGAAATTGCTCCTTTCCGCAAAGGCGAAGGGGAATGGGGCTGCCAATCTTTATCTCGGACGCCTCGCTTTCCTCAACTATGATTTCGACAAGGCTACTTCCCTTTACGGAGAGTTCAAGAGGCATCGGGAGCGTTCCGGCCAGGTGGTGGGTGAGACGGTAGAGAGGCTTGAGAACCAACTCTCCATCGCTGAAAATTCCCTCGAGAGGGTAGAGCGGATTGCGATAATAGATTCCATAGCGGTGCCGGCGGATGATTTCTTCAAGTATTACAAACTCTCGCCATCAGCGGGCAGTTTCATCCCCGGGCATGAACTCACCTTGGAAAAGCACAGGAGCGGCGTGGAGATGGCTTTCGTGAATGAGGGTGGTGATTTCATGATGTGGGGCGAACCTGATAACGTGGGGAACATCAGGATTGTGGAGTCAACGCGACTTACTGACGGAACTTGGCAGGAACCTACGGCTGTACCGTCTTTCCTGCATAAGGGTGGTTATTCTGACTATCCCTTCATGATGCCTGACGGAGTGACTCTATATTATGCAGCCACCGGCGACGAATCGATGGGAGGATACGATATATTCGTAGTGAGCCGTGATGCCCAGACCGGAGAGTATCTTCAGCCTCAGAATGTGGGAATGCCTTTTAATTCGCCTCATGATGATTTCCTTCTCGCAATAGATGAGGAGTTGGGTGTGGGTTGGTGGGCCACCGACCGCAACCTGCTCGGCGACAAGGTGACGCTCTATGTGTATGCTGTCAATGATCTGAGGAAGAATTATGACAGTGATGATGATGACGACATACTCGAGAAAGCCCGTCTCGACAATTACCGCAGTACATGGAATCCGGCCGACAAGAGCCGTTATGAAGAATTGTTGGGCAAGATTTCCGAACTTGGCAGCGAAGACAATGAAGGCCAAAAAGGTTCGTTCCGTTTCCCTATGCCGGGAGGAAGATATTATAACGACCTTTCTGACTTTAACAGTGTGGAGGCGCGGCTGAAGATGGAAGAGTATCTTTCAGGAGAGAAGAAACTTGCTTCAATGCAGGAGGAGCTGAAGGCTTTGCGGGAACGCTATCCCGTGAACAGGGCGGATAATGTGAAGGAGGATATTCTGAAGTTGGAGAGGGATGGCGACCGTTTGCGTGCTGAACTCAGGAAACTTCGCAGCGATGTCTACCGCCTTGAGAAAAGTAAGAATTAATGTTCCGAAGTAAGATGCCGACAGATTTAGCAAAGATAGTGACGACAACAGACCGATATAATTTTCACGCCCATACGCAGTTTTGCGATGGGCGTGATTCTATGGAGTCAATCGCGTCAGCCTCAAGGGAGGCCGGGTTGATACACCTCGGTTTCACGCCTCATAGCCCGGTGCCAATCGCGTCACCCTGCAATATGGACAAGGAGAGGGTAGAGGAATTTTATGAGGAATGCGACCGTCTGCGTGGGCTTCACTCGCCGGAAATGAACATCTATACCTCTATGGAGATAGATTGGCTCGGCCCTGATTGGGGCCCTCATATTGACTATTTCCAGAATCAACCACTTGACTATCGAATAGGCTCTGTGCATTTTGTCCCGAATCAAGATGGAGTGTTGCTTGATTGCGATGGCCGTTTTGAGAGATTTTCAGGTTATCTTAAGGATGGGTATAAAGGTGACCTGCGTTATGTTGTGGAGAAATATTTCGAGCAGGTGCTGATGATGCTTGAGAGAGGTGGGTTTGATATTTTGGGCCATTTCGACAAGATTGCCGGTAACGCTTCTCAGGCAGAGCCGGAGATAGAGCATCAGGGATGGTATGAGTCGTTGGTAGATGATGTGGTAAGCCATGCGATGACTGCCGGGGTAGTGGTGGAGATAAATACCAAGGCTTACGCAGACCGAGACAGGTTTTATCCTGCCGTGAAATGGTGGGATAAATTGAGGAATGCGGGTCTCCCTCTTGCTGTCGACAGTGATGCGCACGTGGCGGCAAAAGCCGTTGCCGGAAGGGAAGACGCATTCTCCCTCTTGCGTTCCGTAGAGTAATTGAGAATTATTCCAACAAGGATTTGCCGGAATAAAAGATAATGCAGAGTGAGACTGGAGCCAAAAATTAGAGGAATTGGAGATTAATGCTGTTGAATAACGAAAAGTAAACATTTTTAGAAAATTTTTATAAAAAAATTGTCAATATTGAAATTTATATATAATTTTGCGGCGTAATCGATGAAACGTATGACAAAAATGATGAAACATATCGCCCGGCAGCAATTTCTGCAGCAGAACTTGGACAATGTTCAGGTTCGCTTGTTTGTGTTTCACCGTCGCACCAGTCCGGCAGTGATGTTTTGAAGTACGACAGGCTAAAGATACATATAGAGGCTGGTTTCCCTAAGGGAAATTAGCCTCTTTTCAATTTTAGGCAAAAAGGTAAAAAACGATTTCCTGTGCCTACCTCTGTAGAGCGCGCCAATCAGAGGGGTGCATTTCTTGGATAAGACCCTCAAGATTGATGATCCTGTTGGCGCAGTGAGCGTGCATGGTGTAGGCGGATTGATCGGTACTATCCTTCCGGCAGTTTTCGCTTTCGAGGATGTGGGGGTATCATTGGGTATTCAGACTTTGGGTTCCTTTGCAATAGTGGCATACGCTTTTGTCGATGGTTTCATTCTGTTTACGGTAATCAACAAGACATTCGGCCTTCGTTGTGGAAGACGTGAGGAAGAAGAGGGTCTTGACGTTTACGAACACGGTGAGTCATGCTATAACTAAACTTCTATTATTAATTCTTAATAACTTATCATTATGTCAAAGTTCAATTACTTTTTATTTCTGATGTCTGTGGTTCTCCTTGGGAGTGTAAACGCTTATGCGGAAGATGAGGACAAGGTTGAGGGTGAGATAAAAGCCGACTTCGTGAGTCAATATATCTGGCGTGGACAGGATCTGGGCGATGTTTCAGTTCAGCCTACTCTTGGAATCTCCTGGAAAGGTCTGTCTCTGTCAGCCTGGGGTAATGTAGGTATCTCAAACTCTGAGGATACCAAGGAATTCGACCTTACTCTTGCCTACACTATTGGAGGATTTAATGTAGGGATTACCGATTATTGGTTCAACACTCCCAATCCGAAATATTTCGCTTATAAGTCTTCCGATACGTCCCATGTGTTTGAGGCTAATGTCGGTTATGATTTCGGTCCGGTTTCAATAAACTGGTTTACAAATTTTGCCGGAAATGACGGTGTCAACAATAAAGGGAAACGAGCCTACTCATCATATTTTGAGATTGCGGCACCCTTCAAATTGGGTAAACTGTCATGGTGTGCCACATTGGGTGCTTGTCCGTATGCCACTTCCTTTTATGCAGAGGCCCATCGCTTCGCCATAATCAATGCATCCCTTTCGGCATCATACGATATCAAGATTACGGATTCATTTGCAATACCGATCTACGCTTCGATAAACACAAATCCCTCGACGCAGAAAGCGGCCTTCGTTGTAGGCTTCACCCTTCAGCCCTGGCAATAAAATATCCGAAGGATATCCAAGTCCACTAAGCGATAATCCTTTCTAAGCGAAATCAAGAATACCCCGAATAAGCACTTATGTACAACCGTCCGCGATGGCAGGTAAGAGCTAAAAAAAGATAGCCGCCCAAACTCTGGGCGGCTATTTTTGTGAGGGTTTCCAGCGGTCGGGAAGCAGGTCGCGGTATTTTTCGATTGGGGTGTTGGGAGGCCATGCGGCACATCGGTCGATGATGTCGCAGAAGTAGTCGAAGACGTTGACGCCGCATCTGTGGCAGGTGATCGCAAGGGAGTGGTAGAGTGCGGCAGCCTCGGCTCCGGGGTAGGAGCCGATTGTCAGCCGGCGACGGGTCAGGGATATGTAGCGGTTGATGCGCTTGACCTCGTTGTTGTCGAGTTTTTAGGTGGGCGAGGCAAAGATATGCGGTATTTCGTCCCATTGCCGTAGCGCATGTTCGGTGGCGGCAAGCAGCGGGTCATCCGGCGGTACGCCGATACGGGCTTTGACGGCAATCAGCCTCATGTGGATTTTCTCGAGCATCACTTTTGAGTATCGCTGCCGCCACCCGATGTGCTTTTCTGCCGTCCATCCCTCTTTGCCTATGCGGTGCTTATACTCGAAGTGGTAAAGGAGTCCGAAGAGTTTTGCTATTTCCTGTGCCTGTGGATTGTCCTTGATGTTAAGGAATTTCCGCTTGATGTGTTGCAGGCACGGCAAGCGTTTTATCCCGCCCATCTCACCGATTCCGATATGCCGGTATCCCGAGTAATAGTCGCACTGGAAGGCCCCGTTGAAGCCTTTGATGTGCTGCTGGAAGACTTCGGCCGACCGGGAACCGTCGTCATAGAAGAAGTATACAAGTCCGGTTGTCATGCCGACGAACACCCAGATGTAACCTTTCTTGATGTTCTTGCCCGACTTCGTGGCCACCTTCAGACGAACTTTCTGATAGGTTTCGTCACCGCAGATATAATTCTCCTCCACAATGGCCTTTGCAAGTGCCTTATACATATTTTCGAGTTGCACCTTTACCTTGCTTACAAGTTTATGTGCGGTGCCTTTGTCAAGGTCGAAGCCGTGGGCACGGAAGTATTCGACTGCGTTCTCAAGGGGCATGCAATGAAGGTAGCGCAGCTCGGCGAGTCCGGATATAAAGGAAGAGGTGTACTGCGAGTTGAGCAGCGGCGTGGCAGGAGTCGGCACCGTTTTCGCCTGACGCTCTGACGGCGAGCCTTGCAGACGCTGCACGGCCTGACGGGCGGCTTTCTCTTTGCGCAGTTCTGCACCTTTACACTTTATGACATCTTCCAGCGAGGCGATCTGATTGCGCAGTTCATCGACTGTCGCCACCAGTTTTTCGTTGGCTAAAGTAAGCGAGTTGACAGAGGCCAACGCCTCGTTGAGCCGTCCCTGAAGGAACTCATTCTGGCACTGCAAAAACTCTATCAACTCGTTCTTTTTCATGGTGTAAAGTTACGGAAAATATCCGACATACGCAACTTCTTATACCATTTATTTATCTGATTAGTAAATTATTACATTCTATTTTTCGGCCATTCTGAAGCGATTCTCAACCGTTACCTTCACAGGCGTCAGCCCCCTCATCAGCATATAGAAATCGTCCCATTGAAGCCTACGGACACCGTCATCGCCATTTTTCAGCAACTCCCGGAAACGGCCTTGCGACAGCCTTTTTGTGTACATCAGAAATCCGTCACCGTCCCATTTCAATGCCTTCATAGTCCTGCGGTCTTTTGAGAAAAACACATACACGTCACCCGAGGCCGGAGAGTGTCCCTTCCACGACCACACCATCTGGGTCAGAACGCGTATGCCGTAGCGCATCGATACCGGCTGCTGGCACACCCACAGGCGCAGCCCCTGCTCAAGCCCCCCACATCGCCAGCCTCCTTCCCCATTTTTCTGACGAACCTCGCAATGACAGCTATGTCAGTATCGGCCGGAAAACTGACAGCAACATGTCCGTCGACCTTTACCGTTATCACATTGCCCCCGTCAGCCGGAAGAAAGCCGGCCTCCTTGAAGATCACATTCTCGAAGGGGACTTCATGATATTTCAAATTGCTGCCTCCTGTGAGCATTGCATATCCAGGCAAACCGACCACCTTAAGCTTATTTCGTTTAAGATAGCCATGCATCTGTTCCCATGTAATGCCTCGACTACGATAAAACTCTGCGAAAGTGCCCGGTTGTTTGCCAGAGGCACATTTTTGCTTGAAATCTTCGTAGATATCCGAACAGATATGACCTATGTTTCGGTATCCGGGCAATGTCCTGATATTCTGGAATTCATCTTTCAATATCTGACGCATTTGATTTTGTTCGACTCCATGCTCTCTACAGTACGCTGAAAACGAACTTGGTTGTTGACCGCGTGCGTAGAGAGCCTTATAGGATCTAAATACCTGCCTGTATAGTTTAACTCTTTCCATAATTGAATTTTTACGGCAAAGTTACAACTATTACAGACAGGCTTCAATACGCTATCGCGGACGGTTGTACAATTGCTTATTTAGATAATAGGATGTTTGCAATCGAATACTTTTTGTTAAAACGAGCCTTGTCAACCGGTTTAGATATTCCTTTGAGAGATCCTTTCTCAGTATATTGCCAGATTGAATAAGTGCCTTTTCCGGGAATAACGGGGGCAGAATCTCCATATCTTCCTATATATAAATGATATTTATTATAGTCCTTACCTAATAATTCATTATACGAACGATTAGTGGCATAAATCATCGGTGCTTGGCCAAAATGATTTTTTACAAGGGAAATAAACACATTCAGACTATCTTGAAGTTCTTTTGGAGAATGATTATCAGCTCGCTCTACATCTACCATCGGAATGCATTTTTGTTTCTTTACATCCACTGTTTGTCTGAAATTTTCAAATTGAGAATGAGCGGAACTTGTCATTCTGAAAAAATGATAACTTCCGAATAAGAAACCCGCCTTCGAAGCCCTGGTGATATTGTTTTCATATTGAGGATCTACATAAGTAGACCCTTCAGTCGCTTTTATATATACGAACAAAGGATTATGGTGTCTCTTAACTTTTTCCCAGTCAATTTTTCCATTATGATGACTGACGTCAATACCGTAAGCTTCTTCTTTCGGTATAGGTGTCATAGAAAATAATACAATTATTATCAGACAGATATATGGTTTCATATAGGGTAAGTTGAAGGAGTTATTATAAAGGACCTAAATATTTAAGTATTTATATTTTATGACAACTGACTTACTTATACATTACAGCAAGGGAATAATCGTCAAGTGCGATCAGTCCCTTATGGTAAAGATTATTGAGCCACTTTTTATAATAGCTTTTATCATAGACAGCTTTGCGTAATTTGTCAATCACCTCTTTCTCAAACCTGAAAGTTGGCAGTTCCAAACACTTCCTTAGCAAATTACTATTCTTGGTGTTTGCGGAAATGGCAATATCCAATTCGGTATCATATTCATTTTGCCTCGGTACCTCATACATCATCATCACATAATGTGCTAATGCATCACTTGCTACAAACGCAAAAGAATCTTTAGTCAATCTAAACTCTCCGCTTCTAAAACCACTGAGGATTAATTCATCCTTGCAATTTACGAGATAGGGAGGATTATTGAAATCAACAAGAGAAGAAAAGGAGTGAGTTAATACCTTTGTAGCGTAGTCGTAATGGAAAACCACACTGTCGCCATACGTTATCCATGGGCAAGAGTTATCCGGAAGTTTCCAAATGGTTGCAAGGGTTGCAAAAGAACCCTCGTCATAAAACTTGTCAAGAGCCATTCCTCCCAAACGCTTTGCTGACTCTTCGGTTTTATTATAATATGCCTCCCATATAATCCCGATCCACTCGTCAAGCTGTTCGGCTGAGGTTATAGGCCTATCCGGAAGATTCGGCAAAAGATACTTCGACCATCTATCTGCAAAAAGTCCCCCTCCCCCGGCACCATCTGACACAGCAATCATGTTTTTTCGGGCAATGACAGCATCTTCATTAATGGCATTCTTCTCAAACTTGCCTAAAGTTATACATCTTGTCTTTGTCATTTTGATGCACTTATATTAGTTGGTGTCCCTATATCCATTAATTTTATAAGAGTTGACATATCTGCATTTACAGCCATCGCAGAATGTCGTACCGACGGGTCGGTAGACTTGACTTTGCATATCTCCTCGTTATAGCGTAAGGGGAGAATACTGGACATATCAAATAACGCCTGTGCATATCGGTTATTGACAAGTTCATCCTTTGACTTCGGGAAGGATAGAATACTGTCTTCGCTTGGTGTAATATGTATATTGAAAAGAATGACATTCCCATCATTTGTAAACATGGATTTCAGTTCATTCGCTTTCTGTTGCACCATATCTTTTGATGCTCCGTTATACTCTCCGTCCGTAATATGAATAATTGTAGGAGGATAGCAATCTTTATCATGGTGGGCTTCCATCCAGTCATCAAGAAGTCTCTTGGCATGCTCAAATCCCTTATGGAAATAAGTCGAGTTTCCGGTATGGGTTGCCTCTATCCATTGCACCTTCTCCACTTCTTTTATTACTGTCCCTTTACGTGTTCTTTTCTCCTCCTTTACAGTTATGCGCTTATATGGATTGTCGCGCAATTCTTCCGGCGACACGAAATCGCGCCCGGAAAGGTTACCGTTCCAGGCACTGTAAGAGTCTTTTCCATATCCTATAACGGCTATATCGAAATAGTGGCGCACCTCATTCGACTTTATGCACCTCAAGACAAGTTCGTTAATCTGTCTGTTGACTATTCTTGCCACAGCCTCCGCCATCGTCATTCTCTCTCCCATCAGTGTGGTTGTCCTTCCCATACTTACGGAATGGTCAAGTAAGAAAATAAAAGCTGTGGGGGTAGATCTCGTGATCTGTGCCGTATACGGAATTTTTGTTTGCAGAGATTTTGTCGTATTGGGTAACTTGATTCCAAAATTTCCTATATTCAGAATTTTTTCCATAGGAATGAAATTCTTGACAAGCACCTCTGCCTGAAAAAACGGCTGTTCTTCTGCATCAAGATCGAAATGCTTCTTTGCCTTTACAGAATTGAAATGTATCTTCTTGAAATCCTCAAATGTGCTCCCTACATTCGCTCCGTTACGGGTTGCGTTGCGGTCAGAAAATTTTGTCTCCGAATCGTAAATCACCTCCGGATCAATCTCCAGAATGACAGGGTTTGTTATGCGCCCGTCGTTCATCGCAACATACATCATCGGATGTTCCGGCGTAAAACTTACCCGAACATAATACTGAAGATTATCTCTCCTGTCAAGCGACTTGGAGAGTTCGCCTCCCCCCGGTTTAGGAATCTGTACCCCCTTTGATTCACAGTCGGCCCATGAGTATAGACCTCCATTGTTTATTATGGATTCGAGATTCTCCCTGTCGGTGAAATGGTAAAGTTTCTTGATATTGTGAAAATCAATCAATTCCTTAAAGGAAAGATAGTTGTCTCGCTTTGCCATAGTGTGAGATTTTTCAAGTGGTTTTTAATCGATAAAAGGTAAGGATGGAGAAAATGACTCAGGTTCGGTAGAAGGTTTCTGCCCGTATGGATATAGACCCTCAACGTATGCTTTAATGAGATAAGCATGGGAAAGAGGTTTTGACGGACTGTCAACATCGCAACAGGTATTGTAGTCGAGAAGGACGATCGTCTTATCTTTAGACGCATTTTTCAGGCGTTCTATTATATTGGAAACCTTATTTTCCAATACCCATTTGAAAGCAGGGATATAAATCTGATGCTTTGCTTCGACATATCCCAATATTTCCGAACTGTTTACACCCTTTTGATGGCCCAAAACTTTACCATGAGTCCTTACTGTCCTCTTGATATTCTTCATAGTATTATTTCGGAACATCTTTCTATCTATCCCTTCATTCTCAAATACTTTCAATGCTTGCCATATCCCCTCGACACATTCGGCAGTTACTCCCTCGCTGAAAGGAACAGGAATACCGCCATGCGGATAAAAAGGACTCAGTTTCACAAGTCCATCCTTAGCATTACTCGTAACATCAGCGATTACAGCATCGGGATATTTTTTGAGAATATTCTCTATTTTCTTTCGTTTAGATTCAATTATTATCATAGTTCCTTAGCTTCGTATAATTTTACAATTTTGAGGGAAAGCCCAGTGACCGATAGATGTGACTGACTCCGGTATAGTGACGTGCTGCAAAGACTCACACTGGGAGAAAGCATAATCTCCGATTATAGTGACTGACTCCGGTATTGTGACGTGCTGCAAGGATGAACACCCATCGAAAGCGGAAGCTCCGATTGATGTGACGGAGTCCGGAATAGTCACACTCTGCAAGGATGAACACTCATAAAAAGCATAATCTCCGATAGATGTGACTGAGTCCGGAATTGTTACACTCTGCAAGGATGAACACCC